>JANNSJ010000028.1:0-120477 GCA_031402435.1 Bacteroidota bacterium | reverse complement strand
ACCTGGAATCATTCGATGGTAATGGGAATGATGGGCGAGGCCGCCGCTGATTCCGTTGGCGCAAACCCAGTACTGACTCGGGTCGGGGCGTACTTTCATGATATTGGTAAGACCAAAAAACCCCTTTACTTTGTCGAGAATCAGGGCGGTGGTGAGAATCGCCACGATAAGCTTAGCCCCTCGATGTCAGCGCTAATTATTCGCTCGCATGTGAAGGATGGGATTGAGCTTTCGCGTAAGCATAAACTGCCGCAAGCGATTGAGGAGATGATTCCCCAGCATCATGGAACCTCGATTATCGAGTATTTTTACAACAAAGCTGTGAAAGAAGCCGAAGGGGTAGAAGGTGAGGTTGAGGTTGATCTCTTCGTAAATGGTCTTGCCATCACCTGTCGTCCCGACGATTTTTGCACCCACAAAATCCTTCACATACGACTTATCGCCTTTGTCATTGAGGTAGTAGTGTCCTCCGCGTGATCCTTCGTAAACGGTCTTCCCATCTTCAGTCTTGCCCGCAGGTTCATCGGCTTCGTTCTTCGTTGTCGCAGGTTGCTTCTCAGTGTTGAGCTCTTTGACAGTTTTCGGTGCGGGCTCTTTCTTTTCTTTTGGTTCCCTGGATACTCTTGTTTCCTTTTCCAGAGCTGAAGGTTCCTTTTTGGCTACTTTTGGTTCCTTCTTTTCTTTTGTCTTCGGGGTAGTTGATTCCTCTTTCTTCGGCGTAGTCTTTTTTTCCTTCGATTCCTTGGTCGTGGATTCTTCTTTCTTGCTCTTTTTTTCTTTCGTCTTTGTTCCGGTGTCTTTTGCCGGCTTCTTGCTGTCGTTTGTTTCTTTTTTAACCTTCTTGTCCTTTTTGGGTTTCGCTTCCTGTTCCTCTTTTGCCTTCTTGGCCTTTTTTACGGTGGTCTTTTCCGTTTTCTTGGTGTCTGACTTTTGAGCGTAGATAAATGTGTTGCCCGTGAAAAGAACCGCGATGATGACGCAAATACAACATAGCTTTCGCATGGATTTTTTTCCTTGAGAGTGAGTGTTTGGTGGAGCGTGTCGGCGTCTACGGGGCTATCCGGCTACTTCTTCACGTATATTTTTTCGTTAGGGGATTGTACCAGAACCATACTATGGATGATTTGGGGATGGGCTACAACAATGTATAACTAAACCCAATGGCCAGGACCTGCTTGATTTGCGTCCTGCGCGTTGTGGTTACGTCGTTCACAAGAAGCACGTTGAACCCCACGTTGATGTACTTGTTGACTTTCGCTGAAATCGTGTTGTCGCTTCGCACAACCACTTCGTCGAGAGTCTTGAAGGGAGCAAAAAGTTCGAGGGTTGACTTGAGCTGCATATTCTCAGCAAAATCCCAAACAATATTTGTTACGGATTCAATGCCCCCGTTGATTTTCACTTTTTCGATCTTCGTGGTTAAGGGATCATCGGAATACGCGGTAAAATCCGACGTGATGACCTCCCGAACGGCGACGCCGAGTCTTGTCACCACTTCCGGAACAGGCTTGTAGGCGGCACCCAGACTTTGTGTGAGATACGCCGGATCAAAAAACTTTGAGACCCCTACCTCGGTACCCTGGGGATATTCATAACCTTTCGCAAACTGGGTTCTCACTGTGAGGGCAGCATATGGATTGATATATGTCCACAGCTTATAGATGAGAAATGATTCAAGAAATATTTCATCATCTGTCTTTCGCAATCCCTGGTCGCTCAGCCTTGCCTGCCCAAAAGCAAATTTGTATGAATTTGACCAGTTGGTCTTTTCCATGTCTTGAATGGAGCTTCCGTTAAGCCACAGAGTGTACGCAAGAGAATTTTGCCCTCCTTGCGCCCAATCCTTGTAGGAGACCTGTGTAAGGTTGACGCCGGTTGATATTTTATGATTCCATCCGTACATCTTGGCAGAATCCTGCTGCAGTTTTGCGGCGTGCTCCCGAAATGCCTTCTCTCTCTCGAGATCATCTTTGCTTAATTCCTGGGAATAGGCGGTTACTGAAATCATATATAGTACTAGGAACAAAAACGGATGCGACATTTGGGTACCTCAATGTTGGTATTTGTTTATTCTGCGTGGAACACATGTACTGACAAGAACATCTGAAATTCTTCATCTTCTTCGGCCACCGAATCCGAGGATTCCGAGTAAACCCCTCGTGAGCTCTCGTGCAACAGTACGTCCGACCTGGCGTGTAAGAGGGTCATCAATCACTTTCTCAAACGTAGACTTCTCAGGTTTTGGGGATCTCGCTTGTGCCTGGTCAGTGGTTGAAGTATTCGCCGCGGCGAGCTTCGCCGCAAGGATTTCATAGGCACTCTCCCTGTTAATCTCCTCACCATATTTCCTGACGAGAGATGACGATGACACCATCGCATCCAATTCCGCGTCCGAAATTGCAGCCATCCTCGACTCAGGTGCGCACATCATGGTGTGGACGAGAGGAGTGGGGATACCCTGTTCGTTCAGACAGGTGACAAGCGCTTCGCCAATACCCATGGAGGTGAGCACTTCATCCGTTTCATAGAATTCCGTTTCGGGGTAATTCTCGGACGCGAGTTTGATTGCTTTTCGGTCCTGGGCGGTAAATGCTCTGAGCGCATGTTGAATCTTCATCCCGAGTTGCCCCAGGATTGCCGGAGGTATATCCATGGGAGACTGCGTGCAGAAAAACACACCGATGCCTTTGGATCGGATCAGTTTGATGATTGTTTCCAACTGGTCCAACAATCCTTTGGATGCCTCGTTGAAAATCAAATGTGCCTCGTCGATGAATATCACCAATTTCGGCTGCTCCAGATCGCCCTCTTCCGGGAACGTTGCGTAGATTTCGGCAAGCAAGCACAGCATGAACGTGGAGAACAACTTGGGCTTGCTCTGCATGTCCGTCAGGCACAACATATGGATTGTGCCGTAGCCACGGTCATCAATCTTCAGGAAATCATCGACATCAAATGAACGCTCACCAAAGAACACGTCCGCACCCTGTTGTTCCAACTCCACAATCTTCCGTATGATCAGGCCGGTCGTTGCGGTGCTGATTCTGCCATACTCTGCCTCGACTTCCTTTTTCCCGTCGTTTGTTACAAACTGAAGGGCTTTTTTGAAATCTTTCAGGTCAAGCAGGGGAAGAGCCTTGTCATCGCAATACTTAAAAAGCATGGAGACCACGCTTGCTTGAGTTTCGTTCAATTCCAGGATCTTTGAAAAAAGAACAGGGCCGAACTCCGACACGGTGGCTCTGAGCCTGACGCCTTTCTCGTCGGAAATCGTCATGAACTCGACAGGAAACCTTTCGGGGTTCCACTGGAGTCCGATCCTGGCGTGACGTTCATCAGTTTTCGGATTTGGTTGACCTGCCTGTGAGAGCCCGCTCAGGTCGCCTTTGACATCCATCAGGAGGACGGGCACACCCGCTTTCGAAAGCGACTCGGCAAGCCGTTGCAGGGTTTTGGTTTTTCCCGTGCCGGTCGCTCCGGCAATCAAACCGTGTCGATTGAATGTTCTCAGCGGCGCGTTGACAAGTACACCCTTGAGCACTTCTCCACGAAGCATCGCCGACCCAAGCGCTGCTGCCATCCCCTTGGATGAATAACCTCGCTTTATGTGCTCGATGAATTTGTCAGGTGTTGTCATGATTGGTCATTTGCAAGAGTATTGATGAATGTTTGGGGTTGAGGCTGCGGTCTTCAGGGAGGACTTTGGCACTCACCGTTCTCGATGTCCTACAAAGGTAGGGCATCGGCCAATAAGATTCAACTCTTGTCGTAACACAAGTTGAACCTACTTTACGACGCTCGTGCAATACCCACACCGCTTTGCGTTGATCGGGATTGCCATGCTGCACTCAGGGCAAGTTTTGGTTGTCGGTGCCGCCACGGCTGCCGGTTCCTGCTTCTTCATAGAATTCATGGCTTTGATAACCATGAAGATGACGAAGGCAATGATGACGAAATCGATGACGGTGTTAATGAACATCCCGTATTTCATCACGACCGCGGGTGTTGTTCCAACTGCTTCCTTTATTGTCACACCGAGGGTGCTGAAATCCACACCGCCGAGCAGCAATCCGATGGGAGGCATGATCACATCGCCAACGAATGAGCTGACAATCTTGCCGAATGCTCCGCCGATAATCACGCCGACGGCGAGATCTACGACATTGCCGCGCATAGCGAACGTTTTGAATTCTTGCATCATGGACATGTGAAATACTCCTTCTGTTCGTATAGAGATGGTTGAATAGTTTAGGGTAAGGGTTGTTGCTCTTCTTCTTCGCCTATGGGTCCTAGGTTACACACGTGTCTTCAGTGAAGCGATGAATCTTGTCGCATCAGAATGAAACGCTGGAACGCTCGGTTCTGATAGTGCATTTCCGTTTGCTTGATTACATTGTTCGGTAGTCCCTTGTGCAAGAACAAAGCTGCCGACCAATGAACTGTTTTGCAGATTCGCCGGAGAACCCCTCACTCTACTTGAACAAGCCGCCCAGCAAATTCATTGCCTGAGATGTGATGTCGCCTTGAGGGATTTGCCCCTTCGGCGTAAGTTTGTCAATTACGTTTGGCAAATGTTCGGCCAGCATGGAGCTGATCTGATCTGGTTGAACGCCTGCCTTTTGCGCGAGCTGTTTGACTGTGTCGCTTCCCAGGCCTTGCTGAATCTGTTCAGGCGTGATCGCTTTGTTCGGTCCCGTTCCCACCCAGGAGTTAACTATGTCGCCCAGTCCTTTTCCCGCGAACTGCTGGACTAGTCCTGAAAGGCCACCTGACTGTTGATTGCCGAGCAATCCCACAACTGTGTTGAGAAGATTGCTTTGTGAACCGCCACCGCCAAGAACCTGGCCTGCGATGTTATCGAGTAAACCCATGCTGCCTCCTTGTTGAAGTTGTTTTTGGAAGATGAATTGTCGCTGGAACTATGTTCTCTGTACTTTCATGTATGTGATATGGTGTTACCTTCTTACTTCAGTTTGTTTGTAAAATCCCTTGCAATTCTGTCTACATCATCTGAGGAAAGACCTGCGCCGAACGCAGCAGGTTTCTTCTCGGTGGCAGCAGGAGCTTCTTTTGTCCACACCGGGGAATTCCCGGCTTTGAGAATGATGCGCTTTTCGATCTCATCCATCCACGATCCAGTGTGGATATGCTCCGATCGCTGCTTTGTCTCCATGAACTGGTCGGGAGCCTCCGGATTGATGGGGTTCGTCTCAAATGCCAGTCGCTTGACGTTGATGAGATGACGTGCGGTAACGTTATCCGAAATAATGGAGCCGCCCCATGTGCCGGGCCCGAGTGTCATTGAAGGATCGAGTCCGTTTGTATAGCCAACGGCACCCAGTGCCGCCTGCGTATTCACGAGGATGCGGAATGCAGGCTTCTCAAGAGCGAACTTCATGATGATGTCGTTATCTTTTGAGTGGATCACGAGTGAATGTCCGATCCCGCCAAATTCCAGAAGTTCAATACATCGATGACATGCATCGCGCCAGCCGTCTTCGGTATAGAATGAGAGGACGGGAGAGAGCTTTTCACGTGAGAGAGGATACTCCCGACCGACCCCTTGCATCTCGGCAATCAAGACTGTGGTGTTTGATGGAACCGTGATGCCAGCCTTTTGCGCAATGAACACCGGAGACTTGCCAACCATGTCCGAGTTGATGGCGCCACGCTGATCGAACATGAGGCGGGAGAGCTTTTCCTTTTCTTCTCCTGCAACGAAGTACGCTCCGCGCCGTTTGCATTCCTCGACTACCTGGTTCTTGATCGGTGCATCGCACACGAGTGCCGACTCAGTTGAGCAGAGCACACCATAGTCGAATTGCTTCCCCGAGATGACGTCGGCGACGGCCTTGGTGATGTTTGCCGTTCGCTCAATAAAGGCAGGGACGTTTCCCGACCCGACGCCATACGCAGGCTTCCCTGAACTATACGCTGCTTTCACCATCGGATTGCTGCCGGTGGCGAGGATTACGGCGGTAAGCTTGTGCCGCATCAGTTCGTTTGTTCCTTCGATGGTTGGGGAGGCGAGGCACGCCATCAGGTTTTTGGGCGCTCCGGCCTTCTCTGCAGCATCTCGGATAACGTTCATCGCCTCGAGCGTGCATTTGACTGCACGCGGGTGCGGACTGGCAACAATGGCATTGCGTGCCTTCACTGAGATGATCGACTTGAACATGACCGTCGAGGTTGGATTGGTGGAAGGGATGAGCGCTGCCACGACGCCCATGGGTTCTCCAATCTTGATGACTTTCTTCTCTTTATCTTCAGCAATCACGCCGACAGTCTTTACATCCTTTATGGACTCCCACACGCGTCTGGTTGCGAACTCGTTCTTCTTCTGTTTGTCCTCAGGCTTGCCGAATCCTGTTTCTTCGGAAGCCATGCGACCAAGTCGAGCGGCATCAGCGAAGCCCGCATAGGCCATTGCCTTCACAATGCGGTCAACCTGTTCCTGAGAGTAGTTGCGGAACTCGAGTTGTGCGGCCTTTGCTTTCTGCAACAAGTCCCGTACTTCTTGAATGGATTGGAGGTCTTTGTCAAGAGGCATTTGAAGTTCCTTGTCTGTATAATCTAAGGTTTGAGCAGGAGAGATAGTCGTTTATCAAGTTGTTCTCTTATTTGACATTCCCAAACTACGATTACACTCCATCCGAGTCTCTTTAGATTTCGTTTGTTCTTCTTGTCCCTTATCATATTTGAACCAATTTTTGCTGCCCAATACTTTTTCCCTGCCCTCGGTAATGTAGAGGCCTCACAATTCTTGTGACCATGCCAGAAGCAGCCTTGAACCTGTACTACAGTCTTATGTTTTGGTAAAACAATATCTGGTTTTCCCGGAAGAGACTTGACGTTCTTCCTATAACGAAACCCTTTTGAAAAGAGAAATCTACGGACTGCGATTTCGGGTTTCGAGTCAGTTGCTCGAACCCTTGACATTATTTGACTTCGCTTTGATTTTGAAAATATATCAGCCACATTCAACTAGATTCTAAAATCGTTGATGGTTAGATTTTGATCCCCCAGAATTACTAAGCTGTCCTTACTCTCATTCAACAAAGATGCGGCAATAATATCATTTCCAATAACTAATTTGTCAATTTCTGCATTGTAAAGTTCGTTCATTTCTCTGAAACAAGCTCCGATATGCTTCCCACTGGTTACAAATGTTCCCAAGGCAAAGTTCTCGCATTTGATGAAAACCTCAAAATGAGATTCAGGTACATATACCACGGAATCGTAGCCAATATACACGAGACATCCTTTGTTAATCAAATCTCCGCCCAGAACATCGGCTGTTAGACAGGCACAAGTGTAGAAAAAGGAATTATGGAATGAACTGGAATTTGCAAGCGATGCATAGTTATCATTTGAGGTGCACAACGCATCCTCATTACCATGAGACAATCCTGCGAAGATGAATCTGTCTCCGTTGTAAGTGGCAATGTGACTATTAACATTTAGTTCAGTGCAATCCAATCCCCGCAAAGCGTTCACTACAACATCGGGATTCATGGAGACCCAATTTGAAATGTGCTCATAACTCTTCTGGAAATAATCGCCCAACCTCATATCATTGTCGTCGTACGCAAGAAGGATGTTAACCATCGAGCCTCGCTTGTTGACGGGCAAGTAAATCTACCGCGAGCTTGAGGATGTTTATTTCCATTCTTTGCCCAATGTGAGTTTGATGTCTTATGCTGTCCAAAATCTCGTCAAGATTAAACTGGCTACCATCCTTCATTGTTAGATATGGCTTTGTCCGATCTTCGGAACTCTGTTTACTTATCCACTGCTCAAGCACGGAATCAACCCTTGTTTCAAGCTGATGTGCTGCTTTGTCAACTAGGGCTACTATGTTGGGGTACCCCGAAGTGGTTAGCACAAAGGCAAGCGCATCGTTATTGATAAACCCGATTAGAGTTTCATTGTTGATAGCGCTTAGATCACTAGCGGTCATAATGATAACATACACAAGTGCCGTTTTTTCTCTGATGCCTTCAAATACCTCAGTTCCGGAAGGCTCGCCCGGCTTGAAATTAAGATCTAGTACCACGATCATTTTTTGTGATAAGTTGGCCAAAACATAGTTCAGCCCATCTTGCGATTTCTTAAACAGTAGAACATTGTCCGATCCATATTTTTCCTTCAGGCTAATCAACAACGGGGCTTTGTCTTTCAGGTCGTCATGGATGACAATAACTCGTACAGGAGTTGATTTCATTTGTCGCTCTTCTTAAATGGTAATGTTATCTTAAACGTCGCCCCTTTTGGCTTAAATTCGCTCTCAGCAACTTCGACGGTTCCCTTCAGCGCTTCAATTCTAGTGCGGACAATGAACAATCCGAGCCCCGCTCCACCTTGTTCCGCAGTGGTAGTGTAGTATATCTCGAATATTCTTTGTTCATCTCCATCTGCTATTCCGCGCCCATTGTCGGAGAAAAGAAACATGAAATAATCGTCTTCAACATATCCGGTGCATTTGATGATCTTGTCCGCCTGCTCCTGTAAGGCCTTTACTGAGTTCGATACGAGATTCTGAATAATGTCCTCGAAGAACTTCTTGTTAGAGTTGATAACAACATCATCTTTGATATCTATGATGGGTCGAATTCTTTCCTTTTCCAGAACCGTTTTATACCTGACAAGGAGAACATCTTCAATTAATTGTTTTACGCTGAAATCTTCAAAATCAGTATTTGACGCCGCATAGCTCAACATAAAATCTATGACCTTACTTAGTCTTTCCATCTCATCATAGATCATGACCGAGTACTCTTTGAACAAACCCTCGTATTTGGCATCGGGAAAGTTGTTCTTGAAAAACTCTGCAATATCTTTGATGCTACTTAATGAGGTTCTAACAGCGTGTGAAATATGCGAGGCGTATTCTTGAAGAGACATCAAGCTCAAATAGATGTTTTCACGTCGCGTGGCCTCTTGCTGAAATTTCTTTTGATCGCGGACTCCTTTAGAAATCGAAATAGCGACCTCAGCCGCTCGCTCCTTCAACGGCTTCAGGTAATTCCTAAGTTCCGGCTTGCTATGCTCTATGTCTTCTATTTCTTTCTTGAAGAGCTTTATGTCTTGACCTGCCTTTTCCAGAGCCCTGCTCGACTTCAGTCGTTCGATCTCATTTTCATATTTTTTTATCTCAGACAAAACGTCAAGCTGTTCAATGACAAAACTTTTCAGGTCTCGATACTCTTGATTGTCAACGAAGTCCTGCCTGTTCGTTGAGTCCACGATCTTGCGATTCAGTTCGTAGGAAATGTCGAGTACCCCGATTACTTCGCGAGTGCTGATTCTATAGAAGATGTCTCGCCACAGCCTCTTGTCGATACCAAGAATATCTCTTTTTTTATCAGGGTGAGATTCGAATTCTGCAAAAGGCGTAGTAATAATACCATTCCTATATATCTTTACCCCATCGATCCTAGTGTCGTCTTTTTTGTAGGCGGAAGAGTATCTCCGTTTTGCTCCTGGATTGAAATAAAACAGTTTAAGCTTTATGGGTCCGAATGATTTTATTTCTGTCCATTCGGTATAGAGTCTGCCTGTTTTATCGTCAAATTTCAAAATCTCCTGCTTGTTCTTTGTGGGGTCAAAATCTATGGATGCTTGGTGTGAGGCGTATTTTATTGTATCAGTTTTTACCAGCTTGTTGCGATAGGTCTTGTGTTCATTCGAATTTACAAACACTTCAAACGGCGGATTCAATGGATAAAAGGGTGAAACAATTTTGGTCAGTTCCTTGTAGAGGCGTTCGATGTCCATCTCAGTCCATATCTCGCTGACCAGAGAAATCTCAAGAATGGTACCTTGTTCATCAGGTTGAGCGGGTTCATAGCTGAACTCATTATCGATCTCCGTGAAGAGCGTCAGCTGTTCGTCCTTAGCTTTCTTATCATATTCGTCCCAATTGATTTTCACAATAAGCCATTGAGATTCACCTTTTTGCTTTGTCTTGATTACAAGCTTCTCTCCAAGCTTATCCACAGCAAATCTCCCAATCCCTTTTTCACCAACAAATCTTCTGTTGAACGGAGGATCAGAAAAAAGCGTTCCTCTCTTGCTCTTCGTTCCAACAACCATCCACTTGTCCCGAATATCTGTGAAAGACATTCCAATGCCATTGTCACGTATGATGATCTTTCTATCGGGAAGATTGGAAGACACATCGCAGAATTCGACCGTTACCTTGGTTGAGTTAGCGTCGTAGCAATTCTTGACGAGTTCAAAGACGGCAGTGATTCGATCAGTGATGAGTTCTCGACCCAGCAAGCGAAAGGTGTTGACGTCGAACCGCCAACGGAGGGAACTATTGCTGCTCTCTTCCGACTGTATCGTTGATATGTTGTTTGATGCTTCTTGCAATTGCTACTCCTAATTCAACAGGAACTGCGTTGCCAATTTGTCGTGCTATGGCTGAAGAAGAGAACTTTGCTTCAGGGTCAATAAACTCATAGTACTCTGGAAAGCTCTGAAGCAATGCTGCTTCTCGTAGAGTTATTGCTCTATCCTGTTCTGGATGTCCAAAACGACCGTTGTTTAAACCAATACAACAAGTCGTCATTGTCGGTGAAACATCATCCCATTTCATTCTTCCATAAACGCTTCTAAAATCCCTCCCCTTTTTTTTCTTATGACATTTTAGCCAAAGCTCTTTATCCCAATCGCGCCAGAAGCCACCTTCTTTAGTTGCCTTTATTCTTCTCTTGTTCAGGTCAGTAAGTTTTCTTGCTCTATGTAAGTGATCGGAAGGGTGGGCGATGCCGTCCTCAACAGGTGGCAAACGGCCTATTGTTTCTCGGACTGTTTTGTATCTGCCATTCACGATAGTTTTATCAATTAGCTTTACCTCCCCGTGTTTAGACCCAAAAAGGATCAGTCGCTTTCTTCGTTGAGGTACGCCAAAATCTTGTGCGTTAATGACGTTCCATGTGACAGTGTATCCATTCCTTTTAAGCTTGTTAACGAAGTCGTGAAACACTCTACCCCCTTTGAAACTGATAAGCAAGGGTACATTCTCCATTGATACAATTTCGGGATCAACCTTTTCAATCAAATTGGCAAATGTATACAACAACTTCCACTTGGTGTCTTTCTCTTGCGCGTCCTTTTTCTTCTTTCCCGATGCCTTGCTGTTGTAAACTGAAAAAGGCTGACATGGAGCGCAACCGACCAAAATTCTTCTCTTGCCTGTGGAATAGAGAGAGAGGAGTTCCACTGAATCAAGTGTCGTTACATCTTTGTGAACAAACACGGTCTTATTGTTCTTCTCAAAGGCGAACTTGCAACTCTTATCAAAGTCAATTCCTGCATCAACCTTAAAATCCTCCAAGGAAAATCCGTGAGCTAGTCCGCCGATGCCGCTGAAGACGTCAATTACAGAGAAGTCCTTGTATGAGATTGCTCTCGAATCTTGGCTCATTTCCCTATTTGCTTTTCACAAAGTGTTTTCCATCCGTTACGAAAACAAATTCGGTTGGTGCTCTCTTGTCGGAATGATATTGAGATGCTTGTACGCGAGCATCGTCGCTTCGCGTCCACGCGGAGTACGCTTGATGAATCCTTCCTGAATCAAATACGGCTCATATACTTCCTCGATCGTTCCGGATTCTTCTCCTACAGCGACAGCAAGTGTGTTGATGCCAACAGGGCCGCCATTGTACTTCTGGATGATGCATTGAAGGATGCGCTTGTCCATGTCATCAAGCCCATGCTCATCCACCTCAAGCGCAATGAGGGCATGCCGTGCTACCTCCTGAGAAACGACACCGTTGAATTGCTTCATCTTCGGATCAGCCTGGGCAAAATCACGGCAACGACGCAACAGGCGGTTGGCAATGCGCGGAGTTCCGCGTGAACGACGGGAGATTTCTGCAAGACCGACCGGGTCACACTCGATATTGAGTATCGACGCAGATCGCTGGAGAATCTTCTGGAGTATGGTCGAGTCGTAATAGTCGAGTCTGTTCGCTATACCAAATCGTGCACGCAATGGAGCAGTCAGTAATCCTGCACGCGTCGTTGCTCCGATCAGCGTATATTTAGGCAGCGTGAGTTGAATGCTGCGCGCACTTGGACCGGAGTCAATCATGATGTCAAGCCGGAAGTCTTCCATTGCTGAATACAGATACTCCTCAACAACGGGGTTCAAACGATGGATTTCATCGATGAACAGAACGTCTCCTTCTTCAAGATTCGTCAAGATGCCTGCAAGGTCGCCGGGCTTGTCGAGCACAGGTCCTGATGTAACCTTGATATTCCCGCCCATCTCGTTGGCGATGATGTGGGCGAGTGTTGTCTTGCCGAGTCCGGGAGGGCCGGTGAGGAGCACATGGTCCAGAGCTTCTTCCCGTTGGCGCGCAGCGGAAATGAAGACCTTCAGGTTATCGGTAATTTTCTCCTGGCCGTAGAAGTCGGAGAATGAGAGCGGGCGAAGTGCCTGGTCGAATTCTACTTCGTTTTCGAGTCCCAGTGGAGCCAACCGGTCGGGGGAGTTGGAATCGGATGTTTTCATAGAGAGAAGGTAAGGGAAGAGCGCTTAAAGGTCAATAAGGATGGAACGATAGTTGGATGCAAGATAAAAGTCTCATCAACATTTGTCTATTCATCACTTCGAAGCATGCCTCAGTGAAGCTTTGATGAGTTCCTCCACCGTCGGTTCTTTCCCGTTTGTTTCTTTGAGGGCGGATAGCAAGGCCTTTTCGGCGACAGGCCGTGCATATCCCAGCGATGCCAATGCCATAAGAGTCTCACTGCGAATCTGTGATTGCTTGTCATTTGAGGCAGGAGGGAAGATGATGGACGACCCCACCTTTCCAATTTTTTCACGCAGCTCAAAGATCAAACGTTCAGCGAGTTTCTTGCCAACGCCGGGAATCGTGGTGAGCGCGCCAATGTTTCCTGAAATAATATGATGTTGAAGATCGGGTACGGTGATGCCGGAAAGGATTGTCTGCCCCATTTTGGGACCGATGCCCGAAACCGAGATAAGGAGCTTGAAGATAGTGCGTTCCTCCTCGCTGGCGAAACCGTAGAGTTGAAGCAGGTCCTCGCGAACATGAAGATAAGTCAGAAGAGTGACAGAAGAGTTGACGCTGCCGAGTGTTGCATAAGTAGACAGGGGAATGCTCACGCTATACCCGATGCCCTGCGTGTCGACGATAACTTCAGTCGGTGATTTGAACGTGAGTGTTCCACGGATGGATGCTATCACGCTTTCACCCGCTCAGGATGCGCTGTGATGAATGACTTCCAGTCCTTGTGCTTCGATGTGGGTGTCACGAGCCGGTGGAGATGACAGATGGCAATGGCAATTGCATCGGACGTATCGAGAAGCATCCTGGCATTGGAAAGGTGAAGCATGGATTTGATCATATACTGCACTTGTTCCTTTGATGCTGCTCCGTTGCCGACGACAGCTTTTTTCACTTCACGGGGAGAGTATTCCGTTGTCGGAATTTCACTCTTGACAGCGGCAAGAATCGCGACACCGCGAGCGTGACCAAGCTTCAGGGCAGACTGGGCATTCTTTCCGTAGAACGCGGACTCTATCGCAAGTTCATCGGGATGAAACGTCTCGATAACGGAGCAGAGATCGTTGTAGATTGTTTTCAACCGTAGCGGCATTGATGCCTGAGCGGGGTTCCGGATTGTTCCGCACCCGAGCAACTGGAGTGTATTCCGGCTGCGCATGACAACGCCATACCCTGTCACAAGCGTTCCCGGATCAATACCAAGAACGATGGATGTACTCTTGATGCGACCGCGGCTCAATCCCGAAGAGCGCTTTGCGCCGGGGCTTCGCTCAGTTGTTGATTGAGGCAAGTTCCTTCTCGTCTATATCGAAGTTCGCATAGACATTCTGCACGTCTTCATGCTCTTCGAGTGCCTCCATCAGCCTCAGCGTTTGTTCGGCTTCCTTGCCTGAGACCTTGATGGTATTCTCGGGGATCATCTGGAGCGCAGCGGTTTCTACTTTGATTCCCTTGTCTTCGATTGCTTTCTTTACGGCATCGAACGCTTGAGGCGCCGTCAGGACGGTGAATGTGTCATCGTCCATTTGCATGTCATCGGCGCCGGCATCGAGGATAATCGAGAGGAGGTCATCCTCGATGATTGCTTTTCCTGCCCGTGAAATAACGATGTTCCCTTTGCGATGGAACATCCATGCCACGCTTCCTGTTTGCCCCATATTGCCGTTGTTGCGCGAGAAAACGTGCCGCATTTCGGAAACGGTGCGATTGTTATTATCGGTTACGACTTCAACAATAATTGCAACGCCGGCCGGTCCATAGCCTTCGAATGTTACTTCTTCATACGAAACACCGGGAAGTTCGCCGGTCCCTTTTTGGATGGCACGCTTGATATTGTCTGCAGGCATGTTGTTGTCTTTACCCGTCTGGACGGCAAGACGAAGCCGAGGGTTTCCTTCCGGGTTTCCTCCGCCGTTTTTTGCTGCAATGGTAATTTCCTTGATGAGCCTTGTGAATAACCGCCCGCGAGCTGCATCGGTTGCACCCTTCTTGCGTTTGATTGTTGCCCATTTTGAGTGGCCTGACATGGTTGCTTCTCCTTCGTTTCGTTATCAGTTATCGGATGTCTCGTACTTTGAGTTGCGGTACTGCATTGGCTGGTCGCGCTCCGTTTGGTGGGACGTAGTCATTCTCCTCAACGGAAAAGACACATTCGATGTCCTTCCTCCCGCTTGAGGCCTTCTGCAACAGCTCTCCGAGCCCGAAGCCGATGGCATCAAAGACAATACCGTTTTGTCTCACTTTGAAACGCAAGTGATTCCTGCCGACAATGCGTGGCGAGCCGATGACTTCCAGATTGCGTGCAAGAAATGTCGGTTTCATATTTCCAGGCCCGAACGGGGCGAATTCCTTCAGGATGCGGATAAAGCGCGGCGTGATCTCAGCGAACGTGATCTCCACATCCACCTTGATTTCGGGCGTCTTCAGCTCCTCGGCCATCATTTCTTTCACGGTGGCATTGAAGGCGTCACGGAACTCATCCAGTCGGGAGACTTCCACGGTTAGCCCAGCGGCATATTTGTGTCCGCCAAACTGAATCAGCTTGTCTTCGCAACGCTTGAGCGCCTGATACACATCGAACCCGCTGACACTCCGCGCCGAGCCTTTGGCAACGCCATCAACTGTTGCCATCATAATGGAGGGTTTGTAGTACTTCTCCACCATGCGTGATGCGACAATCCCGACGACTCCCGGATGCCAATGTTCCTGATGCAACACGATGACCGAATCAACATCGAGGTCAAAGAGTTGTTCGGCAAGTTGTTGAGCCTCGTCAAACGTTTCTTCGTCGATCTTGCGGCGGTTCATGTTTTCGAGTTCAAGCACATTGGCGAGTGAGCGTGCTTCTTCGGGGTCCTCGCAGGTGAGCAAACGGACGGCACGATTGGCATCTCCGAGTCGGCCTGCAGCATTGATGCGCGGCGCAAGGCCGAACACGATTTGTCCGGTGCTGATGCTCTTTAGGTTAAGTCCTGCGGCTTCGATCAGGGCCTTGATGCCCGGCCTTGGGTTCGCATTAATCTGTTCAAATCCTTTCTTGACGAGGATCCGATTCTCATCAACAAGCGGCACGATGTCCGCAGTGGTTGCGAGCGTAGTAAATTCCAGGAACTGTGGGAGCAATGACTCCTTGCCAAGGCGTTGGGCAATAGCCTGGATAAGTTTGAACCCCACGCCGCATCCGCATAAGTATTTGAACGGGTATGTGTCTCCGGGCTTGATGGGATCGAGCACAGCGTAGGCGTTTGGCAGTCGTTCACCGGCTTCGTGGTGATCGCAGATGACCACGTCGAGGCCCAGGCTTCGTGCGTACTCAACCTGATCAATGGCAGTAATGCCGCAGTCAATCGAAACGAAGAGAGTGACACCTTCCTGTGCGGCTTTATCGATACCGGTACGGGAAATGCCGTAGCCTTCCTTCAAACGATCGGGGATGTAGTAGCTGACACTGCAGCCAACTTCCCGAAAGAACAGGTAGAGCATGGAGGCGCCATTGGTTCCATCAACATCATAGTCCCCGAAGACAACGACCTTTTCCTTTTGTTCGATTGCCTTGATGACTCTTGTCGCGGCCAGTTCCATTCCGTCCATCAGAAACGGATCGTGGAGTTGCTCAAGTGTGGGCCGGAAGTACGCCTTTGCCTTGTTGTAGTCATTGATCCCGCGAAACACGAGGACCTTGGCAATTGCTTCTGGAACGTTGATCTCTTTGGAGAGGTGTGCAACAACTTCCGGGTCGGGTGGCTCGGCGACTGTCCACCGGTGTTCCCTGAACGTGGTATTCACGGTGACTCCTTTCAAGAAATGCCTTCGTACCACCCGTAGGGGATACGGGTGAGCAGGTAACGAAAGGCAATGCAGGTCTGTAAGCCGAATTCTGTCTGCTCTCCGCCAATGGTAGAGAGGAGGCAACCATTTCTCTGGGCCTCGGATTGCTCCTTGGCTCTAGCGACCTACCCGAGAGTTATCCCGTGTTGCCACGAAAATGAAGCGAGCAGCTTCTCCTCTCTTACATGGTCTTGCTCCAGGTGGGGTTTATCATGCGTCCGACATTACTGACGGACCGGTGAGCTCTTACCTCGCCTTTTCACCCTTACCCCGTCCCGACAAGTCGGGTGAGGCGGTTTGTTTTCTGTGACACTTTCCGTTCTCAACGACTTTTGCCGTCGAGACCCCTGCTCTTAACGGGGCACCTTGCTCTGTGGAGTTCGGACTTTCCTCATGGTGCAAATAGCATCACGCGGTTGCCCGACCTGCAGTTGTGAGTATGTTAGTTAATTAAAATCTATGAATCACAGCGCCTGTCATGGCTGACGACGGCGCACACTTATGATGATGCGGTTGCTGACAAGGATTCAACAAGCTCATCGGAGACCACGATGCGACCGCAACCTTCACACATATACAGTTTGTTGTTATGGCGAAGCTCGAGCAGCATTTGCGGCGGGACTTTGTTGTAGCACCCGCCACAGGCTCCCCGTTTTACGGGAACAATTGCTTTGCCTTTCTTCGCTTTCCTGATGCGTTCGTATGCGGAGAGATCGGCTTTGTCGATGCGTGCAACAACCTTCTGCCGCTCGTGGGCATACTTTAATTCTTCAGCTTCCGTGCTCTTTGAGACTTCGGCAAGGGCTTCGCGTCGTTCTTCAAGGATTACATTGGCTGCATCGAATGTTATCTTAAGAGCTTCAATGTCTGTCCGTGCTGTGGTTGCCTTGCTTTCAAGTGTTTCCATCTCCTTCTCGAGTTTTGCAACCGTGGCGGTTGCTGAATCCATCTCTCGCGAAAGGGCATCGTACTCTTTGTTATTCCGGACTTCGAATTGCTGCTTCTTGTATTTTTCGAGCTTCGCCTTCAGGTTGATGATCGCGCTATCCGCCTTATCACGCCCGGCAAATGAGGACTTCATTTCATGTTCAAGCTCTGCGAGTTTCTCCTGTAGCTCGGTCACCTTTGCTTCCGCCTCACGGGTCTCGGCTGGAAGATCCCCTTTGAGGTCTTCGATCTCATCAAGGTTGTTGTCGATCAATTGCAAAGCATAGAGGTTTCGTAACCTATTTTCCAATGGAGTTCCTTCTGTAGTTAATGATACACAATCGGGTTCGATGATATTCGGCTTGCATGGACCGGAACTTGTTCTCCGGTGTTTTTGAATTTTTCCTTCAATCTCTTGACCAGTGCGTCAACCACAGGCCGCTCGGTCTCGTAATGTCCCGCATCGACAAGCAGGATGCGATGTGCAGCATCCTGAAAGCTGTGATACTTTACATCAGCAGTGATGAATGCGTCGGCACCTTGACGAATTGCCTCATCGGCCAGTTCAGATCCGCTGCCGCCGCAGGCAGCAACCCTGCGAATTCGCGTCTGTGTACCCCGGGCATAACGGACTGCATCTGTCTTGAGCGATCTCTTCACATGTGAAATGAACTGCCCTGCGGGAATCGGTTTGGAGAGTTCACCGATTATACCCATGCCATATTCTGTGGAAACATTCTCAAGTGGATATATATCGTACGCCACTTCTTCGTATGGATGTGTATCATGTAGCGCCTGGACCACGGAACGCATATTCGGTTGCTCCGCGATCATCTCCAGGCGTATTTCCTGAATCTGCTCAAGCTTGCCTTTTGTGCCGACTGCCGGTTTGGATTTCGCATTGCCTTTGAATGTTCCTATTCCCTGACTCCGAAACGAACACGATTCGTAGTTCCCGATTCTTCCGGCGCCTGCGTTTCCCATTGCCTCGGCGACACGATCCACATGGTCAGACGGAACGAACGTAACGATCTTCTTGCTCAACCTGTAGCTCTTTCTTAGGAAATCCACATTCGTGAGTCCTAATTTGTCGGCAAGTGCAAAACTTGTTCCGCCACGAGAAAAGTCAAGATTCGTATGTGCTGAATAGAGGCTGATTTGTGAACGCAACAGTAGTTCAATACAACGCCCGTTTCCATTCTCCAGGTTCACCGATTGTAGTGGTCGAAACAATAACGGGTGGTGGCTTACGATAAGATTCGAACGCCGTGCCCGTGCCTCGTGGATGATCTCTTCATTGACGTCCAGGCATACGTGGATCCCGTCTACCGTTGCATCCGGCGAACCGATTTGCAGCCCGACGTTGTCTCGTTCCCAGGCGATGCCTGTTGGCGCCCACTTTTCAATAATCTCCTGAACGTCCCTTACAATCATGAGGTGAGCATAAATAAAGTGTCCCGCCTTGGGCGGGACACTTGTTATCCTGAAATTGAACGTTTAACTGAATTTTCTTTGATCAATGGAAAGCGCAGAACCATTCAAACCCCAGCCACTTGATTTCAAAATACTGTCAAAATATAGAAATAGATGGCAAGAGATGCAAGTGGAATTCCGAGTGGGGATCAAGTTTCCCTATTGGTCTAATGCCTGGAATCGATAGAGGAGGACGACAGTCTCTGTTCGTCCAGGTGTAACTTGAGCACTACCGAATTCCGTCACTGCACGGTGGATTCATCTCCGTTCAGCAGGCAACGGGTGCCAACTTCCACTGGAACCACTACCGGTATCATCGAAGCAGCTAGAATTTTTTGAAATCAATCCGCTCGAAGTTAATATCGCGAAGCTTGGTAATCTCTTTTTCGATCAGACTGATGTTACGATCCAGTTCTTTCACCAGTGTCATCTCCTCACCCTGAAGATGTTGGCGAGCCAGAATATCCGTGCTGATTTTCATTGCCGCGAGCGGATTGTTGAACTCGTGGCAGACCGTAACGACAAGTTCTTTGATTGCGTCTGTTCGCTTCTTGGCGATAAGATCCGTCCTTTGTTGCTCGGCAATACGCTTCTTTAGGTGTACCCGCTCGAGGATATTCACGATCGTGCGCGGAAGTACCGAATCCACAGCTTCGTCCTTTACCATGAAGTCTTCGATGCCGTACTTCATTGCTTCGATGGCAAGCCGAAAATCACGGTTGGACGTTAGAAAAATGATAGGGACTTCGATCTTGTTCTCCCGTATCATTCTGGTCACTTCCAATCCGTTCATTTCCGGGAGGTAATAGTCGAGAACGATCAGGTTGATACCGGGGTTCTTCAGCAGTTCCTCCAGTGCCGAAGCGCCATCCTGTTTCCAGAGGATGTTGAATTTCTTCCCCTGGTATTTGGCAAGCAATTGTTGGGCAATGGCCATATATCCGGTATCGTCGTCTACGAACAAGAGGTTGATGATCTCAGGTGTTTCCATAGGTCTCCAGGGTCTTTTCCTCAATGAGTATAGCACTTGAGCGGGTGAGTTGCAAATAGTTTCTCGTGTGGCACAGCGAACCTTGGTTGGAGAAGATATTTAGTTGATTCTTTGAAATTGTTTGTCTATTTTCGGTCACACCGTATAAGGCGATTGTGGGAGGATAATGTAGCGTTGAGCAGCTTTAAGCGGGCATTCCGCAGAACAACATCTGGAGTCGTTCATGTCAGAAAAGAGAAAAATCCTGGTTGTCGACGATGAAGACGCGCTCAGGACTGTGTTGAGTGGTGAGCTTGTAAGCGAGGGGTACGAAGTGAGGACCGCTGCAGATGGCGACGAAGCCATTTCGAACATTCAGAAAGAGAGTTTTGATCTTGTTCTTCTCGACATCAAAATGCCACGAATGAATGGCTTTGAGGTGCTGAAATTCATCAAAGAGAAATTCCCCAGGACAAGGGTCGTGATGCTGACAGGTTTTGCCGATCTGAAAAATGCAATCGAGTCCAAGAAACTTGGTGCTGAAGATTTTGTAAGTAAACCGTATGACCTCGTCGATCTGCTAACAACCATTGAGCGGGTACTGAGTGAATAGAGACTCAACTTCCAGCGATGTTGCCATCGCCCCCCAGAAAGTTGGTGGACCAATGCCGAAACGCTACAATCTCCTGATTGTTGATGATGAGGAATCCCTGCGCACACTTCTCGAAAGTGAATTGACAGAGACGCAGGAATTCGCCGTCGACACTGCATCCGATGGCGGTCAGGCGATTAACCAGATTCAGGGGAAAGTCTATGATGTTCTGCTGTTGGATATCAGGATGCCACGCGTAAGCGGCATCGAGGTTCTGAAGTTTGTCCACGAGTATTCTCCCACCACGCAAGTTATCATCCTGACGAATTATGCTGACGTGAAGACGGCGATCCAGACAATCAAGCTGGGTGCATACGACTTCCTTGCCAAGCCTTATGACATCGATGAACTCTTCAACACCATTCATCGCGCCATCGAACGAAAGCAACTGTTCATTGACAACAAGTTGATGAAGAGCGAGCTTTCCCGGAAGGCTGGTAGTCATGAATTGATCGGTCAAAGTCCGGTGTTCCTGAAACTGGTCGAAAGTGCGACACGGTTTGCCGAGAGTGATTCATTTGTTCTGATTCAAGGTGCGAGCGGTACGGGCAAGGAACTGATTGCCAACTTGATTCATCGGCGCAGCCCTCGGAACGATCGCCCGTTTGTTGCTGTCAACTGTGCATCAATTCCAGATACACTCCTTGAGAGCGAATTGTTCGGCCACGAGAAAGGCGCCTTCACCAACGCGTACTCGGCGAAACAGGGACTTGTCGAGGTGGCGAATGGCGGCACACTCTTCCTCGATGAGGTCGGCGACATTAGTCCGGCAATTCAACCGAAACTTCTCAGATTCCTGGAGACAGGGGAGTTTCGAAGGGTTGGAGGGACGAATTTGTTGACCGTGGATGTACGCGTGGTTTCTGCAACGAACAAGGATCTTCGAGAGGAAGTGAAAGCGGGGAGATTCCGTGAAGATCTGCTCTACCGGCTTAATGTTGTGACTCTCCGTGTGCCCTTGTTGAGTGAACACAGGGAGGATATTCCGATTCTTGCGGACTACTTCCTTGTGCGGAAAGCAAAAACCAAAACGCCGAAGAAGCTCTCAGAAAACGCTATGAGCCTGCTGATGTCCCATGATTGGCCTGGCAATGTGCGTGAACTTGAGCATGTTTTGGAAGGTGCCGTTCTTCTTTCTTCAAGCGATACAATTGAAGAGCCTGATCTCTCAATGTATTTTCATCGGACGGACAAGTTGTCAGCAGAAGGGCTTACCCAGGCTGTTTCGAACTTTCTCTCGGACACGGTTGTTCCGCTGGAAGAAGTGGAGCGCATGCATATTGAGCATACGCTCAAGCACTATAACTACAGCCGCACAAAGACAGCTGCCGCGCTCGGCATTAGCAAGAAAACCCTCTACCTCAAGATCAAACAGTATGGTATGAAGGTTCAGGATACCTAGAATTCCTTCATGCATTCTTCGGGTAGTATCTTGTTTCTTTTCTTCGCCAAAGGTTTTTTCTCCAGGCTTGAAACTTTTTTTGTTTATGCCAGTATACTCTATTGACCAGTACTACATCTAATCTCTCCTTCTGAAAGCCGGATGCGCCTGACCAGTGTACTCCGGCTTTCTCCTTCAGTACCCAATATATCTTGACATTAGAGACTTTTTTTTGTTCATTTAGTCGAATTTATGAGTTTTCTTGGCCCTGTGTTGCTTTTTCTGAACAGGGCTTTTTTCCATTCTGACCCAACCTAGGATCCTCCATGCAGAAATTCCAGAATGTTGATTACTATAACATCGATTCGCTTCTCAGTGAAGAAGAAGTTCTTGTAAGGAATACCGTTCGGGAATTCGTTGATGATAATGTTCTCCCAATCATTGAGAAACACAACCGTGCGGGAACGTTTCCCATGGACTTGATTTCCAAGATGGCTGATCTTGGTATGTTTGGGGCAACGCTTCCGGCGAAATATGGCTGTGCAGGCATGAACAACGTTGCCTACGGACTGGTTATGCAGGAACTTGAACGTGGCGATAGCGGAGTGAGAAGCTTCGCTTCTGTCCAAAGTGGTCTTGTGATGTATCCAATCTATGCCTATGGTTCTGAACAACAAAAGGACTATTGGCTTCCATTGCTTGCCAAAGGAGAGAAGATTGGCTGTTTTGGCCTTACAGAGCCGGATTTTGGTTCCAATCCCGGCGGGATGATTACGCGGGCGGAAGAAACATCGGATGGGTATGTCATCAATGGCGCGAAGATGTGGATTACGAACGGGACGCTTGCAGATATTGTTGTTGTGTGGGCGAAGCTCAAGGGTGTTGTTCATGGTTTTCTTGTCGAGAAGGGTCTGAAAGGATTTTCCGCACCCGAAATGAAGGGCAAACATTCGCTCAGAGCGTCCGTGACGTCAGAATTGATATTCCAGGATGTGCATATTCCGAAAGAGAACATTCTTCCCAAAGGCAATGGCTTGAAACTGCCACTTGGTTGTTTGAGTCAGGCACGTTATGGAATTGCGTGGGGTGCGATTGGCGCCGCCATGGCGTGTTATGATGCGGCGTTGCAGTATGCCAAATCGCGTATTCAGTTCGATAAGCCGATTGCTGCATTCCAACTCAATCAGGCGAAGCTCGTTCATATGGTTACTGAAATTACAAAGGCTCAACTCCTTGCGCTGCAACTCGGGCGGCTGAAGGATTCGGGCAAGGTACGGTTCCAGCAGATATCAATGGCCAAACGCAACAACGTATTCCACGCGCTCGAGATTGCGCGTGAGGCTCGATCCATTCTTGGTGCAAATGGTATTCTTGATGAATATCCGGTTATGCGTCATGCTGCGAATCTTGAATCTGTTATCACGTACGAAGGAACACATGAAATGCATACGCTGATTATCGGTGAAGACATTACCGGTATTCCGGCGTACACATGAACAGTCTAAGGGAGAATATCCTCCCATCGTTTGATTCAATCTAATCTTGGTTCCTCGTGTCCATACGAAAGATCCTTGGTGAAGCGCTCACCTATGATGATGTTCTTTTAGTCCCTGCAAAATCTGCCGTCCTCCCCCGCGAAGTCAATGTTCGCACAAGGCTCACGCACAATATTGAGCTTAACATTCCTTTGATCAGTGCTGCCATGGATACCGTAACGGAATCCGATATGGCAATTGCAATGGCGCGCGAGGGCGGCATTGGCATCCTGCACAAGAACATGACTATTACCCGCCAGGTGGAGGAAGTCGCACGCGTCAAGAGATCTGAGAGCGGGATGATCCTTGATCCCGTCACTGTGCGGGCAGATCAAAAAGTGAAGGATGTTCTTCATCTGATGAACAAGTACAGGATCTCCGGTATCCCTGTTGTCGACGGCGGTAATCATCTGATCGGAATTATTACCAACAGGGATTTGCGGTTCGAGCCTAACGAGGATCAGTTCGTCTCGAAGATCATGACAAGTGAGAATCTTATCACCGCACCGGTTGGGACAACACTGCATCAGGCAGAACGCATTCTGCAGAAACATAAAATTGAAAAGCTGCCGGTTGTTGATAAGGGTGGCGTCCTGAAGGGGCTCCTCACATTCAAGGACAGTCAAAAGAAAAAGAGATTTCCCAGCGCGTGCAAGGATCAGCATGGCCGGTTGCGTGTAGGCGCGGCTGTTGGCGTTACTGCTGACACTACTGATCGTGTGCGAGCTCTCGTCAGGGGTGACGTTGATGTCATTATCATAGATACAGCGCACGGGCACTCACGGGGAGTACTTGAGACGATAAAATCCGTTCGAAGATTGTTTCCTGATCTTGAACTTGTTGCAGGCAACGTTGGAACGGCAGAAGGAACGCGCGACATCATCAGGGCGGGTGCAAACGGTGTGAAGGTGGGTATCGGGCCCGGATCAATCTGCACGACGCGTGTTGTTGCTGGTGTCGGCGTTCCCCAGCTTACAGCCATCCTTGAGTGTTCGAAGGTCGCATCGAAAGCCCGCATACCACTCATTGCCGACGGCGGCATCAAACAGACCGGTGACATTGCCAAGGCTATTGCTGCTGGAGCTGATTCGGTCATGATCGGGGGTCTCTTTGCCGGTGTGGATGAAAGTCCGGGAGAGAAAGTGCTCTACGAAGGTCGCAGCTACAAGGTGTACCGTGGTATGGGATCCATTGAAGCAATGAAGCAAGGGAGCCGGGATCGTTATTTTCAGGATGCGGAGGACGATCTCCAGAAACTTGTTCCTGAAGGAATCGAGGGGAGGGTGCCATATAAAGGACCCATCGGGGATACAGTGTATCAAATGGTAGGAGGGCTTCGCGCCGCCATGGGGTACTGCGGAGCGCCAACAATCGCTGACATGAAAGCCAAAGCGCAGTTTATCAGGATGACCGATGCCGGACTCCGTGAGAGTCATCCGCACGACATCTTCATTACCAAAGAGGCTCCGAATTATCATCTCTAAGTCGTACGGATGCACATGAGCCGAAGAAGGGTAGCCCTGCTGCGCGAACGCATGCAGCATCTTGAGCTTGATGCATTCATCGTCAGTTCATTGCCTTGCATCCGTTACCTGACGGGATTCTCGGGGACAAGTGGCTTGTGCGTAGTTCGAAAGCGAGATGCGTTCTTCCTCACCGATTCCCGCTATGCCCTGCAATCCAAAACAGAAGTCAAAGGCTACAAACGTATTATCGTATCAAACGGGTTGTACGAAGAAGTGGCCCGCCTCAAACTCCTGAAAGGCTGCCGGAGTATCGGTTTTGATTCCAACACGGTTACTTACGCACAATACCGGACGTTGAGGAAACTCGTTCACGAGGGCTCCTTCATTCCAACCAATGATATTGTCGAAAGTATAGTGCTTATCAAAGAGAAGGAAGAAATTGATTTCATCCGTGCAGCGGTTCGTATTTCGGATCTTGTGTTCGATGATGTGATTCGGTCTCTCAAGCCGGGTGTTGCGGAGCTGGATATCGCTGCCGAAATTTGTTATTTGCACAAGAAATACGGGGCAGAGAAGGATGCGTTTGAACCGATTGTGGCGAGTGGCGAACGGGGTTCTTTTCCTCATGCGCGGGCGACCAACAAGCGGATCAGAAACGGTGAGCTGGTAACCTTGGACTTCGGCTGCACAGTGCGCGGCTACAATTCCGATATCACACGCACGGTTGCTGTTGGCAAGGCAACGGCGCAGGCGCGCAAGATCTACAGCGTGGTGCTCAATGCCCAGTGCGACGCGATCAACGCTGCCAGGGCTGGCATGTGGGCGAAGGATCTTGATACCGTAGCGCGTGGTCGGATCACCAGGGAAGGCTACGGTAAGTACTTCAATCATTCGCTGGGTCATGGACTCGGGATTCAGGTGCACGAACGGCCGCGGGTATCATCCTTGAGTAAAGAAAAATTGACAGCCCGGAGTGTCATAACAATTGAACCCGGTGTCTATATTCCGGGGATGGGTGGTGTTCGTATTGAAGATGATGTGCTGTTGACAGCCGGTGGGTGTGAAGTCCTCAACACCGCCCCAAAAGAATTTATGATTGTATAGTATGGTTCCCGAAGAAAGCTCCCCACGTAGAGTTCTTGTTATAGCGTATTATTTTCCACCGATGGGGCTGAGTGGCGTTCAGCGGACACTCAAATTTGTAAAGTACTTGCCAAAGTTCGGCTGGCACCCGACAGTCCTGACGGTGACGCCCGGCGGCTACTTTGCGCAGGATGACTCACTTCTTGATGAAGTGCAGTCGCCGGACATCCGGATCGTTAGGACGGAGACCGCTGGACCGGGGAAGCTTTTTGCGAAGAAGGAAGTTGTGAAGGTTCCGTCAGAGCGGCTGCGAAGACTCTTAAGCCGGATCAGTGATACGCTATTCATCCCGGACAATAAAATCGGGTGGCGAAAAAAGGCTGTTGCGAAAGCCTTGGAACTTCACAAGGAAACTCCATTTGATCTCGTGTTCGCTACTGCGCCGCCGTTCACTGATTTCCTGATTGGGGCTGATGTGAAGTCGAAAATCAACAAACCGTTGGTGTTCGACTACCGGGATCCGTGGCATGATTACCCTTTCAAGTTCTATGCGACGCCTCTCCATAGGTGGAGACATTATGTGCTTGAAAGAAACGCATTGCGGGCAAGCAGCCACGTTATCGCCACGAACCGGCGCGTGAAGGAGTCCCTGATCGCCCGGTATCCTTTCCTTACGTATCACGATGTCGACATTGTCTCGCAGGGATACGATCCCGAAGATTATACACTCAATGGTTCCGTTGAACACACAACCGGCAGGATGCGTATTACGTACGCCGGAATCTTCTGGGAAGACCGGGTTCCCGATTTTTTCCTGAAGGCATTACATGATTTGTTTGAAGAGAAGCCTCGATTGAGGGGAAAGATTGAAGCTCGTTTCATTGGCAATTTCCGGGACGAGAATCTGAAAATCGTCGAGCAACTTGGTCTGCAGGACAGCGTCAACGTGCTTGGCTATCTGCCGCACAACGAATGCGTGAAGCAACTCGTCTCCTCTGATGTGCTATGGATGATTGTCGGTGACGAGTTCGGATCGCCCGGCAAAACGTATGAATACATCGGTGCACGAAAACCGATCCTCGGTTGTGTGCCGGAAGGGTTTCTGAAGGCGACCATTCTCGAAGCAGGGGGTAAAACCGTTGCCCCTGACGATGTTGCTGGAATCAAGATAGCGATAGAAGAGTTCTTCACCTTGTTTGAAAAGAAAGCACTGAAAGGCCCAAGCGCAGCCGTGGTGGAGAAATACAGCAGAATCAACCTGTCGGGTCAGCTTGTCAAAATCTTTGAGTCTCTTGTTGAACCATAAGATGAATATCCTGGTGATCGGTTCCGGCGGAAGAGAGCATGCTTTTGTCTGGAAGATGAAACAAAGCCTGTTGACCGGAGAACTGTACTGTGCCCCCGGCAACCCCGGTATTGCATCGCTTGCGCAGTGTGTTCCCCTTCCTATTTCGGACACTCATGGGCTGCTTCGATTTGCACAGGAGAAAAAAATTGACCTCACAATTGTCGGACCCGAGCAACCTCTCGCTGATGGCATTGTCGATCTCTTCGAAGAACATGGCCTGAAGATTTTTGGGCCGACAAAGAGGGCGGCTGAACTTGAATGGAGCAAGGCATTTGCGAAGGACTTTATGGTGAGGAACGGGATCCCCACCGCACATCATCAAACTTTCGCGTTGAGCGAACGTGATAAGGCTGCTGCTGCATTGGAGACGTCGAGCTATCCTCTCGTACTCAAAGCTGACGGGCTTGCAGCGGGGAAAGGTGTAGTCATCTGCAACGATCTGCAGGTGGCGCTCGCTGCATTGCATGACATGATGGATGAGAAAGCGTTTGGTGCGGCGAGCGAAACGGTTGTGTTCGAAGAGTTCATGACCGGCGAAGAGGCTTCGGTGTTTGCCGTTTGCGACGGTACAAATTATGTAGTGCTTGCTCCCGCACAGGACCACAAGCGCGTGTATGACAATGATGAAGGAAAGAATACAGGTGGCATGGGTGCATATGCCCCTGCTCCAATAGTCACTCCTGAACTGTTGACAAGCGTCAAGGGAACGATTATCGAGCCGACACTCAGGGGAATGGCAACTGAAGGCAGGCCATATAGGGGATGCCTTTATGTTGGGTTAATGTTGACCGCCGATGGGCCAAAGGTCGTCGAGTTTAATTCACGGTTTGGAGATCCAGAGACCCAGGTTGTGCTTCCCTTGTATCGTGGCGATATTGTTCAGCTCATGCTTGCTGCCTGTGAAGGAACAATCTCATCCATGGATACTTCTGCGAACAGCGTCACAATTGGTTCGGCTGTATGCGTGGTGCTTGCATCTGCCGGTTATCCCGATACATATCCCAAGGGCAAAGAGATTCACGGCCTTCAGGATCTTCCTGAAGGTGTGGTTGCATTCCATGCGGGGACAATGAATGTTGATGGCAAGATCGTGACGGCTGGAGGAAGAGTACTCGGTGTTACTGCAATCTCCGCCTACACCGATATTGAGAAAACCATCCGGGTGGCGTATGACGGTGTGGCGAGGATCAGCTTTGAGGGTATGCAATACCGTCGAGACATCGGCAGGAAGGCGCTCTTATCCTACTCACAAAGTGTTGTATAAATGGCTGAGGTAGTACGCTCGAGAGGAACGATATTTCATCCGAGGCTGGCGTTGATAATCGTCTTCGCCGCAGTGGTTAGGCTGGTCGCAGTTCTCTTCGTTCATGGGAATGACTATTATATGACCGACGAACGTCAGTATGTACACATGGCGCATCGTATACTTGATGGCCAAGGGTTCATCAGTGAAAACGGAGAACTCTCTACTATCGCCCCATTGTACATTTTCTTCCTCGCAGGAGTCTTCAAGTTCTTTGGCAGTTCTTTGGCCATACCACATGTCCTTGGATGTTTGCTTGGCATTGGTATCGTTGTTCTTGGTTACCTCACAAGTCTTGAGTTGTTCAAGAACGAGAATGCAGCATTGTGGACGGCAGGTATGTGTGCAGCGTATCCGTCGCTTGTACTCTATTCGGGGCTCCTTGTCACCGAGACGTTGTACATTGTATTCTTCCTGTCAGCGTTTCTGGTGGCATGCAAGATGGTGAAAAACATGAGCATGGGGATGGGAGTATTGCTTGGGGTTATCGCAGCACTGGCGACACTGACGAGAGCAGTATTTCTTGGGTTCTTCCCGATTGTTTTGTTTGTAGTTTGGTGGATGAGGCGAAGAGAGGGTAATCATGGTGTGAGATCACTCATTCTTGCCATCATTGTTTTGTGTATCGTGCTATCGCCTTGGACCATCAGAAACTATAGCGTCCATCATGCGTTCGTTCCGGTTTCCACTGGAGGCGGAAAAGTACTGTTGGCGGGAAACAACCCGTTTGCACCAGAGTCGTTTCGTGCAGAAGGGTTCGATGAATGGCTGAAGAGCCAGGCTGCGGAGCGTGGCGTGCTTGACCTCAATGCACTGCCAGAAGTTGAATTATTCTCTGTGTACAAAGCCATAGCTCTTGATTACATAGTCTCACATCCATTTGAGACATGTATGCTGGCGATACAAAAGATCCACATATTCTGGATCTACCCGATTGCTCATTCGGACTCAGACATTCCGACCCAGATGCTCGTTACCGCAGCAGACTTTCTGCTGTACGTTGGAGCGGCAATTGGCCTGGCCGCATGTTGGCAACATCGAAGACGATTACTCCTCGTTTTTCTGGCGATAGGGTTCTTTTGTCTTGTGCAAGTAATCTTTCATGGAGAGGGCCGTTTCAGGCTTCCGATTGTACCCTTCCTCTGTGTGTTCTACGGATACGGACTCATGGTGATGACCGATGCGCGGAAGCGGGCAGAGTTCCTGATACTCAGGTCGAGAGTCCTTGGTCTCACCGCTGCTATTGCGTCCATTGTTTTCATCTATGGATATACGGGGATGTTATTCCTCACAGGGAAAGTATCATGACAAAGGAAATGACGTGAAAATTCTGGTTACAGGAGGGGCAGGTTTCATCGGTTCCCACATTGTTGACGCGTACCTGCAGCTTGGACACGACGTAACAGTGATTGACAATCTTGTGACCGGGCGTCGTGAGAATCTGAACCCTCATGCGCGGTTTATCGAAGCGGACATTCGTGACGCGGAAAAAGTGAAGGCAGTATTTGAAACCGTGCGATTCGATATTGTCAGCCATCATGCAGCTCAGATGGATGTCCGCCGTTCTGTCGCCGATCCAATGTACGATGCGTCGGTGAATATCCTTGGCATCCTGAACATCCTTGAGGGTTGCGTTGCGAGCGGAGTTCGGCGCGTTGTGTTCGCATCGAGTGGAGGCGCAATCTATGGTGAGCAGGATTATTTCCCAGCGGATGAGCTGCATCCGACCCGGCCCATCTCGCCGTATGGGATCGCAAAACTTACCACCGAACACTACCTCTTCTACTACAAAGCGGTGCATGGTGTGGATTCCGTTTCCCTGCGATATGCAAACATATATGGCCCAAGGCAAAATCCACACGGAGAAGCGGGAGTCATTGCCATCTTCATTTCCAGAATGTTGGCCGGTGAGCAGCCGGTAATCAATGGCGATGGCAAGCAGACACGGGATTATGTGTACGTTGGCGATGTTGTGCAGGCGAATGTCCTGGCACTTCAGTGCAGTGGATCAAAAGTGTTCAATGTTGGAACAGGCATTGAGACAGATGTGAACGCTTTGTTCCACATCCTCAAGGATGCCACACGGTCTAGCGCCAAGGAACAACACGCCCCTGCTAAAAAGGGAGAGCAATTGCGGAGCGTTCTTGATGCGCGACAAATCCAGACTGAACTTGGATGGAAACCCTCCGTTTCGCTCCAACAGGGTTTGCAGAAGACCGTTGAGTATTTCAAACTGAAGAAGAGTCATGGCGCGTAGTGCGGTGATAGATACTGACAAGCTGTTTGCCGGCGATCGGATCAGTATCGCGCGCAGCATCTCCGCAATTGAAAACGAGCAGGATGGCGTCGGGCAGTTGTTGATGGATGTCTTCCGAAAAACAGGTCATGGTTATCGTATCGGGATTACTGGTCCGCCCGGAGCTGGAAAGAGCACGATTACAAACAAGCTCGCACAGTATTACCGTCAGCAGGGGCAAAAAGTTGGAATCATTGCTGTTGATCCCACAAGCCCGTTTACCGGAGGCGCGTTGCTTGGTGATCGCGTCAGGATGAGTGATGTCGAGCTTGACCCTGGTGTGTTCATTAGAAGCATGGCTTCGCGTGGAAGCCTCGGAGGTCTCAGCAAAAAGGCAATTGAAGCTGCCGATGTGCTTGATGCTGCAGGCAAGGATATTGTCATCATGGAAACAGTTGGCGTTGGGCAATCGGAACTGGATATCGCAGGCGCTGTTGACACGACAGTGGTGGTGCTTGTTCCCGAATCCGGAGACTCGATTCAAGCGATGAAGGCGGGGTTGATGGAGATCGCCGACTTCTTTGTGATGAACAAGGCGGATCGGGCTGGTGCTGATCAAGCAATTATGTCCATCAAGATGATTCTTACATTCAGAAAGGAATCCAACTGGACTCCCGATGTCGTAAAATGTATTGCCAATGATGGCACGGGGATTCCGGAAATTGCAGCAAAGATCGCCGAGCATCGTGCGTTTCTTGATTCAGAGGGCAGGTTGCAGCTAAAACGTCGGACACGACTCGAAGATCGGATACGCGACATTGTGGCTGATCGGCTTCGCGTCGACTTCTGGAGCCGGGAGCGCAGGGAATTGCTTTCGAGCAAAATGGAAGCTGTGATGCAATTGCAGTCGAACCCCTATGATCTTGCAGAAGAACTTATCCGAAATTTCAGAACTACGTAAACCCTTATCTCATCACCGATGATTTCATCATCATCGCTTAAGGAGGAATGAATGACAGTAGAAGCAATGACAACTACGGGATTGGATTTTGAGTTGTCCGATAGTCAAAAAGCAATCCAGGAGCTCGTCCGCAACTTTGCAGAGAAGGAGATGCGACCAACGGTAATGAAGTATGATGAGTCGCAGGAGTTTCCGTTTGAGGTTGTGCAGAAACTTGCTGAATTGGGATTTCTGGGTATCACATGGCCGGAAGAACTTGGCGGTGCTGCCCTGAGTGAACTGGATGCCACCATCATTATTGAGGAAATCGCCAAGGTTGATCCGTCGGTCGCTCTCACGGTTGCCTCGCACAACAGCCTTTGCACCGGCCACATCATGCTCTTCGCAAACGAAGAGCAAAAAAAGAAGTACGTACCCGACCTGGCGTCCGGGAGGAAGCTTGGAGCGTGGGGATTGACCGAGCCTGGCTCGGGGAGTGATTCCGGCGGCATGAAGACCATTGCGACGCGGGATGGCAACGACTGGATACTCAACGGCAGCAAGACGTTTATCACGCAAGGTTCGGTCGGGTCGACGTATGTCATCATGGCTGTGACTGATCGTGACAAGGGAAAGGGCAGCGTTTCTGCGTTCATCGTTGAAAAGGGAATGAAGGGGTTCACCATCGGGAAGAAAGAGAACAAGCTCGGTATGCGCTGCAGCGATACTGCGACGCTGATTTTCGAGGGTGTGCGCATTCCAGGTGAGAACCTGATCGGGAATATTGGAGAAGGGTTCAAACAGGCGCTCAAAGTTCTCGACGGCGGTCGCGTGGGCATCGCAGCACTCTCTGTTGGGATCGCACAAGGAGCGCTGGATGCAAGCCTAAAGTATTCAAGAGAACGGATGCAGTTCGGCAAACAGATTGCTGACTTCCAGGCGATTCAGTGGAAACTTGCCGACATGGCAACAGAGATAAGCGCCGCGCGCATTCTCACTCAAAAGGCGGCGTGGATGAAAATGAAAGGAATGGACATCAACCTCTCTGCGGCCCAGGCAAAATACTTCGCAAGCGAGGCTGCCGTGCGTGCAGCCAACGAGGCTGTCCAGATTCACGGTGGTTATGGTTTTATCAAGGAGTTTCCAGTCGAGAAACTGTATCGCGACGTCAAGTTGATGACCATCGGCGAAGGGACTTCTGAAGTCCAGAAGATGGTCATCGCACGTAATCTGCTCAAATAGCATATCTCTATGGCTCTGATTGGTTCAAACATAAAGAAGACCGACGCATTCCTGAAGAACGATGAAGGCTTCAAACGCCTGTTGCTCCAGGCGAGGGAACGTGGGAACGAGATTAAACTTGGCGGTGGCAAAGAGGCAATGGAGAAGCATCGCAAGCGGGGAAAGCTTCCTGCACGCGAGCGTATTCAAAAGTTGATTGACCCCGGAAGTCAGTTTCTCGAAGTGGGGATGTTCACTGCTTACGGGATGTATGAGGAATACGGGGGAGCGCCGTCGTCCGGAACGATCTTTGGTGTGGGAAGAATTCATGGCCGTGAAGTTGTTATCGTTGCCAATGACGCGACAGTGAAGGCCGGCGCCTGGTTCCCGCTGACGTGCAAGAAGAATCTCCGCGCACAGGAAATCTCTATCGAGAATCGTCTACCGATTGTTTATCTCGTCGATTCGGCTGGCGTCTTTCTTCCTCTGCAAAGCGAGATCTTTCCGGACAAAGAGCACTTCGGCAGGATATTCCGGAACAACGCCGTGATGTCGTCCATGGGTATCACCCAGATTGCCGCCATCATGGGACCGTGCGTTGCCGGAGGTGCCTATCTCCCTATCATGAGCGACGAAGCGATGATCGTGGACAAGACCGGTAGTGTGTTCCTTGCCGGCTCACATCTGGTCAAAGCAGCTATCGGCGAGGATGTTGAGAATGAGCAGCTCGGTGGTGCCACGGTGCATTGCGAAATCAGCGGCGTGACCGACCACAAAATGGCCAGCGATGACGAGTGTCTGGAAAAAATTCGCAGTATCATCAGCAAGTTGGGTGCAAAACAGAAGGCAGGCTTTAATCGCGAAGCGCCAGTTGCGCCTCGATTCGAACCAAAAGAAATCTACGGACTGCTTCCCGTGGACAGGTCGAAGCAGTATGATATGTACGAAGTACTTGCTCGTATTGTGGACAACAGCGATATCGACGAGTATAAGGCGGGGTTTGGCAAATCCATTATCACCGGTTACGCCCGCATCGATGGTTGGGCGGTTGGCATCGTTGCGAACCAGCGGTCCGTTGTGAAGACAAAAAAAGGCGAGATGCAGGTCGGTGGCGTCATCTACAGCGATAGCGCCGACAAAGCAGCGCGGTTTATTCTCAACTGCAATCAGAAGATGATTCCGCTTGTCTTTTTCCAGGACGTGACCGGCTTTATGGTTGGAAGTCGGGCTGAGCAAGGCGGTATCATCAAAGATGGAGCGAAGTTGGTCAATGCCGTTGCAAACAGCGTAGTTCCCAAGTTCACGTTCATGGTCGGCAACAGCTATGGAGCGGGCAACTATGCAATGTGTGGAAAAGCCTACGATGCGCGGCTCATTTATGCGTGGCCAACCGCGCAGATAGCGGTCATGGGGGGCAAGCAGGCGAGCGAAACACTGCTGGCGATCAAGATGCAACAGATGGAAAAGGAAGGCAAGCATATCAGCAAGGAGGATCAGCAAAAACTTCTTGCAGATATACAAGCCCGTTACAATGATGAGACGGATCCGTACTTCGCAGCGGCGCGGCTCTGGGTGGATGGCATTGTTGATCCGGTTGAGTCCCGGTCAATCGTGTCAATGGGAATAGCAATGGCGGCAAACAACCCGAATGTTCCGCCGTTCAATCCCGGTGTCATACAAACGTAACATACCAGGAAGGCCGGGGATCTGATGAGGGAGTTGTCGTGTGTAGGGATGTGTGTCTTGTTTCTGGTTTCGACAAATGCGCATGCACAGGATTCTTCTGAATCCCCATTGTTTGATGCACCTGCGCAATATCCTGAGGCGCTCAGTTTTTTTGCTCCGCTGTTCATTCCCAAACTCCTTCAGGATGAATATCGACTCAAAGAGTATATATGCAGCGAGGAGTTTGCTTCATTCAAAACGATGCACGGTGACCTTCTCGCTGTCGATGCATTGTTTAATCGTGCATTGAGCCTGAGCTGGAGCAATGTATACGAAGCGTTGCTCCTGTCGTTCGTCTGTACGGTCGAGCATAGGAATTTCGGAGTGAAGCTTCCAATCATTGGCCCGCTTTTGTGGGTGCCGTTGACTTCTGAATTCCCCGATGAATTCCAGCAAAGAGTGAGAGCGCTTCCTTCGAAGCTCTACGCCGATACTCCCTCCGGTATTGATGGTGATCGGGACAAGCTCCAGCATTTCTTTGGATCCGCGTTTCTTACGTACACGTTTGAGTCACCCGAAGCGGCTTCCCGTTTCGGTATGTTTGTGGAATGGGGAGAGGATAAATTCGTTGTTCAAGGCGCCCTTGATCAGCGGGATATTAGGTCGAATGCTCAAGGTCAGAAATTCGGTGCATGGTTGTTGAGTGGTGCGTCTGTGCTGCCATCCGGATTTCTGGGAAAGACGGAAAAAGCGCCAGCAGTGGAACGAGGCTGTGTGCCGGGTGAGTTACAAGACGTGCTCGGTTCATTTATGGAGGAACGATGAAATCAGTGCTTGTTGTTGATGATGAGAAGGGCATCCGCGATTCCATCAAAATGATTCTGGAGTATGACAAGTACGACGTGCAATTTGCCGGTGACGGCCCATCGGCGTTGACCAAAATGACGAGCACGCAGTTTGACCTGGTACTGCTCGACATCAAGATGGCGGGAATGGATGGCCTCAAAGTATTGGAGGCCATCAAAGAGAAAACTCCGGAACTCCCAGTCGTCATGATCTCGGGTCACGGGACCATTGAAACAGCAGTCGAGGCGACAAAGCTGGGAGCCTTTGATTTTCTTCAGAAGCCGCTTGACAGGGAACGGCTCCTCATCACCATCAGGAACGCCATCCAGGCAAAGCAGCTCTTGACCGAAGTCCGGACAATGAGGGAACAGGTCGAAGGGAAGGATGCCATTCTCGGAGAGAGCACAAAGATCAAGGAAGTCCTCACTGTCATAGCACGCGTTGCCCCGACAGATGCCCGTGTACTCATCGTGGGAGAAAATGGATCTGGCAAAGAGCTTGTTGCGAGGGCTGTGCATCGGATGAGCAGAAGGGTAGACAAGCAACTCGTCGAAGTGAACTGTGCCGCAATCCCGAACGAATTGATTGAGTCGGAGTTGTTTGGGCATGAGAAGGGATCATTTACCGGTGCTACGAACCAACGTATCGGGAAGTTCGAACTTGCCGATGGCGGTACGCTGTTTCTCGATGAGATCGGCGATATGAGCCTCAACGCGCAGGCGAAATTCCTGCGCGCAATTGAAGAGGGCCGGATTGAGCGCGTTGGCGGTAACAAACAAATCAGCGTCGATGTGCGGCTGGTTGCCGCAACGAATAAGAACCTGGTTGAAATGATCAAGCAGGGAACGTTCCGCGAAGATCTCTACCACAGGCTGAACGTCATTCCTATTGTCGTTCCGCCGCTCCGTGATCGGAGAGAGGATATCCCTTTACTCACGATGGCATTCGCCGAAGATATCTGTCGCCGGTATGGTATTGCGAAAAAAAAATTCTCCGAGGATTCTTTGAAGAAGCTCACGTCAATGGACTGGAGTGGGAATGTGCGTGAGCTGAGGAATACCGTCGAGCGGCTCGTCATCATGACGCCGTCTGTGGTGATTGAAGCAGACCAAGTTGAGCCTGGAACAGGAAAGGTCAAAAGCGAATATGGCGATCTGCTCGAAATGAGTGGAACATTCCAGGACTTCAAGGACAGAGCCGAGGCCGCCTTTGTCAAGAAGCTGCTGGATGATCATGGCTGGAACATCAGCAAGACCGCGCAGGCGCTCGATATTCAGCGGAGTCACCTGTATAACAAGATGAAGAAGTTTGGATTGACGAGAGGAGGCGAAGAGGAAGAAGAAGGTTAGTGGATTGTTCTCTGTCTCGTCGCTTCGAACATGACCAACGCCCCCGCGACTGACGCGTTAAGAGAAGCGATCTTCCCACGGAGCGGTATTTTTATCAGGAAGTCACAATGTTCCTTTACCAACCGGCGAATACCCTTCCCTTCGCTCCCCACAACGATCGCCGTCGGTGTTTTGTAATCAGCTTCGGTATATAGCTTCTCTCCGCTGGCCTCCAGGCCGACAATCCAATACCCCTGCTCTTTCAGCTCCTCAATCGTTGTCACGATATTGGTAACTTCCGCTATCGCCATGTGTTCCACTGCGCCGGCGGAAGTCTTGGCAACTGTACTGGTGAGAGACGCCGAATGATGTTTGGGAATAATCACGCCATGGATGCCCGCACATTCCGCGGTGCGTATCAGCGCGCCGAGGTTCTGCGGATCCTCGATCTCGTCCAGGATGAGGAGAAGCCCCTTCTCATTACGCTCTCCCGGAATATTGAGAAGTGCTTCAAAGCTTGCGTATTGTTGTTTTGAGGACACAAGCGCCATCACGCCTTGCGTCGTGGCATCACTTGCAAGTTCACGGAATTCCTGGCGAGCAACTTCGGCCACCTGTACGTTCTGGTCTTGTGCCAGTGATCTGATGTCGTCAATTGCCCTTCCGTGGACTCCCAGAAGAAATATCACCTTCTCGATCTGCGTTCCCGCCCGGAGAGCTTCCATGACCGGTTGCCGGCCTGCGATGATTCTGTTCATTGTTGGTTCACGTAGTTATGGCGAGAGTCTTCGACTTGCTATCTGGAGGGCCGGTGATACTTCCTTGTTATATAACCGTCTCTTTCCGCAAGGCGTTCTGTTTTCTGGTCAACCGCGTTTCTATTCCCCATCCCAGGAGAAACACGACAATGCCGATAATGCTCAGATAGAGCTCCATCCACATTGTTTCACTCAGGATACCTTGTACCAACCCGATCATCACGCAGGCTATCCCGAGTGCTTCAAATGCCTTCGCAATGACTCTCATTCAGTTTTTCTCGACGGACGGTTCGTCAGGATCAACATCCAGTGGGCGCTCATCGCCTGCGATCTGCTGGAGCTTGATTTTGAGCATGTTCTCGCTGACACGGTATTTGAACGCCGGCACTTTGTTGATGTACACAACGGGAAACATCTCCTTGAACTCATCGAAGTTGGAGTCACCCGGCGTCAGTTTGAATTCGCGAAACTTGAAGGGGACCTGTTTCTGCACCCGTTCGAGTACCGCTTTGGCTTCCTCGCAGAGGTGGCAGTCTTCTTTTGAAAAAAGCTCCACTAACATCACGTTGTTGTCCGCATTGTTTTTTGTTTCCGATCGAGATAGATCACGCCGAGAAACCCGATCAGGAAGAGTCCGATGGAGATGAACTGGGCTTCCGAGAGTCCCATGAGGAGCTTTGGCTGCAGTCGAAGGAATTCAACAAGGAATCTGAGCGTCGATGAAAGCATCAGGTAGATCATGAAGACCTTGCCGTCAGGATAGTCGTTCTTGCGGATCCGCAACATGATCAGAAACCCGATGATCCCCATGATCGTCTCGTACACCGGTGTGGGATGCAGAGGCGTCACTTCGTCGAAGCGATTCACCGAGTAGCCGAGTTTATCGACGCGTGAAGGAATGACACGGAGGGAATCATACGACCAGGCGGTACGTTCTTCCGGGTTCCGCTCAAAGTATTCTCTGAGCATGCTGGTCGGCTTGGCGGTTCCGTTTGCATAAATTGTCCCCCAGGGAAGCTTCGTTGGAGTGCCGTAGTCGCCGTCTCCCGCAAAATGACATCCGAGACGGGCGACACCGTACGCGAGAATCAACGCTACTCCAAGGCCATCCCAAATTTTGAGAAAGGGGATTTTCTTGCGTCGGACATAGACGGAGATTGCCACCATTCCGAGAATAAGCCCGCCATACCACGTGAGCCCTGAAAAGGAGAGTACCTGGCCCATGATGTCGAGATGCGGTGTTCCCCAATATTCGAAGGCATACTCAATAACGTGGAGAAGTTTCGCCCCGGCAATTCCGAAGATGACAGCGATAATCGTGATGTTACTTGCCAGATTCGGATCGAGCTTCTTTCTTTTGAGCTCAAGGGAAAGAATATAGCTTCCCAGGATGAACCCGATGCCGAGCATCAAACCAAAGCTGTTAATGCGAAGGGGACCGATTTCGAAGAGTACGGGTATCATAGTGTATGGGCTTGATTAGGGTCGATGCTAAGGGTCAACCACGAGCTCAGCGAACTTATCATGTGGAGTGTGCAACAAACGAATGCCTGCCGGTGCAATAAGAAGAGTAAAGGTGTTGGTTCTTCCGTCAATACTTTCAAGTGTAATATCGTACGTACCATTGAGATTGTCATACTCACGCTCATATCGTGCGTGTCCGGCTGCGGGGATGTCAAGTCGCGGAGGTTTTAACCCCTGCACTTTCATATAGATATGGTTGCCGTCCATGCGTTCTTTCACGGTCAGTTCGTAGACGAAACTGGCAAATGATTGTGTGGTTTCCAGAACGAATCTGGTTTTGTATCGCTGTTCACGATCATCAAGAAAGGGAGTAACCCTGAGCCGGTAGTCCAAGGTTATCGGCGGCGTTGCTCTCTTCATGCGGTGAATGAGTTGTGCGTATGGGTGACTGGGCGATCGCTATACTTCGAAATAGCTGGCTTCCTCTTTCTTAAACGTCTCAAGGATTTCTTGAGACGTGTTGAGTTCAATAAGTCGTTTTCTAAACTCCTCCTTGTTCATCAATCTAGAAATTCTACTGAGGAGTTTTATGTGGGGGCCGACCATATTGTCCTTGCCGACGAGAAGGAACACCAGTCGTACTGGTTTCTCGTCGAGCGATTGGTAGTCGATAGGCTCCTCCGTGACTGCAAACGCTGCAACAATATCAGATACTGCATCGGTTTTTCCATGCGGGATGGCAAAACCATTGCCGACGCCGGTTGACATGATTTTTTCCCTGTCGAAAATCGCCTCGCGTACCTTGTCCTTGTCTATGACCTTTGGAGACTTGCTGACAAGCTCGATCATTGCATCGATGATGTCTTCCTTGGTACTCCCTTTCATTCCGGTCATAACCATGTCTTCGGTAAGAATATCGCCAATCTTCATGAGTGTGTGAATCTCCTATGGTTCATCGCGCCACTTGATCACTTTTTTTTCATACTCGGTTGCAATGGCTTCTGCAGTCTGGCGGTCAGCCGCTTCAGCGTTAATGTGGAAGAGCGGACGCTCCTTGTCCGGAATCAACAGGGCGGAGGCCCCCTCAGGTTTCTCGTCAACGTAAATCTTCACGCCGTCGACGAGGTCGCGTCGCATCCCTTCGGAATCGCGCATGATATGCCGCATCACTTTCCCCTTGTGTTCCCACGAGCAGTTGACATTGCGCTTTGCCATCTGAAGAGTCGGGATCTCCTTGTCAATCTGGCCGAGAAGTGTTCCCGCATCGGACATCATTTCGAGAATTTTCGCCACGGAATACATTGCATCGGTTGCGAAAAAGAAGTCCGTGAAGATGAATCCGCCCTTGGTCCCGCCGACAAACTGCACCGACTTGCCGGTCGAAGCTTCCATCATGGCGAGATGACTGTTTCTTGTCTTGATGACCTGCACATTGTGTTGTGCTGCAACGATGTCAATCTCGCCGGACGAGGTAATCGGAACCGCAATCGCCCTGGCGTTCTTATATGTCCTCATGAATAATTCCGCCACAATGACGAGGAGCCTGTCGCTGTCAATCGGCTCGCCGTTCTCGTTCACCATGAATAATTTCTCGCCGCCAGCATCAATCAATGCACCGACATCGTACTTGAGGGACGTAACGATGTGGGAGAGCTGTTTTTCCGAATATTCAAACTCGTCCTTGTCGCGGGTCAGCCTGCGGGGGTCGAGGTGGGCATTCAGCGCCACCACCTGACAGTCGAACGAACCGAGGATGACAGGGAAGATGGTTGAAGCAACACCATTGGAATAATCAATGACAAGTTTGAATTTCTTCTTGCTGATTGCCGGGACATTGAGCGATGAAAGGAAACGTTCTTTGTATGACTCTGTGGTGCGTTCGGGAAACGATATCGCTCCGACGTTCTCGGCTGTTGCACGGGCAAAATCCTCGCCGAAGAAGAGGCGCTCAATATTCTTTGTTTTTTTGGTGGGAAGGTCTTTGCCATTGGCATCGAAGAACACAATATCGGTCAGGTTTTTGTCGAACGGTGATCGCCGCACGTGGATGCCACCCGCTTCCTTGCCGCTGCTCAGTTCGTGACGGAGGATCGGGATGGAGGTGGCACGAAGATCGCACGAGTTGACGCCCGCCGAGATGAGACCGCAGATGAGCGAACGGTTCATCATCCGTGAGACATTGTCAGAATCGCGACAGGTGACCACGGTTTTTCCTGGCCCGAGGAATGCGCCGTACGCCGCACCAAGCTTCGCACCGAATTCCGGGTTCATCTCAATGTTGGAAAGGCCTGTCACGCGGGAGTCTGCAAACAATTCGCGCAACCATTTGTCCTCCCACACCAGGCTGCGGGTGAGGATTGCTCCTTCTTCGACAACCTTCTCAGGCCAGAGTTTTATGTTGGCTGAGAGTTGTGCCCGGCGCCCAATCCAACATGCATCGCCAATGAACACATTTTCCGCAATCACAGTTTTCTCACCGATCGAGCATTTCGCGCCGACAACATCCGAGGTCATTTCCGTGGTGTGGCCGATGACGACATCGTTCCAAATCACACTGTTCCTGAGAATTGCTCCCGGCCCGACCACGCAGTTGTCGCCGATGACCGTGTTCGATATCTTGACGTTCTCCGCAATCGTACAGTTCTTCCCGAGAAGCACTGTGCCGGTAACCTGGGTCTTGTCCAGGGAGATTGTCGTTCCTTCACCAACGAACACATTACCGTTCTTCGCACCCTCAAAAAGGAGTTTGACTTTTCCTGCAAGGGCGTCAATGTGGACATCCTGGTATTCATTAAGATTGCCGATGTCGCGCCAGTAGCCGTCCGAGATGTAGCCAAACAGTCCCACGTCCTGTCGAAGAAGAAGAGGGAAGAGATCCTTGCCGAAGTCGTAGTCCTCGCGGTACGGGATAAGATCGAGAACGTCGGGCTCGAGAATGTAAATGCCCGTGTTGATCGTATCACTGAACACCTCGCCCCACGTGGGTTTTTCAAGGAAGCGTGTGATCTTTCCCTGGTCGTCAGTGATGACGACGCCGAACGCAAGAGGGTTGGTGACGTGTGTAAGCACAATTGTCGCTTTGGCCTTCTTTGATTCATGAAATCGAATTGCAGCGGAGAGATCAAAGTCGGTAAGCACATCACCACTAATGACGAGGATGCGCTGGTTCATTTCCTTTGTTGCATTGCGGACGCTCCCGGCCGTGCCATAGTCAGACTCGGCCTTCACGTATGCCATTTTCACACCAAAGCGGGAGCCGTCGCCAAAGTAGCCACTGATGGATTCAGGGGAATAGAAAAGCGTTGCGATAATATCATCGATGCCGTGGCTCCTGAGCAAATCGACGATGTGATGCATCATCGGTTTGTTCATCACAGGGGCCATTGGCTTGGGAATATTGCAGGTGAGGGGGCGTAATCGGGTTCCGAACCCCCCGGCCATGATAACAGCTTTCATAACGCGCTACGCAACATGAGGAATGATCTGCCCGCCAAGTGCAGGGTTATGGAACGAGAATTTCTCAGCAAAAAGATAGACAAAATGGGGATTGAATTCAACAAACAATGGGGTTAGGTAGAGCTCAAGTTTCATGTGGACGTCCAGAGACGGTCGTCCCAGTTCATCGATTCTACGCAGTAGGTCAGGCCCCGCCTGCCTCAGAGAATTTCTTGAGGCGGGCAGGCGTCCCTGCCTGACCGATAGGCAAACTTGAGCACCATCAGAGTTACGTCTGCCTGTTCAATGCAATATCAATATCGGCAATGATGTCTTCCACATCCTCGATTCCGACAGAAATACGAACGAGGCCGTCCGTTACTCCGATCTGTGCGCGTCTTTCCGGTGGTATTGCTGCATGCGTCATCGATGCAGGATGAGTAATGATCGTCTCCACGCCGCCGAGGCTCTCGGCAAGTGCACACAAACGGACTCTCTTGAGGAACTCCGCTGCTGCGTCCAAGCTGCCAAGCTCAAACGAAATCATCCCGCCAAACCCGCTCATCTGTTTCTTGGCGAGTTGATGTTGGGGGTGATCCGGCAACCCGGGAAAGTAAACCTTCTGTATTTTTTTCTGCGTCGTGAGCCATTCAGCCACCTTCATGGCATTCTCGCAGTGTGCCTTCATGCGCACCACAAGTGTCTTTGTCCCGCGAAGACACAACCATGCATCAAACGGGCTCAAAATTCCACCGATGGACTTTTGGAGGAACCGGAGTCGTTCAGCGATTGCTTTGTTGTTGGTGACAACGATACCTCCGAGCATATCGCTGTGGCCGTTGAGATACTTGGTGAGACTATGAACCACAACATCGAATCCAAAGTTGATTGGCCGCTGAAGATAGGGTGTGGCGAATGTATTGTCAGCAACAGAGATGAGCTTGTGCCGCTTCGCGATTGCGGCAGCACCGGCGAGATCGGTGATCTCCATGGTCGGGTTGGTCGGTGTTTCAATGAAGAGCATTTTCGTATTTGGCCGCAACACACGCTCGATGGTCTGAAGATTCGTCGTGTCAACGAAATCAAATTGGAGGCCATACTCTTCCCATATCATTTTGGCGATGCGGTATGTCCCGCCATAGACGTTCTGCGAAACAATCACATGGTCACCCGGCTTGAGGAGGTGGATGATCGCATCTGTTGCCGCAGTGCCCGAGCCGAATGCCATTCCTTCGCTGCCATCTTCGAGTGCGGCGATATTCTGTTCAAGGGCGGTGCGTGTTGGATTTGAAACACGTGAGTACTCATACCCCTTATGCTTGCCGAGTTCTTCCTGAACGTATGTTGATGTGAGAAACACCGGCGTCATGATGGCGCCTGTTACCGATTCAGCCGGTTGGCCTGCGTGGACTGCTTTGGTGGAGAATCCCATAGAGATGGTTTCCGATTAGAATGATTCGGTGATTGTACATCGACTATTTGTCAAACGACTCAAACCAAATTCCTATTTTCCCATAAACTCAATAACATCGTACCGGCTCAGAATGCCCACCATCTTCTGGTCTTCCTCAACGAGGACGGCGGGGTTCTTTTTGGATGTAAGCTGCATGATGACGTCTTTGATCGGGAGGTCGATGTTGACAGTTGGGAAGCTCGAGCCCATGAGTGAACTCACCGGGGAATCGATAAGCGCCGGACGTTCCATCGCCGATGTCATCAAATCATGGTCAGTCACTCCGCCAACAGGCTTGCCGCGGTCAAGCACGGGAACTTGAGAGATATCGTTCTGTCGCATAAGATCCAACGCCTTGCGCACTGAAGTTGTTGGATCAATCGAGACAAGGTCCCCTATCTTCTTGTGCTTTGATTCGAGAACATACCTCGCCGTGATTTTTTCCGGCACCAGGAACCCATTCTCCTTCATCCAATCGTCATTGAAGATCTTTGTCAGGTAACGTTCTCCCGAATCCGGAAGCAGCACGACGACAACGTCATCGTCGTTGAACCTGTCAGCAATCTTCATCATCCCCGCGACAGCAGTACCCGCCGAGCCTCCCGCCATCAGCCCTTCCTGCTTTGCCAAACGCCGGGCCATCAAAAATGACTCTTGATCTGTCGCTTCAACCATCTCATCAATATACTCGAAATGCAACACACCAGGCACGTAGTCCTGGCCGATACCTTCAACCTTGTACGTCTTGAGAAGCGGCGTAATCTTTTTCGTGTAGAAGAACTCGCGCAATGCAGAACCCTTGGGATCGATACCGACGACCTTGATGTTCGGATTCTTCTCCTTCAGGAATTTTCCCGCGCCGCTGATCGTGCCGCCGGTTCCAACGCCGCACACGAAGTAATCAATTTGCCCGCCAGTTGCATCCCAAATTTCCGGCCCCGTAGTATTGTAGTGTGATTCAGGATTCCGTGGATTGTAGTACTGGTTGGCAAGGATGGAGTTCGGCGTTTCTCTGACGATACGTTTGGCAACTTCAGTGTAACTCTCGGGCGATTCATGTGGCACGGCGGTGGGAGTAACGATCACTTCTGCGCCCATTGCGCGCAAGAGCCTGATCTTTTCCATGCTCATCTTGTCTGGAAGCGTGAAGACGGTCTTGTATCCTTTAACCGCGGCAACCAATGCCAGCCCCATCCCTGTATTGCCGGATGTGGATTCGACGATCGTACCACCCGGTTTCAATCTTCCCTCGCGTTCCGCTTCCTCGATGATGGAAAGTCCAATCCTGTCCTTCACCGATCCGCCTGGATTAAAATACTCAACCTTTGCGAGGATCAGTCCCTTTGCGCCGTCAATGACTTTGTTAAGCTTTACGAGAGGCGTCTTGCCGATGGTGTCGAGAATATTTTCGTAGTATGAAACCTTTTTGAGATCTTTGGTCATTTCAGAATACTCTTTTGGATTATGCTCTTGGTGGTTCAGATTTTTTGAGTTGATTGAGTCTGGTTGGTGCGACTTGCAGCGAATGCTACGCCGAACCCGTTGTCGATGTTCACAATCCGCCAACAGTTCAACCTGATTGCCCATCATGTGCGAGCAGTTTTTGCATCTGCTTCTCTATCATTGAAGGGAATACATCAGTTGAAGGGAAGTGCAGTGGTGATACAACAAATGAGTCGAATCGCCGGAAAATATACTCCTTTTGGTTTCTATAAGCAAGGAACGTTGCGGCGTAACTCTCTGTGAGAGTTCCAGTTGTGGGGATTAACTGCCTTGATTCTCCAGACGGATTTTCGTATTTTATGCATGCAGTTCCTTCTTGAATAACTTTCCGCCGGTTCATCGTGCTACCGTACGTTCTTTCAGGCGTCCTTGGATACCTCATCGGTTCGATTCCAACCGCATTCCTTCTTGTGCGATGGAAGTCGAACGTCGATATTAGAAGCACAGGAAGCGGTAATGCGGGAGCGCTGAATAGCTTTCAGGTGACGCGATCGAAAATGGTGGGAGTTGCGGTGTTGCTCATTGATCTGTTCAAGGGAATCCTTGCTGTTATGCTCGCTCCGGTCATCTTCGACGTACAGTTTTCGCTTCAAGCAACAGCAGGGGTTGCAGCCGTGGTGGGCCATAATTTTCCGGTGTGGCTGAAGTTCAAAGGAGGCCGTGGGTTGGCAACTGCGGCTGGTGCTATGCTGATGGTATCCTGGGGCTTCATTTTGATTTGGGGGATACTATGGGCGATTGGATACCTCCTCACAAAGAATGTGAATGTTGGAAATGCAATTGCATCGCTGGGGGAATTGCTTGGTGTATTGGTAACGCCGGATGAAGTGCTGAGTCCGCTTTTGGGCTTCTCAGTTGTTCCACCGGAATTCAAACTGTTCGCCGTTGCGTTGTTTGTTGTCATACTCACGAAGCATGTAGCCCCGATGCGTGAGTATTTTGCATCAGTCAAGGAAAAAGATCACTAAAGGAATGTTATGGGACCTTCAAACCCGCACAAATTTCAACTTGATGATCTTGACGAGATGGCTCGTCAAATCAGGAGAGACATCCTCAGGATGCTGATGATCTCGCAGTCCGGCCATTCCGGTGGGCCATTGGGTTTGGCGGATATTTTCTCCTCCCTGTATTTCAACATCATGAATTTTGATACGAAGAACCCGACGTGGCCGGGACGGGATTATTTCTTCCTTTCTGCCGGACATCTTGCGCCGGTCTGGTATGCTACACTTGGCCGGGCGGGATTCTACCCGGTTCAGGAGATGACCACGCTACGAAAGCTCAACACGCGGCTGCAAGGCCACCCGGCGCCAGGCTATACGCACGGACTTCCGGGAATTGAAATTGCTTCGGGCTCTCTCGGTCAGGGCATGTCAATTGCCGTTGGAGCAGCGCTCGGACTTCGCATGGACAAAAAGCTCAACCATGTCTATGTTCTTCACGGTGACGGAGAGTTGGATGAAGGGCAGGTCTGGGAAGGGATGATGTCTGCAGGGCACTACAATCTCGATAACCTCACGGCAATTGTTGACCGCAACTTCTGCCAGATTGATAACCGTACCGACAAGGTGATGGAGATTGAGCCTCTGGCCGATAAATGGCGTGCATTCCGGTGGAACGTTGTTGAATGCGATGGAAACAACGTTGGAGAATTTCTCTCCGCCATGTACAAAGCAAGAAACTTCAAGGGGAAGCCATCCGTAATCATAGCGAAGACGTTCATGGGCAAGGGCGTCTCGTTTATGGAGGATGACTACCGGTGGCATGGCATTCCTCCGAGCATCGAACAAGGCAAGCAAGCATTGAGTGAACTCGCACCGACAAGGTTCGGCGACTTCCATGAGTTTGAGTGGGAGAAACTTCCAGCAATGGCAAAGTAGAATACGACCATGACAAAAATCGAAAGCAAAGGCGACAAGGCAACCCGCCAGGGTTTTTCCGACGCATTGATGGAGTTGGGGAAGGAGAATCCGAATGTCGTTGTCCTCGGCGGCGACGTGAGCGGCTCTGTGAAAGTGGATGCGTTCGCAAAAGCATATCCTGACAGATTCTTTTCTGTCGGTGTTGCTGAAGCAGACATGATGGGGATTGCTGCCGGACTTGCACTCGTTGGTAAGATACCGTTTGCATCGGCATACGGTGAGTTTGCTGCAGGCAGACCGTTCGACCAAATACGGCAATCGCTTGCATACAGCGAAATGCCAGTGAAAATCTGTGCGTCGCATTGCGGGATTACCGTCGGCCCTGATGGAGCGACACACCAATCTCTTGAAGATATTGCACTTATGCGCGTGCTGCCTCACATGACAGTGATCTGCCCCGGTGACTATCTTGAAACCAAGCGTGCTGTGAAAGCATCGCTTGCAATAACAAAAGGCCCGGTCTACATCCGGTTCTTCCGCGACAATACGCCCATGTTTACCGATGAGTCGTCGACGTTCCAGATTGGGAAGTCGAACACGTTGATTGACGGAAGCGATGTTGCAATCATAGCGTGCGGTCTGCAAGTCTGGGAAGCGATTCAGGCGGCTGAGACATTGCATGCTGAGGGAATCTCGGCCCGTGTCATGAACATGCACACTATCAAACCTCTGGACAAGGAAGCGATCATCAAAGCAGCGAAGGAAACCGGTGCGATTGTAACGGCAGAAGATCATCAGATCCACTCTGGACTTGGAAGTGCTGTCGCTGAATGTCTTGCGCAAGCATTGCCCACGCCGCAAGAGTTCGTTGCTGTGAACGACACATTCGGCGAATCCGGCAAAGGGATTGAGTTGATGGAGAAATATGGCATTGCACAAGGCGACATTGTGAATGCCGTCAAGCGAGTGTTGAAGAGGAAGAAGTGACAGGAGAATCGGCATGAAAACAATATTGGCAGTCGGGGCTATTGTGCTGCTGTTTATAGGTGGCGGCTTGGTCGGATATAACTTTGCCCGTTCATCTGAGGGGGCAGCCATCGTTCCGCTGCGCTATGAGGGTGCGCCGTTTCAGGAAGCGCAAACTGCTTCCTACACTCCTGACACGCGTGATTCGGTTAATGGTGATGTCTCCAACTCGCGCCGCAATGCAATTACACGCACTGTGGCGATGGCGAGTCCGGCAGTTGTGGGAATCAACGTCACGGAAGTCCGGCAGTACCGGCAGTTCTCGCCCTGGGGTAACGATCCATTCTTCCGGCAGTTCTTTGGCGATCAGGTTTACACGCAAAAGGTGCAGGGACTTGGTTCGGGGTTCATCATTTCAGCCGATGGCTACATTCTCACCAATGACCATGTGGCGGGCAACGCCAAGGAGATCACTGTAACGCTCACGAACGCTGAGAAGTACAATGCCAAACTCATCGGCACGGATCAAATTTCTGATATTGCGCTTTTGAAAATCGAAGCGAAGAACCTTCCCTTCATCAAACTTGGAAATTCCGATGAAGTGATCACGGGCGAATGGGTGATCGCGTTCGGGAACCCGTTTGGGTTGTTTGATATCAGCGACAAACCAACAGTGACCGTCGGCGTTGTCAGTGCAACGGGCATGAATCTCCGCGCCCAGGAAGGTCGAGTCTACAAAGGAATGATCCAGACAGACGCATCAATCAATTCCGGTAACAGCGGCGGGCCGTTACTGAACAGTGTTGGTGAAGTGATCGGCGTGAACTCTGTTATCTACACGCCCAACCAGGGAAGCATCGGGCTTGGGTTTGCCATCCCGATTAACCGGGTGAAGACCATCGTTGCAGAACTCAAACGCTCCGGCAAGATCGATCGTGAGTGGTCTACAGGGCTTGAGATTCAAACTGTCGACCTCCGTGTGGCAAAGTACTTCGGTCTTGATAAGGCTGAAGGAGTGATCATCAGTGATGTGAAGCGTGGAAGCCCCGGAGACCGTGCCGGTTTCAGGGTTGGCGATATCATCGTCGAGGCGAACGGCGAAAAGGTGATGGATGAGCCGACACTCAGTTCGATTGTGAATGACTTGAGAGTTGGCGACTTCGTGAAAGTGAAAGTGATGAGAGATAGGAAGAGCATGGAACTTCGGCTGAAGTTGGAAAAGGGATCAACGCAGTGATTGCGAGATACACACGCCCCGAAATGGGCAACATATGGGAAGACCAGAACCGCTTTGCCATCTGGCTTGAGATCGAACTCCTTGCCTGTGAGGCACAGGCTGAGCTTGGCGTGATCCCGAAGGAAGCCGTAAAGTTCATTCGGGAGAAAGCTTCGTTCAATGTTGCACGGATCAATGAAATTGAACGGGAAGTGAAGCACGACGTGATTGCATTCTTAACGAACGTCGGAGAATACGTCGGAGCCGAATCCCGTTTCATCCATCTTGGCATGACGTCATCGGATGTTCTTGATACATGTCTGGCTGTACAGATGAAGCAATCGGGCGAGCTGTTGCTCGTTGATCTTCAGAAGCTTGCTGAAGTCCTCGCACGACGTTCGAAGGAATTCAAGAAGACCATCATGGTCGGACGCACGCATGGCATACATGCCGAACCAACAACCTTCGGACTCAAACTCGCTCTCTGGTACGATGAAACACGCAGGAATATTGACAGGCTCAAGGCGGCAGTAGACCGAATCTCGGTTGGACAAATCTCCGGCGCTGTAGGGACATTCGAGCATCTCAGCCCCAAAGTCGAGGAATATGTCTGCAAAAAGCTCGGCCTCAAGCCTGCTCCTGTTTCTTCACAGATCCTGCAACGGGACCGCCATGCCGAGTTTCTATCCACTGTTGCTCTCATCGGAAGTTCATTGGAGAAGTTCGCAACCGAGGTCCGACACTTGCAGAAGACGGAAGTCCTTGAGGCAGAAGAGTATTTTTCAAAGGGACAAAAGGGCTCTTCGGCGATGCCGCACAAACGCAATCCGATTACGTGTGAACGCATTGCAGGACTTTCCCGCGTGTTGAGAGGCAATGCACTTGCAGGATTGGAGAACGTTGCACTCTGGCACGAAAGGGATATCACGCATTCTTCAGTGGAGCGGATCGTCATTCCTGATAGTTGTATTCTGCTTGACTACATGCTACATCTTATGGCCGATGTGATTGACCGGCTGATTGTCTATCCGGATAATATGTTAAAGAACCTGAATCGCACGCACGGTTTGATCTTCTCGCAGTCGGTTCTTCTCGCACTAACGAACAAAGGAATGAAGCGTGAGGATGCGTATCGCGTGGTGCAAGCGAGCGCAATGGATGCTTGGCAATCCGGCAAGAGCTTCAAGGATGTTCTGCAATCAAGTAACGAGCTGACGAACGTATTGTGTGCGGAAGAGTTCAATGAACTGTTCGATCTGAGCAAATCCATCCGCAATGTGGACTATATCTTCGAACGTGTTGGACTGGCATAATCCTAAACCAAGAAAGAAACCATGGCAAAAAAATTCCAAAACTTTATCAACGGCAAGTGGATCGACGCAAAATCCGGGCAAACATTCGAGAACCGCAATCCAGCCAACTGGGATGAGGTACTCGGAACGTTTCCAAAGTCCGGTAAAGAAGATGTCGACGAGGCGGTGAGGGTTGCGCGTGTGGCATTTGAGAAATGGCGATTGGTTCCTGCTCCGAAACGCGGTGACATCATGCGCAAGGTGGGCGATCTTATGGTTGAGCGTAAAGAGCAGCTTGCGCAGCAGATGACAAAGGAGATGGGGAAGGTCCTTGCCGAAACACGAGGTGATGTGCAGGAGGGAATTGACACAGCATATTATGCGTCCACTGAAGGCCGCCGCTTGTTTGGTCATACCGTTCCTTCCGAGTTGCCGAACAAGTTCAACATGGCCATTCGTGTTCCAATCGGCGTGGCGGGTATCGTAACACCGTGGAATTTCCCGATGGCGATCCCGACGTGGAAGATTTTCCCGGCACTTCTTTCAGGTAACACTGTTGTCTTCAAGCCAGCGTCTGACACACCTGAAACGGCAACATCACTTGTACAGATTCTTATGGATGCAGGAGTGCCGGACGGCGTTGTGAATATCGTTCACGGTGGCGGCAGTGAAGTGGGGAACGCCATCGTCAGTCATCCGGATGTGGACCTTATCAGCTTCACCGGCTCAACAGGCGTGGGAAAGAAAATCTCGGAAGTTGCAAGCCAGACATTGAAACGCGTCTCTCTGGAACTCGGCGGCAAGAATGCCCAGCTTGTGATGGATGATGCTGACCTCGATCTTGCGCTGGAAGGTGTGTTATGGGGAGCCTTCGGTACAACCGGTCAGCGTTGCACAGCAACGAGCAGGTTGATTCTCCATGAAAAGATCCATGATAAGTTCCTCTCCATGCTTGTTGATCGTGTTGGGAAACTGCGGCTCGGCGACGGGCTTGTTCAAGGCGTCGATGTTGGTCCGTGTGTTAACAAGGGACAACAGCAGACCGTGCAGCAATATGTTGAGATCGGACTTCAGCAAGGAGCAACGCTCGCAGCAGGAGGTGAGATTCCCAAAGACCCGCAACTTGCGAAGGGCTGGTTCTACAAGCCGACGATCTTCAGTGAAGTGAAACCCGATCATCGTATTGCCAAAGAAGAAATCTTTGGCCCGGTTCTTTCAGTGATCAGGACGAAGTCATTGCAGGAAGGCGTCAGGATTCTTAACGATACGATTTATGGATTATCATCTTCTGTGTACACGAAGGATGTAAATGGCGCGTTCGAAGCGATTCGTGACATCAAAGCCGGTATTACGTATATTAATGCGCCAACCATTGGAGCCGAAGCACATATGCCGTTCGGCGGCGTAAAGCAAACCGGCAACGGTCACCGCGAAGGTGGATGGACGGTCTATGACTTCTTCACAGAATGGAAGGCAGTCTACATTGACTATAGCGGCGGTTTACAGCGCGCGCAGATAGACAACTATTGAGAGGGAGAGCCGCCATGGTCCAGCAAGAAATCCACATCATCTCACTACTCGAGCATCAAGAATTCTTCTGAATGTGCGTTGATCGACGGTAGGTTGTCTTTCGGGTATCGATCAATGAACATTTTACCACAAGGAGAATTTCCAATGACAGCTCAAACAGCAGTACGTACGACCAATACCTCAACACCAGCAACGATTGCACCTGCGCAGGCCATTCCAACATTGCGGAAGCATATGTTGGTGGATGGATATGAGATTATTATCGATTTGAAGAAGAGCAGGGGATCGTACATTGTTGATGCCAAAGATGGCAAGGCCTATCTTGACTTTTTCACGTTCGTTGCTTCATCGCCGGTCGGTCTCAATCATCCTCGCATGACGACGCCGGAGTTTCTCGAGAAGCTTGCCTATGTCGCTGTCAATAAGCCTTCAAACTCGGATATTTACACAGCGGAACAGGCGGAATTTCTTGACACCGTCGAACGTGTTGCCATGCCGGCGTATCTTCCACATATCTTCTTCGTTGAAGGAGGATCTCTCGGTATAGAAAACGCCTTGAAGGCTGCGTTCGACTGGAAGGTGAGAAAGAACTTCAAGAAGGGATACAAGGAGGAGCGAGGCCATCAGGTGATACATTTCCGGCAGGCGTTTCATGGTCGGTCAGGGTACACGCTCTCTCTGACGAACACCGATCCTGTGAAAACCGATCTGTATCCGAAATTCAAATGGCCGCGCATCCTGAATCCCGTTGTCCGGTTCCCGATCAACGAAGCAAGCCTTGTAAAAGTGAAGGCTGACGAAGAGATCGCCATCGGTCAAATCAAAGAAGCATTCCGCGCCAACAAGGATGACATCGCCGCCATCATTATCGAACCGATCCAGGGCGAGGGTGGCGATAACCACTTCAGGACTGAGTTCTTTCAGACGTTGCGCCAATTGGCTGACGAGAACGAGGCCATGTTGATTCTCGATGAAGTGCAGACAGGAGTTGCCATGACAGGCAAGATGTGGGCACATCAGCATTTTGTCGAGCCTGACATGATTGCGTTCGGCAAGAAGATGCAGGTGTGTGGCTTTATGTGCAGCAAGAGGATTGATGAAGTTCCGGAGAACGTGTTCACAGTCCCGAGCAGAATCAATTCAACATGGGGCGGCAATCTGGTGGATATGGTACGCGCCCAGAAGTATCTCGAGATCATTGAGGAAGAGAAGCTCGTTGACAATGCACGTGTTGTTGGTGAACATCTCGTAAATGAAATGCAGGCCATGGCTGCCGAATTCCCTGCTATCGTGTCGAACGCACGCGGCAAAGGATTGTTTGCTGCATTCGATGTGAGTACACCTGAGATACGAACGAAGATCAGGAGTAAGTCGCTGGAGAAGGGTTTGATCATATTGCCAAGTGGAGAGCGCTCGATTCGCTTCCGGCCTCCGCTCACAGTCACGAAGGAAGAGATTAACGAGGGGTTGGGAATAATCAGGCAGTCCATCACAGAATCTCGCTAGAGACTCACCGTTCTTCCTCTTACAAAACAGAACGCCTCCGAATTTCTCCGGAGGCGTTTTCTTTTTCAGCCTAAAACAATACCGCCCCGTTGATAACCAACGAGGCGGTAGAATAACGATGTTACCGGTACTACTTCAGCAGCATCATTTTCTTGATGTTGGTGAATGTTGATTTGCCATCTGCAGACTTTGCAATAAGGCTGTAGAAGTACATACCGCTTGCAACGTTGGTTCCGGATGAATTGCGACCATTCCACACTGCTTGGAATGTTCCCGCGTTCTTGAATTCATCAACCAGCGTTGCAACCTCTTGCCCCAGAAGGTTGTAGATTTTCACCGTCACGTTCGCAGCGACGGGCAATCCGAACTGTATTGTTGTTGCCGGGTTGAACGGATTGGGATAGTTCTGGCCAAGAGTGAAACCGCTTGGCAGTTCTTGTGGATTCCCAACGCCTGTTGGTGCCCCATATTCAATAATCAGACTCCATTTCTGCAATATGCCAACATCCGCAGCCGCGTTGTCCGATAAGAAGAGAATCCATTGGCCATTAGGATCTGCCCCATTAAATGGCGCCAAAGAGGAAGGAACGATCGATGGTGCCCCTCCAGAGTCTGGTCTGAAGTACCCCGTGTACGGCGGGCCATTTGGAGGCGTTCCAGTCGTGGCAATGCTGTCAATGCGACGAGCGGCAGAGTCCACTAAAACAGTTCCGAAGAAATTATCTCCGCTACTCCCATTGGCACCAGTTCCCGGCCTGTTCATGAGAGTCCGTGTCACGCCCGCATGTGTCAGCGTCATGCGGAAGTCTCCCACCCATGTATGTGGCAATGAATCTATGGACACAGATATCCTTTTTACAACAGTACCTCCTGGAACTCCGCTCACCGTGAGCGTATCGAAAACTCCAGCTGGTATATTGTCAGGAATAGAGAGACTGGGTCTCCGGGTTACTGTTACTATGCCACCAGCGCTGGGGGCAGTACCATAAAGGATGAACGGAAAGTCTTGAGCCGAATCAGGTGCAGTAGCCGGGTTGCCGGCATCAACGAAATCGGCCCAACCCGCTGCCGTAAACTGACGGGCGTTCCATGCCGCATTACCACGTTGACCAACCAGAGTAACAGAGGGTGCAAAGTGTCCAGCACTTGCTGTAATCTGCGTTTGCCAATCAAGCCAGTACGTTCCGGGGCCAAGTACAACTCCACCCATATTGGCAACATTCTTGAACACAGGTCGTGTTGTTCCTGTTGCCGATCCTGGAGGAGGATACTTTGAGTTGAATATTCTGTAGTACGTTGACCAAACAGAAGTTGTTAAGCGATTTGTTGTGGTGTCTCCACCAACAACTGTCGCGCCCGGATCACCCGGTCGTCCGCCCGACCAAATCTGTGCATTCAAAGCAATGAAGGGCGATGTTGCTGGTGTTGAGCCCGTTTGATAGGAAAATGTAGCAATGCTATCAATCGTCCATGTGGCTCCGACCGGAACCGTGAAGTTGTCGGCCAGCCTGAAACGTGCTGTGGTGGTAATGCCTCCTGAAGCACCTGCTGTTGTGTTGGATTGCGTTGTATCGTTCAATGGGTTTTGTACTTCACTCCATGTGGAGCCAACCGGGGCTGCAACGCCGCTCTTCGAAGTTGCTCCTGTAGAGAGCGGGCCATTGTCGAAAAGAATTGCATCCGGGTTGTCGGTGTGATTGACTACGTACGGAGTTCGATCAAACACAACTGCCTCGCCGCGGGCATTTGTGACATTATCTGTGTTTGCTGCGGCGGGTGTGCGATCATCTGCAAATGAGGGTGCAACCATTATCACACAAAGCAAAACAGCCAAACAAAATGTGATGCAGCGTGGCAAGAATTTCATGAGTGGTACCTTTCTGTTGTTGTGGAGACGTGATGTATCTACATCAATTGATAACAAACGTTTAACACATTTCTGTTGGTGTCTAATCCTCCTTTCACTAGAGGTAGTGTATGAGTGGGTTTATGGTAGCAGATTGGCAACTGAAATCGGAGAGACCAACGATGAGCAAGCTTGTGCTGGAGCCTTGCGTTCTGGATGTGGAAATTCGTTTCAAGAAACAAGTTTCAAAATGTGAATAATTTGGTGTGTTGCTCACAATTCCCACCCAACATAGAGAATCCCACAGATAAAGTCAAATTATTTTGTTCTTCATTTTGGATTTGCCAAGTCGCGAGTCTCCTTTCAATGGAAGCGCTTCTATGGTGTACTGATGTCGTTGCGAAAGATGGTGGGTCGGCGATACCTGACTGAAATGTTTGGGAAAGAAAGGAGTGGGACAGAGGCTATTTTATCAACGCCATCTTTGTCAATTCGCGTCTACCGCCGGATTGCAGCCTGCAAAAATATACTCCTCCGGCAACATTGGCAGCATTAAACCGAACACGGTACATCCGGCCAACGTGCGCAATCTCATCGAACATCGTGGCGATGGTTTGGCCGAGCACATTGAATACTTCAAGTCGTGTTTGTCCGGTTGCATCAACGGAGAACTCGATCTCCGTGGAGGGGTTGAACGGGTTGGGATAGTTTTGGTGAAGGGCAAAAGCTGTCGGGAGGCGGACTGGATCCCCAATTGTGGTCGGGAGCCCGCTGGTGATATGGACGAAATCCACACCAACGAAATCCGAAGCAGAGCCTGAAGAGCCTCCATTGTAATGCAGGTAACGGAATGCAACGCGGATTGTTGAATTTGTCGGAACACGGCCGGTCAACGAATATCTCCTCAACGTCCAACCGGTTTTGGGGACCGAAAGATAATCAAGGAGAATGTTGAAGTTGGACGTATCCGAACCTGTGGTCGAAAGTAGGATCATCAACGAGTCAGGGTAATTTGCTTCCGGCGGAACATTAAAAGCTGAACGCACCCAGAAGCCCAGCGAGTCAACCCGGCCTGTTTGCGCAACGCCGGCGATGGCAGGAGAAATGATGTAGTCGTCGATATACGTGCCATTGGCACGTTGGAAATTATTCGCAGCAAATCCGGTTCCCTCAAATGGGAGAAAGACTGACGTGGAAGAACCCAGGAACCATGGCAGAAGAGATCCACCATCGCGGTTGATAACAGTCCAGCCAGATGGAGGAAACGCACCGCTGTTGAACATCTCAGAAAATGTTACGGATGAATCGAGCACGGCAACGGCAAGCCGCGTGGAATCGTTGGCACTGTTCGGGTCTGTGCTCAAAAAAGTCCGCGCAGTAATCACGTGTGTTCCCGGTGAAGGAGCGAGCCACGAGAGAGTTAACGTGTCGCGCCCGTTTCGTGGAAGCAACTGTGCATTGTTTACCGCCGGCTGGCCTTGTCCGTCCACCTCCCATTGTACCTGATACGATGGCTCGGAGAATGTTCCAAAATTTTGTGCTATGAAGCTGATGTTCAGCGGGGCCGTTGATGATGAATGCATTACGGTGAATTCTTCGGCTTTGGTTGTTGTGGATTTGAAACCGGGATGTTGCAGTCTTGATCTGTTTGATGCCGGCGATAGAGTGAGAATATCGGTGGAAGAGAGGAGCCCTGCTGTGCCGATGTCATGAAATGAAGAATCAGCTACCCGGATTTCGTCAAGGTAGATGTTGTTGCCATACTGGCTCCTGCCCCGAAACGAAAGATACAATCGTGTCACACCATTGTACTGGTTCAGCGATAGGATCTCCCGGCTCCATCCTGACGTTGAGCGCGGTCGTTGATTTCCCGCCAGTTGTACCCATGGTCCCGCAATACTGTCGCCCGTTGTTGCCTCGATGTACAGAGAATCACGCGATGAGAGAAATTCATCGTCGTGGTAGAGAGAAAAGCTGAGGAATGGGTCGTTCGATCCCCCCATGTTCAAGTTTAGCGATGTCAGGCGGGATTGATGGCCGGGATCCGCGTCGTATGAATTGAACTTCGCCTGACCCGAACCGGCATACGGCGCAATTGGCGGATTTGTTCCCACCGCCACAACGCTCCACACTGCGGAACCGCCACTCACGGGTGTCACAATCCATCCTGCGGGAATTCCCGGAGCGTTGAATCCCTCCTGAAGATACAAAGCCAGTGGTGGTGCCTGAGCAAAGGTGAGTGCCGGCCAAACGGTGAGGAAGGATATGATACGAAGAGCAAGTCTGTTTGAGAAGAATGAACAAAGCATCTGCAACTCCGGAATAGTCCAGGCACAATATAGCGTTCGCCTGATTCTGTTGCAATGAGCGACGGTGTGGTAGAGCTCAAGTCTGCTATCGGTCAGGCAGGGACGCCTGGCCTACTGCCGGAATCGGGGAAGTGGGACGACCGTCTCTGGTCGTCCATGTGAAACTTGAGCGAGAATTCAAATCAAAGTATGCAAGAGTTCCGCGTTGAGAGATTCCGGATGTACAAGGATGTTGGGAATGGCTGACAAAACGTAGTGAAGTGAGGGTTGAATGTCAAACGTAAATATGGGGAGAGGCATAACCAAAAACACAAAAGCCCCTCCTGTAAGAAGGAGGGGCTTGAGAAACGAGAACTGAAGCTTAAATAAGGACACTCTCGCTTGATCAAACGGGAGTGTCCCACATAGAGCTTACTTGAGGAACAACATCTTCTTCAGGTTGGCAAAGGACTGACCTGAAGCGCTTGTGGCTTCGAAGCGGTAGAAATACACACCGCTGGAGACCTGGTTGCCGAAGTTGTTCCGACCTTCCCACACTGCTTCGTACCGACCTGGAGCCTGCGGGCCATTGGCCAGTGTTGCCACTTCCTGACCCAGAAGGTTGTAGATCTTCAGAGAGACTGTTGCCTGCTCCGGCAGATCATACGTGATCCTGGTTGTTGGGTTGAATGGATTGGGATAGTTCTGGTTCAGTGCGAACACCGTCGGAATTGTGTTGCCCTCGGTCTGAATATCAGTGATGATATTGAGTCGCACACCGATGTTGGCGACATCGGGCGTGTTACCGCTGACGCGCAGATGCCCAACGTAACTTCCGGGCGGCTGGTTGCCGACGACACGGAGCTGCACATTTTGACTGTCACCCGGAGCAACCGTTCCGCTTGTCCTGTCTGTCGTCAACCAGGGAAGCAGATCGCTTGTGTAGATGATTGCCAGATTGTTGTGCATGTACGCTGCATTGAACACCGTCTGCAAACCAATTGAACCGGTGGAGTTCTCGATACCGATTGATGCGCTGTTCACGATTCCAGCGTTGATGCCCATCGCAAGGTATTGCATCTTGATCAAGCCTCCCGGGCTCAGGATGATCTCGAACGTGTAGTTCGGAACAGTTCCTGCAAAGCGTGCGATGCCCTGGTACTGGACGACGAAACTGCCGCCACTGGTGCCATAGTATACACGTGCGCCTGCACGAACCTCCAGATCATCCCAGAAGATACCGATATGATTATCAATGGCGCCCGCCGCTGTTGGGAAGGCGACATTCGTGAAGATGTCACCGGTGGGCCGTTGGAACATCACGTTGCCATTGGTACCGATGAAGATTGTATCCTTGTTCACGCCATAGAAGCTGAACGAGAACGGAAGAAGAACCGCAACATATCCTTCATCGCCGGGTCTGTTGGTTCCGGTAAGCACCCATGCGCTGGTTGAATCCAGTGCGACACCGGTGGAGGAAATATCCACCCAGTTGAATGCCGGGCCGCCCGGTTCATCAGAATCGATCCAGCGATAGCCGAAGGCATCCGGCCCGCCCGCGCCCTGAGGAGACATGTACGGCGGATGCGGATCATTGGCACCCTTGGGCAGGTCGTACGGCTCGTGCACAACAATCGGCTGGGGTTCGATATTATCAAAGGCCGATGTTGTTTCGTTGATGTTGTAGCGCAGTGTATCTGTACCCGGGTTCCTGATCTTGAGGTTTGCCGTCGTCGTATCAGTGCCAACCGGTCGGGAGAAGAAGAAGGAATCCGGACTGGCAACAATGTGTGCGACGCCCAGGCTGACTGCACGCAGGCCGACAGATTGAGGTGAGGGATCGTTGCATGTGAAGTTCATTCGCGCAGTCCTTACACCGCCCGGAACAGTTGCAGTGAATTTCACTTTGATCCGGAGTGTGTCAAGCGATGCAAGAGTGAACGATGTTCTGCTCGAAGAGAATCCTGCTGCACCGGCGAATGTCACATTGGTGACAGTTAACGCCGACCCGCCAATGTTCCTGACAAGAACAGTTTCTGAAGAGTCGGTACTGCCGATCTCGACGTTGCCAATATCCACAGTATCCGGACTTACCACAAGATCCGCTCCGGGTGACGGGATGACGAACATCCGTACCGGCAGCTTCAATGTATCGGGTCCAGGAGAACCGGGCGAATTGATTTCGATGCGACCGAAGTAATTCCCCGGATTGTTGTAGATGAGCGGATTGCTCGCATCGAAGCGGGCAGAGAACAACACTGAATCGTCCACTGCCATCGGGCCGCCACTTGTCGGGGCGATGGACAGCCACTCTGCACTTCCTGCGGCATCGGCCAGTTCCAGGCCAAACAATCTGTCGGGTAAGCCCTGAAGCATTCCACCGATTGTTGCTTTTCCGGGAACAAGACCTGTTGTGATGAACAGACCGCCGGCGATTGGTGTCGCCCCGCCTGTTGTCACCCGCGTCAGGACATCGAACGCGACGCCTGTTGCGGTGAGAGTGGTCAGATTGAACTGCCAGATATTTTGTGGTGATCCACCGGCAGTGTTCGTCTGATCAAACACCCACAGATAGGGTCCGCCTGCGGTGTAATTGTCATACGCACCGCCGTACTTCGCGGCCAGTGTGTTCGGAATGGTCGCAATGACTGCGCCACTGCGGTTCACACATGATAACGCATCGGCAAAATTGGATACCCAGAACCCGTCGCGCACCGGATCATAGGCAATCACACGGGTGGTCACGGCTCCTGCGCACGTAATGGTGCTGACAAGAGTTTTGGTTACGGGGTCTATCTTGCGGATCGCCGCGGTGTTTGTTGATGCGTAGAGGAACGTGCCATCAGTGGTGAGGCCACGAACTCCCGTGACGCCGGCAATGGTAAACTGTTCAATCAAGGTTCCGCTGGAGGTCCAGCGATGAAGAACGCCGGTTGCCCATCGCGAAGTCCAGAACTCATTGTTGATGAAGACTGCTCCAGCGTTGCCCGCCGCCCCGGTAATGATCGATGCATCATGGTCGAATTGCAGATCGAACTGGGCAAGTGGGGATTGAGGTGGAAAACTCGGGCGTGAATTGAAAGGACTCCTGTCGGCCATCTGACTGTTCGAGTTTTGATGGACCGGCCCGCGTGCCACCTGTTTCTGTGAAGCGTTTGCAGGTGTCATCCGTTCGACCCGTACATCCATCGGGATAATGATGGGTTCAAGCGACATCCCCGGAGCAAGGGTGCGTGGGTACATGATTGCACGGGCTGCATAGTTGCCCGCTGCCGTGCCCGCGTTCCTCACATAGAAGCGGATCGAGTCACGCGTTCCGCTTTGCATCGCAGCTCTGACCAGTGTATCGATCCGCGCTCTGAACAGCGGTGCGCCGATTGAAGTGCCGTTGAGTATGACGTCCACTCTCGGATTTGCCGGATCATTGCTCAAGATGATGATGCGCCCTGTGTCGCTGCCTGCCGGTATCACTGGCGTATAGACAACGCGCACGCGGGCAGAATCCCCAGCGGTGATAGAAGAGGATGTCGCTGTTGCCGCATAGCGGGCGTTGGTTGTTGTCACTGATGTGATATTCAAGGTTGTACTACCGACGTTCCGTACGCGGACACTGTCACGGCGGTTACTGCCGATGATCGTTGTCGGGAACGTCAGTGACGCCGGACTGACGGAAATGACTGGTCCGACACCCGAGATCACCCGCAAACTTGCCGGTATCAGACTCGATCCGACCACATCAGGATGGGTCACATCCATAATGATGTTGGCATTGTATGTTGTTCCCTGCAGCAAGCCGTTTGCATCGAACGTCACAGTAATATTCGATGTGGAACTCGCCGGGATGGTGCCAACAAAGGGGTTCTCGGAAATCCATCCTGCATCTGGCAGATAGAACTTGAGTGCCAGGTTGTCGTGGATGTACGCTGCATTGCTGACGACTTGAAGTGCAACCGATCCGTCTGCATTCTCGATGCCGATCGTAGCCGAGTTCAGTGTGCCTACCATACGACGATACTGCGCGACGACTTCGCCATTTGGTCGCAGTATGACCTGGTACGTGTATGTTCCAAGTTCAGTGGTTCCGTAGTGAGGCACGGAGTCATACTGTACGATGAACTGTGTATTCGGGGCATCGTAATAGTAGAATGCCCGCCCACCGTTCGTCGCTGAAAAGAGATGATCATCCCAGAATGGATAGATGGCGTTATTCGGTTCTGCTGCCGAAGGAATGGGACCGTTGATATACGCATTGGAGGTAGAGGTGAAACTGATCCACCCATTCGAGCAGAATCTGATGTTAGTATAGTTATTTCCGTAGAAGGGGAAAGAGAACCCAATTGGGAACGGACCAACATTCGTATCGTCTCCCAGACCCGTGATCGCAGTTCCCACAGTGGAAATCTCAACCCAGTTGTAAGTCGGTCCTCCCGGTTCATCGCTGTCAATCCACCGGTAGCCAAACGCATCTGGTCCACCTGACCCAGTCGGACTGCTGCCGTGTACTGCTGGTGGAACGTCTTTCGGTCCCTCCACCGCATTGATCGGAATTGCCCTGGGCTGAACTGCAGGCTTGCTCACGCGCATCTTTGCAAGCGCGTTGTCATCAGTCAAGCGATATGGCACAGGGTCAGTGGTCGTGTTCGTCAATTGAAGTGTCTTGGCGTGGACCTGGCCCACGGCAAGTGTATCTCGCATTGCTGCAGGAGCGTTCTCGACGACCTTTCGCACGACAACATACAATGGGGTCGATCCACTTGCGACCGTCACTCCGTCGAAGCGTCTGTTGCCATAAGGACTGGGCGGATCAACAAGAACGTCATACGACCCGAGCGGTAGGATGGTGCTGTACAATCCAGTCAGTGAGTCGGTGAATCCTGTGGCAACACTGCTGCCATTAAAGAGAATGTTGACGCCCGAACGGATGTTCGAGCTGTCGGTGCGCACTGTGCGGACCACCAGCGTACCGTTTGCTACTGGCGTCATCGCAAAGTCACGCGTAAGCGTATCGCCACGTGTAATGGTAATATTTATCACTGTGTCGCGGAACCCGAACTTGCGTGCACGAAGTGTTACGTTTGCCGTTGTGGCTGGCGTATCAACTTTGGCGCCTGCATAGTACAGCCCGCTGGCCGTACTGGTTCCAGGAACTTGTTGTATCGGGTTGGTAAAATCTACAGTGACATTCGCAAGCGCTGCACCACCGCTCACGTTGGTGATCGTACCTTTTGCCCATCCGAAGCCTTCAGTGGTGGTGACCGACGTGACCCATGCCTGATAAATACCTGTGCTGTTGTCAGCCCAATAGGGATAGATCTTTCCGTTGGCCGCGGTGATACCGATGTAGTCTCCCTGATATCCGCCGGCGAGGCCTGGAATCGGAAATGGTTTGAAGCGATGGTCGCTCACAAGAATATCAGTCCATGTGGTTCCGCCATCGAGTGAACGGGACACAAACGTTTCTGCGGAATCTGCTGACGTGTTGCGGTCATCATAATACACCACGTTAACGCCGCCCGCGGCGTCAACGCAAACCCAGGGTTGCCACTGTGTCTTGCCGTTGTTCAGTGCATCCTGGTTGACACGAATACCCGGTGACCATGTTGTGCCGCCGTCGCTGGAACGGTGAAGCGTAATGTCCGGATCGGATCCTGCTGGAGCGAGATTCTTTTCACCCGTCACGATATAAATCCATCCATTCCTCCCACCACCACTTCTATCAACTGCCATTGACGGGAAGTCATTTGTCCGGATGCCGCCTTTTGCGGGAAGTGTTCCTCTGATCCCGTTGCAATCATACGCATTGGCTGAACCACTCCATGTCACGCCCCCATCTGTTGATTTTCCAAAGCCAACAAAGTCACCAGTGAAAGGCGACGCTGTGACAGGGTTCTGCCAGCAAATGTATGCATCGCCGTTTGCACCAACGGCACCGTTGACACCTTGTTGATAGTGGCTAGCAGGTGGAGCCAGAACATTGACCGGACCATTCCAACTGACGCCGCCGTTGGATGACCATGAGACGACCGCCGGGGGAGTTGCTGCTGTGAATAACGACCAGGTCACGTATGCCCTGCCATAGTACGGGCTGGCAGGCACATCATTGACAAAGGTATGGTTCTTGTCCTGCGAACCGGTGGCAAGTGTGAAGTTGGCTGCCCACGTTGCGCCCATGTCGGTGGAATACGTAACGCCCATACCGCTGGTAATCATGGACATATACAGCCTGCCATCCGGACCAATTGCCGGCGCAGGGTCGCCGCTGTGGCCGCCGATGGGTGCAGACGCTGTTGTGTCAGAGCCGAACCATGTTGTACCACCATCTGTGGACAAGTACATTCCCTCGCTGATGAACAACGAAGGCGTAAAGTGTACGGCGTTGGAGCTGGCGTACAGGATATTTCCATTTGTCGGATGGCGTGTGATTGGGACTTCGCTTTGCGAAGTTGTTGCTGATGGGTGAACCCGGATGTTCGGGTTGACGGTAAGAGCTTCGTATGGTGTATGCACGACTTTTGGTGTCGTGTTTTTGTGAACGTAGTTGGGATCGCCTTTTGGGATCGAGGCAGGTTGACTCGTTGCTTGGATTCCTGTTGTGCGTGGATCTTGATTCCACTTGCGTGGATCAGGAGCGTCTTGAGCAAACAACGTTCCCGCTATAAACGAAACGAGAGCAATGGACCAAAGTGGTAGCCACTTGCGAGACATGATGCCTCCGTAGAGTAATGGATGTTGGATAATGATATGGGTTATGTATGATTATTTCTAAACTTCACAATCGGTTGGATCACTTTCAGAACAAATACTCCGGTTGAAATTGGAGACATGGAATCTCAGAGACAGAACAGCATTGGTAAGCCTAATGGGGGGAAGCGGAACGTGTAAGAACGTTGAGAGATCAATGAGACTCTTCTTGTATGGGTCGCGAGTCCTTTACGCGGGGAGTCTCATCACAGCTAACCACGTATGACCACACTCCAAGTGTACAAACGCAACTGACCAATGGTGTTGGGCTCAGGAAAATTTAAGGGAACGATGAGTTGCTGATTGCTACTGAGAGGAGAAGTCCCAACGCAAATATGCAAAATAGGCGTTCCAATGTCAACATTTTTGTATGATTTTTGTTTATCAATGGTAAATGATGAGGCGGCTAACACGTGTAATACAATAACTTTCCAAAACAGAAAAGCGCCCCAGCATGGCTAAAGCGCTTTTCTTTGGCTAATCCTACGAGAGATTGGCTACTTCAGTAGCATCATCCTTCTTGACTCTGTGAATGCCTGGCCACTTGCACCTACGGCGGAGAGGCGATAAACGTACATCCCGCTTGTTACAGATTTGCCGGAAGATCCGGTGCCATCCCATGCGATCCTGTGAGCCTTGGCGGTTTGCTGGCCGGTGATGAGCGTTTTCACTTCGCGTCCAAGAGCATCGTACACCTTCACGGAGACAAATGCGTCCTCCGGGAGTGTATACGTGATGGATGTTGCAGGGTTGAACGGGTTGGGATAGTTTTGATCGAGAGCGAATCGTGTTGGCTGTTGGGTCTCCACTGTGCCCGCCGGAGCGAGCGCGTTAATTGCGGCCAACGCGTTGGCGATTCCCCAACCGTACCTGTTATCCGGAGTGCTTGCGCGGCTTGCCGTCGAGCGCAAGGCGTTGGCGATCTGAACTGGTGTTGCGTTTGGCCTTGCCTTTACGATTAGTGCTGCAACTCCGGCGGTGAGAGGACAAGAGAACGATGTCCCGGACCCTGACGTATAGCCGGTAGTATTGGTGGAACTGGCAAATCTCACGCTCGATCCTTGTGCGCATACATCGGGCTTGATGCGTGGAGGAATGCTCGTAGTCGGTCCACATGAACTGAAACCTGAAATAGCACCGCTCGGGTCTACTGCGCCTACAGCAATGACGCTATCACCGTCCGCTGGTGCGCCAAGTGTGTTGACGCTGGAATTCCCCGCATTACCCGCCGAGTTGCAAACGACAATTCCTCGCGCCACTGCCATGTCCGCTGCGCGGGTGATGATGGTGGTATTCCCATTCATGTCTTGCCATGTCCAGCTCGTGTATGGTGGGTCGTACGAGTTGTACCCGAGCGAAGTGCTTGTTACATCCACACCAATACTGTCCGCCCATTCAATTGCTGCAGCCCAGTTGTCTTCTTCGATTGGCGTCTCGCTACTGTCATTCTCCGTCCTCGCAAGAATGATTGTTGCTCCCCACGCGGGTCCAATCAATTGACCATCCCTGTATCCTGCAATTGTGGAGAGTGTATTGACGCCGTGGCTTCCGAACCCTGAATTTGTGTTGTTTGGAACAACGCTTACTTTGTGGTCCACGTAATCATATGTTGCGATGATGCGCGGGCGCAGAGTGTCAAATGCCTGATGGGTTAAGAGTCGGAAACCATTGTCGAACACCCCGACAATAACGCCTTGTGCGTAGTTGCCGGTGTTGTGAACTGCTGGGACGTTGATCTGTTGATTCTGATTCAGTGACGTGCCGTAATTGAGGTCATAGATTTGATTGCCACCTTCCGGCTGTTCGGGGGCGTCAGTCGGAGGGGCAGGTACTTCCTGCTCAAGTTCGCGTGTTGTTCGCGCTCGATAGACAAGTTCCATCTTGCGTACGAAAGGTAGATGTTCAACCGCGTTCAATTGCGCCCTCGTGGCCATAACGCTCGCGGCGTTGAACCACTTTGATCGCTGACGTACACGCACCACGTGCACAGCCAATTCATCCACGTACTGTTGCTCAACCGGCAAATCGGTATAGTCGACGAGTTCGTTCTCGGCGCGCACCTTGAGCCGTCGCTGGAGCGAGCGTTCAGATACGACATTGAGGGGCACGGCGGCCTTCATCATTTCGTGAGTACCTTTATCCGTGAAGAAGACCCACGCCATGACCTGTTCATTCTCACCTGATCGTGCAAGAGTTGCTTGGAGACGATCTCCGATCTTCGCTCCTCCGGATGCAACCGTGGCTGTGATGACTAACAGGCAGCCAACAATTGATACTTGCAAAGCCTTCATGCTTTGTCTCCTCATGTGGATATATGAAAGATAAAGGGGATATACTTTGGTAAAGTTACTGAACCCCGAATAGAGAATCAAGCAATTTTCTGATGTTATGGAGGAAAGCTCATATCGTCGCTTCAATAAACAACCTTTCTGCTTACTGTATCAGCGCTGAAGACACAGAAGTGCATACCATCAGCACTTGAGATTTACCGCGGATGCTGTTATCTTAGTTGACCGTTGGTAGAAAAATAAGTCGAAACTCTTTGGAAAGGAATCAGGATGATACGATATCTGGCAGTATTTGTCGTTGTGGCATTTGCAACCGGTTGGGCGGGAGACGGGAAGAAGGTTGACCTGACCGTGAGTGGCATGCATTGTGACCATTGTGCAGACAAGGTCAAGTCGGCTCTGAAGAAATTTCAAGATGTAAGGGATGTGCAAGTAAGTACGAAGAAGGGAACGGCCAGGGTTTTCCTTGTTTCAACATCAGTCACAAATACAGAGGTACTTGCAAAGGCCATAGCGGATGCGGGGTATGGTGCGTCATACAAAGAAGGGGCCGAGACAAAAACCCTGGCTGCAACAAAAGGTGCCCACGCGGATGGCGACTGCGACAAAGAAGGCATGAGCAAGATGGATTGCGCGAAAGAGGGGAAGATGGGTTGTTGTGAGGAAAAAACCCCAAAGACAAAGATGATGAAGAAAAAGTAGGCGCATAGCCTGTTCGATGAACTTCAAGGCCGTTGATGTCCATTCAACGGCCTTCTGTTTTTTCCGGAAATGCAAAAGCCGTCGCTGCTCTTGCAATCGACGGCTTTTGTGGGCGAGAGAATATTCTATTTCAGCAACGTCATTTTCTTCAGTTGGACGAATCCTTCCGCACCAATGGCACTCTTCGCTTCGATACGATAGAAATAGATTCCCGAGCTCACCTGTGTTCCACCAGTATTGCGTCCATCCCATTTCACTTCATGCCACCCTGCCGACTGAGGCTGATCAACCAGCGTTGCGATCTCCTGGCCAATGGCGTTATGAATCTTCAGTGTGACGATCGAAAGAGCAGCCAGAGAGTATGAAATCTCTGTAGCGGGGTTGAATGGATTCGGGTAGTTTTGCTGCAGGGCAAACTGCAGCGGGACGATTTCTTTTACATCTGTCACCACATCTACCTGGATGGGTTCGGAAAAAAATGTTGATCCGCCAAGGTCGATTTGTTTCAACCGATACTGCCAGATTCCATTGGTCGCTGTGTTATCTGAAAAAGAATACTGTTGTGGCTCGTTCGTTGTCCCATGTCCTGATACGAACGATCCTTGAATTTCACTCCAAGTGGAATCACCCTGGTGTCGCTTTTGAAGATAAAAGCCATAGTTGTTCAACTCGCTGATCGTTGTCCAATCAAGGCGTACGGTGTGATCGTTCATCACCGTTCCTGTAAATGATGCAAGTTGAATTGGAAGAGGTGCGCTGATAAAGTGCTTTACTGTGCCGAGCCAATAGGCAAGTGTCTGGATATGAGCGCCACCATAGAGATCACGATCCGCCTGGAGAATCGCTTCTGCAGCATCGGCACCGGTTGTGCCAGATCCCAGATAGTAGAAGCTCTTGATGACCAGTCGATCAGAGATATCTCTTCCAAGATCTCCCAAAATTCCCATGAGTGCTGACGACCATATCTGTCCGGCTGAATGAATCTCCAGGCCACCAAATGGATACGAACGAGAATCATTCAATGAACGCCCGAGCCAGTAGGCGTTGTGGCCATCCCAGTTGAATACCCAGTTATACTGATTGTCTAGTGCGCTCCATTGGTTCAAGGAGCGTGAATAGGAGCCTGCCCAATAATCGCCGAATCCTTCGCCGAGCGCACCGCATTCACCACCACCCCAATTGGTGATGATATTGTACATGATCGCATGTCCGTACTCATGCCAGATGACGTCTGCATCCTCTGCATCATCTACGCCACCTTCGCCCCATGCAATCCAGTTGCCGCCCGGGCTGTAGTGCGAATTGTCTTGTCCAAGATAGCCGTGTGGGTCAAGACGAATTTGCGTGAGTGACGGGACAGAAAAACCGAGTTCAAGCAATCGTTTGTATGAATTTGAGACGTGGTAGTATACATTCACCGCTTCAAATTCCTGTTGGCTTCGAGTGTTGTTGAACCCGTTCGGTGAGTTGGCCGCGAAAAAGACAGGGTCTGATGGCGATTCAATATCCGTGACGTTGCAGTATGAGCCTTTGAGTTTGTACACTCCGCTCTCGAATGTTATCGAGTCAAGTGTTACGAGCGAGCGATAGGCGGTCAATGAATCGGAGTCGGCGTCATTGTTGTCCGCGAAACCGATGGAGTTATATATTTTGCGCGCCGTGCTCAATGGATCTGAAAGATATACGTAGCCCGATCCTTGCACTCGTTCATTGACAAACAAATCTTCCACATTCAACACGTCGCCTGTCATCGCATCAACAAAAACCTGCCAGTCGCCCATCGGGTCTTCATTTGTCATGGACACCTTGTAGGCAAGATGGTCTATGCCGTTGTCCGCTCTGAAGATCATCAGGATTGCATTGTCATTCTGGCCTGTCGTCCGACCCCGGATACCTACATGCTGCCGTGCGATTTGGAGAGCGGTCTCTTGCGTGAGCGATGGTGTGGTTGATGCGAGGTTGATGGCATCCTTGAAATTGTTGGTCACCATGCTGATCTCGTTGTCGTTGCTGATGCTGACAACGACATCTCCCCTGAACACAGGTACGCCCTCGTAGGTCTGGTTGAAACGTACGTGCGAACTTCCCTGAACCGTTTGGATCTCGTTCGTTTGCAGGGTCGTTGTCATTCCAGTGAGATGAAAAGCATGGCCATTCGCTTGAAGGAATGTTCTCGCAATCTGCTCGGGTGTAGCGCCGGTCGTTCTTGAGTTGATGTTGTACATGGCACGTACAACACCATTTCCATCAACACGATTCTTGCTGGTAACCCACGAATTGTCTGGTGTGTTAACTACGGAAAATGAAGCAGCATTGTCACCGGCGAATGCAGCACTGGTAACAGACAAAAGTACAGAGATGAGCAGAATGTATGTTGCTATGGGCTTCAAGCCTGGTTCGATTCTGTGATGTTTGATGAATCATCGCAAGAGAGGGATCTGCGAATCTTCAGTGGAAAAAACCTAGTCGTATGTCGTAGTGATAATTAGATTTGGTTGTTGCCAGCCTGGGAGGCTGTGCTTCTGAATCTTTGATGCGAGAGGTTTTTGTTACGTGTTTGACAGTCCGTGAAGCACTTGTTCAGTGGTAGTGCCCGTCCATCAAGCTGGGATAAATATACTCTTTCTGTTGCTGGGAAGTGTGGTGAACATCACGCTTGAACCGCCATCTTGGGGATTGAGGTGACTGTCGTTCCGATCTGGTTCACTATGCTCTCAATTGTGGCGCTTCCAGTCGAAATAACGATGTTTATGCCCATATTGGTCAATACACGGACATCGCCTTCCGGGATAACCCCTCCTATCACAATCTTCAATTCGTTGGCACCCATTTCGCTTCTGGCCGTGATGAGCTCCTGGGCGATACTTAGATGTGCGCCGGAAAGACAACTGACTCCTAATACGTCTGCATCTTCTTCGACGGCGCTTTTTACCAATGACGCGGCCGAGACTTTGGTGCCTGCAAAGATCACTTCCATGCCCGCGTCGCGACATCCAAGAGCGATCAACTTCAGAGCGTTGTTATGACCGTCGAGCCCGGCCTTACCCAGGACAATGCGAACGCCGTTGAACCGATTTTGAACAGGATGATTTGAACCGGCTACGCTGAGGTCCATTGGGGTATTGAATCGCCCCTTCGTGGCATTTTCAATCATCGTTGCCCATTCACCAACGGTACCGCTCGCGCGTACAAACTCCAACGTTGCGGCCATAATGTTCGCCTTGCTTTTGACTGCAACGGAAAGGTTGTAACGCGCCGCTGCCCATTTACGCGGGTCCCTGTTCCTTTTCCATTCTCCGATTTCTTCTGCCCGTTGTTGTTCGAACATTGGATTCTGAGCTGTAGAGGGCGGAACCCCAAGCTGCTCGCTGAGTCCAACGGGGTCGAGGAAGTCGTTCACACCAACGACGATATCTTGTTTGGAATCGATGCGAAGTTGTCGTTCAACCACGGCCTTGGTCAATTCTGTGTTGATTGTTGCAATGGCCTTTTCATATCCCGAGGAGCGGAGTTTCAACGCGATAGAGCGCGCCTTTTCCACGATATCATGCGTGAGGTCAGTGATAACCGGATTCCCATCGAAGATGTCCGGGAAGTTGGTTATTCCGGTTTCATGCATAAGAATTTGTTGGGTGCGCAGACTGAGCCGCTGTTCCATCTGGTCGGGAAGTGAGAGCGCTTCGCGGAATCCGGGCAGTTGAAGTGCGTTGACACGTGCGTTGGCCGAGAGGAGGGCTGGCAATGCTTCGAGCACAATACGGATAATATTATTTTCCGGTTGCTGTGCAGTCAACCCCAAGGATCGTACCTGGCACCCCGCGCGAAAAGCCACATCGTCGATACCGTATTCCTTCTTGCAAATATCCGTCCAAAGTTGTGAATATGCTCGTATCTTGCAAATCTCGGGAATCAGTTCGATCCCACTATTGATGAAGAATGAAACCCGCTCAACGATTCTTTTAAACTGCTGCTTCTCCAGTTTTGGCCTGATAGTGTCGAGAATGATAAGAGCATTCCCGAACGCGTAGCCAATCTCTTCATGCGGGCGTGCGCCGCTTTCCATGTAGTGGTAGCCACACACGTTGATCGGGTTCCACTGCGGAACTTGTTCTGCTGTGAACGTGATGATATCGGTGGAAAGTTGGAGGGAGACTGACGGCGAGAAGATGTTTGTCCCCCGTGCGACAAATTCCTTCATCAAATCATTTTGAACTGTTCCGCGCAGATCTTTCCACGGAACCGCTTTCTGTTCTGCAAGGACAAGATACAGTGCCAGAACAAACGGAGCGGTGGAGTTTATAGTCATCGAAGTATTGGTTGTGCCAGGATCAATTCCCTCGAACAATCTTTCCATATCCCCGAGATGAGAGATGCTGACGCCACACCCGCCAATTTCTCCTCGCGACATCCTGTCATCGGGATCATATCCGTTCTGGGTTGGCAAGTCAAAGGCAACGGAAATGCCCGCTTGTCCGGCCTTCAGGTTTTCGCGAAAGCGTTTGTTGGTCTCCTCAGCCGAGCCAAAGCCGGCATAGGTCCGGATTATCCACGGTGCTTTGCGTTGTCCGTTTGAGTTGCTCATGAAAGTTGTGCTTTCGCTATTGGTTCCCAGTAGTCAAAATCAAGAACCACGTTGGGGTTGTAGATTTCCTTTCCCGTCTCGGTATGCTTGATTTGGAAATCTCTTCCCGCGTCGGGCTGTTCATTCTTCACGACGATCAGACGCAATCGCAGAGCGCCAAGTTGATCTGACAAATCCGCCTTCTGAAGGACGTCAGTGAACGCATAGAGTGTATCGCCGCTGTGTACAGGATTGGCATGTGTTCCACCATTCACTGCAATAATGCCAAGCCGGTTTTCCAATCCGTTGAATGACTGGGCATATCCGAGTGACATCGGGAGGCCTCCGTACACAAGTGGCTTGCCATCCGTCAGGAGGGCATCGAAGTGTACTTTGGCGGTGTTCTGATACAACCGCGTGAAGCTCATGTGGTCCGAGGAATTGATGGTTGTTCCGTCAATGTGAAAGATTCTTTCTCCGATGTCATAATCATCAAAGAAGAATCTTCCGCCCGAGACCTTCGAGTAACATTGTTCGGGAGTATGCTGCGGCAGTCTCTCTGCGGAAACTGAGGCTGCCAGCGCGGGAACAACAGGTGCACGCAGAAAGGCCGTAGCATCCCCCCTAATCTTTTTTACCATCACCCAGCGGTAATACTCGAGGACGGTTTCGCCCCACTGGTTAAACGCAGTTGTCTTCACATACACGATGCCGGTCTTCTGATTGCTGTTCTCTTTTAGTCCGACGATCTGTGCCATGGTGCGGATCTCGTCTCCGATGGAAACCGCAACGCCCCAGATCATTTCGGCATAGCCGAGGTTCGCCAGGGCGTTCAAGGAGATCTGTCTGACTGTCTGGCCGAGCACCGTGTGGAATACAATGAGCGGATGAATCAAACCCCTGGCATTGCAAAAGCCTGGCGTGCGATCTCCAGTGAATACAATGTATGCGACTCGATCAGCGTTCGTTAACACGCGGGGTGTGGGACAACTGAACGTCTGGCCGATCGTGAAATCTTCGAAGAAGTTCTGAACCGATCCTTTGTTCATGACGTCAGTTGGTGATGAATTGTTGAAGATACGGACGGGTGATGACCTGAAGAGCGAGTACTTCTTCGGCGCCTTCAAAGATGGAGAGGACGCGTGCATCAAGAAAATACCGTGAGACAGCATACTCTTCCGAATACCCCATGCCGCCATGTAATTGCATCGCCTCACGCGTTACCCATTCAGCATCCTTGCACGCGAGCAGTTTCACCAACGATGCCTCGGTGCTTCCTTTGTGGTTATCCATCAAGCGGGCGACCCGGTAGGCAAGTTGCCTGCTCGCTTGAATTTTTGCAGCCATCTGCGCAAGCTTATATTGCGTGAGAGTGAAATCTGCCAGATGCTGACCAAAAAGACTACGTGACTTCACATATCTGACTGCAGAACGGAATGCCGCTTCCATTACACCAATTGCTCTTGCTGCGGTTTGTATCCGTCCGCCTGCAAATCCCTGCATCTGCAAATAAAATCCCTTGCCTTCTTCACCTATTAAATTCTCTGTCGGGATAAAGTAGTTATCGAAAGAGACGGCAAAGCTGTGCATCCCGCGATACCCAATGGTTGGGATTGCACCTCCTTCAATTATTCCTCCATTGGACTGTTGATGTCTGAAGCTGTATTCATCAGTGTTTGCAGGATCATACGGTTTCTCCACGATGAAGAGGGAAAGCCCTTTGTGGCCCGAATCCGGACTGCCGGTTCGCGCGAGGAGGCACAGAATTTCTGCGCGGCCTGCAAAAGTAGCCCAGGTTTTTTCGCCGTTCAATAGGTAGCCGCTCTCGGTTTTCGTTGCTGTTACGGCAACACGGGCCACGTCGGAACCGGTGTTTGGCTCGGTCACTGCCACACACACCATTTTCTCGCCTGAAGCAATCAATGGGAGCCAATGTTTTTTCTGTTCCTCCGTTCCTCCTGCTAACAGTGCTTTCGCGCAGATTTCGGGGCGGGTGAGTACGCTTCCACCCGCGCCCAAACTGCCACGGCTCAATTCTTCCGTAGCAATGACCATGACTGTATGATCGCTAAAGCAACCGCCGTATTCTTCCGGGATTGAAATGCCAAACACACCGAGTTCTGCAAGCTGTTTCAGGACATCGTTGGATATCAGCTTATCTTTCCTGTGAGTTTCCTCAGCGAGTGGAGCGATAACCGAATCCGAAAACTTCGCAAACATCTCTTTGAATTGGGAGTGAACATCCTCAAGAGCGTATGTTCCTGAAAGATCCCGATCTCTTTCGAGAATCGCTTTTCCGATGGATGCCCACGCTTGAGTCGTTAGCCCGGCGTTGAGTTTGTCGGCAGTGAGGAGAAACTCTTGCACATCTGAAATCGAAGCAGTATGTGTATTGTCAAGATCGTATCGTATGAGCTTTGCAAAATCCACGATTGCCTGGGACGCATACATCACGCTCAGTTGCTGCTCGAACTCGCCGGCCTGTTCTGCATATTCAATCATGCTTTCGAGGGCGGCCTGTTCTGCAAGGGCCCGCGCAATCTGCATCGATTGGATCTGGATACAGTTGAACGCTTCGCCCGAGATCTTTCCATCGTTTTGCACCTTCTGTGCAAGGGACTTTCCGACAGAATCAAGCGCATGCTTATGCAGGGTTGCTGCTTGCTTGCACACAAGAAGCTGCTCATTCATCTGGAGTTCCATGGTATCCCGGTTCGTCTGCTATCCGTTGATTTTGAAGATGGGAAAGTAGGAGCACTTGCCTTCAGCGTAATCCCGGGCGAGCTGTGGAATCTCGTCGAAGCTGTACTCCTTGTAACCGTTCAGGTTCGGGATCCAGCCGGTGTCTTCCGCAAAGCGAACAGCAGCCCGGCCCTGCGGGTAGCGGGCATAGTGTGTATGAACGTGTTGATGCCGGTTGATGCACTCGAGCGCGCGGAGCGACGCGATGGTCATTCCGTGTTTCCATCCGGCAGTTGTTACAACACCTTGGCGCGCAAGCGCTTTCAGCGTAGCGCGAATAACCGGTGAACCGACATAATCGATAAAGATGCTGACACCAAGACCGGAGGTTCTCTCGCTTACAAGTGCAAGGAATTGTTTTTCTGATTCAAGATACCGCTTCTTATAATCGGGGTCGGATTGATATCGCTGTTCGTCAAAGTCGAGGTCGGCAAACTGGCGTCTGTCGATCGGGAGGATGCCCATTTTCTTGAACTCACACAAGCGCTCATCACTTGACGAGAGCATTGCCACACGGCATCCGCTGAACTTTGCCAGCGCAAGCTCTGCATACGAGACGCCACCGCCCCAGCCCCATACATGCGGGGCAGGACAATCTTCTTCCGTCATTTGAATGCGCCACGTCTTGTAAGCGAGGTTCCAGTTGGACCATGCCGTGATGTAGCGAAGTGAGAATGCTGCCCACTGTTGCAAACTGAATTGTGTATTCTCCGGCAGAGGGATTACCTGAAGCTGATGGAGTTTTGTCTGTTTGGCGAGAAGACCGATCGTTCCTTCTGCATCGTAGCCGAGGATCTTTTCAGGGTAACCGAATTTATCCCATTTGCCATTGCAGAACAGAAGGGCATTGTCGCCTTCTTTCACGGTTGTGACTGCATGCCCGACCTTCAGGATGCGAACCACGCCCGCGTTGCCAATTACAACTTTATCCTCGTTCCGCTGTCGGCAGATGTCTACAGGTCTGCGATCAAGGGCATGTGACATGTTTCCCTCCCAACAACCATACAGGGGCTCGACCAATACTTCCTGTTCGTTGATGTCGCTGATGTCAAATTGTTCGCGTACCAACGTGGCAGGTTCCTGGCTTTTCGCATCTTTGCCTTTATACAACACCCAGGCATCAGTCTTGATGGGCATGCTCACTCCTCTATAATGTAAGGAACAATCGGACTTCGTGTGTTGAGAGATAGATGGGTGATTCGTGTGGAACACAAGTTAACCGATGTGCGTAGAATGTTGGTGATGTTTGACACGCAGCGGCAGTTGTGTGCTTTGTTCCCGCAACGCGAAAAATGAGAACAAAGCCATACACCCCTGTCATTGTTAGCAATTGCAGCCAGTATTCAAGGGTTAGTTGAATTCGAAGGGGCATTTTGGTAGCTTTAGCGCTATGGAAACCGCCAGTCGACATACCGAGGATCTTTCACTTAACGCTTCTATAGTAAGGAAGCTTCTTGTCGAGTTTGTCCGTGATGAGACGCGGAATGCAGGATTTCAAAAAGGTGTGATTGGACTTTCGGGTGGAGTGGATTCTGCTGTCTCGGCCTTTGTTGCTGCCGAGGCGCTGGGGCCGGAGAACCTTCTCGGCATTATGATGCCATATAAAACAAGCAACCCGCAAAGCGAGCGGGATGCAGTGTCGGTTGCGACCCAATTGGGTATCAGAACCGAGGTAGTTGACATTACGCCGATGGTTGACCCGCTTTTGAGGCAATCCAATATCGAGGATAGGCTGAGGGCCGGAAACATCATGGCGCGACAGAGGATGATTGTTCTCTATGACCGGTCAAGTCGCGACAACGCCCTCGTGATCGGGACGAGCAACAAGACGGAGACATTTCTGGGCTACGGAACACTTTTCGGTGATACTGCCTGTGCGCTCAATCCGATTGGAGATCTCTACAAGTCACAGGTCTGGCAACTTGCGGAGTTCTTGGGAGTTCCCAAATCCATTATTGAAAAGCCACCGTCTGCTGATCTATGGGAAGGTCAGACAGATGAGAGTGAGTTTGGATTCTCGTACAAGCGCGTTGATCACATGCTTTACTATATGGTTGATGAGCGTCGTAGTGAAACAGAGTTAGAGGCAATGGGCTTTGAGGATCCCTTCATCAAAAAAGTCAAAGGCATGATCAGGAGAAATCAGTTCAAGAGAAAGATGCCGTTGATTGCGAAAGTCTCCAATCGCACGATGAACGTTGACTTCATGTATCCCCGCGATTGGGGGATATGACAATTGTCATTTTTCTGTAACTCATGAGTGAGACAATTGAACCCGGCGTGCTGTACATTGTCAGTACGCCAATCGGCAACCTGGATGACATCACACTACGCGCAATGAAGATCCTCAGTGGTGTGGATCTGGTTGCAGCGGAGGATACACGCAAGACGAAATTTCTTCTCGATCACCTGTCAATTGCGAAGCCACTACTCAGCTACTACAGCTATAACGAAACGCGTCGTACACCCGAGTTGATTGAGAAATTGCAAGAGGGGAAATCCGTTGCGTTGGTTACGGACGCGGGCACTCCCGGGATTTCTGATCCGGCGTTTGGTCTTATCAGGGCGGCGTTGGATGATGGTCTCAGAGTTATTCCCATTCCCGGTGCGAGCGCAGTTCTTCCGGCTTTAATTGTGAGCGGTCTCCCGACAGATCGGTTTGTGTTTGAGGGATTCCTGCCGGTGAAGAAGGGAAGGAAGACCAAGTTCGAGAGCCTGCGTACGGAAGGCCGGACCATTGTCATTTACGAATCACCCTTTCGTATCGTAAAGACGGTGGATGAAGTTCGGCAGTATCTTGGTGAGAGAAGAATAGCAGTCGTCAGGGAACTCACAAAAAAATTTGAAGAAGTATTGCGGGGAACACCTTCGGAAATACTGGAACACTTAAAGAAGAAGTCTCCTCGCGGTGAGTATGTACTTGTTATTGAAGGGTGTACCGAACCGAAGCACTGAGAGGTGGGAAATGGGTACGCGCAATGCCGTCGAGATTGAGTCAGTAGTCATGACATCAGAAAGGAATATGAAAAAGGACCCTGATTTTCGAATCACCACCACCCTGCATCCGCTCGTGTACGAGGTAAATACGCGGGTTCTCCTCAATCAGCTGAGTACAAAAACGGGCAAGGAGATAACTCTTGGCACAATTCCCGAGGAAATGCTGGATGGATGGGCAAAACTGGAGTTCGATGCGATTTGGATGATGGGTGTTTGGACGACCGGAAAAATCGGTCTTGACATGGCTCGCGGCCACGAAGGTTTGCAACAAGACTATGGGTGCACCTTATCTGACCTTACTGAGAAGGATATCGTTAGTTCACCATACGCGGTAAAAGCCTATACCGTTTCTGCGGGTCTTGGCGGTGAACTGGGTCTCGCTCAATTGCGAAGAAAGTTGAGAAAGCGAGGATTGGGTTTGATCCTTGATTTTGTGCCGAATCACACTGCCCGTGACCACCAGTGGGTTTCCAAACATCCTGAATACTACATCAGCGGGAAAGATGGCGAAGAAGTTCTACAGCCTGAACTCTACTTTAAGACGACAACAGCCAGGGGACACGCCGTTCTTGCCTATGGTCGCGATCCGTACTATCCGGGCTGGACTGATACTGTCCAGTTGAATTTCCGCCATCCGGAAACACGAAGGGCAATGCTGACGACGCTCAAGAAAATCGCATCACTGTGTGATGGTGTTCGATGTGACATGGCAATGCTAATACTGGCAGATGTGTTCGAGAAAACGTGGGGTGATCGTTCTCTGCCGGTGGGATGTGAACCGGCGGCCGGGGAATTCTGGTCGGAAGCAATTCGAACGGTGAAGGAGGATGTTGCCGGCTTCAAGTTCATCGCCGAAGCGTACTGGGATCGCGAGTGGCAACTGCAACAGCTTGGATTTGATTACACGTATGACAAGAAACTTCTCGAACGACTTTCGCGCGAAGGTGCAAGCGCGGTGTATGATCATTTGAAAGCTGAACCTGACTATCAACGGCGGTCGGTTCGGTTCATTGAGAATCATGATGAACAGCGCGCTGCGACAGCTTTTGAATCAGAGCCGTGGCACTTCGCGGCAGCAACGGTCATGTCAACTGTTCCCGGTTTGGCACTGTATCACGAAGGGCAACTCACAGGGTCGAGAGTAAAACTGCCCGTTCAACTTGGACGACGTCCGAACGAAGTTGGATCGCCAAGGATTAAATCATTCTATAGTAAACTCCTTCCGATTGTTTCTCACCCGGTGTTTCGTCATGGGCAGTGGAGACTTCTTCACGTCAAGCCGGCGTGGCAGGACAATTACACGTGGACTAACTTCCTGGCATTCTGGTGGACCGCAAAGGTTCACGGTACACGCCTCGTTGTTGTCAACTATGCTCCTCACGTTGGCCAATGCTACATTGAACTCACTCTTGATGGAATTGAGGGTTCCTCAATTGAGTTCCGCGATCTCATCGGCTCGGCCAATTTTGTTCGAGAACGGGCCGCGTTGGCTGCCAAGGGCATGTACTTCGATCTTCCCGGATACAATCTCCACATCTTTGAAGTCGTTCCCCACAAGCTTTCCTCCTGATCTCTCTGTTCAGAAAATTCACCCAAGTCGGTAACGACTTGACTTTCTCGCCCAACCCGTTATATTATTAGCACTCTTATACAGCGAGTGCTAACAAAGTAACATTCCATCTAACCCATTGTAATTCAACAATCTAACAAAATGGAGGATTTATGAAGATGAAGCCTTTGGCAGACAGGGTCGTAATTAAACCTACAGCTGCTGAGGAAAAAACCAAGGGTGGGATCATTCTTCCTGACACGGCAAAAGAAAAGCCTGTTATGGGAGAAGTGGTCGCCGTTGGGCCTGGCAAGGTGTCGGATGACGGGAAGAAAATCTCCCTCGAAGTGAAAGTCGGAGACAAGGTGCTGTACGGAAAGTACTCCGGAACAGAAGTTACAGTTGATGGGGATGAATACCTCATCATGCGCGAAGCAGATATTTTCGCGATCGTGTAACTCCATTCACCAACCCAACTGAATCAATCTAAACTAAGGAGATGAGTGCATATGTCAGCGAAACTGATTCATTACAACACTGAGGCGCGGGCAGCCCTGAAAAGGGGTGTTGACCAACTTGCCGACGCAGTGAAGGTCACGTTGGGCCCCAAGGGACGGAATGTGGTTATCGACAAGAAGTTCGGTGCCCCGACTGTGACAAAAGATGGCGTTACTGTGGCAAAAGAAATCGAGCTCGAGAATCCGATCGAAAACATGGGCGCACAGATGGTGCGAGAAGTTGCGTCCAAAACCTCGGACGATGCGGGTGATGGTACGACCACCGCAACCGTTCTTGCTCAGGCAATCGTTCGTGAAGGCATGAAAAACGTTGCTGCAGGTGCGAACCCGATGGACCTGAAGCGCGGTATCGAACTTGCAGTCACCAAAGTGATCGAGGGCCTGAAGGAACTCAGCAAGTCTGTTGACAAGACCAGCAAGAAGGAGATCGCCCAGGTCGGCGCCATCTCGGCAAACAATGACAAGATTATCGGTGATCTGATTGCTGATGCAATGATGAAGGTCGGTACGGACGGCGTTATCACTGTTGAAGAAGCAAAGGGTACCGATACGACCATCGAAGTTGTCGAAGGTATGCAGTTTGATCGCGGGTATCTCTCACCGTATTTCGTCACTGACGCAGAGACGATGGAAGCTGTTCTTGAGAACCCGATGATCCTCATCCATGACAAGAAGATTTCCGCAATGAAGGACCTGTTGCCGATTCTCGAGAAGGTCGCACAGACCGGCAGCCCGATTCTGGTCATTGCCGAAGATCTCGAAGGCGAGGCTCTTGCAACACTCGTTGTGAACAAGTTGCGCGGCACACTCCGCGTTGCAGCAGTCAAGGCGCCGGGCTTCGGTGATCGTCGCAAGGCGATGCTTGAAGACGTTGCCATCCTCACCGGCGGTACCGTGATCTCCGAAGAGCAGGGCTACAAGCTCGAGAACGCGACCGTCAGCTATCTCGGCCGCGCGAAGAAAGTCACCATCGACAAGGACAACACCACCATTGTTGAAGGTGCCGGCAAGAAGGAAGACATCAAGAAACGCATCAACGAGATCAAGGCGCAGATCGAGAAGACAACATCCGACTACGACAAGGAAAAGCTGCAGGAACGTCTTGCGAAGCTCTCCGGTGGCGTTGCCGTGTTGAAGATCGGTGCAGCGACTGAAATCGAGATGAAGGAAAAGAAGTCACGCGTTGAAGACGCTCTCCACGCAACCCGTGCAGCAGTTGCAGAGGGTATCGTGCCGGGTGGCGGCGTTGCATATCTCCGCGCAATGTCGAAGCTTGACGGAGTCAAGGGAGCAAATGAAGACCAGGAAACCGGCGTCGAGATCATCCGACGTGCGCTTGAAGAGCCGATCCGTCAGATCGTTGCCAATGCTGGCATCGAGCCTTCTATTGTCGTGAACAAGGTAAAAGAAGGCAAGGACGACTTCGGCTTTAACGCATACACCGAGCAGTACGAAAACCTCATCAAGGCCGGCGTCATCGACCCGACGAAGGTTGCGCGTACAGCTCTGGAGAATGCGTCATCGGTTGCAGGGATGTTGCTGACGACCGAAGCGACCATTGTCGAGAAGCCTGAAGAGAAGAAGTCAATGCCGGCAATGCCTCAGGGTGGTGGCGGCATGGAAGGCATGTACTAAGCAAAGCAACACACTGTTTCAAGCGAAGCCCTCGTTCCAGCGATTTGGAACGGGGGTTTTGTGTTTCCAGCGAGGTATGAGAATCTGAGATTGATCTGTAGGGGCGACTCGGCGAGTCGCCCTGTTTGTTTGAAGGTCACAACGAGAGTGGATTCGGAGAGAACGATATAACAAAGATCAGCCAGCAGCACCATCCGATCATCATGCGTGTGTCGTCGATCGGCGTTTCATCTCCTGTATTCGGATGATGAAGCCTTCCGAACCTGATCATCAGCGAAAGCACAATAGCCCAGAAGAGCCATCCGACCCATCCGTAGCTCCAGTCAATTCCCAGCATTGGAAGAAAGCCTGAAATTCCGAGCACCGTGAGCGCAACAAGAGCGACCTGCGCAATCACGTGATAGGTCCTGCCGAACATGCAATAGGAAATATGGCCGCCATCCAGTTGTCCCACCGGAATCATGTTCATCGCCGTCACCAGCATGCCGAACCATCCGACGCAAAGGAACGGGTAGTGGTACATCTCGTTCATCGGTGGAATGAACGCGCCAGCCGGCGCAAAGAGCATTGCAATCAGATCGTATCCCAGCGTGTGGCCGAACGTCAGGCCTCCTATCGGTGTCTGGGCAAGGTTCGCCTGTTCCGGGTGAATCGTAAAAAGAAATTCCCTGCCGGGAAGAAGAATGAATCCTGTAATCAGGATCGCAAGACTGGCGATGAATCCGGCAATCGGGCCGGCGGCCGCAATGTCGAACAACGCTTTCTTGCTTGGCACCTGCTGGCGGATTTTGATCACGGCGCCCATCGTTCCAAACGGACCGATACCAATGAATGCTGGCATCGGGATAAAAAACGGAGGCGTCGTGTCCACTTTGTGAATTCTTGCTGCGATGTAGTGTCCCATTTCGTGCGCCAGCAGAACAAACAGCAGCGCAATGGAATAGGGAAGCCCGTCGGCGAAGTAGGCAAGTTCAAGCGGATTCTTGTTCAACCATTGCACGCCGGCGAGCGTTGTGGTGAAGAATGTGAGGATGAAGGCAGCGATGTAGATCAGCAAATTCAATTCGAGGGTTCTCCTTATTCTACCAAGCGAAGTCATTGCGAGGAGCGAAGCGACGAAGCAATCTCGTTCTCAACATGATGCAGTGCTGAGATTGCTTCGCCTTGAGAAGCAGGCTCGCAATGACGCGATAATCGGGGTTCCAGCCACATGAACCGTCTTATGATACGGAAATTTCCCATTTCGTTACAGCGGGGATGAGTCCTTTGCGTTGACAACGGCATCGAGCCTGTTTATCTTTGAGAATGGTATTCGACCCAAACATACATCATCGCCGTTCGACCCGGTTGAAGAGTTGGGATTATTCGTGGTCGTGGTGGTATTATGTCACGATCTGCGCATACGAACGCCAATGTCTGTTTGGAGAGATTGTGATCGATGAGATGCGATTGAATTCCGTTGGTCGCATTGTCGAGGAAGAATGGTTGCGAACGCCCGGGATTCGCAAGAGTGTTGAGTTGGATATGTATGTGGTGATGCCAAACCATGTTCATGGGTTTATTGAACGAACCTGTAGGGGCGACCCGGCGGGTCGCCCCTACGAAGGAGACGTTGGTATCCGGTTCGCTCGGCGCAATCATTGGGCAGTTCAAATCAAAGTCCGCGAAACGAATCAATGAAATGCGTAAGATGAAAGGTCAACCCGTCTGGCAACGAGGCTTCCACGACCACATCATTCGCAACGAGGCAGACCTTGCACGGATCAGAGAATACATCCGGAACAACCCGCTTCAATGGGCGTTGGATGAAGAGAAACCAAACAATGCTATATGAGCATCAGTTGATTGAAACAGCGATTGACATTGTCATAGTACGTCGTTAATATTCAACGCCATTTGGAGGATGATCAGCCTTGAAAGAGATGCACGTTCACAACTTCAAAGAATTGCATGATTCTTTGTCCCGTTATCGAGGTAGCAATCTTTGGATCTTTCGAGGGCATGCTGATCCCACGTGGGAACTCATTCCTAAGGCAGGCAGACCACCCTTCGATTCCTGGGAGGATGATGAATACTTCAGAGCTTGGAAGCGACGAGCTGTTGAACTTATTAGTGATCGTACCCTCAATGATTGGGACTGGTTAGCAATAGCTCAGGATCATGGACTGCCAACAAGGCTATTGGACTGGACGCTGAATCCCCTTGCTGCTGCATTTTTTGCAGTTGAATCAGAAATGGAACACGATGCCATTATCTTTGCTTCCCATCATGGAAAATATCTCGATACAGAAAAAGTATCAGACCCTTTCTATGCGAAAGGAGTGAGTCGAATTCGTCCACGTGCGGTGATTCCTCGGTTGGTCCGCCAAGCCGGGCTCTTCACAATTCATAGCCCGCCCACCGCATCTTACGATAAAGCTGTTGATAAGAAGGTAGTCATCGAGAAAATCATTGTTAATAGCACCTACGTGCGTGAACTAAAATTCGAGCTATCTCATTACGGTGTAAATCGCATGTCGCTCTTCCCGGATCTCGATGGGCTCTCGGATCACATTCGTTGGCACTTATCCAATAGGGATTACTGGAAAAAGCCGGATGAATTGGATGAATTAGGTTGAGAAGAGTGTCCGGCAAAAGTGAGATGTCATTTTGTTCAATGGAAAGAAGCTATGAATTCATCATATGATCTGACTATTAACGGGACCAAGGAGTGACCTCAGTGACCCGACGCGCGAATAGCGTGCGCGCATACACAATTTACTGGTAAATTTTTCCCTTGACATCCCACTGCAACTTTCGTATATTGGAAACGTAAGATACGTCATGAGTTTCCCAAAACAATAAGCCTATAAACATTGGTTTTTTTATTGTACATGAGGAAACGATAGATACGAAACAGGTTTCCAAAGGAATCTAAGGCAATGTCAGAAGAAGAGATCGTCAAAGAAAAAATCATCACCGCTGTCAGAGATAGGTTCTGGAAGGAGGGGTTCGCCAGGATCTCCGTTGACGAAATTACCACCGATCTTGCCATGAGCAAGAAGACGTTCTACAAGTATTTCTCCAGCAAAGAGGACCTCGTCCAACAAATCATGGAACGCCTTTTGGGTGGGATGCGCACAAATGTCGAGCGAATACTCCTGAGCGACAAAACCGCCGTGGAAAAGCTCTCTGAATTCATCACGTTGATTGGAACGAGTGCAAGCCGTTTGACGCCGGCGTTCGGCGGGGACATCAAGAAGCACATTCCGCAATTGTGGAAGCGCATAGAGGATTTCCGGCGGGAGAGAATATCAGAGATGTTTGCCCGTCTTATCAAGCAGGGCCTCGACGAGGGAACCATCCGCCCCGATTTGAATGAGCGGGTGTTTCTCATGTCCGTTCTTGGCGCAATCGACCGCATCATGCAGCCGGATGTCCTTGCGCATGAATCATTCTCGGTGAGTGATGCATTGAAGGAGATCCTGAACATATTCTTCAGGGGCGGATTGACTGCCAAGGGACGCGAACGATTTGAACAGGTTCATCCTCAGTAAGAAATAACCACAGAGGACACTGAGATCACAAAGAAGAAAAGGAAATGACATTCTCTGTGTACTCCTATGTTACAGATTATCGCAGTATACTCTGCGGTCAGACAGGAATGTCTGACCTACGCTATGAAAACGAAGCGCCAAGTTCATCACACGTAGGACAGGCATTCCTGCCTGTCCGCCGAGAATAACCTTTGCGCTTTCTGTTAAGTTATCCAAGTGTAACATATCAACTACATTTATTGACATGAGGGACGTATGCGTTTAACTAATTCAATTACTGTAGCATTGCTTGGGACAGCACTTCTTGCTGGTTGCTCCGGCAACTCCAAAGACCACATCGAAGCCTCCGGCACAATCGAAGGCACGGACGTGAACATCGGCAGCGAAGTCTCGGGACGTGTCAAAGAAGTCCGCATCGAAGAGGGAACGAAGGTGAATCAGGGCGACACGCTTGTTCTCATCGACGATTCCGATTATCAACTTCAGCTTCGGGTGGCGATTGCCAATCAGCAAGGCGCGGAAGCACAGTACCGTGTTGCAGTGGAAGGCTCGCGCAAGGAAGACATTCTGCAGGCCGAGGCTGCATACAAGAGTGCCGAGAAGGATTTCAAACGCATGAAAGAACTTCTTGCCACACAGACGATCACCCAGAAACAATACGACGATGCAGAAGCCCGCTACATCAGTGCGCAGCAGACATACGACAAGCTGGTGAATGGACTCCGCTCCGAAGAGATTACTGCCGTCCGTGCGAAGCGTGACCAGGCTGCCGCACAAGCAGACCAGTTGAGAAAGAAAGTCCGTGATTGCTACGTCCTCGCTCCGTCCAACGGAACGATAACATTGAAGGCTGTCGAACCGGGCGAACTCGTCGGCCCCGGATCCAATCTTCTCCGCATCACGTATCTGGAAAAACTCAAGCTGACGATCTATGTCAACGAAGAACAAATCAGCAGTATCCGGCTCGGCCAGACTGCGACTGTGAAAACGGATGCAGGCGCAACATTCCAAGGCAAGGTCATCTACAAATCTCCGGTTGCAGAGTTTACACCCAAGAACGTGCAGACCAAAGAAGAGCGAACCAAACTTGTCTTCGGCGTGAAGATTCTTATCGACAATCCTGAAGGCAAACTCAGTCCGGGCATTCCCGCTGATGCAACCATTACGTTGACCGGTTCGAACTGACGCGCCATGAATGCCATCATTGAAACAAAAGAATTGACCCGATCCTTTGCTGATATCAAGGCCGTCGACAAACTCTCCGTGACAATCAACGAAGGAGAGATGTTCGGACTGGTTGGTCCGGACGGTGCAGGAAAAACCACGGCGATCCGGATGCTCTGCGGGATTCTTGCAGCAACATCGGGTACGGCAGTAATTCTTGGTCACGACATCATGAAGGAACCTGATCTAGTCAAGCGGGAAATCGGCTACCTTTCTCAACGGTTCTCGCTTTACGGCGACCTGAGCGTCGACGAGAACATCGAGTTCTTTGCCGAGATTAACAAGGTGTACGATTTCAAACACCAACGCGAAGAGCTGTTGGAATTCACACGGCTCAAACCATTTCGGGACAGGCTGGCGGAGAAGCTTTCAGGTGGGATGAAGCAAAAACTCGCGCTGGCCTGCACCCTCATTCACACACCGAAGATCATATTCCTTGATGAACCCACGACAGGCGTTGACCCGGTCTCGCGTCGTGACTTCTGGAAGATTCTCCAGAGCCTCCTCAAGCGCGGCATCACCATCGTGATGAGTACTCCGTATCTCGATGAAGCCGAGCGTTGCACACGCGTTGGCTTCATGAACAAGGGGCGACTCATGCGTGTTGACACCCCGGAGAACGTCAAGAAGACGATGCGAGGAGAAGTTGTCGAGATTGTGTGCGACCGTGTTCGTGATGGATACCTGCTGCTGAAGACCCATCCTGTGGTGCGCGAGATTCAGGCGTTTGGCGACAGGCTGAACGTTATCGTGGATCGAGCCGGTGAAGCGATACCTGTGTTGGAGGCGGCTCTTCGTTCAAACGGCATCACCGTCGTGAGTACCAGGAGAATTCCCCCTTCGCTGGAGAACGTATTCATTTCATTTCTTACATCCACTGTAACGGAAGAGGTGGCAGCATGAGACGGATTTTGCTTTTGTCTATAATGGTTACTTCAGCGGCAGTTGCGCAGCAATCACAACAACTCACACTCGAAGAAGCAATCAGGATTGGGAAGGAGAATAGCAGGTCTCTTCGTATTTCGGAATTTAGGGTTGAGGCAGCTTCGGCGAAAACGAACGAAGCAAGAGCGGCGATGCTACCCTCGTTGAAGTTCGAGGGGAGTTACAAACGGCTCAGCAACATTGATCCGTTTGCCCTCCAAATTCCTCAACTCGGCTCGGCGCCGATTGAAATCAGTCCGAACATTCCAAACACTTACAGTTTGAAAGTGGGATTGCAGCAGCCCCTCTTCACGGGGTTTAAGTTGCGAAGCAATGTTCACGTAGCAGAGCATCTTGCCGAAGCAAGCGAAGCAGATCGGAAAGGGAGTGAGTCTGACCTTGTTCTGAATATCGTGAATGCGTATTGGATGGCGTATCAGGCCATTGAGACAAAAAAGTTCGTGGATGATAACGTCGATCGCTTGACGTCATATCAATCCGACACACAAAACTTGATGAAGGCCGGGCTTGTTACGAGGAATGATTTGTTGAAGATTCAGGTACAGCTCTCCAATGCAAAACTTTCGCAGATCGATGCGGCAAATGATGTTGAAGTGTCGATCATGAATCTGAATAATATCATGGGGCAATCCCTGGATACGCAGATTCATCTCACATCAGTTCCGACCATCACGATGGGACAGGAAGGAATGTCTGCGCAAGCTTCATCCGGAACGCCAACACCCATTCTGGTTGACATGGCGATGAAGAACCGTTCCGACTTGCTTGCAATGAACTACAGGGTTGAAGCTGCACGCTCCAGTGTAACCGCGTCGCAGGGGAACTGGTGGCCGCAGCTTGCACTGATGGCGAATTATGTTTACAGCAACCCGAACCAGCGCTATCTGCCGATGCAGGATAAATTCAAGGGCACATGGGAAGTCGGCGTGGTGATGCAATTCGATGTCTGGAATTGGGGAACGACCGCACATCAAACGGCACAAGCGAGTTCACAGCTTCACCAGAATGAATACATGCTGGCACAGATGAAGGATAATGCTGCGCTTGAGGTGAAGCGCTCCCAACTCGGAGTTGAGAGAGCAGTGAGTCGTATTGATGTTGCACGGGAAGCGATTGAACAGGCAGAGGAGAATTCACGATCCACAAACGAGAAATACAAAAACGGACTGGCGACATCAACTGATTTGCTCGACGCCAGTCTTGCTGTACTTCAAGCGAGGACAAGCTACACCGGTGCGTTGGTTGAACATCAGATTGCGATGGCGCGGTTGAATAAAGCTGTTGGAGAATAGGATTTCTTTGTGTCCATTTCTCTTTAGAAGAGAAATGGACGAAAGAGAACTTTCGGAACTGCAAACCCTGCCTCGTTTATAATCGGAAACGAGGAGTGTAGTGGATGGTTTTCCACCGCGCAAGGCCGTGCAGCTCCGAAGGCTAAGAGAAAGCGCCCTTGAGTTGGGCATGAGTACGACAGGTATCCTTGTCTGACTTACAGCAGGTAGTAAATCTTTAAAAGATACCATGAACGACAACTCAATAGTAGTACAAGAACTCACCAAGAAATTCGGCAGCTTCACGGCTGTGAATCAGGTCAGCTTCAACGTGAAGCGGGGAGAGATCTTTGGCTTCCTTGGAGCCAACGGCGCAGGCAAGTCCACCACAATTCGCATGCTCTGCGGATTGCTTCAATCAACATCAGGCACGGCACTGGTTGGAGGATACGACATCAACACGCAAACCGACCAGGTGAAGCTGAACATCGGCTATATGTCCCAGCGGTTCTCGCTGTACGATGACCTGACCGTTGAACAGAACATCAAGTTCTACGGCGGCGTCTATGGTCTGAAAAATAGCCGGTTGAAGGAGCGTATGGATTGGGTATTGAAGATGGCAGACCTGAAGGGGAGAGAGGATAGTCTGACGAAAACGCTTTCAGGAGGGTGGAAGCAGCGCCTTGCACTCGGCTGCGCCATTCTGCATGAACCGAAGATTGTGTTCTTGGATGAGCCGACTGGCGGAGTCGATCCGATCTCACGCAGGAATTTCTGGGAGCTGATCAATCACCTGTCTTCTGAAGGAATAACGGTCCTTGTCACGACGCACTTCCTCGATGAAGCAGAGTACTGCAACAGCATCATCCTGATCAACGCCGGCAAGCTCATCGCCAGCGGAACGCCGTCGCAGTTGAAACACGACTACATCAAGAATCCGATACTGGAAATATCAAGCACCAATGTTGTCGATGCGCTGGAAGCCATCCGGGTACAGCCCTGGGCAATGGAAACATCTGTGTTTGGTACAAAGCTGCACGTGATGGTAAAGGATGAGAAGGAAGGAAGAGCATTGGTGGAGCGAACTCTGTCGGAGAAGAATATCAAAGTGCAGGGTACTCAAAGGATCGTCCCATCCCTCGAAGACGTATTCCTCTATCTCCTCGAACACGATACCACAAATCAAAATTGATTCACCAAACTCCATAAACTCTTGACTCTCGACTAAATAGACTAAATGACTGTTTTTAGATCCCTTCGTCCCATCATTCTCAAAGAATTCCGCCAGATCAGGCGCGATCCAACCTCGCTGGGTATGTTGCTTGTTCTTCCTGCGGCGTTAATCGTGCTTGTCGGGTATGCACTGAACTTCGATGTGAAGCACGTCCCCCTCGCCGTCTTTGATCAAAGCAAGACCTCGGCGAGCCGTGCATATCTGAACAAATTCAAGCAGACCGAACTCTTCGACTACAAGTTTGATGTTGCGAGCTACGAGGAGATTGAAGAGAACTTCATGCACGGTCGGGCAAAGGCGGCAATCATTATTCCCACGGCCTTTGCTGAAGATTTGCTGGCAGGCCGCGATGTAAGCGTGCAGCTTCTCTGCGATGGCAGCGATGCAAACACCGGCGCCCAGGCGATTGCCAATGCTTCGCGCATCACAGGGGATTATTCCGCACGGCTCGTCGCTGAAGCGTTTACCCGGATGGGGAAGCAGTACTATCTGCCGGTTGATTTCCAGCCGCGCGTGTGGTACAACCCCGACCTTCTTTCGAATCAGTTTCTCATTCCCGGACTTATCGGGTTTATTCTTGTTCTGACGGCGGTTGTCTCCACTTCCTTGACTGTCGTGCGTGAGAAGGAACGTGGTACCATGGAGCAGATCATGGTATCACCGTTACGACCGATCGACGTCATCCTTGGCAAAACGATCCCGTATATGCTCATCAGCCTTTTCGCCGCCACCGCCATCCTGATTATTGGGTACATTCTTTTTGGTATTCAAGTGAAGGGGAGCCTTTTTGTGCTTTACGCCGGCATTGTGCTGATTATCCTTGGCGCGCTGGGGCAGGGATTGCTGATCTCCACGGTGACCGATTCGCAACAGGTGGCGTTCATGATGTCTGTGTTCAGTTCACTGTTGCCGTCGTTTCTGTTGTCTGGTTTCATTTTCCCAATCGCCAGTATGCCGGCGGCACTGCAGGTATTCTCGAATATCGCCGTGAACAAGTTCTTCCTCGTCGTTGTCAGAGGAGTAATGCTGAAAGGCGTCGGGTTCAGCGCAATGTGGGAGCAATTTGTGTATATGGGGATCTTCGCCGCGGTAACATTAGGCGTAAGTACGAAGAGGATGCAGAAGAGAACGTTATAGCGGATTGTAGATTTATGATTGTTGGTTGATGAGTACGAAAGCGGATGCAAAAGAGAACGTGGGCGGATTGAGGATTGAAAAGCGGGACAACACTATGAAGAACAGCATTCAAGTCATACTGGAGATTATCAAGAAGGAGTTCTACCAGATCCGCCGGGATAAGCGGATGATGGCAGTCTCGATTGCAGCTCCGGTGATGCAGGTGTTACTGCTGGGCTATGCGGCAACGACGGACATCAAGGACACCAATCTTGTGGTGTGCGATATGGATAGAACCTCTGAAAGCCGTGACCTCATCCAGAATTTTACCAACTCGCACTACTTCGTCCAGAAATATTCCGTCGACGTGCCGGACGAGGTGGACGAGTACATCGATCACGCCGAAGCTTCCGTTGCGCTGGTGATACCGGTGGGGTTCGGTGAAAAAATTCTCGGGAAGAAGACAGCGCCGCTCCAGATGGTATTCGACGGCGCCGATGCGAACTCGGCAAACATCCTTCTCGGTTATGCAACGCAGGTCGTGAATTCATACTCACAATCCATCCTCATCAACGCCGCATCTGTGCTGCAAGGGGCAAGAATCGGCCGCATACTCCCCGAGCCGCGTGTGTGGTTCAATCCCGATTTGAAAAGCAAGAACTACATGGTGCCGGGAGTTGTTGCGCTGGTGCTCATGATTATCACGATGACGCTGACCTCGCTGGGCATTGTCAAGGAAAAGGAAATCGGAACGCTTGAGCAGCTTCTCGTTACGCCGATCAAACCTTATCAGCTCATCGTCGGCAAGCTGATTCCATTCGTCATCATCGGGGTGTTCGACATGTTGATCGTTCTCGCTGTTGCCCGTTTTTGGTTCGAAGTCCCTCTGCTTGGCAGTCTGCCTTTATTGTTCGCGCTGAGCGGCTTGTTCATTCTTACCACGCTTGGTCTCGGACTATTTATCTCCACCATTGCCAAATCACAGCAACAGGCTATGTTGATTGCACAGTTTTTCTTCTTTATGCCGTTCATGTTTCTTTCGGGGTTCTCATTTCCGATTGACAACATGCCGACGTTCATTCAATGGATCACATATCTTATTCCGTTGCGGTACTTCCTCGATATAGTCCGTGGCATCTTTCTGAAAGGCTCGACACTGGGTGAACTCTGGCCACAGACACTGGCACTGTTTGTTTTCGGTGTGTCGATCCTGACGTTGAGTGTGTTGCGGTTCAGGAGAAGGCTCGAATAAGTCTATCGTAGTTTGATTGGCGGCAGGATTCCACACCCGAGGCTCGGTATCGGCCTGCATACGGGAGACGCTGCCACCGGGAATATCGGGTCAGCGGAGCGCAAGCAGTATTCCATCACCGGGAACGTGGTGATTCTTGCTTTGCGCATCGAGCAATTGACCAAACAGTACGGAGCGCAAATCCTCTCTGAAGAAGTATGGAAAAGGCTTGACAGCGGAAAGGAAGTAGCAATCGCTCTTGGCAACGCCGGCGTAAAGGAAGAGAGGCGCCGGTGTCGTTGTACTGCCTGCCTGCGTGAGGCATGCTATGGTCACGGTTGCGAACAGGTGGGATGCGATCTCTACGAAGCCCGACGTCTTCTCGAACACGCTGCTTAACTTCTCCTTCTGTATCCTTCTAGCAGGATGTCGAAAAAGGAGATATGCCACAGAGTCGCGGAGACACTGAGGGGAAGTAGGTTTGATTTTGACCGTTATCCGCCCCGCTTTTGGCAAACTTCTGTTAGATGCACTACTTTTCGTCAAAGTAATGGTAATCTATTTCTTTGAAGTAGTTTGTAGAAAACTCAATAAGGCATTTCCCATTTGCTGAGGGTGTGTCAACCAGTAATCATGAGTACCTTCATCCAGATGGTATTGTTGTGCGGTGGGTAAAACAATTTTTAATTCTCTATTCGTTAGTTGTAACATGGGTAAAGTTTGTCCGCCAGATAATAGAAACGCAGGTACTTTAATATCCTTAAGATATTCTTTTTTAAAGTCAGGAAAAGCATAAGGAGAATATGCAATGGAATGCCATTCTGTAATGTTTACGATAAATTGAGTCTGAACTTCCGGAGGTAACTTGCCTAAAATGTCTTCACCTGCAAAATATATTAATGTCTGTTTTAAAACGGCCAATGTATCTTTGATGTCAAAGGCTTGTTTAACCGGCTTCCATAATTGCTTATAAAAATTATCGTAAAGAATTGTGCCGCCAGCTATAGCAGGTAGCCAGCTAATTAATGCGGGTTCTGAAAGTGTTATTGATCGAACTAGCTCTGGATGTTGCTTTATTAAAAAAAGCGAAATAAGTCCTCCATATGAATGCCCAACTAAATGAACCGGTGCTATTTTGAGTGTTATGATTATTGCGGCTAGATCTTCAGCTTCTGTTTTTGCTGAAAACTCTCTTACTTCATTTGTATTCTGATTCGGGAAATTAAATCTCCTGCTATAAGTGACAATGCGATAGCTTTTTGAAAATGTATCAATTTGTGCATCCCATGTGCGGTAATCTTCTAACCCGCCATGTATAAAGACAATTGGTTCGCCAGTGCCTGTATCTGTATAGTTAAATATTGCTGCATTAGCTTTGACTTGTTTTAACTGGCTCAACACTGAAGTGGACAAGCCAATAAAAAATATCAGTATGAAATATTTTGATTTCATCATCAATTATTTTAGAGTTAACACTCTTCAGACGGTTTCGGTAGTATTGCAGCTAACGTTTTTGTTTAATGCAATTGCACATAACGTTCTCGGCAAACAACGCAGCGCCTTTTCGAGCTATGAACGACTCATTGTTCTTCCGCGCAAAAGCGTTGAACGAGCACAATAATTCATCCTTACAAAAGAGGGAGTGCTGCCTGTTCCATCTCATTCCCCTTATCTGAAAGACACTCCCCCATCGTAAGAAACGAAATGTGGTAACAGGGTCAGGAGTTTTTTTGATCAAGATTCAAGCCTGTCAAGGAACCACGGGCACGGAACGGGAGGCCCGGCAGGTTTGTTAGCGTGGGCCGGTGGAAATATTACGTCGTCAATGTAGGAGTGGGAGAGAAGAAAGTCAAGGGCGAGCTGATAGTTTGTTACTCTTTAGGGGAGGCTTAGTGAGATAATGCTGTCTTTCTGCCAATGTGCGCGGCGGCGTACAGAGCGATTGATAGCGCGAGATACACCATTGGTAACTGCGGAATCGTCTTCACTCCAAGAGCCGTGATGAAATCCAGTGATGCCGTCTTGCTCATCGCGCCAACGTACCACAGACACAGATACACAACTTCAAACAGCTTGCTGCTGCCGCTCCACACGCCGGAAGCGAGAGCGAACGAGGGAAGAAACAACGTCGCAACAACCCACATCGCGATGCCTGGCCAATCGCCCGTGATAAGAAGACGAACGAAGATACCACTCCCCGCAACCATTGCAACCATAACTCCGGCAATGAATACAGCGGGCAACTGACGTGAGAGAGAATAAGGCGAGGAGAAGACAATCTGGTCGGTTCGGAATTGCTGTTCACGCGTTCCCATGGACGACCAGATCATCATTGGCCATATCCAGGCAAATGGCAACGCGAACTGACGGGCTTCCTGAAGTGGTGCAACAACGCATGCAACGATCAACCCGGCCTGGATCGCATACCACCACCAACGCTTGCCTTTCATCATAAGACGCAATTCAGCCACAACCAAAGTCCCGAAGCGAAACCGGAGCGGAAGAGATGTCAGGTTGAGATGGCGCGGTTCACTCGTTCGCACAGGCGACAAGACCGCAACCTCATCTGCTGCCGATAAAACCGGCTTGCGTTTGAGAGTGCGTTCGCGGGAAGGATCGAACCTGTGAAAGACGAACGAAGCGATAAGCACAATGAACGGAGCAACACAAAACCATCCAAGACGAATCATCAAGAGTGCAGGCGTCCATGCAATGCCGTTCCATCGGAATGTGCCGGCGATCTCTTGTCCCGTATTGCCAAGCACGAAGCCACCTGAGTAGTCCGGGAATGTGTGCCGTGCCGCCTCCATCATGCTCTTGCTGATGAGATGTATCGCTGAAATGTCCAGCAAGTCATTCTTGTTTTCATCCCCGATAATCAAGAAGAAAACCCAGCCAAAGAAGAATACCACATTGCCAAACCCGCTGCTAAGCCATGGGAGGGATTCAAAAAGTACGGCAAGTGCAGCCACAACAGCGAGAACAGGAAGAGTGATGAGAAGAAAAGGAGTTACAAGATCCAGCAAACTAAAATCGGATCTTTCGTCCGACAGAAGTTGCAGCACAATTGCAGCGATAATAAGAATGACAACCATGATTGCGAGAACCGCAAAATTGCTCAAAGCCTTTCCCGCAGCGTAGTGCAGTCTGCTCAATGGTGTTGTTGCGATAATCTGTCCGACGCCGGTACGCTCATCGCGCTGAATGGCATTCTTTACCAGGTAGAATCCGAACCAGGAAAGAAAGAATGTTGCCACAAGCGACATCATCGCGCCCACAAAGGCGGTGTTGTACTCGCCCCGGTATTTGCCCAACGTCAACCCGATGGTTCCATTGTTCACCAGAAACCCGAGGAGGATTGCAAGCCCAAGGATGATGAGAAATCCGTAGCTTCGCGCCCGCTCAAGGAAGTCGGCGCGTATAAGGTGATAGAGGATGCTCATCGTCAGGCTGCCTCTCCGCGGGCGGAGGTGATGACCGAAAGATACGCGTCTTCCAATCCCGGCGTTACCTTTTGCGCATCTGCTGATGGCGACGTGTCGGCAACTGCACGAACCTTTACGCCATCCGTGCGGCGAACCGAACTGCTGATGTTGTATCGTTGCTTCAGGGCGGGAAGTTCGGCGGTTGGGACTGTCCATTCCCATACGCGTCCTTCTACAGAACGCAGCAATGATTCGGGCGAACCGTGAACCAGAAGCCGACCTTGAGACACAATGGCGATCTCCGTTGCTGTTGCCTCAACATCCGAAACGATATGCGTCGAAAGGATGACGATCCGCTCTCCCGAAAGATCGGAGAGAAGATTGCGGAATCTGACCCGCTCTTCCGGATCGAGGCCTGCGGTTGGCTCATCCACGATCAGCAACTGGGGATTGTTCAACAGTGCCTGCGCAATGCCAATCCGTTGTCTCATGCCGCCGGAGTAGCCTCCCAGTGGACGCTTGCGCATATCGCTCAAGTTCACCACGTCAAGCAGTTCGTCGATGCGTTTGCGTGAGTGAGAGGAATCCAGTCCCTTGATGGCAGCCATATATTCGAGAAACTCAACAGCGTTGAGGTTGGGGTAGACGCCGAAATCCTGTGGCAGATAGCCAAGCACTTCCCGCAACACATTGGGTGTCTTCGAGATGTCAGTGTCGTTCCACTTAACGGTGCCGGAAGTCGCTTTGGTGATGGTTGCAAGAATACGCATGAGCGATGACTTGCCTGCGCCGTTCGGACCGAGGAGCCCGAGAATGCCTGGTTTAACGTCGACTGTCAGGTCGTTGAGCGCGTGTACATTTCCCTTATAGGTCTTGTTGACCCGCTCGATGTGAAGAATCACGATGGTGTCCTGCAATGATGGTGAGAAGCAATGGATGTGTGTACGGATGGGAGGGGGAGATGTTGCTGGTTGCCTGACAATAAAATTTATGGCTTCCAGATTTCAAGTGTCTAGAAGAACCTCTTGAAGATTTTCAACGCGCCTTGTTTCCAGGGAACGCGGTGAGAAATGCCGTCCCGATGTTCGAACGATTGAAGGTTGTCCAGATACCATTGGTAGTTGCGGATCAACGCATCCTTGTTTGAGTATTTCGGTGTGTAGCCAAGTACGCGCTCGGCCTTCTCAATCGAGACGAATGAATCCTTCGATGCGGTTTCATACACCCATTTATAGAGCGGCGACAATTTCATCGCTTCAAGAATGCGAAGCGTCCAGATCATCGGCCAGGCGGGAAACGGTTTAATGGTCTTCCCGAATCCAGCGACGTCGAGTACGGACTGGTAATCTTCCTTCATAGTCGTAAATTCCCTGGCGCCTATGTTGAAGGTATCGTTGACGAGCTTTTTGTCTTTTGTCATCACAATGTAAATGGCATCGCAGAGATCTTCCACGTCGAGGAGTTGGTAGCGGTTCTTTCCATTGCCAATCATCGGAAAGCCTCGCCCATCCTTTGCCCAATCGTAGAACAATGCAAATACGCCCAGCCTCTCCGGGCCGATAAATGATTTCGGGCGGATAATCGGCACACACATTCCCATCTTGCGGAACTCCAGGCAAATGTTCTCTGCAAGGATCTTCGCCTTGCCGTACGCACCGACGCCGTCAAGCTTGTCTTCTTCTACCAGCGGATGATGGTCAGGAATCCCATACACCGCAGTGGATGAAATATGTACGAACCGTTCGACGTTCCGAGCAAATGCCTCTTCAATGAGGTTCTTTGTACCGTCAATGTCTGTCGAGAGAATATCTTCATCCTTGTATAATGGCAGGGCCGCCGCCGTATGAATAACGATCTGAACGCCGTCCATTGCCTTCTTCACGGCACCCTTATCCCGAATATCTCCCTTGACAAATGTTACGGCATTCTTTTCAGGATAGTCGAAGTCTGCAAAGTCAAGAACAACAATGTCGCTTAATCCCTTGCCGAAGAGATGCCTGATCAGATTGATGCCCAAGAATCCGGAGCCTCCGGTGACGAGTATCTTCATGTTGCTTTTTTTGAGTTAAGAGAAATAATGGATTGTCACGCCAATATACGGCAATCTCGTGTTATACGCAGCCAAGCTGTTCGTTCGGAGCGCAACTGTTTGAAGACCGAAGTAAAGTTTGTTTGAAAGAGTTACAATCATCGTTGTGTCGGTTTGTTTATGCTGTTACTTTCTTTAATGCTTTCTGATAAATTTTCTTGATAGCGTTGTCTTCGTCTCGTTTTATAATTGCCTCAATCGCTGGAACTAAATCTTTGTTCCGTTTTGTTTTCAACTTAACAATTTCTCCTAAGGCAAAAGCAGCAGCCCACCTAACTACTGTTCCTGAATATTCACTATTCGCCAGCAAGTTACTTATAGCGTTGTCCAACTTGGTCGGAAAGAGATGTGCAATGTTTCCGATAACTTTAGCAGATTCCCACTTTACTCTCGGTGCTTCGTCCGTTAAAGTTTCTGTAACAAAGGCAAGTACAGCAGAAGAAGCAATGTCGGGTTTGGTTCTTGTCGCAAACTCAAGTGACTCAATACAAGTTCCTTTCTCCTTCTCTTTGGAATCTTTGGCAACCTTGATAAGTTCACTGACGCTAACTGTTTTGTCAAGAAGCCTTTTGCTGATCGCTTCAACTTTGGGTTTTGCTTTTAGGTTCTTGTCCGTAAGTATTGTCCGGATGTCCATATCGTTGTTTATTAGTTATTCACTAAAGTAAAGTCTATTTCTGGCACTGCCAAACCCTTTTTAAAAATATTTCTTTTAATTGTGATGTTATGCGTTCGCGCTACTGTTCCCACGAAGCAGAATTGTTTCAAGTTTGCACTCACTCTATTTCTTGTCCGTTTGTGTTACTGTCTGCCGAAGATGCCAACTGCAAGTTCTGCCCAAATGAGGAGGAATGCTGCCATAAGAACTACACAGAGGGCAATTCGGAACCTGGTTTTCTTTACCTTTCTCATTACAAGATTGCACATCAGACCTGTGCCGAGCATCAGGACACCAGCGACAATAAAATCGGACAGATTCCAATCCACTTCATCTGTGAATTGCATCGATATTAATGGTATTAGCAATAGGAGTGCTACTGTGAGTATAATGATGATAAGCCTTTTATTCTGCATAATCATAAATGTTCTTAGAAGCTCTATGTGCCTACTCTTTTCGGTTTGCGGCTTCCCCGTTTCATAATGTTTGTCAAAGTTAATTTCTTGCAGTTAGTTTCAAATTAGCACTGCACCCAAACATGCCGCATAACGTGTGTACAAGCCACGCCGTGCCGCCCTACCATCGATCTACAAATGTAGGGCGGCATGGAACGACTACAATAATCCTTTTTAACAAAGGGAGTGTCGTGGTTTGTGCTGTTATGTGCCGTTGCAATTTGCTTAATTAAGGTCACCGAGGCCATGTGTTACTCCGCAGAGTTTACACGGACGAGGTGGTTCCGAGTTATCCACGTTGTGATATACTGGAGGTTGGGCTCGTAGATATTTGAACACAGCCTTCAAATCATCGTCCGTCATTGTACGAAGAAAGGGCCATTCCATCCAGGGATTGAGTTCTCGAACACCAGCGACCCGTCCAGTGCGAATTGTCTGAATGAACAACGCTTCGTCATAATACAGAATCCCTGTTGGATCTTGCGTAAGGTTCTTTGAGACGATGACTCTCGCAGAATCCTTGACACCGATTGTTCCACCTGCAAATCGCAACCCCGGCTTTTTGTTTCCCAGGCTGTCCATTGGGCTGTGGCAGTGTTCACAGGTCGCATATCGTACGAGGTACCTGCCCAGGCCGAGTGTATCGAGTAATTCATCGGGCCGTGCAGCAGTACTCATCGGTCCTTGCCGGTAACCAAGCCGATCAACTGGCCAGACGATTTTTGGCAATTCGTGGCGCACGGCAGGAAGAGAACGGAGGTAGACAACAACAGATGCAACATCTTCATCTGTGAGGATGCCGTAGTATTCCGATCGCATGGAAGAAAGGAGCGGACGTCCGTCATGACCAAAACCCTCCCGGATCGCACGCACAAACATATCATCAGTCCAACGACCCGCTCCGGTCTCGACATCGGGTGTGATGTTCGGTGCAACCTCCGGACCCACAGTGTCGATGATATCACCGCTACCCTCCTTGCCGGGCAATGGAAGGTATAGTGTTGAGTCTATCGGGGAATGGCAGCCGAAACACTCTGCAATTGTCACAAGGTAACGGCCACGCTCCACACGCAGTGATGTTCGCTCAAACTGGTAGTTCCTCAGTTGTCGGGGCTTGAGCCTTCCTTCCCCGGTGTTATTGTCGCAGCCGATGAGAGATGAGAGAACGAAGAGGGGCAGCATTATTTTCACTTCTGTTCGCCTAAGCATTAGTAATCTGATTGCCTAATTGCAATGACGCATAACGGCTCGCCGCACCACGCCACGCCGCACTCCACGCTCTTTATGATCGCTGCTATGTAATGTACCCCTCCAATGTTCAACGGGCAGCGCACCTCTATCCTCTATCAACACACGCCCGGTGAAGCTCGAAGATACGTATTGTCCGCTAATTGGTTAAGCATAAAGTCAGCGACGTCAGCCCGCGAAATACGAACCGTCCAAATGAAGCTACCGAGTTTGAAACCATGCCGATAGGTGTTTCGTTTTCGTCCGTTTGTCAGCATTCCGGGTCGCACAATTATCCACTCCACCTTGCTCGCCGCGATCAATTGCTCTTGCCGCGTCTTATCCCAGAAATAGAAAGGCAGAATCACTGGAATGATAAACAACGTGAAGTAAAGGCCTAGGCGCCCGACACTGTCTCCGAGGCCCAGCGAGGTCTCGCAGACCAGGCGTGGGATACTGTGAACTTCCATGGCCCGCAGGATGTTTCGAGTTCCTTCGGACAAAATCCGAGTTGGATAGAAAAACCGCTTGTGGCCGAGAGCAGAAACCACAGCGTCCTGGCCTTGCATGGCGGTCTCAACGGCGGCGTAGTTCAGCACATCACCCTGAATGACCAGCAGTTGGGGATGCTTCATCGGAAACCTTGATGAGTTTCGCACAAACGCGGTGACAACGTGGCCGCGCTCTAATGCTTGCGTGACGAGTTGGCGGCCAGTCCCGCCACTAGCTCCGATGATGAACAGGCGCGTGGAAGGTCTCTCGGTTTTCCCAGATGAGGGCGCGGTATGAGAACGACGTCCCGAACGCGCTAGAGCGACAGAAAGCGCAATTGCATATAAGATCAAGAACAAAAGAAGGTTCATACCTTAGTTACCCTTCATTTTTTAAAATGGGGGGCGGCATGTCACATAACGTTTAGTAACAGCGCAACGGCGCACTCTATGCTTTTGCTTTTCTGACATCAAATGTGTGCGCCGTTGAATGAACTCAACTTGTGGCGCAACCATGAACCAACCGAGCCTTTGCAGATGAGTGAATGTCGCTGTTATATTTGTTAAGCGCAGTGCCGCACACTCACGAAACTACTTTGGCTGTTGAGCTTCCAGTGCCGCATTCACATGATTTTGGTCGAGACTGTACCAATTTCCCGTGGCTGCGTCCACAATGATTGGAACCAAACCGAACAGAATATCAAGAACGATGTATCCAGCTCCAACCGAGTTGTTGAGAATGACCGTCTTATTGTCATAACCTTCCTTGCGAAACTCAATGGTATAGGTCTGGTTTGATTTTAGTTCAAGTTGGAGAGGAACAGTACCCATCAGCGAGCCATTAACATACACCTTTGCTCCTGATGGATCAGAACTAAAATTGACCGTATCTGTCGATCCCTTGAAGATTGTGGCGCAGCCATTCAATACAAAGATAGATGTCGCCAGAAGGCAGAAGAATGCGCCGACTCTCTGTAAGTGTTTCATTTGTGGTGTTCCCTTCACGTTAAGTATCTGTGAGTGATTTGTGGATTTTGGGGCGTGGCGTTTAACTACTGTAAGTACGCATTGCGTACTTACACTCGGTTCGGCTGGCTAAACGCCATGCGTTATTCCACCTTTATCTCTCGCCAATATACACCAATCCCTCTCCGCAGGCAAATGGCAATTCGGCGCAAACCTATGCAAATATCAGCTTGAACCCGGCAATGGTGAGGACAACGGCGAGCATTCTCTTTACAACGGTTGTTGAGAACTTGTTGCTACCATAATAGGAGCCAACTGCGCCGCCGAGGATGACTGACACCATCAGAAGGAGGGCAAAGGAGGGAAGTGTTGATGTGCTGGAGAGGTTGCCAAGGAGTCCGGCAACAGAGTTGACGAGGATGAACACCGCAGAAGTTGCTGAGGCGGCCTTGGTGCGTGACCATCGCATAAATATCATGAGCGGTGTGAGGAATATTCCCCCGCCGGTTCCGGTCAGTCCGGAGAGCAATCCAAGCCCCGCACCAACCGGCAGTGCCACCCTGTGAGAAGGCGGGTTGGCATCGCTATCGGGTTTTGGGCGAACAAGAAACCGGAAGGCAGAATAGAGAAGCACAACTCCCACAAGAATCTTGAAGAATTGCACCGGCAGGTTCACGTATCCACCGAGGAATGCAAACGGAACAGACAGCAACGCAAACGGCCAGAAGAGTGACCACTGGAAATATTCCGCTCGATAGAACTGCCACGAGCTAAGACAAGCAACAAGGATGTTCAGGATAAGCGCTGTGGGTTTGATGACATCGGGCGCAAAGCTAAACAGTGTCATCACGGCGATGTATCCCGAAGCGCCCGCATGTCCGACGGAGGAATACAAGAATGCTATTACCAGTACTGCAAGGCAGACGATTGCCAACTGTTCCATATAACGTTAGATGAGTGAGAGGATGGAGGTCTTTGCTTCGCCAATATACTGCAATCCGTTCTGGTTGGCAACAGCTCTTGGTTTTTCCAAGCCCTTGGAACTGCAGGCTGTGTGCGGTTGGCATACAAACTACACTTTTACAGTTCTCAGACTATGAACGACTGAAGCGTTGCAGTTCCGAAAGTTTTCTTGCGCACTTCTTTCCAAAAAGAAGTGCAACGTAGCAGTTTCTTGGTTCCAAGAGTTCCGGTTCTAACGATCTTAAGAGGGGCGTGCTATATTCGCGGACAATGGTTAGTATTGATGCCGTTTACGGTGTTTATACGAGTCCTTGAGATTCTCATTCCTCTCCGCTACCTTGTATTGCCATGCTTTCCAAATGTCCTTTCACCATAGCTCAAGCGCAATACTCTCTCAAGTGTCTTTTGACATTGGCAGGGATCTGCATCGCCGGACAAACTCTCTCTCATGCCCAGGTCTTGCCCTTTCAACAGTACACGATGAGAGATGGCCTCATCTCAAACGGAGTGAGAACATTGCTCCAGGATCAAAAGGGCTTCCTTTGGATCGGGACTGCGGATGGCGTAAGCGTGTACGATGGATATGAGTTCAGGAACTACGGCGAATCCGGGGGGCACTCTCTCGGTCTCGTTACGGCTCTCGCTGAAAGCAAGATCTCTCCCGGCGCGATATGGATCGGGTCATTCGGAACCGGACTCAATAGATTCGCCAATGGGAATATCACCGTCCACCAGGAATCTCTCCTTATCGGCAAACAATTTCTTGCAATGTTTGAGGACGCTAAGGGATTGCTCTGGTGCGGTACGCAGGATGGATTATATGTCGTTGACGGCACTCTCCGTTCACCATCCACGAAAATTCTCGATGGATATATTCACGATGTTGTTAAATCCATGGATGGCCACATATGGGTCGCAACTGAAAACGACGTAAACGTTTTCTCTCAGAAGAGAGAGAAACTTATAAGTTTTGAAATGAAGAGGTACCGCGCGGGGCAGGCCGATCGTATGCTTGCAAGCCCTGACGGAAGCGTATGGATTGCAACCGACAGCGGGACAGTACTTCAGTTTCGCGATACTCTGCTTGTAACCGTCCGCGCATACCATGGGGACAATATCATCGCCATGTCCGAAGATTCACATGGTTATCTTTGGCTAAGCACGGAGAACGGCCAGGTGATCAAACTCTCTAAAACAAAATCAGATGAGAGGCCTGAGGTATTTACGACGAAGAACGGGCTCGCCGCGGAGGTGCTTACGGTTCTTATTGATCGCGAGGATAACCTTTGGCTGGGGCTTCTGGGTCATGGGCTCCAAAAATTAACATATCGAAACGCCAGCATTTTTCCCATTGAAACTCTTCCGCTGGGACCCTCCTACCAATCCCCGATAACTTCCGATCATGCCGGTAGGTTTTGGGCGATCGCGCTTGATGGGTTGATAGAGCTGGCGCACAATGAGACCGGGACATGGAGCCTTTTTAAGCACACACTCGATGAACTCGGCTTGGGGAGCCGTCCAACGAGTGTTCAGCTCGGGCCCAAGGGGACGATGTGGATTGGAACGATAAACGGAACGATACACGAACTCGACGTGAAGCGACCCGAATTCCGATCATCGCGAGTTCAAAGACTGAGAGAGTTCACGCCAGCAAGCAATCTGGGAAAGGGCAATCTCAACATGTTTGTAGTGGACAGGTACGGAAACCTCTGGTGCAATCTTCAGGACATTGCCGTTCTTGTTTTCGATAGCACATTCACCCTGAGGAGGACACTCACCGAGACCGATGGGCTCCCTTCAACGAATATTAAAGCCATGTTCCTTGACCGGGATAATGTGATGTGGTTTGGTGGTATCGGCAAGGGAATTGGATCAATCCCCCTCAATGAAATTCAGTCAGGTAAACTGAAACCATTGAAGAATTCGGATGGATTGCCTGACGAAGCGATCCGCGCCATTTTTCAGGATTCTCAGGGAAGAATGATATTCGGGACCAGGTTCAGCGGGCTAGCCATCTATGATAAGGGAGTGTTCTCGACTCTCAGGGCCAGCGATGGTTTGTGGAATAATTGCATATGGTCGATATCGCCTGATGGAGACGACCACATATGGGTATGTACCCTCGATGGTCTTCAGCGAATTGATTTGAAGGCGCTTCGCCCCGAGAACTATCTGAATGCTCTCGGCTCAGATAGGACGATCAGCTGCAGCGTCAGTCACGGCACAGTTGCCGGATGGCGATATGGCAGCATCCTGATTTACGAAAACAAACTGTCCATCGCCAACCTGCCTGCGCCAATATATATTACCAAACTCGAAGTCAATGCCCGACCGGTGACGGTGAGCGATGCCCTGACGTTCTCTCACGATCTCAACACGTGCACGATTGGATTTGTCGGTGTCAGCTTCCGGGAAGATAACGGTTTGCGATATCAGTACCGTTTGTTAGGTCTTGATCCTGAATGGAGTTCGCCCAGCGCGGTGAGGGCAGTGACCCTTGCACAGCTTCCCCCGGATACCTACAGGTTCGAGGTGAGGGCGATCGACGGCGAAGGCGTGCAAAGCCTCCAGCCTGCATCCTTGGTGTTCACGATTCGTCCTCCGTTTTGGCGAACGAGGTGGGCTTACGGTGTCTACGTCCTGACTCTGGTGGCTGCGGGAATCGGGTGGCGCAGATACGAGATTACCAAGATCCGCCAGAAAGAGCGTCAGGAGGCCGCTATCCGCGAGGCGGGGCTGCGGACGGAAATTGAGAAACAGAAGACCCGCGTGCAGATCGCCCGAGACCTGCACGATGAAGTCGGCAGTACGCTCAGCAGCATCACGTTCTTCGCACAAGCGATGAGCGAGAACCAGTCCAAAGAATCGGACGCGGGCAGCAAGTTCCTTTCATTAATAGCCGAAAGCTCCTCTCACGCAAAAGAGGCGATGAGCGATATCATCTGGTCCATCAACCCCAACAATGACAATTGGGAGAACATCGCATCGAAGCTCCGTCGCTACGCGTCTGAGGTGTTCGAAAGCAAAGGGATTGCCCACAGTATTGAAATGCCACCCTCGGATTTGTCCGTGAACATCGACCCTGAACGAAGGCGGCATCTTTGGCTTCTCTTCAAAGAGATCGTCACCAACGCCGCCAAACATTCCCGTTGCACCGAAGTGCAAGTCAGGCTGACGGTTCGTGAAGGGCACGTCTCCCTAACGGTAGTGGACAATGGGACTGGATTTGATTCCCGTCTCCCATCAACTGGTCACGGCCTCAAGAACATAGATGCAAGAGCCAAACTCCTTGCTGCAGCGGCTGAATTGAAGACCTCTCCCGGCGAGGGAACCAGATGGGGAATCACCTTTCCTGTGTAGTTGGTCGGAAAAAACACAACTTCTTGTGTGTCATTCCGCTTTGATTTTCATTAGAATCCCATATGGAAGCTCATACCAAACCCACCAGCCCGATATGGGTGTCGATTGTTGAGGACAACCGGTTTGTTCGGGAGGGATGGTTGGCAACCCTACAGTCTGCCGTCGATTTCAAAGTCATCGGTGCTTTCGGAAGCTGCGAAGAGGCATTTGCAAACCAGTCGTTTGCAGACTCGGAAGTCGTGCTGATGGATATTGGTTTGCCGGGGATGTCCGGCATTGAGGGAGTTCGCAAGCTGAAAGAGACGAATTCCGATGCCTCAGTGATCATGTGTACAGTCTATGAAGACGATCAGAAAATCTTCGACGCACTCTGTGCGGGAGCCATCGGGTATCTGCTGAAGGAGGTAACGCCTCACGAGCTGATTCAGGCGATGCGGGATGCGGCAGCAGGGGGCTCGCCCATGACACCGAACATTGCCCGAAAGGTTATCACCACTTTTCAGAAGTCGCCCACCGAGAATCATCATCCGGAACACACTCTCACTGACCGCGAGAAGGAAACGCTTGTGCTGCTCGCGGAGGGCAAATCCTACGCGACCATCGCTCAACAAATATTTCTCTCCCGCGACGGGGTCATCGCCCGCATCCGCAAGATCTACGAGAAACTCCATGTGCACAGTCGTGGTGAAGCTGTAGCGAAGGGGCTTGCACGAGGGATCATTACCCCGCCTTCTAATCTCTAGGGAGAGGTGCGCGTCATTGCGAGCCCCGCCTCTGGCGGGGTAAACTCCGCGAAGCGATCCGAAGCTCTGAATTCAATCAAAGCGAGAGAGGGATTGCTTCAGCAACAGAGGCCTCGCAATGACAAGTGAAGATCCGTCTGCCCTCTCTCGTCCGCGTCCTATCTGCAATCAGTCATCTCTAATCTCACAAAAGTACACCTTCTTGCGTTGTTGCCCGAGTACGACATCGGTATATTTGGAAAATTGATGATCAATAACTGCAACGGAGGAAACGTGAGCAAGCGAGCTTTTGTGTTTCTCATTCCTTTTCTCAGCCTGTTTGCCCTCGGTATGCGAGCATGTGAATTTAGGCTTTCGAATTTATTCCTCATTCCGAATAGCATGACGTGGGGGAATCCAGATTGGCTGGATGGCCGGCCGGGCGCAGTGGTCTCATCGGAGCCGGTTGGCGTGGTGGTCGGAGACAGTGGTAGGATCTACTCGACGCGGGGAAGACCGCCATCTCCATGGGTCCCAAGGAGCAGCGGCACTACACAGCGACTGAACTTCGCTGCGTTCTATCCATTCGACACGACTCTTGTTTACGCGGTCGGCAATGGCGGGACAATACTTCGTTCGACAAACGCCGGTGTGGATTGGGTGCAACTCGCCAGCGGGACAACGCGGAACTTGAATGCTCTCTCGATCCCAAATATTAGAACGGATGCGTTCGCGGTCGGAGATTCTGGTCTGATTCTATGGACGACAAATACCGGCAACACATGGATCCCGCGTACGAGCGGCACTACCAGAAAGCTCCGCTGTGTGTATGCAATCAACGACATCTTCATTCTTGCCGCCGGAGAGAAGGGGACCATCTTGCGGAGCTCCAATGGCGGCTTAACGTGGACGAGCAGATTCTTTGACACCACGAAGACATTTAACAAGATCACTGCAAGTAACAGTGGAGCTATGTGGGCGGTCGGGAACGGGGGCGCGATCTATGCTTCCGCAACCTATGGAGACACTTGGACTCCGCAGGCAAGCACCACAACCCAGAACCTCAATGATGTGTATTTTGCGGACGCAACAACGGGAGTTGCTGTGGGAGAGAACGGTACTGTAAGAAACACGACCAATGGCGGAGCTACCTGGCTGACCGATGCGTATTTGAACTCTTTAACGACCGAACATATCAAGTGTATTGCCCCTGTTCATTTTTCGACCTTACAACAGAGCGCGGTTGATTCCATCACTGTGGTCGGAATTGCGGGGAATGGAATCTTGACGGTTTCTTCCGAGCCGCTGACACAGGTGTTTGAACCGGGCGCTTCTCTTCCATCCGACTTCGCGCTGCATCAGAACTATCCAAACCCATTCAATCCGACCACGACAATTCAATTCACAGTTCCTGTAGGGACGTACGGCCATACGTCCCTACTTGTGTACGACATTTCGGGTCGCGAGATTGCAACCTTGGTGAACGAGAACCTTGCACCGGGAGTCCATGAGCGATCATTCGATGGGACTGGGCTCGCCAGCGGCATGTATCTCTATCAACTGACGGCTGGCAGCCGTATCGAGGTCAAAAAACTGCTGCTTCTCAAGTGAGACTGTCTAAAAAGCAAATACTGAGTCAATGCGATCCCGACAACCTGTCCGTCGCCTTTGTGGCGGAAGTGAGGAGAAGCAATCTCGCTTTTCTACACAAGTAACTCTTGGAGAAGATATGAAGAACCTCGTTCTCTTGATGTTCGTCGCCCCATTGCTCTTTGCACAGGAAGCAAAGCTCACAGATGCCGGAACCACTTGGTGGAGCCGGAACAGGTTCAACTTTCCTCAGGAGGGAATAACATGATACGATATCAAATTCTCATTCTAGTGATTTTCTGGTGGTGTTCCATTGCACGAACCCAGGTTACCGAAGAGTGGGTCAGGCGGTACGACGGGACGGGGAGCAGCGTCGATTACGCACATGCAGTAGTGGTAGATGGAGCCGGCAATGTGTATGTCACGGGTGGCAGTATTGGGCTCACATATTCTGACTACGCTACGATCAAGTACAATGGATCTGGTGTCCAGCAGTGGGTGGCAAGATATGATGGACCCGGGAATGGTACAGACGAAGCGAATGCAATCGCCGTGGATGGAGAGGGAAATGTGTACGTAACAGGCTGGAGCAACCCGATCCAATTCGGGCAAAACTATGACTACGCCACGATCAAGTACAATTCAGCAGGAGTTCAACAGTGGGTAACCCGGTACAACGGACCCGACAATCTTCAGGATAAAGCGCTTTCACTCGCATTGGATGGACTGGGGAATGTGTATGTGACAGGTTACAGATCCAGCTCGGTTACATCTAGTGATTACGCGACCATAAAATACAATTCTGCGGGAGTGCAGCAGTGGGTGCAGACGTATGGAGGACTATTTGTTGCTTCCCCTGACCAGGCCAGCTCAATTGCTTTGGACGGACAAGGCAATGTATACGTAACGGGTCAGAGTAACTTCGATTATGCAACGGTCAAGTATGATGCATCCGGAACTGGGCAATGGGTGATGAGATACAATCGCCTGAGTGACTTTGCTACTTCCATTACGCTGGATGGATTTGGGAATGTGCACGTGACAGGCGCTACTGGGACCGGAAACCGTGCCTCTTATGCAACGGTGAAGTACAACTCATCAGGTATCGAACAATGGGTGGGAGTCTACACAGCGGACACAGTTGGCTTCCAGAGTATTGCCAATGCCATCGCAGTTGATAATTCGGGGAATGTGTATGTGACCGGTCTGAGTCGGCTGACTACGCCGGATACGTATGATGACTTTGCAACCGTCAAGTACGACCCGAACGGCAATCAACTGTGGGTGCAGAGATACGATGGACCGGGAAGCGTCCACGATAACGCACATTCCATTGTCGTGGATGGACAGGGGAATGTGTATGTAACTGGCGAGAGTTGGGGAAGTGGAACATTGTATGACTGCGCAACGATCAAATACAATCCGGCGGGCGTTCAGCAATGGATACAGCGATATAACGGCCCGGCAAACCTCAGCGACTATTCATCTTCCCTCAAAGTGGATGCTCAAGGTAGTGTGTATGTGACAGGATGGAGCAGCCAGAGTGGGACAAACTTTGACTATGTGACCATCAAGTACTCGCAACCGACTGGTATCTCGTACCCGCCCGACGCTATACCATATCATTTTGTCTTGCACCAGAACTACCCTAACCCGTTTAATCCAACTACAACAATATCGTATTCCGTCCCAGCAGGGACGATTCATGAATCGATTGTACGATTGGTTGTATATGATGTTCTTGGATCCATTGTCGCAACGCTCGTGAATGAAGAAAAGCAGCCCGGATTACATAACGTGAAATGGGATGCAAGTACTGTAGCAAGCGGAGTGTACTTTTACCGACTATCAACACCTGACTTTGTTCAAACCAGAAAGTTTGTTTTGCTTCGCTAGTTCCGACGTTTCTTGCCGTGTACTTCGCCTGGCATTCATGGGCTATGTTTGATCTTCCCCCCGAACATCCAAATGCTGATAGTTTTCGAGTTTCTACTTGTTCCCCCGTCCTAGCCTTCGAAAACCAGGAAAACAAGCCTGCAAATTGCACAAGTCCCTCAAAAAATCTTATATTACTCCGCGTTTATTGTTCCACCCTTCAATCATTCGTAAGACACAAATCAGTACGGTTCTTCAGACTGTATGAACCTTCGATTGCTCATGTTGCCGATGATGATGAATCTATGCGTTCTCCTTCCCCTATTCATGTTCAGTGGGTGCGGTATCATTTCATTTTCCATCGACGACCCGCCCCCGTCCACATTTCCCAAAACCACTGTGGTCAGTTCGGACGGCGACTCTGCGACAGTGATTCCGGGAATTGACTACGCTGCCGGTGGACTTCACAAAGTGTTTTTCGGTGAACACTATCGCGATCTCTGGACCACTCCAATCCGTGTCCCTGTTTTGAACCTCTCCACGTTTGCGGGAGGGCTGACACCGATAAAGCAGGGGGGCGGTTTTCAAACGAAGTCACTACGATTTCAAGCCGGCGATGGACGCACATTCGCATTCCGCTCCGTTGACAAGGATCCGAAGAAAGTTCTCCCACTCGAGTTGCAAACCACCTTCGCTGCCGATGTGTTTCAGGATCAAATCAGTTCTTCAAATCCTGCCGGAGCGCTTGTTGTTGATGAGCTTGCAAACGCGTTGGGCGTGATTCATCCGCATCCCATGCTCGTGCTTGTCCCGGACGACGAACGGCTTGGTGAATTCCGCCAAACGTTTGCAGGTATCCTCGGTGTTCTTGAGGATTATCCCGCTGCTGGTGACAACGATTCACCGGGATTTGCCGGAGCGGACAAGGTTGTGAGTACGCTGAAGCTCTTTGAAAACCTGGAGGAGAACAGTGAAGATCGCGTAAGTTCAAGGTCTCACCTCACAGCGCGATTGCTTGATATAGTTGTCGGGGATTGGGATCGCCATATTGACCAATGGCGATGGGCACGCTTCAAGGAAAACGGCGGGGATGTCTACTATTCGATTCCCCGCGACCGTGACCAGGCATTTGCGCGACTTGATGGCGTCTTTCCGTGGATGGCAGACAAGGCTGTTCAGCAGATGGAGAGCTTCAATGAAGACTTCAACAACATCTACAGCTTGACCTATTCCGGCCGCTTCGTTGACCGGCGAATCCTGACGGATATGGAGAAAGCCGCCTGGGACAGTGTCACGTCTTCCGTGATCAGCCACCTTACTGATGAAGTGATTGACAACGCTGTCCGGCGTTTGCCGCCGCCATACTATGAGAAACGAGGCGCCTGGCTGGCAGCCGCCCTCAAATCACGCCGCACAGAACTCAGAGAGGCCTCGGAATTTTATTATCATAACCTCTCAAAGTTTGTGGATATCCATCTCAGGGACAAGCCTGAATATGTCGAGGTGAAGCGACTGGACAAACGCAGGGTTGATGTCACTGCCTATAGAAGAGATAAGAAATCCGACGGGCCGAAAGGCGAGCCGGTATATCACAGGATGTTCGATACAGATGAGACAAGCGAAGTTCGGATCTATCTCCATGGCGGCGATGACAAGGCCGTTGTTACAGGCGATGTTGGCGCAAGCCTTATTGTCCGCGTCATCGGGGGTAAGGGAGATGATGAGTTGATAAATGAGTCGCATGTACACGGATTTCTCTGGGGCATATTCCCCTTTATTCCACAAGCCGATACGAAGGCATATTTCTATGACCATTCCGGAAAGAATACACTTGTCGCAGGCCCGGGTTGCTGTGTCGATACGCGTGACAATGATTAGTCGCTCGATTGGTTTTGCTTTCTTCTGCGCGCTGTTTGCATCCTGCGCCATGACGTATGAGGCTGAGAAACACAACCACCCGCTGACGGTTCTTGCCATCGGCGATGCAGGTGAATCAGGCGGTATCCTGCGGGCTAACGGGAGTTATGCAACGGATATGTACACGGGCCGGCATGACGGCGGTGTGTTTGATGCGATGATTTTTCTTGGAGACAATTTCTACAATACCGGACTGAACGGAAGAGTGGATGATGCCCAATCAAAGGCGAAGAAAATCCTTGGCCCGTTCAAGGAACCCATGCGAGGGCTTGGAAAGAAAAACGTCCATGCGATTGCCGGGAACCATGATTATTATGCCCGGAACCTCGTTGAAGGAAGCTATCTCTTTGGATTGATTTCGTTCGAGGAGGCTCCGATTGGCCTTACAAACAAAGGAAACGAACGGGAAGCGGCGCTTGAGGACTGGACGTACTATTATAAGATGCCGTCCCAGGCAACGTATGCTGTAGAGCCCGGCTCCGCTGATAGCGTGCAATTCATCTTTTTCGATTCGGCTCTGCCGTTGAGGACACATCCTTCTTCGTGGCGTCCTGTTCTCGACAGCCTTGAAAAGCTTCTTCGGTCATCAAAGCTCCAGACTGGAGTCAGGTGGCGCATACTCTGTACGCATCACCCATTCTATTCGGTGGGGGAGCATGGAGGGTACTCTGTTTGGAATGATGAGACGAACAGCGTTGACTATCTCACAAACTGCGACAAGGATTCCAATGCCATGGCCTGGTTCAAAAACTCCATTGACCCGGAAGATCTCTGCGCTGAGAAATACAAACAGTATGTTGACTCGGTGAAAGCGGTGATTCATTCGGCGGGCGTTCGGTTGCAGCTTACGCTTGCGGGGCACGAACATTCACTCCAGCTCTTGAACTACCCCGAACGAAACGTTGATAACCCAGAATTTCCAAGCGTTCACGTTGTCTCGGGTGCGGGTTCAAAGCCAACACGCGTGAAGTTTCCATCGCCACCCTCCGTGTATACTTCAGCGCAAACTGATCCAAAGAAGGAGGGTGAATCATTCGGAGGTTTTGTGCAATTGCAGTTTGAAAGAGATAAACTCCGGATAAAATTCTTCAACGGAAAGGGTGGCGACTGGCTGGATATGGGCGGAGGCAAAAAAGAATTCTGGCTCGATATCAACGGCATGTTAATGAATTGATCATGACACGACGTTTGCACATAGCGCCGTTCATCATTCTTGTGTGTATCGCAACATCCGCCTGGTGCCAGGAGGAGGATGAGATCGCCAAGTACCAGCCGCCCCGCGACTACGGACATGATTGGTCGTTTGCTCCTCTACTCAACTATGCCACATACGAAGGTCTGTTGATTGGCGGTGGACCGAGGCTGTATGAGTTTGGTTTTCGTAAGATTCCGTATCTGTACAGGATGGACCTTGTCGGCGGCTTTACGTTTAAGACCGGAGCGTATCAGTTTGTGTATACGGCACACTTCCCGTCATTACTGCATAAGGTGGATCTCGAAATCTATGCGCACGCCTCACAACTCGAAGTCCTCAACTTCTACGGGTTTGGCAATTCAAGCGCTCGTAGCAAGGCGCAGGAGAACGTGGCGTTCTATTCGGTGAACTCCAACGAATATACGCTTCATCCCTCGCTGAAGTATCGACTAAACAAGGTTGTTTCCCTTGGGTTTGAAACTCTTGTGGAGCATTTTCAGCTCCGGCAACGCGGTATCCGTTTCTTGACCGTGGCGCAGGCTGATAAAATCGTCAACGACAAAACGATTGTTGGCGCAGGGCTCTCTTTCGGAGTCGATTCCCGAAATCATCCTCTCTTTCCAAGTCGTGGTCTGTATGTGCGGCTTGAAGGGTGGAACTACGCTGATGCATTCTCCCGGAGCCATCCATTCCAGAGAATTGCGGGGGACCTCCGATTTTTCATCGGCGATACATTGTTGAGAGACTTCGTCGTCGGAGTACACGTGAGGGGTGAGAAGCTGCACGGAAAGTTTCCGTTCCATGAAGCTGCCTTCCTTGGTGGTCCACAGTCGTTAAGGGGATACCGTCTCCAGCGGTTTTCCGGTGATGCTTCTGTTCTCGGAAGTGTCGATCTCAGAATATCGATGTTCCGTTTGAAGGTTCTCGTCCCGACTGAAGTCGGCATTCTGTTGCTTGCAGATGCGGGCCGCGTGTGGTATGAAGGTGATTCGTCAGGTGATTGGCATACGGATACTGGCGGTGGATTCTGGTTCGCTCCGCTCAGCCGTGATCTCACGATCTCTGTTCTTGCTGCATCATCGGTGGATGGGCTTGTCATCAACGCCGGCATCGGTTTCTCATTCTAACATGTCCGACTCACTCTGGCTTCTGCCGCTGTTGTTCTTCACGGGTCTCTTCGCCGGACTTGTGGATGCAGTTGCAGGCGGTGGCGGGTTGATCACGTTGCCTGTGCTCCTCTCGATTGGTCTCCCGCCGAAACTCGCGCTCGGCACGAACAAGTTTCAATCAAGCTTTGGAAGTTTCACTGCATCACTCTATTATTCCCGCCGTGGCGTGGTTGATGCACGGAGTGCGAAGCTGGGAATCGTGTGTACGTTGATCGGGGCCGCGGCGGGCGCCTGGACAGTGCAGATGCTTGACTCGGATGTACTCTCGGACGTCGTCCCATTCCTCCTGCTTGTCATTGCGTTGTACGCGTTCTTCACTCCCCGACTCGGTGAAGTGAGTTCTGTCCCAAAAATTTCAGAGAGGGCGTTCTACATTCTGGCTGGTGTTGGGCTTGGATTCTACGATGGCTTCTTCGGTCCGGGTGCGGGATCATTCTGGACGATCCTGCTTGTGTTCGGCCTGGGTTTCGATCTGATGAAAGCAACAGGCTACACCAAGGTGATGAATTTTACCAGCAACATTGTGTCGTTTGTGGTATTCTTCATTGGCGGATATATCTGGTTCGCAGGCGGGGCGTGTATGGCTGTAGGGCAAATCATCGGCGCACGGATTGGTTCGAGTCTGGCGATGAAGAGAGGTGTACAGTTCATCCGGCCTTTGTATATTACGGTTGTGCTGGCAACGATTGTGAAGTTGATGTGGGGAAGATGGGGATGAAAGACATTGCGTAACGAAGAATGAGAAATGATGTTCTTGTGGGATGTTCAATAGCGTAGCCCTTCCATTGCAGAATCTCCTGGAAAAAGACAGCCTCCGTATCTTGCGCTCCTCCCTCGACAAGCTCGAAGGAGGGTTCGCCGATCTTCCGTTTTCCCCGACGGCATCGCCAGATACAGGGGCGATGGAGAAAGTACTATTGGAAGTTGCGACGCGTCTTCAAGACAACTATCCATACTTTCATCCACTGTATGCCGGACAGATGCTCAAGTCGCCGCATCCCGTCGCCCGGATTGCGTATGCCCTTGCCATGTGGATCAATCCGAATAACCATGCGCTCGACGGTGGACGCGCCAGCTCGGCAATGGAGAAAGAAGCGGTTGCAGAAATCGCACGTATGTTCGGCTGGGAGAACCACCTCGGGCATTTGTGCGGTGGCGGGACAATGGCAAACCTTGAAGCGTTGTGGGTTGCAGGACAGCTTCATCCCGGTAAAAAGATCGTGGCTTCTGAGCAGGCGCACTATACTCACAGACGCATCAGCGGCGTGATTGGTTTGGAGTTTGAATCCATTTCCTGTGACCGGAACGGAAGGCTTGATGTTGAAGCGTTGACGATCCATCTTGAAAAGTGGAATGTCGGGACTGTCGTTGCAACGATTGGCACCACAGCGATCGGGTCCGTTGATCCGTTGTCGAGGTTGCTGGACCTTCGCAAGAAGTACGGCTTTCGCATTCATGCTGATGCTGCATACGGCGGATACTTTGGTTTGACAGACAACCTTGCACCAGACGCAAGACGAACGTACGATTGTCTCAGCGAAGTTGATTCCATAGTGATCGATCCGCACAAGCATGGGCTGCAGCCATACGGATGCGGGTGCGTCATCTTCAAGGATCCCGCTGTGGGCCGGTTCTACAAGCATGACTCACCGTATACCTACTTCACCTCTGGGGATCTGCACCTTGGTGAGATCGGGCTTGAATGTTCACGTCCCGGTGCTGGTGCTGTCGGACTCTGGGCAACACAGAGGTTGTTCCCTCTTGTAAAGGGTGGAGAGTTCGCCCGCATGTTGAGCAGCAGCCGCTCGGCTGCGCTCGCGCTGTATGGCAAACTGCAAGCGGACGAACGCTTCGTGACTGCCTTTACGCCCGAGCTTGATATTGCTGTCTGGATGCCGCGTGCAAGTCGAGTGAGTGAATCGTCTGAAATCTCCCGGCGAATTTTTCACGAGGCAGCCCGGCACAATCTTCATCTTGCACTGGCTGAGTTGCCGCTCGCGTTCTTCGATCTGCCCGCAGGAATGGAAAAAGACCGTGACACTGTAACTTGCCTGCGCTCCGTATTGATGAAGCCTGAACATCTTGATTGGATAGACCGGATTTGGGATATCCTGAATGATGCAACGAATGCCATTCTTCACATCACTTCACAATGAAGAAACCCGATCTTCTCAAACAACTCAGTGGAGGAGATCGCCGGTCGATCGGGAAGTCCGAGGAAGTCATTGCAGATGTGCTTGCCGATTCACGGTTGTTCGCTTCTCTCTTTGACTGCATGCTTGCGGATGATCCGTTGGTGCGCATGCGTGCTGCGGATGCTGTGGAGAAGATTACCATATTGCGTCCCGACTTTCTCCGTCCGCATAAAGCCAGGCTTCTCAACCATGTGGCAAAGATTGAACAGAAGGAAGTGCGATGGCATGTTGCACAACTCGTCTCACGGCTTGACCTCAGCAAGCCTGAGCGAAAGAAGGTTGTGGTGCTCATGAATGAATATCTCTCCGACAGGAGCAGCATCGTAAAGACGTTTGCCATGCAAGCCCTCGCCGATATGGCTTGCCAGGACGCGGGGTTGCGGCCCGGTATCATAAAGCAATTGAGAACGCTGACAGGAGATGGAAGTCCAGCAATGAAGAGCCGTGGCAGAAAGCTCCTGACAGAGTTGGGAGCCCGGTGAATTTCGAACCCGCACCCCGTTCAACGCCCGGGAGCTATGCAATTGCTTCCTGGCTTGGCATTGCTGTGCTGTTTCTATTCCATATGCTCAGACTGTCGCATGATCTCGTCCATCCAGACGTTGCCTGGTATCTCTATGGCACTGAACAGATGCTGAAAGGGGCGGCACTCTATCGGGATATTGTCGATATCAATCCGCCGCTGATCTATCTCCTGAATGTTCCTCCTGTCTGGCTTGCCGGGATTCTTGGACTTCCTTCGACAGCAGTGTTCAAAGTATTTGTGCTGCTGATGGTGTTCGGCTCATTGGTGCTGTGCAATGCGATCTTGTCGCGTGTAATGCACTCCTCTACAAGTGCAACCAGGAGTGTTGTTCTATTCATGATCTCCTTTGTGTTGCTTCCGGTTGCTGCCGGGAACTTCGGTTATATCGGGACCAGCTTTGGACAGCGTGAGCACCTCATGACGACTCTGACAATTCCGTATATTCTTGCCGGCATAGGAAGAGCGCAACGGACCGAACTGCCGGGTTGGCTCAGCCTTCTTGTTGGAGTGCTTGCCGGGATCGGACTTTCCATCAAACCTCATTTCACCCTGCTGTGGGTGGCGATTGAAGTGTATCTCGTTGTTGCAACGCGTAACCCGTCATTGTTGAAGAATCGGGGAAACGTTATCATCGCTTCGATTCTTGGCGTGTACTGGATCGCCGTTGTTGTTTTCTTTCAGGAATACACTGCTCTTGTATTCAAAGTGATTCAGACATATGGTGCTTATGATGCGACATTCGAGGATCTGATTATCCGGCAGCCGGTAGGGATTTGGCTGCTCGCGGGTGGCGTCCTTGTGTTGATGCGTTCACACCCGACATACAAACAGGCCCGGTTGATACTGTATCTTGCCGGTTCGGCATTGTTGCTGGTGGCATTGCTTCAACGGAAAGGATGGGGCTATCAATTCTATCCGGCAAGGGCCATCCTCATTGCGTCAATCGGTTTCACCTTTGCAGTATGGGTTGAACATTTGGAGCAACTCCCGCGCACCGTATGGTGGAGGAGGGTAAGGTGGGGAGGTGTCGTAGCGACCGTTATGTTGATTGGCGCGGCGAAACCCGCGGTTGAGGCTATGATTGGCTCTGCCTCGCGGGGGATTGTTCCGTCATTATTGCCAATCGTACAGCAACACGCAGAGGGGAAGAACGTTATTCTGTTTTCAACGACTCTCGATCCTCAATTCCCTCTCGTGAACTACGCGGGCGTTGATTGGTCTTCGCGCTATCCCGAGCTCTGGTTCCTGCCGCACTTTTACGCTGGAGTGTCTGTGCGAACGGATGGTACGTTTCCGTATCATACTCCTTCTGAGATGGGTTCGCTGGAGCGTGAGTTTTTCGGGAATGTTATTGCCGACCTTTTGAATAAGCCCCCGGAACTTCTCATGAGTAACATCGCCGAAGGCCGGTATCCCATGGAAAGGTCGCGTTTCAGTTTTATCGACTACTATACGATGGACCCTCGCTTTGCAACGCTCTTCGCTGAATACAGGCTCATTGCAACGATCAATCATTTCGCCATTTACAAACGGCAACCGATGGATGTATCGTTGACATATTTCCAGCAGTAGCAGAACGCCGGGGCAAGGAGGCGATCACGTTCGAAACGAACAATTCCATGAATACTGGATTGCAAAGTTTGGCTCCCACATTTCTGGTACGATGAACAGACGACGTTGCAATGGCGTGGCCTATGGAAACGCAACAATACAGCGCCTTGGTTCTTCAACAACGTTATGTTGTTCAGACGAACAACGTGATGGAACAACATCACTGACGTATCATCAACTAGACCGGAGACGTTATGCCACCTCTATTGGAAGGACACCTATTCCCTCCGTTTGACGGTTTCCCGAAAGAGGGAATCGGGTTTCTCAAGAGACTCAAGAAGAACAACAACCGGCCATGGTTTCAGAGCCACAAGGATGTCTATGATGAGAGTGTGAAATTTCCGATGCAGTGTCTCATCGCTTCGTTGTCCGGCAGGATGGAGGATATTGCATCGGAAGTAGAGTTCAATCCGAAGAAATCCATCTTCAGGATTTACCGGGATGTCCGGTTCAGCAAAAATAAGGCTCCGTACAAGACCAGCATCACGGCATCATTCAACTGGCGCGGGATCAAGGGTCCGGTTGAATCACCGGGATTGTACCTGCACATCTCGCCGGGCGAGATATTTATTGGCGGCGGTGTGTATATGCCTGCGGGAGATCAACTCAAAGCATTCAGGAAGGCCATCGTTGACCGGCCGGAAGAATTCCTTGAGGTGGTGGAAGACAAACGATTCAAGAAGGAATTCAAGACACTCCAGGGAGAGAAGCTCTCAAAAGCACCGCTTGGTTTTCCCAAAGACCATCCGATGATTGAACACCTCAGGCACAAACAGTTCTTTGTGGGGAAAGAGTATCACGATGAGGCGATATGTATGGAGCCGCGGTTCCTTGGCGTCGTTGTCAAGGTGTTCGCTGATACCATGCCGCTCGTACGGTGGTTGGCGAACGCAATGAAATGACGGACAACTTCTGCCATGGAATTTCTGGTTGTTTGCGCGGTTGCTCTTCTTGCTTCGGGGCTTACTCTTTTTTCCGGGTTCGGTCTCGGGACGTTGCTGCTCCCTGCATTTGTTCTCTTCTTTCCGGCTGATGTAGCTGTTGCCATGACAGCGATCGTTCATTTTCTGAACAATATCTTCAAGCTCATGCTTCTTGGAAAGCATGCAGACAGGAACGTTGTTCTCCGATTTGGGATTCCGGCGTTGTTGTCTGCCTTTGCCGGTGCAATGCTTCTTGTGTATGTTGCTGACGTTCCCCCTGTTGGATCGATTGACCTGTTTGGCAAATCGTACTACATCATGCCGGTCAAGTTGCTCATTGCGTTGCTCATGGCTATTTTTGCTGTTGTTGAGACCGTTCCGGCATTTGACACGCTTCGGATTCCCTTGAAGTACCTTCCGCTTGGGGGCGTCTTAAGCGGATTCTTTGGCGGGTTGTCCGGTCATCAAGGAGCGTTGCGGAGTATGTTCCTGGTGCGGGCGGGACTCACGAAGGAGTCGTTCATTGCAACGGGAGTCGTGATTGCCTGTCTCATCGATATCACGAGGCTCTCAGTATATGCAGGCCATATCGCGGCAATGGGGGTGCAACAGAATGTGCTGCTTCTTGTTGCGGCCACGCTCAGCGCATGGACGGGAGCATTTGTCGGGAACAGATTCATGAAGAAGGTAACACTCGCCGCCATTCAACGCATTGTTTCTGTTCTGTTGATTATCATTGCCGCAGCACTTGCCCTGGGCATTGTGTAGGCTGAACACCTTTCGTGAAGCTTCATTAAAACAAGGAGGCTGTATGTTTACATGTTCGTGTATTTCATACAACGACAAAGCGCCGATTCCCATAAAGCATGCTCATCGTTCTGTCGTTGGTGGAAAGAATGTCTCTCCGGGTTTTATGTGGAGGGATCCTCCCATCAACACGAAATCGTTTGCTCTCAGCATTGTC
>JANNSJ010000027.1:0-68311 GCA_031402435.1 Bacteroidota bacterium | reverse complement strand
ATGCGGGTGAAGTCGATGGGTCAGCCTCTCTTATGCCAATCAAGTGCAACCGGACCCGCAATCACCATACCGCCATCCCCGCCGGTACCACTGCTTCCTGTTTCCTTTGCCGGTCAGACACGCGTAAAGGGCATGTAGCAGAACAGGCACGCGAGGTAAAAGGTGATTCACGATCACATCGTTCAGAAAGGAACAACCTTATGCCACCCGATCCGAACAAGGTCAAGAAACTGCAGGGAGATATAGACGTGCTCAAGAAAATCTGCAGTGATTTCAAGAGCAAAGGCGATAGCAACGTATGTAACAAGGACGACCGCAAAAAGGCTGCGTCGGGCCAGCATGGTCTCAAGGATAACGTTACCTATGGTCAGGCGCGAAAAGGCCTTGAAGAAAGAATTGAGCAGTTGAAGAGAGATCTGGCCAAAGAACAACAGAAAACGTAAGAACCATCATGTTCACCCTTGATCAATAATATAAGAGGACGTCCTGATGCCCACGCTTATCTCGAATTGCTCAGATACCAATGCGCTTGCAGGTGCGTTTGCAAAGGTGCAGAAGTATGCCGCCGATCAGAATTTCAAATTGCAGAAATCGAAAGACGATGTCCTCAAACTAATGGCGGCGTGTAGTGCCCAAAAACCACCGGATCGTCCGGAAGTAAAGTTTGAAGATGTGGGAAAGACAATTACGGTTACAGTAGGCAAGAGCAAGAAGACGGTGCTCGTCGTAGCAACAAAGGAGCAATCTGTGGCCGATCCTCGCCCAGCGCTGAAAGAGATCGCAGCACTCCTGAAGGATATCGATGGCAAGATCGGAGCACAAATTGAGGAGCTTACGAAGAAGTCCACCGCCATAGCGCACTTCATAGGTGTCGGTGAAGAAGGCTGTAACGCATTGTATGTTCTGATAAAGGAAATGCAGAAAAAGGGGACACAGGGAGAGAAGGTCGGAGCATTCAAGTCGAATCCCAATGTCGGGGCGTTCATGAAAACGATTTCTGAAAATGCGGCAAGTGCAGAGGCATCCATCAAAGACTGGGACAACCTCGCAAAACAAGCCAGTCAGTTTCAGGGGGTTATTGGATTGGTCGAGAACAAGGTGAAGACAATCTCTGCGCTTTTAGTAAAACCGGAACATGTGAACGAGGTAAAAGGTGTTCAGCAGGCCCTGGCAAAGATGAAGAGCGGGTTGATGGACCTGGTCGCCCTGGACATAGGGAGAAGTACCGCGTTCCTCAAAATTGATGACAACATGCCGGTCGGGGACATTGATTCCAAGGCTAGCATGGGCTTCAAGAATACTCTCAAGGCACTTGAGGAGCGGAAAAAGAAGGGCGAAGAGACAGCAAGATCCTTACGGCAGCAACATACGGGAGATGCGTTGAAACATATCCAGGCCCTCGCCCAGAAGTTCTAACGATTGACGCAAAGACTCATATAGGCAGGATGCCATGGCGTTTCTTCACCTTCCCCTTACTTTGATGTCAACAGGTGTCTTCGAGCGCGCTGCCACCGAAGAAGACACACTTGGTTCGCGATTGCGGATGTTTCTGCTTGCCGGTATGGGCGAGTACCTTCGTTTGCCGTCTCCCGGTGTACGCGCTGTGTGGACGCAACTCTACACCATGGGAATGAGTTCAAGATTCTGCAATCAAATGGATCCACATGCGCGAAAGAAGCTCGAAAAAATCATCAACGAAGAACTCAACGCATGGCTCGAAGGCACAGCCAGTATCGCCGATGTGAAGCTCATGGGCGATGATCGCGAGGACAATGGCCTTCGCTTCAGAACGGATACAAGGGAGTTTACGTTCCGGTTCCAGTTTGCACGTGCCGGTCGCGGCCTGAGCGCCGGATCGATCGGTTCATGGAATATTATTGAGTCGTCGGATGCCATCGGGTGACCTGAGAATGCGGTTCATGAGTGAGTACAAGGGAGACATCAAGGATCCCATACTCACAATGCTGCTCGATACACTGGATGCATATCTTAAGGATGTGCAAAACCAGACACTCCTTTCAACCTATGCGCAGCGGAGCGACCAGGTTTCGGACGGTTTGTTTGAAGTGCTTAGGCGCCATTTGTTTGGACAGATGTTCCCTGGACCGGCATATACCGTGGCTCAAGGGTCATTGAGGGAGGTTACGTCTGCACCGGCTGTTCTTCTGAAACATCATCACTACTTTAACCTGCAGGATCAGGAAGGGAACAAGGTTCTCTTTGCCCCTCAACGTCCAACGTGGATCGTACCTTCACACACCAACGACATTCGGGTGGAAACATCTGGAGACAACTTGTTGCTTGGGTTCAACATCCTCATCGACAATCTTCCGGCTGAGCCGGATGGAGCCGTTTCAGTGTACACGGGGAATGTAGACCCGCTGTTATGCGAGCAACTTCGGTGTCGCCTGCCGCAAAGAATTGACCGGGCTCGCGATGGAGTCAGGGAGGCTGGAATGCGCCGGAGATATCCCGGCACCTTTGATGTAGCCGGTGATTTCTTTACAACTCCATTCGAATCACGCTTTCTCTTCATACCGTTTGACCTGCTGCAAAATGCCGGTCAAAAAACGCGCGGTGAGGGAGTCGTGTGGTTAAATTTTCCCGGCCTGGCTTCTCACGCACAGGAACTGAATCAGAAACTGACGTTGAACGCTTTCCCGATGTGGAATTTTGTCGATCAGGAAATGCTTGCTGTACAGATCGATGGATTTCGCTACCGCCTGCCGATTACGAGTCATGCTTCACAGGAAACGCTCATCTATGCCGCCGAGGACATTGGCGTTGACCCGCCGGTGGAGTATATGAACGCAGCAACAGTTGCTGATCCTGGATATCCGTACCAGTATACAACCTCGGCAAATATCAAGCGTGACGATATCATCCTCTCCGTCTCACCGCCGCCGTCGGGTGACTTGAAACTGCGTTACTATCAGTATGATCTCGGGGAGGCTTGTCTAAACATTGCTGCCGGACGCAGTTTCGGATTGTATGAAGGGATTGATGAAAGGATAAAGAGCGTCCAGTCTCTCGTACCAACCCAACGGATCGATGTTCTCAATGACAAGGAACGGGTTTGGGACTACTTTCGGTCGCTGCTTGCAAGCCGCAACCGATGGCTCACGAGGGATGATTTACGCGCGGCCGTGGGAACATTTCCGCCATTCAGCTCACGTCGAAAAATCATCGCAAAGGAAAAGATACGCTTTCGGGAAAGTGTGGGAAGAGCTCCTGAAGGGTTCCTCACGCCATTTACTGATATTGTGATTCCCGTTCGAGAAAAGGAACTACTTGCCGAACCCGATAAAACCTATTTCGAACACGAACTTGTAAAGTACCTCAAGAGTAGAAGTGTAAGTGGCAATTTTGTTAGAACCAGATTGATATCGGAAGACAACGTATGAATCCGCCAATCGAGTATGACCTGATGGGAGCCTCCGAGACGCTCGAGATGTCATTCCCGATTGGAATGTTCGATGAGAAGGGAATGCCCGGGCAGGAAAATGCAATACGCGCTCTCCGTATTATCGAGAACATTATTCAAGAAGCCAGCCTGCAGAATGCACAGCACGCACGTTTCGCCCTTCTTCAGTCGTATCCACGGTTCATCGGGCACGAAGGACTGACAAAGAATGAAGCAGAAGCAGTGCGTTCAACTTCGAAGGATTTTGTGCGGAGATATTGTACGGCATTGGCTCCAGCATGGTACGCTGAAATCTTCTCCACACTTGACGATGACGAGATGGAGGTCTTTCTAAAAAATTATCTCTATGGGCATGAAAGCTGGGGACATCCTCGCGGCGTGGCGACAATGGTACAGTCAATGCTCGAGAGTTGCCTGCATGAACAGATTCCGGTGGATGTGCATACGCTTGCCGCCGAAGAGCGGGCGATACCGGAGGACTTGCACTCGAAACTGGGAAGGAAGGAGCACTTTTCCTGCCTCGGCAGGAATTTCATGATTGGAAAAAGAGTGCAGTCCCGCCCGGAGTTTTACGACATCACGATTGGCCCTGTGACTACCACACAACTTGAGACTTTTCAGCGCGTGGGATGGGCAGACGGCACCAGGCCGACGGAAAAACTGTACCGGCTTGTTGCCCTTGCAGAACCCTTCTATTTGTACGGAAAGCTTCGTTTCCTTTTTGAGAAAGTAGGTTTTGTTCTTGGGAATGCATCGGTGGGGCGAAGCAGACTCGGTGTTGTCGGCCAGGTGCTAGGATGGGCTGGCGTGATCAGTTGTCTCTTGTGATTATTCTTCGAACTTAAACTTGATGGAATGAATATGTCTCTCCAGTTGATATTGATACTCGTCGGTGCGGTTCTTCTCATAGCTGGCTTCGTGTGGTGGTTTTTTGGGCGGAAGAAAGAGGACAGCGATCTTACCGAGGACGAGCGTGCGCTTCTCGAAATGAAGGTATTCGACCGGTATGAAATCAAGGGGCTCAGGAAGCGCGCTCCGATGTCGACAATGTACATGGCGATGGACCCGGAGACAAAAACACAGGTTGCCCTTCGCATCCTCAAACCGGAATTCAGCGGTGATCCAGACCATGTCAAGGGCTTTCTACGCAGGGGAGAAGTGTTGGAGTTTCTCAACAAACAGCACGGCAATTTGTCCGTTATCCGTCTTCTGAAATATGGGACGTCGATGGTCGGGAGACAGAGCCGGGCGTTTATTGCAACTGAATTCTTCGATGGCGTCGATCTCGGCGAATTACTGGTCGAGAAAAAAATCCTCACTGTCAGGGAAGCAACCTCAATCATCGGACAGATCGCCAAATCGCTTGCTGTGGCCCTTCGCGAGAGAGTCTGGCATCATCAACTGGCGATGGAAGCAGTGATGGTGAAATACAATGACAAAGGTGCTCCGGCGGTAAAACTTGTAGACTTTGACCTCGCGAAACAAGAGCAGATCGCCTCGATGGGAGTGAGCACCCAGGGTGTCAGCCGGCTCACGTTTATGTCACCCGAGCAATTTGAGAACAAGATTGTTGACCAGCGTTCGGATATCTATTCCCTTGGCATTCTGTTTTATGTACTCGTGAGTGGGAGGCCTCCGTTTGATGGGAGCGACTACGGAGAAATGGCCCGTCTTCACACCGGTACAGCACCTGCGCCTCTTGCTGAATCCATGGCCGGATCGGTTCGTGCTGTGATTGTCAAGATGCTTGCGAAGCAGCCGGGCGACCGCTATCGTACAATGGATGACCTTGTGCGGGAGATCGACGGCCTTGTTGCGGAGAAATCGTGGGATGTCCAGCCGGACGTGTCTGGATTGAAACCGCTGGTGATCAACACCCCGCAACCGAAGCGGCGTTCTTCCCGGTCCGCGTCATCAGGGACAACATCATCATCACGAAGTGTCCAACGAGAATCATCCGGTTCATCAGGGAAAGGGAGCGGTCAGGCAGCAAGCCTCTTCCAGGTTATAGCCAGGGAGATACCGCTATTTTACAATTCGTTCGTCGGGAAACTTATCATGAAGCTTCTCGGAGGATTCACGGTCATGAGACTGTTGTTTGTTCTCGTCCCGCTCTTGATTGCAGGGTTGGTGTACTATTTCGCAATGCGCTCGAATGATGTCGCCGGGCTTGTCGTCGTTGAAGTGAAGGATAAGGAAGGGAAAGCCATTGCCGGTGCCGATTTCTCGATTGAACGATTGAGCGCTGATGAGAATCAATCGGCCACGTTTGTCGATCCTACAACAGACCAGAAAACAAAGAACAAACTCTCTCAGAAGACTGATCGAACCGGTAAACTCCAGGTGAAATACAAGGTGTCTCCTGCCATGAGTTTTGCCATTTCTGTTTCGGCGCAGGGATATCTCCCCGAGATGAGATCGGATTCCATATTCATCGCTGGCGATACGACATTGTCGCGAACCTACGAATTCCTTGCTGCATCCGGTGCGATCACCATTGCCTCGGAACCTGCGGGTGCTGAAATCATTATTGATGGAAAAACTCTCGGACTAACGCCACACACATTCCAACAGCTTGAGGCCGGCAGGCACAACGTGAAACTCAGGAAGACGGGATTTCAAGGGTTTGATTCGACCTTTGCCTTGGCACAAAAGCAAGTATCGAACATCAACATTCCGCTTGTTCAACTTATGGGGAAACCATCTGTGATCGTTGTTGTCGCGAGTGACGAATCCGGCAGACCTGTACGGGGGGCTGAAATCTATGTCGACGGGAAGTCGACCATGAAGTTTACGCCATCCACCGTCACCGTACCCGCAGGCGTACATTCGATAGAAGTTCGTCGGGATGGATACACGAGCGCCGGTGGGCCGACGCAAGCGACAGTGGCCGAAAAGAACAAGGAGCCGATAACGGTTATCCTGAGAAAAATATATTAGCGGGGAATGTATGGCTTGAGTTGTTAACTCGCATTGCTCGACAAAAATTCGTATCATTAGCAATTCAAAAACACAATAGGGATCAACTTCATGAGAATGTTTGCCACCACAAGCCCGATACGTCTGGTTGCCTGGACGTTAATTGTTATGATGGTGTTGCAGCCCTGTGCGGTAGCTATAGCGCAGACACAGGACAAATGTGAGACCAATCTCAGGCAAGCCCAGTCCAAGTTTGATCAGGGTGAGTTTGACGCTTCCATCAGGCTCGTCCAGGAGTGTCTTAGAAGCAAAGACGCCTCCGACGATCAGAAGGTGAAAGGCTATGAGATTCTGGGACTGGTTTACCTGAGCAAGGGAAGTTCAACCCAAGCAAGCGATGCAATCCGAAAACTCCTTGAAATAGAATCGGACTATACCCCCAATGCCGACCAGACTTCCCCCGCGTATGTCTCCCAGGTGGAGAGGGTCAAGGGGGAGATGGGAACAAAATCTGGAGGTGGTGGTGGATTTCCCTGGTTGTATGTCGCTGGCGGGGCAGTTCTGGTGGGAGTTGCTGTTGTGTTGATTGCATCCAAGTCAAAGGATGACGAAACGCCGGCAAACACTGAATTGCCTGGACCTCCGCCGCGACCCTAGTTCCGGCGCTGGGAAACACTTTGCGAGTTCTGTTAAGAGTTTAAATCAGATTTTGAAAGGAGTTCTAACAATGTCAATTTCTTCCTCCTCTTCTTTGCGCGGTCGTATCCTCTTTGCTTGCTACGGCTTGTTCCTGGCGAGTAATGCGTTTGGGCAACAAAGTTGGTTTTGGCAAAACCCGCGACCGCAAGGGCATGATCTTATCGCCGTTCATGTGTTTAACGCAAACTCGATGGTTGCTGTAGGCAGCGCTGGTACTGTGATCCGAACAACTGATGGTGGGGGAACATGGTCAACAAAGAATTTTGTGGAGGGTCAGGGTTCCTTCTTTGTCGATGTTGCATTTGTGAATCTGAGTGTTGGGTTTGCTGTCGGATTCAACGGAAGTATCATTCGTACAACGAATGCGGGAATCACATGGAGGTCTCAGACGAGTGGGACTACACAGGCCCTCTATGGTGTCCACTTGATTAGCGCCGACACAGCGATCGTTGTAGGGGCTGGTGGTTCTATTCTTCGCACTACAAACGGTGGGACATCGTGGACATTCCAGACCAGCGGTACGACACAATTCCTTACACATGTAGTCTTTGCAAATTCTGCTGTCGGAACAGTTGTTGGTTTTGGAGGTGTGATCCTGCGTACTACTGACGGCGGGATATCGTGGTCATCGCAAACAAGCGGCACCACGCAGTCACTGTATGGTGTGGATTTTACAGACGTAAACAATGGAACAGCAGTGGGTTCATCTGGAACCATCCTTCGGACAACAAACGGAGGGACAGCTTGGTCAGTGCAAGCGAGTGGAACAACTGAGTTGCTGTGGGGAGTTGCTTTTACAGGTCTGAATAACGGTTTTGTTACAGGATCGAATGGACTGGTTTTGGGGACTGTCAATGGCGGCGCGAGCTGGACTCAACAGACATCGGGGAGGTACTCATTTGTCTATGGAATCGATTTCGCGGATGTAAACAACGGTGTTGCGGTTTCAGCAAACGGTGGGATACTGAAAACTTCCAACGGTGGCGCCAGCTGGATTGATCTCTCGAGCGGCATCAGGAGTAATCTCAGGGGCCTGTTTTTTCGAGATGCTAACAACGGCATTGCAGTAGGTGATGTGGGCGTGATTCTCCAGACGACCAACGGCGGCACTGTGTGGACGCGTCGGGATAGCGTGACGTCCAATATTTTGATTGGTTGCGATTTCTCCGATGCAAGCACGGGAGTTGCAGTGGGTATTCTCGGGACAATTCTGAGAACGGTGAATGGTGGCGCCGCATGGTCGGTACAAACGAGCGGGTCAACGGCCGATCTCTATACTGTTTCCTTCGCGACCAGCACCACTGGTGTTGCGGCGGCTTCTAACGGAACAATTCTCCAGACTTCAAATCAGGGAGTGAGTTGGACGCCAAGAACCAGTGGAACAACTAATGCTCTTCGGAGTAGTGTTTTCCTGGACCAAGCCACAGGACTGGCGGTCGGAGACGGAGGGACGATCGTGCGCACCACAAATGCGGGAACGAACTGGACGGTCATTGCTTCTCCAACAACCAGCGCGCTCAATGGTGTGGCGAGCGTGTCAACAACAATTGCCGTAGCGGTCGGAGTTTCGGGTACCATATTGCGGTCCACCAATGGCGGTCTCACGTGGGTAGCAATTACCAGCGGTACTTCGATAGGGCTGACATCTGTTAGTTTCCAGGATGCGAACAGCGGGACGGCGTCAGGCCAGGGGGGAACCATTCTCAACACGATTAACGGTGGACTGTCATGGTCAGTTCATTCCAGTGCGACAAATATCACATTGAACGGCATTGCAGCCCTTCCAGGAAGAAAACGAGTTGCCGTTGGCAACGTTGGTGTGATCCTTTCGACTGGTACACTGCAAGACTCGGTTGCCATCTCGTCTGTTGTTCCTTTCCCTTCCAACCCAACCGCGTCTACAGATTACAGATTATTCGGCCTTCCGGGAAACTCGCTCGGAACGGCAACGGTAGGATCGATTCTTGCAGGAGGGACTCCCATAGATTGGAGGATGTTCCGAGACAACGGGGCTGCGGCGAACTACCTTGTTGAATTGGATGCAACCTCCACACTCACATCTGGGGAGGGATATTGGCTGCTCAAGCGTGGAAGCCTGGGTTTTAATGGTACCATTGTCCTGCCCCCGCTTAATCCAAACGACACGTACACCGTACCACTGCATGCAGGCTGGAATATCATAGCGAATCCCTTCGACAAAGCGGTCTCATGGGCCGATGTTGGAGCCGTCAACAACAGATTGGACACTGTTGCCGCCGCCGTTATTAGGGGATATGCTGGCTCCTATACAACGAGCACGACGCTTGATCCGTTTGCGGGGTATTACTTTTTTAACGATCCCGCCTATGCTATTTCATCTTTGCGAATTCCATATCCGTTTGCACCCTCATCGCCGCCTACATCGATTTCTCCAACTTTTCAGTGGCAACTTCAGTTTGTTTTTGCATCTGACATTAACAAGGATAGTGAGAACTTCATTGGCATCACTCCGATGGCAAAGCAAGGTTTGGATGTGATGGATACACGAAAACCACCGCTGTTTCTCGATCAGGGCTTTTTATATTTTTCTCGCCCTGGATGGGACAGGACATATCCTCGATTCAGTTCAGACATTCGCCCTTCCATGGGTGATGGCCAAGTATGGGAGTTTGAAGTCTCGAATCCGAGAAAATCCGATGCGACGATCCAGGTGCTTGGCCTTGATCAGGTTCCCGAGGGATACAGCCTGATGCTCATTAACGAACAAAATTCCATCCCTTACGATTTGCGTCAGAATAATACCTATCGCTACAAGACAATAGGGGAGAAGATGTCGTTCAAGATCATTGTCGGCAGCGATGGATTTGTAAAGAGAGAAATTTCTTTAACAACGCCGTCAACATTTGCACTGATTCAGAATTATCCGAATCCGTTTAATCCTTCGACGGCCATTCGTTTCACCGTTGCACGCGCGGCACAAGTCCGCGTCGATGTCTATTCTATTCTTGGTCAGCACACGGCAACGCTTGTCGACAACCAGCTCGAAGCCGGCGTTTATACTGTGCAATGGGATTCAAAAAATCAACACGGTCAGCAGTCTTCAACCGGCGTGTATTTTTACCGGATGCTTGTTGATGGGAATCTGCTGCAAACGAGAAAAATGGTATTGACCAAATAGTGATCGACATAGATAGTCTTTGCTTTGTTCCTATCTTGCCTCGAATCAGGTTTTTGATTATCTTGATTGGCAATTCGAATTCTTGAGCTTCTGAGTTGGAAACATTGCCGGGAACGGATTTGCAAAGACCGCGTAGCTCAGTTGGTAGAGCAACGCCCTTTTAAGGCGTGGGTCGATGGTTCGAGTCCATCCGCGGTCACGGTACTTGGAAAATGACTTCATGTTTCCATGCGGAAGTGGCGAAATTGGCAGACGCACCATCTTGAGGGGGTGGCGCCCAAAAGGCATGCGGGTTCAAGTCCCGCCTTCCGCACAACACCGTGGTCTCGACAAATCGTTCGAGGCCATTTTGTTATAGGCCTACATGATCAACTCTCGTAAGAATCCTGCCAAGGCTGGCAGCCTGCATCTGAAAAGTCTGGCCAAACTCTCCATGTTTAGTGCAATTGGGAACAAGGTCGGATTGCGGACTCTCTTTGCTGACCAATCATTCCAAAAAATTCCCCAAGAAAAGGTGGAAGAGGTTCTGCTTGAAGTGCATCTCTTTGCGGGATTTCCGGCAACCATCGACGCATTCATAGAGTTCAGGAAGTTCAAGCCTCGCCAGGCAAGGGTCAAACGCATATCTGGCATTGACAATAGGCAAGACCGACTTCGTCGGGGCAAACGCTTATGCCAACAAGTATATCGTATCAACTTCAATCGGCTCATCAGTCGAATGGATGACCTCCACCCCGAATTGGCCAAGTGGATTATCGAAGACGGATATGGAAGGGTTCTTTCAAGGTCAGGCCTGACAACTCTCGAGCGAGAATTTGTTGCAATTGCGGCGCTCGCTGTTCTCGGATGGGAGCGTCAATTGGAATCTCACATTAGGGGTGCTATCAATATCGGGGCGAAGCAGGCACATCTCTTGAGCCTTTTCCGGGTTATTAGCCCATATATATCTAAGAGGCGAATCAGGACTATGCGGGCAGTGGTAAATTGTGAAGAAATGGCTTGACTTTATTGGGTTTCAGTTTTATATTGATGCAGCGAATTAATTTACTTTCTTCATCCAATGCAACTTATCAAGCGATTTCTTCCGACAATAGTGTTGTTATTGACCGTATCAACGATGGCGCTTTGTGGCGTTATCAGGGATGGGAGTCTCACTGCCGGCAGTAACGGCAACGACATTACCATCCGGTGGCAGAGTGAAGATGAAAGTGGGGCCTTGGAGTACACGATAGAAAGAAAGTCCGGTTTGAGTGGTCAGTTCGTTTCGCTGACGCAAGTCGCGATGCGCGGGAACAATTTGCCGTATGTCTATGTGGATGATTCAGCATTCAGAACTACAGAAAGTGTGTATCAATACAGGATCAAGGTATCCTTCTCTAACGGAACATCGGCATACTATGGACCGATCACCGTTTCACATTCGGTGAGCAGCGTTCGAAGAACATGGGGTAGCATCAAGGCAATGTTCAGATGAGGAAATTCAATGACGTGTGTAAGAGGCGATACTATAGTGTCGCTTTTTTTGTTTATGGACGTGAGAGTTGATGGGTCTGGTCAAGCCGCTCATTCTTGCTTCTCAGTCGCCGCGTAGAATTGCCTTGCTGAGACAAATCGGGCTTGACCCCAAGGTTGTTCCGAGCAATATCGAGGAAACATTTGATCCTCTGGCGAGTCCAGTTGAAAATGCTTTACGGCTGGCTCACGCGAAAGCAACTGAAGTGGGTGATCGATTTTCTGATGCTCTGATCATCGGGGCAGATACGATTGTTGTACTTGATGATAAATATCTTGGTAAACCAGTTGATTCAGAGGATGCGATCCGAATGTTAGAGTTGTTAAGCGGTCGAACTCATGTTGTAGTTACCGGGTTCGCACTCCTCGACCGTCCAAGCAATCGTTCAGTGACTGATTTCGAAGAGACCAAGGTGACTTTCCGAATGATTCCGCATGAGGAGATTGAATCGTATGTTGCGCAGGGGTCTCCCATGGATAAGGCTGGAGCGTATGGAATACAGGATGACTATGGAGCGGTGTTTGTGTCACGCATAAACGGATGTTATTATAATGTCGTCGGCTTGCCTCTCTCGAAGCTGTATTCGAGGTTGCAGGAATTCTCGACGCGACTTGGAGGAGAATAGAACCGCCCTATGACAAAAAAAATCCGCGTCCTTGTTGCGAAAGTTGGATTAGATGGTCATGACAGAGGTGCGAAGGTAGTCGCTGCTGCCCTCCGTGATGCCGGGATGGAGGTCATTTACACGGGTTTGAGAAAGACGCCTGATATGATTGTGGAAGCAGCAATCCAGGAAGATGTAGATGCCATAGGAATCAGCATTCTCAGCGGCGCACACATGACGATCTTTCCCCGGATCATGAGTCTGATGAAGGAGAAAGGACTGGGAGATGTACTCCTGTTCGGCGGTGGCATCATACCAGACAAGGACAAACTGGCGCTCAAACAACTGGGTGTTGGCGAGCTGTTTACACCGGGTGCTTCGACGCAAACCATTGTCGAATACATCAAAGCCTGGAACGTACAATACAGAAACTGACTGCGCCGGCGGCTACGATGGGTTTGCGCGAGAAACGTTTACAGCCTGCAAACCTTTGGTACCCTGCTCAACTTCAAAGTTCACTTCCTCACCCTCCTTCAAGCTCTTATAGCCATCCCCAGTAATGGACTTAAAGTGAACGAATAAATCCTCCCCACCTTCACGTGTGATAAAGCCATATCCTTTGGCGTTGTTGAACCACTTTACCTTGCCCGTCTCCATAGCTGACACCTTTCTGATATTGTGAAACCAAGTGAACACCTTTCCCTCACCACTTGCTTCACTGGTGCTCGACCAGACAGAATGCAGAACCGAAGCAGACGGTGTTTCGTTTATTTACGGGAGAATGTTAAGAAACGAATTTGAAAAACGCAAGCAATCAGGGTTCCTCATCCAACCAGATGCTGATTTCCGGAGATGTCGGGGTTGAATTCTCCGATCCATCCGGCAATTCGAGTATCACTGGACTGACCCCGTTGGGGCTGAAAGGGAAGAGGTCGTCCGCAGAAAAGATGGATCTGTAGTCCTGCGGAAGAAAAAAAGGCCTGAACTTCTCGCAGAACTCATCCAACCGTTTTACGTAGTACAGTACATTCTGATCGGGGAAATTGGAGTCCCATTCGTCAGTGGACTTACAGTTGTCGAACGTTCTTGGATTCGGGTCGCGGCCGGTGATGTAATAGGCAATGCGATCGCCCTTCCTATAGTGTCTGCCGGTTGCTATTGCCACCTCGTACGCAGCGCTCCGATTTCGCCGCCCTCCTTCGACTTGTGCCTTGTATGTATCAAGAGTCTCTTTCAATGATTCCACCCTCGCAAAATCCTTGACGTCGATTTGCTGTTCCAGAATGGAACGGTGAAGCTCGGAGTAAAGTGTATGCAGACCTTGAATATCATCATTCAATAAGCAACTAATACATTGGGTGATGTAGGTACGGCCGAACCGTTCCATACTCCGTGAAGTAAGAGAGGATCCCTTCATCTTCATCCTGTTGTCGTATCCCAACAACGCATAGTTCTTCATCTTATAACTCATCATTCGCTTGTACCGACCGTCGAGGGAAATTGTAATTCCCGGTGGCAAGGCCTTCGAGAGCGTTGCAATGAATTGCCGTTCATCGTCCTCACCACGTACAGTCCACGGCGGAATAAAAAACACCCCGTCAGTGTCAACTTCAATGACTTTCCCATGAGCGAATCGTATCGATGAGATCATTTGACGCAGTATGTCCTGGCCGGTTTTTGTGACGACATCAGCCTGGGCAAAATCGTTGAACAGGGCGCGTCCGTATCCCAGATATCCGTAAAACGAATTGATTAGAATCTTCAGCGAAGATTGAGTGGCATCGAGACGGAGTCTCTCATCTTCGCCTTCGGCGGCGTTCATCATTCGTTTAGTATCAAGACGCAAGGTCGTGAGGCTCCGCAGAAGAGCCCGAAAGACATCCTTCACATCCGAAGCCGGGGCAATTGCATTGCTGATCATAATGGAAGGATAGAGAGATTCGACATCAACATGAAGTACCGGGCCGACCACCCCAACAACAAAAATGTCAGTATACCCTCCAGTGGTTTGCGTTCCTTGAGAGGGCTTCGGGAGAGAGTGTTTGTCATGCAGATATGCTCTTACGATAAGGCTTTCGATCTTTGCCGCAGAACCCAGTCTGCTTGCAGCGCCGTAGGAGTAGGGGATCATCTTGGTGAGGTGGAAGGATGATCCTGATAAGTGTTCACTAAGTCCGCGTGTCTCTCTCACATCATCGAGAGCATACTCAAGCAATGGCTGCACGTCATGGTCCCAATGCCACGAGATTTTGTCGCCGCGGATATACGTGCGATCCGGCGTTGTCAGGCCGAAATATCTCGCTGCATACTTCAGACCGTAGCTCTCCATGTCCCGTTTGGACATGTCGTAACTTTGCACAAGGATGAGCGTGTCAATAACATGGCGGCCTGCAATCTCTGTGATCGAGTATTCAGAAGATCGTTCAGCAAAGGCCATGCGGGTCTCGAACGAGCGCGGTACGGATCCATCCCTCCCGATGGCAAATGCGACGCCATGCAGTTCGCAGCGCTTGAGAATGTAGGGGAGATCAAAGTTGAAGATGTTATGCCCTTCGATCACGTCCGGATCTTTGTCGATGACAATGCGGACGAGCTCTTCGAGCATCTGCTGTTCAGAGAGCTTCTTACCATTGATAGCATGTTCCCACCCTCTGTTATCAGAGAGTGCGATGAGGATGATCCTGTCTTCCCGCCTGTTCGCGTTGCTGAACTTGTAACGCGGCGAAGTATACGTTTCAATGTCCAATTGCAGTCTGTGCAAATGTTCGAACTGCATTCCCTTGAACAACGTTCTTCCACTTTGAAGCAGATACTGGGTAACAGGTTCAGTATACAGGTGCAGGAAGTCGAGTTGGTTGTAGCTTTCCGCTTTTGTGAGCGCTTTCGTGTTGTACCGATCCATCATGTACCGGACGGCATCCCACATCGCCGTCCATTCATCGAACGCGCAAAGGTACTGATAGAATCCCTCGCCTTCGAGCTTTTTCACCCAATGTTTCTGGGGAAATCCCTCCAGGAACGTTGTTTCAGAAAGAAATAGAAAAGGGTAAACGCGTTCATCGGAGAAGCGAATGTGATCTTCTTCCCGAAAATAGATACGCATCGTGCTGTCATCAAGTTGGTGGACAGCGACGATGCGTTCGTCAGTGTTATGCCCGTACAGCAGGCTCGTCATCCGATCACGCTTTCTTCTTCACCGCATCAAGAAAAATGGAAATCAAATCAATCGGAACAGGGAAGATGGTGGTCGAATTGTTCTCCGAGGCAATCTCAGTGAGGGTTTGCAGGTAACGCAACTGAAGGGCTATTGGGTGAGTCTCAATAACCTTTGCTGCATCGGCCAGTTTCTGGGATGCCTGAAGTTCGCCTTCCGCATGAACGATCTTTGCTCTGCGTTCACGCTCCGCTTCGGCCTGTTTCGCCATGGCCCTCTGCATCTCAACGGGGAGGTCGATCTGTTTCACTTCAACGTTGGATACTTTGATGCCCCATGGTTCTGTGTGTTGGTCAATGATTGCCTGCAGTTTGGCGTTGATTCTATCACGTTCCGAGAGCAGTTCATCCAACTCGGACTGCCCAAGGATGCTGCGCAAGGTTGTTTGTGAAAGCTGTGATGTGGCAAAGAGAAAATTCTCGACTTCCACAATGCACTTCTCAGGCTGCACAACCCTGAAATACACAACGGCGTTCACTTTTATTGAAACGTTGTCTTTTGTGATGACATCTTGCGGCGGAACATCAAGCACCACAGTCCGTAAACTCACCTTCACCATCTTATCCACGAGCGGAATGAGAAAAATGATTCCTGGCCCTTTCACTGCTATTATGCGTCCGAGCCGGAATACGACGCCTCGCTCGTACTCACGGAGGATACGTATGGCATTTGAGATGATAATGATGCCAAAGAGAACCACGATGAAAAGAAACACACTAAAGACTTCCATAATTCATCCTTTCCAGATGGAGGGTTAAGTGGTCCGTCGGACGGTAAGTCGAAGATTGTCAACCCGCTCGACTGTAACCTTTGTGCCCGCCGGCAATACGGCTTCATTGCTTACAGCTTTCCAATTCTCTCCATGAACACGCACCTGACCCTCGGGACATAATTCCACGATGACCTCACCGGTCTCTCCGATAATTCCTTCAACGCCGGTGATTGGCTTCATTCGTTGGGCTCGAATTCCCATCCCTATTGCAAACAGGAAGAATGCCGCCGTACATAAGACAGTCGGAATAACAACTCCCCATGAAAGCTGGATGAACTCAAGTGCCGAATCTGAACGAATCAGCATAACGGATCCAAGAAACAGAGAAACTACGCCTCCAATCGTAAGCAAACCATAGCTCGCAATCTTGATTTCAAGAATGAAGAGAATGATCCCTACGATGATGAGTGCCAAACCGGCATAGTTTACAGGCAATGTGTGTAGTGAATAGAATGCAAGAATGATGGAGATAACGCCAATAACCCCGGGAGCTATTGATCCAGGATTATAGAGTTCAAACATCAATCCAAGTGTACCGAGCATCATGAAAATATAGGCGATATTAGGATCACTCAGGATATCCAGGAATTGGTGCTGCCAATCCATTTTGATCTCAACGATTGCTGCATCCTTTGTTTGCAATGTCACTTGAGAGCTATTTACTTCAACGCTCCGTCCATCTATTGTTTCAAGAAGTTCCTTGACGGAAGTTGCAATGAGGTCGATGACGCTATCCTTCAATGCTTCGGTCTCGGTAATGGAAAGGCTTTTTCGGACAGCATCTTCAGCCCATTGCACATTCCTATGCCTTTTCTCGCTAATGGTACGGATGAAGGCTGCAGCATCATTGGTTGCCTTCTCGTTCATAATTGAATCCTTTTCGCCACCTTGCATACCGACAGGGTGAGCGGCGCCGATATTCGTTCCAGGAGTCATCGCGGCGATGTGTGCTGCAAGGGTGATGAATGTTCCCGCCGATGCCGACTGTGCGCCGGCCGGAGAGACGTACACGATCACAGGCAGTTTTGCTGTGAGAAGGTCGGAGACGATAACGCGTGTCGACTTGAGGAGCCCGCCGGGTGTGTTGAGCTTGATGATGAGGCACGCAGCTCCGGATTCGGTGGCCTGCTCAATACTCTGATGGATGAAGTCGGCTGTTGCGGGATTGATGGTTGCATCAACGGTGATAACGTTGACGGTTCCACAAATTGTTCGAGTCGCGAAAGAGAGTGTAAGCAGAAGAATCCGCAACATCAATGTCGGGGTCGGACTCATTGTCTTTCATCGTCTGATCCGAGGTTCGCTAAGAATCAGACTACAGTGATAGGAAGTTGTTGACGCTGTGGGTAATTCCAGACATCCTGGAACACGTATGATACCGATCTAACTTGCGGAGAGGGTGGGATTCGAACCCACGATACCGTTGCCGGTATACCACCTTTCCAGGGTGGCCAATTCAACCGCTCTTGCACCTCTCCAGGTGTCGGATTTGAATGGTTGACGACGAAAATATACTAAGAACATGCAGGAAATGCAATTTGATAATCGTGTGAATCATTGTATATTTCTCCACGTTGTTAGCCCGTGTGAGCAACATTTTTGGCTGAGAGTCTCGCCTTTGTGATTGAGTTCATCAAAAGAATTGCCCCTGCATGGATTCGAATCAGACTCAAGTCTGTGTTCTGGAAATCACGACTTGTTCTCTTTCTCCTGGCAAAGCGTCCGTACAAAGCAGGGGAGACTACAAAAGCAAAACCACGGCGTGAACGAGAGGGCTTTTTCGATTTGTATTGCAAAGGAAGAGGGATGGACATCGGTTATGGCGGTGATCCAATCGTTGATAGTTGTGATGTGTGGGATGCAGAGCATGGCAATGCCCAATATTTGCTTGGGCTGGAGGACAAGTCGTATGACTTTGTTTACTCCTCTCATACGCTTGAACACATGCAGGATCCAGCTGTTGCCTTGCGACATTGGTGGCGAGTCGTAACGGATGGAGGATTTCTGATTCTCTACATTCCCGACCGTGATCTCTATGAAAAAAAGACCGCCTTGCCATCACGATGGAACGAAGATCACAAGACATTCTTTCTTCTCGACAGGGATGAGAAACCCGATACCATAGGTGTCCTTCCTCTCTTGCCTCGCGTACTGAGCGAGTTCGAGTTAATCTATGCAAAGCGTTGCAACGAAGGGCATACAATTGACGATGCGTTACAGCACAGCGATGGAGAATATTCCATTGAAGTTGTTCTTCGCAAGCGTCTTCCGTTATGAGTGAGCCGCAGACAACATTCAAGAGTGCTCTCTGGAACCATGCAGGGAAGATTCTGGAGTATCTGCTGATGTATTTCACGTCTGTCCTCATTGCGAGAGGACTCGGCGTTCAGGAGAACGGGACGTTTGTCGGCCTCTTCAGCGTCTCGCAATTGCTTCTCGTTCTCACCTCCTTCGGATTGGAAGTTTCCCTTAACAAGCACATCCCGCAGCTCAGCGGTGAGCTCCGATCTGGAAATATTCTGTACATTCTAAGGTGGGCACTTGGCGTTCGCATAGTTGTCATCGTCAGCGTTGCAACTGCTCTGTATGCTGCCCAATATTTGTTTGCCGGACTCTTTCCTCCGCTCTTCTCCGAATTCATGTGGTGTTTGGTCGCCTATACCGGGGTTCGCTCGGTTGTGAGCCTGTTCGCTGTTGTGTTGACAGCGGAACTGCAAACCCGGCTGACATCCGTCATCAATGTGCTGACGCGATCTCTTGAGGTCGTGCTTATCGGCTTCATGGCAGCTGGCCAGATGACACCGATGAGTGTTTTTCTTGTGTTTCTGTCAACAGCGACACTCCAGCTTGCGGCGTATGTCGTCGTGGCGAAGATACACTTCGTTGGACGCGTGCAGCAGATTGCAGTGTTGCCTATAATCATGTTTGGCGGCATATATTGGACGAACACTGGGGTTGAGTATTTCCTTGGCCGGCAAGGCGATGTCCTTTTCCTTACGATGCTCTTGCCTGACACAACGCAAGCATCGTTGTATGATGTTGCCTTTGCGGTCAGCCAGTTGGCGTCGCTCTCAATGACCATTGGGCTTGGCGGTATCACACTTGCCACATCGGCTAAACTTGCGCTACGCGGGCCGGAATTGTTGGAACGTTTCTACGGCTTCATGATACGAATGACTTCACTGTTGTCGATTCCGCTCTATGCATTCATTCTCTTCAACGCGGGGTCTGTGCTGTTTGTGATCTATTCTTCGAGGTACCTTGCCGCCGCAGGGTTGATTCAGGGCATCGCCGCCTTTCGGATTGCGGGAAGGCTGTTTGGTGGACCGGAGAACGCTGAATTTCTGCTTTCCCGTTCTCAGGTTTCAAAGCTTGTTGTTCTTGGTATTGCTGGAGCGGTTGTGAATGTTGGCCTCAATCTGCTTCTCATTCCTACCCTTGGAGCAACAGGCGCAGTTATAGCCAGCGGATTTGGCAATCTCACTGTGAATATTCTCGCTGCATTGGCTGTGTACAGGATGTCCCTTGCGCGCATGCAGTGGCGCTTCTGGCTGAAAGTTACTTTGGCAACATGCTCGGCTTCGCTTCTGTGCAGTTTTCTCATTCCACCAAACAATCTTTTCTTCGTTGGTGTGCAAGCGTTGATCTATGCACTGTGTACGCTGTTCTTTTTGTTCCTGCTCAAGCCGATAACAGGTCCTGACTTGGATTGGTTAATGAGAATCAACGAACGCTTGTCCATCCCGTTGAAATACTTTGTCGAGAACAGTTCTCATAAAGGGAATGTTTGAACGATGAGAATCGGCTTAGTCTCCCAATCATATGACAATAGAACAGGAATTGGAAGGATCGTCAAAGCCCTGGCTCTTGAGTTTGTGGGATTGGGACATGCAGTCAGTTGTGCTGCCCAACATTTTGAAGACGTCGATCGACGAATTACCGAGTGCCATGTCCCAAGTCTCTCTTCCTCAAAAGCGCTGAACAAGATGCTCTTCACGTTGAACGGGTCTCCGTTTAGCGGAGGTGAGGTGGACATTATCAACACCTTCGGTGTTGGGAGGGGAGCAAATATCGTCACTGCGCAAAGTTGTCATCGTGCCGGAATGGAGTTGTTGCGCTCGAAATCAGATCAGTTCCTCGAGAGCCGAGGTCTTGGGTTGTATGATCGTGTTTCCCTAATCGATGAACGTGTTCTGCTGACCGTTCCTACGACAAAGCGGATCATGGCGGTTTCACAACTCGTAAAATCACAGATTGAAACCTTCTACAAGGTCGCCCCTGAAAAGGTCACAGTGGTTCCGAACGGGGTCGACTACACACTGTTTAAAGCCTTACGAACTCGGGTTGACAGATCCGGTCAGCGGATGAGCCTCGGCTTCTCTCCTGATGATTTTGTCCTTCTGTTTGTGGGAAACGAATTCGGCAGGAAAGGTCTCAAAACACTTCTTCAGAGTCTCGCGGCCCTCAACGATCGCAAATTGCGTTTGCTGGTGGTAGGAGGTGGGGATCGTCAAGCCTACGAAAGACGCACTGCTGAACTCGGAATCATGGATAACGTCAGCTTTATGGGAAACATTCCTGCCCCCGAGACAATGTATTTGGTTGCAGATGCGTTTGTGATTCCATCTCTTTATGAACCATTCGGGATCGTCATTCTTGAGGCGATGGCTGCCGGAGTACCGGTCATAACCTCAAAATCATGCGGAGCAAGTGAAGGGATGACGGATCGCGAGCATCTCTTACTCCTTGAAAACCCGGCATCCGTAGAAGAACTGACAGAGGCGATTGGTCTATTGAGCAGAGATGAAACTATGCGCCGGAAGCTCATCGCGGCAGGGGTTGAAAAAGCAAAGGAATTTTCCTGGGACAGAATTGCACGGAAGGTTCTTTCTGTGTACGAAGATGTTAGACGGTTGTGACATTCCATGAGGCCGGGTATACCAAATGCGAGTTGATGACTACTACAAGAGTGTCCGGGGCTACCATCAGATTGTTGAAGATCAACATCAAGAAGTGTTTGTTGTTCCTCCACAACTCTTGCTGCGTTTCTTTGATACAAACGGCATCACTGTGGATGTGGCCGGGGGTTCGGGGATCAATGCTGCGATCCTTGGTTTGCACGCAACAGGATATGTTTGTGCAGACATCTCGTTCGTGGGCTTGACCCTTGCTGAAGAGAAAAAGCGTGGAATGTATGTACAGACGCACGTGAAGACTCTTGCATTGAAGAGCAATGTTGCGGATACAGTCCTATGTAGTTGGTCCCTCGAACATATGACCGCACCTGAATCTGTGCTTGAAGAAATGATGCGGATCGTAAAGCCCGGAGGTCGCATTCTCATATGGGGGCCGAACTGGGATAACATCTTCCGAAAGGATTTCCCGCAGTTTGCTCATAAGGACATTAGCTACATTCGAAGCGTTCGCTGGAAAATCTTTTTCAACATGATGAAAAACGAATTTAGACCGTTCCGTTACGACCCTTATATCAATCTGGACGTTGCAGCTCTTGCCGAACCGGATCGATATATCTCAGGCGATACAGATGCTGTACACTGTGTACTCTGTCAAGAAACTTTCAAGTTGTTGAGGGCAAGGGGTATGCGTATCATACACATCTCGGACTTTTCAGAGATGGGTAAGCACTTGAACAATGGGATGTACATTCGATCCATACGGTCGATTCTCCGAATATTCCTGCCTCTATTGAGATGCGTGCCTTTCCTACGTTGGTTTGTGCTGCGCTTTCCGATAGTAGTGGAAAAGCCGGAGATCGTATGACTCAGTCAAGCAGTACTGTTCTATGTGTCATTCTCAATTGGGATGGAGGTGCAACCACGCAGCAATGTGTTCAATCCGTTCTTACTTCACAGGATGTCCGTGTGACTGTGTTGGTCATAGATAACGGTTCAACGGATGGTTCCGATACAACACTTGTTGATCGTTTCCCTTCAATTGTCTTGGTAAAGAATACGAAGAACCTTGGTGTCGTTTGCGGATTTAATCAGGGAATACACCATGCACTCGAAAAGAAGTATCAGTATGTCTTCTTCTTGAATAGCGATGCGGTTGTTGCACCCAACTGTATTGCTCTGCTGGCAGCAACTCTCTCCTCTGAAAAGAAGACCGGTATTGTTTCACCCCGGATCCTTGACTCTTGCAAGGAAAATAGAATTTGGTTTGATGGTGGCATCCTGAATATGTTCGGGGATCCGATCCATCAAGGGTTCGGCAAGCAGTGTAATGTGACATCCGCTGAAGCTATAGACGAGGAACATGCGACCGGTTGCGCGATGCTCGTCCGCACTGATCTTTTTACCGAGGTCGGAGGCTTTGATGAACGCTTCTTCGCGTATTCCGAAGATGCAGATTTCTGCTTGCGGGCAAAAAAGCATGGGTGGAGAATCAGGCACAATCCGGTTGCCGTTGTTACTCACCGTCCCTCTTCGTCTGTCCGAGCGAATAAGGGGAGGTGGTTTCGTGATTACTATGTTACAAGGAACAAACTGCTTCTCATGCGTCAGCACATGAAGGGATTGCGCTGGTTTGTTTTTCTTTCGTATTTCTCGCTCAAGTATTTCCTGGTTCCCATTTTGTACTTCGCCGTCACCGGACAACTGAAGAGAATAACAGCCGTTCTCTCCGGCCTTATTGACTTCATTTTCAAGCGGTTTGGTGAGAGATATGCGTAATGATTGACCGGAAGAAAGTCCTCATCATTGACAATCTCGCGGTTGAATCCTCGCGGCGGGGTGTGTATCGTCTGCTTGCCCAACGTCCGGAGCTTGAAGTCCATCTCTTCGTTCCCCGGCAATGGAAGGAGACAACCGGTGCTGTTGTGTGCGAAGCAGAACCAACCGGCCGGTTGCATCTTCATACAAGTGGGATACTCTTCGGCTTTCGCCATCATCGGGTGATGTATACCAGCCTGTTTCAAGTTATTCGTAAGGTGAAGCCCGCATTTGTTCTTGCAGTCCATGCACCCGAAAATTATGCAACTCTGCAACTTCTTGCTGCACGTGTGTTCGTGCTTTCTTCCCTTCGGGTCGGCCTGTTTGCCTCAAGGAACATTGACCTTCCTTCGATAGGTTTCCCATACAAGCTCGCGTTTCTCAACACGATGTGTGATTGGATGACTTCAAAGGCAGGCGTAGACATTGTGTATCATCGTCCGAAGGAATGTGGATATCTGTATCGACGATACACCCCCAGAACCGTGTACATTCCTCATCATGTTGATTGTTCGATATTCACACCAGATGCATCAACCAAAAGAGATCAAACGAGCGTAACACTCGGATATGTCGGTCGTTTGACCCAGGAAAAAGGCGTGCATATTCTCATTGAAGCAATGACCAGTCTGCCTGCTCACGTGCGACTGATCGTCGTTGGGGAGGGCCCGTACCGCGTTCATCTTGAAGCCCGGAGCCGGAGTCTTGGGATAGCTGACCGGGTCAACTTCGAGTCTCTCGTTCGTTACGATGCGATGCCTCAGCTTCTCAACCGTTTGGATGTTCTTGTGCAACCTTCGCTGGAGACCCCGCAATGGAAGGAGTTGTTCGGCCGGATCCTGATTGAGGCAATGGCGTGCGCAGTTCCTGTCGTTGCCTCACGCTCCGGTGGAATCCCGGAGGTGGTCGGGAACGCAGGTGTTCTTGTTGAAGCAGGGAGTGTGGTTGCTCTTTCGGAACACCTTTCCGAACTCGTTGCGAATACAATGAAGAGACAGCAACTTGGGCAAACAGGGAGGGAGCGCGTGTTGGAGCTGTTCGATACTACTCTTGTTGCGGAGACGCTCGGTTGCGACATCAACAGGATAACAAGCGTTCAATCTCCAATCTACCCAAATCATTGAATATCGTCGTGGATTTGTGTAATTTTCTGCAGTTCATTTAATAACTCAGCAGGTGCAGGAGTCTTGCTTCAGAGAGCGCTCATTGGTTCTTTACGACTGGTCGCTTCTCAGAAATCGGCTGAGGATTTCGATCCTTCTTCCATCCGTTCCATTCTCGTAATAGAGCTTTCCCGCCTTGGTGATATCATCGTGATGTTGCCGTCGCTTGCCCGGCTTCAATGCTTCTTCAATGCTGATATGCAGGTCTTGGTGGACATGCAGTATGTTTCCTTGTTGCGAGCAATCGAATTGAACGTTGAATTCATAGGAGTTGCCAATCCCCAGAGTGCTGGTGGGTTGTTACATGCGTTCCGGTTGGCAAGAAAACATACTGTCGATCTTTCTGTCAGCATGAGTCCACCACGGAGGAATGTGATGGTTGCATTGGCGAGCGATACGCGGTACAAACTGGGCTATCTGTCTTATGTTGATTCTCTTACTCCATTCCTTGAGTCTACATCTGTTGCGGCATTTGGGTTTCAACTTCCGACGCACGCACAATATGCATTGGAGAATATTTATGAACGGCCGGCGAAGATATGTTCAGCATTAGGCATAGCCCCGATGCAAAGAGATCACAGGGCAAACCTCAAGCCCGATATCTTCCAGAATATTTGGGAACGTTTGAATGGAAAGTTGCCCATTCACAAGAGCAAGTATGTAATGATGCATCCCTTCACGGGATGGGAGTATAGGAACTGGCCCCTTGCAAAGTTCATCGGCCTTGCCATCAGGATAGCAAGTGAACTCGATCATGATGTGCTCATATCATGCGAGGAAAAGGACGCAACCATTATCAATAGTTTATTGGTGAGTAATCCTCGAATCCGGGTTGTTGCCTCGTCTGATTTGTTGGAAGTTGCTGTGCTTATGAAGAAATCGTCGCTAATTATTGGCAACGATTCCGGTCCGTTGCATCTGGCTGCAATGATGAATGTTCCCACCGTCGGGTTGTTTGGTCCTGCTCCACCTGAGTTGACAGCTCCTCCACGATTCAGTTATGATGCATACCTCTACAAGAAAGTAGACTGTTCACCATGCGATCAGCGCAAGTGTATTCGACCTGATAGCTCATGTATGACATTGCACAGTGCCGATGAAGTGTTCTCCACAGTATCGCGAGTATTAAAGCAAAGCCAGACACAGAACACCGCACCTACTAATGTCTAAAGTTAATATTCTTGGAGTATGGGTTGATGATATTGATGCTGAAGATTTGGGGCGAGCTATTGTAAATTGTGTTGAGCAGAAATGGAAGATGAGGTTCTCGTATGCAAATGTTCATGCAATCAACATTGTGCAGAGGAACCGTGAGTTCAGGGAATTCCTGAACAGCTCAGATATCCTCTATTGCGACGGGGAGGGAATCAGGTTCGGGGCCAGAATACTCGGAGCAGTGCCCCCATCCCGAACTGCACTGACCCATTGGATATGGGATCTTAGTGGACTGCTTCAAGAAAAACACATCAGTGTGTACCTTCTGGGCGGGCAACCTGATGGTATCGCCGAAGCAGCCAACCGGCTTTGTGACCGTTATCCTCGTTTAAAACTCGTTGGATACCACCATGGTTTTTTTGACAAATCGGGGATTGAAAATGACGAGGTCGTTGAGTTGATAAATGTGCTGAAGCCCGGTGTGCTTTTTGTAGGATTTGGAATGCCGGATCAAGAGGCATGGATAAAGCGGAATTTCACGCGTCTGGCAGTGAATGCCTTCCTTCCATGCGGAGGGATGATTGACTCCCTTGCGGGAGAGAAAATCGTTGCACCTGAATGGATGTCAAAGAATGGAATGGAGTGGTTACATAGGTTTCTCCAAGAACCTCGACGGCTCTGGAAACGCTATTTGTTGGGGAATCCAATGTTCATATTTCGTATCTTCCTACAACGCCTAACTGAAGGAAGACAATCATGAGAAATGCGCTTGTTGCATTTTGTTTCCTGCTTGCATGTACTATGCAATCGAGTGCGGATCAGCAATCGAGCTCATCCTCGTTTGTTCTGAAACAGCAGAATGCCGACGGTTGGCAGATTGAATATATATCCACGCTTATTCCTTCCACTTCAATTATTATTGATGGTGTGTCTCATCTTCTGTTTACCGGAGGGGCTGCTGGCTTTGACGGGGAACCCGGGAAGCCGCAGTTGCCCATTGACGCTTTGAGTCTTGGTGTACCCGAAGGTGCAGACCTCCGCGTGGACATCGTTGACCCGATCTACACGGAATCCATCAATCAACTTGTTGCGCCAAATCCTTCCTACACCTACACGGAAGAGAAGGAGGCGATACCCCACTATAACAAAAACGCGACCTATTATGCTCAGAACAGGTTCTTCCCCTCGCAGATGCTCCTAGCTGGTTCTTCGTATAGAATTCGTCATCAATGTTTGAGCACTGTTAGAATTGCGCCGTACCAGTACAACCCGGTGTCAAGAGTGTTGAAGCGACTTGTGAAAGCCACGCTCAACATTCGAATAGTTTCGTCAACCGGGAAACCATTTGATCCGCCGGCGACTTCTGCTTCACCTGACCCGCAGTTTGAACATGTGTACAAGGATGTATTGTGGAACTATGATCAGGCAAAGCAATGGCGCACAACGATTGTTGACCAACAGACAAACCGTGGAGTCGACCCGACGCGTGATTGGTTTGAAACAGGCAGGACATATTATCGAATACGCATTGCAGAAGATGGCTGGTACAGAGTGACGAAATCTGACCTTGCGGCAGCAGGTGCAAACACTTCACTGATTGATATCAACACACTTCAAATGTTCGGGAAAGGACAGGAGATTCCCCTCTTCATTCGGCCTGATACGACGATCGAGTTTTATGCATTGATGAACCATGGCGACTCAACGTATCTTGATTTCTATACAGATACCAACATGTACTGGTTGACGTGGGGCGGATCGGTGCAGGGGCAGCGATTCGCCAGCGTTCTTCAGCCGGGTGGTCCTGCTGGTTTGAACATCATCTCAGCGAAAGTGACCCGGCACTTCGAGCAGACCACCGATTACTATGAAGGCACGGGCGACGTCGAGATAACGGATAATGGCCCCGTCCCCGGCGAAGGCTGGGTGTGGGATTATTACTTCCCTGGGACCTTGAATAGTCATCCTTTTACCATTGACAACATTGATGCAACGAACGGGCCGACGTCAACACTTCGTTTGCGCCTCTTCAGCACAACACCACACTTCAATCAGGTGGACCATGACGCAAAGCTCTTTATCAATGACTCCCTGGTGAACGAACTAATGTTCCAAGGCCGGACTGAACAACTTGTCAGTACAACGTTCCCAACTTCATTCATCAACGGTTTCTCAAGGAGCCAGCAGCTCGTCAATGATTTGAAGATTCGGTCGATTCCCACTGCGAGCATTCCCAATCAGTTCTATCTTGATTGGTTTGAGATCGACTACCAACGAAGTTTGCAGGCGCAAGGTAATCAGTTATTCTTTCAATCTCCGCCTTCATCGGGGACGAACCCGGCGCTTTTCACCGTCACCGGGTTTAGCAATTCTTCGATAGATATTTTTGATCTTACAGGAAAAAGAAAGGTTATAGGCGGGATAGTCACCGGTGATTCACTTTCCGGCTATTCCATTGCGTTTCGCGACACGTTCTCGACTGTGAAGAACTATCTAGTAGTGTCTACCGGAGGGCAAAGACCAGTTTTGCCGCTTGATTCCAAAGTCTTCGCTGACATTCGCGTTAACATAGCTGGTGCGGACTATCTGATCATCTCGCACAGACTTTTCCTTCCGGCAGCCCAGCAACTTGCCGCTCACAGGCAATCGGTCAATGGTGTCCGTGTGAAAGTGGTTGACGTGCAGGAGATCTATGATGAGTTCAACTACGGGATGCTTAACGCGACCGTGATTAAAAACTTTCTCCGACATGCATATCTCAACTGGCCTGCTCCGGCGCTCACGTACGTGCTGATGTTCGGGGATGCATCGTGGGACTTTCATCACTACATTGCATCGACAACTGAGTTGAATTTTGTTCCGGCCTACGGTGTTCCGGCTGGTGATAACTGGTTCGGTTGTTTCAATCCTGACACGACATTCCTTTCAACGCTGCTGATTGGGAGAATTCCCGTACGTGATACAGGGCAAGCCCAACGGGCTGTCGCGAAACTTATGAGCTATGACAATTACACTCTTGGTGACTGGAATAAGAACTTCATGTTTATTACCGGTGGCAACACACTAGGCGAACAGGGATCATTTAACAACCTTTCAAACTTTGCCATTGGTTCATACGTAACACCACCACCGATCGGTGGCACTCCATTCAGGATATATAAAAGCTCACTTGCAGTGATTGACGGGGAATGGAAACAACCGATGCGTGATCTTGTGCGTGACGGCCTTGTCTATATGAACTTCCTCGGACACTCAGGAGGAAGAGTATGGGGCGTGGATATCGGCGATCCCAACACACTTGAAAACACGAATGGCAGGCTTCCCTTTCTGTCGTCAGTGAGTTGTAACGTTGGAGCATTTGCTGAACCTTCAAAGAAAATGCTTGCCGAAGAATTTGTTCTGGCGGACAATCGTGGCTCGATAGCGTCCTGGGCATCATCATCGCTCGGGTATGCCAATGCCGGTGCGTCATTGAATCAGTATTTTCTTGAAGGTGTGAAGAATAATATACGGGATCTCGGGTCGTTGACGACGGCCGCCCGCATCAGGCTCTGGCAGACATACGGCAATTTCTATGTCTACGTCGCCATGGTCAACCTGAACCCATTGCTTGGGGATCCGCTGACACGCCTGGCGATGCCCCGTTCACCGGATTTGGCGTTGACGACACAGGATATTGCGCTCAACACGTTGACACCATCACCCAACGATTCGATATTCACGATTCGGGTGAGTGTTCATAATTATGGCCTCGTACCATTGGATAGTGTCGGCGTGACAATCATGGACGTCTATAACAGCCAGAGCACACCGATCATCTCCAATAAGAAAATCGCACGAACGCTCAGCCGTGATACGCTGTTCGTTCCGTGGGCCGCCGCCGAGAAGGTTGGCAGGCACACGTTGACAGTAACTCTTGATCCTACGAACGGCATCACGGAGGTTAACGAGGCAAACAATGTGGCTTCCGTAGATCAATACATCTACGCCAATCTTCTTTCAGTTGTAAAACCATTCAACAATATGGTTGTCTCACCGGGCCTACAGACTCTGGTGGTTACCAGTCCATTGGGATTGGACTCCGTCGGTTTCCAATATTTCTTCGAACTTGATACGGTGGCAACGTTTGATTCGCCATTCAGGATTTCCTCTTCAGCGGTGTCACCCGGTCCGGTCAGCGGACAATGGACTACGCCCAACCTGGTGAACAATCAAGTCTACTTTTGGAGAGCCAGAACTGTGGACGGTACGTTGCAGGGCAACTGGGTTGTATCATCATTTGTCACTTCATCCCTCTTGCCTTCTTTTCCGCTGGTGCGGTGGAGGGAATATTCGCCCCGACAGTTTAACCGCGAGCACTTGAAACAGGCAGCAGTAACAGATTCCGGGGTTACAATTGCCCCCAATCTACCCCTCAATCTCATTGCCCGATCATTTGGAGTGCGTGCTATTCCTCCGGGCCCGTACAACACTATTGTGCTAAATGGCATCGTTGTCACCGGCTACAACTATGTTATTGGCACCGGTGTGATGGCTATGAGGGTGAATGAATTCAATGGTTTGTACGAAGTGGGTGGAGGTGTTGGAACGACACCATGGCATCCGGACAGCATGATGAATTTCATCAGGAATACGCCCGCGGGAAACTATATTGCCATCGTTGCAATAAACGATGCACGCCAAACGCTCAATGAAAGCCTTTACGTTGCCATCGAAGCAATGGGGAGTAGCGCAGTCCGACAGGTACTTGCGGGCCAATCGTGGGCTTTCATTGGGCGAAAAGGATACTCAAACGCCGGATTGGAGAGTCTGACGAATGACAGTGCAATCGTGTCACTCCAGATCCCGAACTACTACTCGTTCGGATCCGGATCGTTGACAACAACGGGTTTCTCGACGCCGATGTCATGGGATTCATTCCATTGGCGCCATAGTAGCAGTCCACCGGCGACGACTTCAAGCATAGCCCTCCTTGGTGTGAGGGCCAATGGTGGAATCGACACGCTTCGGATTCTGTCAGGCGACAGCACTGACGTGAGCCTGGCGTTTCTTAATCCCCTAACTTCGGGTCCCACATACACCGCGCTCGCATCTGCCGTGTTACTTTCAGCCACCGATGCATTAAGAACCCCTGTGTTGAAAGACTGGTGGGTTGATTTTCTTCCTTCCTCTGACCTTGCCGTGAGCTCACGGACAGTTGGCGTGCAGGATCTGACAATCCAGAAGAGGACTCAGCTCAATCTGCCGGTGACTGTGTACAATATCGGTTTCGGCGGTGTTGACAGTGCTCGTATAGTCGTTTCGGTATTTGATAAGTTCAACAAGGCCCGGCCCATTGCGTCGGCGATGCTCGACACGATCCCTGTGAATGGACTAAAGTCTACAACAATTTCCATTCCAACGACAAATTTCTCCCGCTGGGTGACGCTGCAGGTGAATGTCTCACCTTCAAAGAAGTACAAGGACCTCGTACCAGATAATAACAACGCGTATTACACATTCAAAGTCCTGGGGTCAACGACATCGGGGATCCGTTTATTTGCTGACGGCACGCAGCTCATGGACGGGGACTATGTTGCACCACAGCCCAAGCTTCTTGTACGACTTCCGAAGCAGGAAAGCGGCCATGGTATACGGCGCACGGAGTTCGTTGTGGACAATAGGCCCTTTGTTTCTGGCACACCCGTACTTGATGATCAGAAGGCGATTGCTGAAAGCGGAGATGAACTCACATTTGCGCCAAGTCTCTCCAACGGACAACATGAGCTGAAAGTGCGGGTTGTTGATGTGACTTCTCTCGGAGGACTTGACACTCTTGAGCAATCAGTGACGGTGAACAGCAGGGATGAGATGAGTGTTATCCGCCTCTACAACTACCCGAACCCATTTGCAACGAGCACATATTTTACGTTTATCCTCACGGGTCAATCTCCCCCGGAAGAATTGAGCATTCGCATTTTTACCATAGCCGGGCGTCGCATCCGTGAGTTGGTTCTTTCACAAAGCCAACTCCAGCGTGGGTTCAATCGCGTGTTTTGGGATGGCAGGGATTCTGATGGTGATGAACTTGCAAACGGATACTACTTCTACCAACTGACGATAAAGGGAGAAGGGAAGATGGAAACCTCCGTCGAAAAGCTTGCCAAGATACGTTAGAGAAACTCACACCCTGACCTTGATATGGAAATGCCCCGACGATTTGACCGGGGCATTACCATGTTGAGGGTGTTGACTGCGACTTCAGGCTAGAGGTAAGTTCTTTGAAGCTAATTTGAGCTGTGTTTGAACCCCACTGAGCGGCCGCTTACGTGCATATTCTCCAGGAAAATTGTACGAAGTGTCCGGTACTCTTTGTGCAGCGTCATGCAGTACTCGCGTAGAATTTCCAGTTCATCCTCCTCCGTGAGATCATCGATAGAGACGAAGCTCGCGCCCTCTCGTTCCTGGATCAGGCGAATCCTTGACAAGATAAGAGCGTGAAACAGGGGATCGACGGTGTTCAAATTCTTGAAGTACTCGTGCATGACGACTGCCTCTGGCTGTTAGAGTGATGTTACCTCAGAAGTGTTCCTAGGTATCAGAAGGCTGCAAGGTGTTCTTTGGTTCGCCTGGCGAATACGTTGCTTAGTGTCCATCCCATGTGTGGCTCGCAATCGCCGGGTTGACGTAGGACTGCGTTTGTGAGAATGAATCTATAACACATACGAACAAGAGAACAATTATCAGAATGAATAGTTGCTTCATTGTATCCCTCCTCGATGACAGGTGATGGTGCGTGTTAACTGAACGGTGCGTGCTGGAATTCCTAGATTGCTGATGCCGGAGTGTCGAGTATTCGCGTTAGACTTGGATGAAATATATAGAAGGTCAGTGGAGACTGCTGTATGCTGGAACATTGATGTGGTGCTTTCTTTGAAGGTTGCGATTTACACGTTCGTTCGAGACAATTCCCAGATGGATGAGAACTTCCTTTTTAGGCGGGAAGAATAGGCCATTTTAACGCCTGTTGCGATGTGCTCCAGAAGATAGATAATAAACCGGTTCATGCACGAGAAAGTGAGAAGCAACACAAAAGCCCCCGGGCCTCTAGGCTCTTATGTTCTTAAAGGTATTTAGTTCAGACTATTTCAAGAAGTTCATATTTGCTGCGAAAGCAGGTAGGAGAATCTCAGGGAGACAAGGGTGGATGATGGAAGCACGCTCATGTATTCATGTTAGATTACATGCCTCCGGAAAAAGTTACTTTGTGCTCAGTAGCCAATTCCCGACCTGAGAGAATCTCTCGTTCTGTTTCTTCGACCCGTTTCAGGATTTTCCAAATGGTCCGTTCGGAAAGACTGATATTATACTTCTCTTGAAGGTACACTTTCAAACGCCTCTGGCCGAATCCCGTTTGTTCCTTGAGCCGTTTCAACAGAAGAATGCACGATTCTGGTGTCGCATGAGGAAAGCTGTGTGGTCTGCGCGACTGATCCTGCAAGCTGGCGGAGTCCCCGTTGGAATACTTATACCGCTTGAGCCATTTGTAGAATGTTTTCCGGCTGATGCCAAACTTGTGGCAGACTTCTTGAGCACTCTTTGTCTCATTGTAACAGATCATCCACGCTAAACGAGGATGGAGAGATCCATTATGCCCCGGTTCCTCGACCTGGTGCAGTGTGTTTGTTATCTCCTGCTCTTCCCGTAACATTTGATTCCCCGTAGTATAGTATCGCGTTTAAGGCATCTCAAAGATTCTGATCGTTGAGTGCGCCGTTCATACTCAGCGCAACAATACCATCTTCTTGGTGATAACCTGATTGTCTGTTTCAATTCTATAGAAGTACGTGCCGCTGGCCAACTGTGTAAGTGCTCCCGACGTTGAGAACGTAATAGCGTGCATTCCGGGCTGTTGCACCTCATCAATGAGGGTGCTTATTTCTTCTCCGATCTCATTGAATATCATCAATCGTATACGCCCGAGCGTGGGGTTCTCATACCTGATCTCAGTACTTGGGTTAAACGGGTTCGGATAGTTTTGAGACAAAGTAAGCCGGCTCGGCATGCCATCCTTGTCTACACCCGTCAACGCCCCGATGGTGAAAGAAATGGCTTCCGTGTAATGGATTGTTCCGTCGAGATCGATCTGACGCAATCGATAGCTGTGTGTGCCAAGCGGGACACTCGGATGAATCCACGAATACTCCTGGGGGATTAGAGTCGTGCCATGTCCCTGCACAAAGCTTCCCGCTAAATCCATAAATGTCTGTGTCAATGAATCACGATGCTGAAGATAGAAACCATAGTTGTTCGTCTCTGAAAGCGTACCCCACGAAAGCCTAAGTGCATTGGTATTCCCTACACGGTGGGCTTCGAAATGCTGAAGTTGAATCGGCAGAGGCGCTGGTGGGCCGTCGATACTTGTCTTCGGATCACCAACGATCACGTCCATCCATGAACAATACCGCGATGACATGGAGAAACTCTCCGCGAGGTTGTATCCCGATGTATATCGGTCGAACAGGATGTATGCTATTGCCATGGCGCTCGAAAATGGTTCGTAGACATATCCCTTTACGCCACTAATGCCCTCCTGCACGAGATCCGCGACGAGGGATTGACCATAGGTCGGTGGCGGCAAAAATGATCTACCTGAGGTCGATACGTATGTTTCAGCGATAGCACCGTTTGCCCAGACATTGTGGGGGATTGCGTACGTCGTATAGTTGTTCGCGTAGTGATCATTGCTTCCCCAACTTGTATATCCAATAACTGACGACCGATTCGTGACGAACGTGTTCGATTGATCAAGTGCAACGATCTTTCCCTTCGCCTCCAGTGTTGCCTTTGCTGTGGCGAGATAGCTGTTCAATGATGGGATAGAAGAATTCCAATCTGGGTCCTGATCGAACACGTATGTCGTGCCAGCATCAACGCTAATGCCCGGACCGCTCTTATCGATCAAGTCGAAAACCTGTTGCAGTGTATATGCATCCAACCGGGTCACCAGATACACACCGTATGTGGCGCGGCTGAAATGTGCTGTCTGATAATAATATGGTGATGTTATCCTGCTCAACCCCGCTATATACGAACTGTATGGACCGAGGATAAGCATTAACTCACTCTCGACTGATGCAGAAGGTGAATTCGAGGAGAAGGTGTCCCCTCTATTGATTTTTAGTGGAACACCCTTGGTGGTGACAAGATAATTTATCGAACTGGCGATGTTGTTGGCTGTGAGATGGTTCTCGACCTGCGATCTGAGTGCATTGAACTTTGTGTTGTCGATCTCCTCAGAGGTATCCACCGCAACGTAGATCATGTTCACTGCGGGGATGGATCGCGCATTCTTGAAATATTCGCCGATTGCAACGGATGTCGGGCTGTTCGTGTTTACTATGACTGCAACATCGCTGTATGTCGTTGTTGCCTTCCCTGTCAGTGCGATCGTACACACGAGACCAAGAACCGCTATCGATTGTTGAATTCTGTTTTCCATTGTAGCCTTTTCCCCTTAAGTCTTCGCTTGAAGAGGTTCATGCTACATGCCAGTCTGGTAACGAACCACTGACAGCTTTGGGTGACAGGCCAAACTGTTGAATCCGGTGTGGAAGTAGAGTATTCGGAGGGACGATGGCAGGCGAAATAGGAAGAAACTCTCCCAAGAGCAGGGAGCTGTTCATTACTACAAAGGGGTTTCTACAATTTACAGTTGTGAGGGGCGGTCACTAATGTGTGGAAACAGCGGGAAAAACAGGCATGAATGGTTGAGGATATGAAAACCATTCAAGGGATGTTTAATGGTGATGATTCGGACCGACAAAAGTAGTCTCCGCCGTTTAAGGGCCGGAGTATCGCGGAGAGGGAGGGATTCGAACCCTCGATAGCCTTACGACTACACTAGTTTTCGAGACTAGCGCCTTCAACCACTCGGCCACCTCTCCAATTGCCAATCGAATTTATGGAAAAGCTCCGCGAAAAGCAATCCAAAGACAATGAAGATTCTACTATTCCTTTGATGAACTCTCTGTGAGAGTACCGTTGGCGATGTATGGCTGTCAATAGCACGTGAAAGGATAGCTGAATGAGGCTCTGCTATTCACATGATGGTTGTGCAACAATGAAAGGTATATACTATATTGATACGTATCTGCTGCAAAAGTGCACATTACTTGCAAGTCTGGGAAACAGGCTCTCGCTACGAGAACCGGAGATCACAACCCCATACGCTGATTTGAGAATGAAAAAGGAGTTGCCATGCTTGTGTTGATGAAGAAAGATGCAACAAAAGAAGAAATCTTCAGCGTCAAGCAGAAGGTGATTGTCCTTGGTTATCAACCCCACGAAATACCTGGCGCTTATCGTCTTGCCATTGGCATTACAGGAAACAAAGGGAAGATCAATCCTGAGTTGTTCAACACAATGTCGGGTGTTGAAGAAGCCATTTCGGTGACAAAGCCGTACAAACTTGTTGGGAGGGATGCGAGGCCTGAGAATTCAGAGATCAACGTTGACGGAGAAATCATTGGGGGTAAGGAACTCGCCATTATCGCAGGTCCATGCTCTGTGGAAAGCGCGGAGCAGTTGTTTCAGACAGCGGAAGCCGTCAAAGATGCCGGTGCAAAGTTCCTTCGCGGTGGTGCATTCAAGGCACGCACATCGCCATATGCATTTCAAGGGATGAAGGAAGAGGGGCTCGTTCTCCTGAAGGAAGTAAAACTCCGAACCGGATTGAAGATCGTTACTGAAGCGAAGGATGTGCAAACCCTGCCCGCAGTCGCTGAGGTCGCAGATATCATTCAGATCGGTGCCCGTAACATGCAGAACTTCTCGTTGCTCGAAGCTGTGGGAGAAATGAGGAAGCCCGTGATGCTGAAGCGCGGTATCTCTGCAACAATCGAAGAGCTTTTGATGTCGGCGGAGTACATTCTCGCCCGCGGCAACGGGAACGTTATCCTTTGCGAACGTGGCATACGGACATTTGAACCATATACAAGAAACACGCTTGATCTCAATGCGATTCCGGTTGTGAAAAAGCTTTCACATCTTCCCATCATCGTGGATCCGAGCCACGGCATCGGTATGTGGGATGGCGTTTCAGCAATGGCTCTTGCCGGTGTGGCAGCAGGCGCAGACGGACTCATGATCGAAGTTCACCCCGACCCGGGATCTGCTCTCTCTGATGGCTACCAATCATTGAAGCCGGAACGGTTCAAGGAACTCATGGAGAAAGTGCGATTGATTGCAGCTGTACTGGATCGTGTAGCGGGAGTAGAACTTGTAGAGGGTGTGGCTAGATTGTCTTAAACCTCTCAAACGACTGCAAACAATCATCACAATAAAAAAGCTGCTTGCAAAGCGTTGCACCAAATTCGCTTTCCATTGTAGTGCGAAGTGAACCACAGAATGGACATGCTGTCGGAATGGTAAGTGTTGCCTGAATCTCGGTTGCGTGAACCGGCGGCGCAATACCGAATGCACGAAGCTTCTCACGCACATTCTCGTCAAGCATGTCTGAAGACCAGGGTGGAGAGTACGTTGTCTGAATCTCGACTGAACTGCATCCCAGCGCGAGTAGCCGTGTTGTGATTTCATGTTTGATGTGTTCCAGGGCCGGACAACCAACAAACGTCGGCGAGATCAGTACTGTTACCTTCTCATCTACAAGACCGATGTTCCGGATGATCTTCATGTCCACCAATGACAGGACTGGAATCTCGGGGTCGGTAATCTTTCCCAGTTCCTCCCAGATAATCCGCTCCTCCAATATTGTGTCTCGTTCTACCATTTTGCTGTTGGCGCTATTCGATATACTTGCTGAAGGTCACCCACAAGTTGCTTAAGATGCAGCGTATGGTCTTTCCTTCTGCCACCTTCGTCAGGTGTGGCAGTGGTTTCGATTGAACCGTTCTGGCCCGTGGCCGGCACCCTCAATGTTGCCAACGTGAGAACCGGAACGATTCGCTTCAACCATTCTGCCTTCAGCATATCATTTCCAGAAAACACACCGGACTGCACCAACTCATCTTCACCTTCAAGTTTCTCAAACATTCCGAGCGCTTGCGGAAACGCTTCATCAACTGCTGCCTGCATGTGGCGGTGACTTTCCATTGTCCCGTCGCCCAATCTCTCCACCAGTCCCTTGCTGTGCATGAGGTGGTATGTTTCCTCCCGGATGAGCTTTCCGGCAATCTCACGCAGTTGCTGCATTGAGCATTGCCCGAATGCACCGAGCCTCACCTTTTCTGCTTCATCAAACAAGTACTGGCGCATGACAGTGTAGCCAAAGTCTCCCTTGGGATACGTAACAAATCGACAGCAGGTAAAATGATTCCACGTTCTCTCAAACGCCATTGCGTCTGGCGACTTGCCTGTAAGCTGTTCGTACAACGTAAACCAGACCAGCGAATGTCCAAGTTCATCCTGTGCAATGTTGGAGAATGCAATATCCTCTTCGAGAATCGGTGCGTAGCCGGTCCATTCCGAATTGCGATGGCCAAGCATCAGCTCATCGTCGGCCAGTGCAAGGATAAGGTTGAGCAGAGGTTCACGCGGCAGGGAAGAGGGAAGTTCAATGTTCATCCGGCAGCTCCTTGTCTGGCGCTTCGAATGCCTTCGGGTCACGGTAACTCTTATCAGTCACTTGAGCGAAGAAGTCATCGTCCTGATAGTCGGTCGCGGTAATGTCTTTTGAATTCACAACCCAGATGCTCACGCACTTGAGTCGGCGGGCGAATTGGTCACGCGCCATGTGCAACGCCATTTGGGGATCAGGAGCGTGGACTGAACCGACGTACGCGTGCGGGTCGCCCTTCTTTGTCTGATGAAACACCTCGTATGTTTCCCATTGCGTGTCGGTCATGCGGCTGTTGCCGTGCTTTTTCCTTTTGCGGCGAGGGCTTCTCGTACCCAACGGCCGTCATCGTGCGCTTTGAGCCGTACCGCAAGGCGTTCCTTGTTCATCGGACCATCGCCGTTTACGACGCGTTTCAGTTCTTCCCAATCAGGCTGGGTGTAATGCCAGTGTCCCGTGGTTTTGTCGAAATGGCAATCCTTGTCAGGCACGTCCAGTCCCAGTGCGCGAATCTGCGGCACAATAAGATCGACGAACTCCTGCCGGACCTGCTCATTTGTTTTCGTCTTGATCTTCCATCGCATGGATTGGGATGTGTGAACTGACTGTGAATCAGGCGGACCGGACATCATCAGAGTCGGATACCACCAGCGATTGACTGCGTCTTGTGCCATTGCCCGTTGTTCGGGAGTTCCCTTGGCAAGTACCACAACCGAGTCGTAGCCTTGCTTGATGTGGAATGATTCCTCATAGCAAATACGCTTCATAGCCCTGCCATATGGGCCGTAGGAGGTTTGTGCAAGCATCGTCTGATTGATGACAGCCGCTGTATCCACGAGCCATCCTATCACCCCAACATCAGCCCATGTCGGCGTTGGATAGTTGAACACGTTTGCGTACTTTGCTTTCCCTGCGTGAAGTTCATCCAGCATTTCCTCTCGCGGCTTGCCCAAGGTCTCAGCGGCGCGATAAAGCAACTGACCATGACCGGCTTCATCCTGCACTTTGGCAACGAGCGTCAGCTTTCGACGAAAGCCCGGTGCAAAGGGAATCCACTTGCCTTCAGGGAGTTGCCCTACGATCTCGCTGTGTGCATGCTGGCCAATCATGCGGATGAGCGTCTTCCGATAATCAGCGGGCATCCAATCACCCGGCTCGACTTTTTCGCCTCGGGAAACGCGAGCCTCAAATTCAGCCAATCTTTGCTCGTCTGTCTTGTCGTGCATGCTTGATACATCGTGGTTATTGTTGTCAGAGACCTACGTACACAATATACGATTCTTGGTCGTTCTTCTCAATTGCTTGGAGATGCTATCATGGATGACTCCAAAGCCAGTCAGCGAACATTCATCAGGGTGACGACATACTCATCCTTCACGTCAATCTTCCCAATCCCTTCGGGGTGAGATTCATCGCTGATCACGATATCCTTGAAGGTTATGGTTCTCTTCAGCATTCCTTTGTTGGAAATTTGATCAGTGATGGAGATGAAGTTGTCCCAAACGCCGTCGTTATTCATATCGTAAAGCCAGCGGACATTATGGTATCTCACACTTGTCCCAAGCACACGTGAAGAGATCATTGGGCCTGTTGTCTTGTCTATTCTCCATGGCCTCCCGGTCGGACGGAATGTCCACTGGTCTCCATTCCGCAGCGGGTACTTAATGGACGTAAGGGGAGGGTAGTCACGCACCAATGTGTCGGGATGATCAGAGACAAGTCCATCAACGAACAATCGGGTCATTTCATCCAGGGATGAAAACATATGTCCCGCCAAAAGGAACCGTGTCGCTCCGGCAGCGGGCGGTCTTGGAGTACTCGATGTAGCTCCAGCGTATCCATGTCTATAGAGTGCATTCGTCTGTTGTTCGAGATACACATAGGAGTTCGTTTGAGGCTGCATGCCATCCCGCTCTCTGATTTCTGAAACCGTAATCGAATCAGCAGAGAGTGAAGGTACGCGCTGCATTCGTTGTTCGCCAGTCACTTCGACAACATACTCAAGCTGGTAGTTCATGTGTGGATCGATTGCTCCCGGAACCAACGGTCGAAAATTGTAACTCTGCATGTGCCGCGTATACTGCCAGGTATTTCCAATGTGTAATGGATACGCCGTGATGGGTTGCGTTTGCGCCCCGCCAAAGAACGACGCAATGAATTCATCGCAACCGGAAAAGATCATGACCATCGCAAATGATAATGCAAGTCGAATCGTTTTCATGGTGGACTCCTGTGTTGTCAAACTCATTCTCAAGATAATGTACTCATTTTCGATTTCATTTTTGTCATTCATGGAATGTTGACTTGGCCCCGGCGTTTTCATTTCGGATCGAAGCGTCCACAATCATCACGGTGGAATTTCTGAGCCTTTTTTTGTACTTTAGGTCAGTTCTGCTGTCCAGTCGTCAACATCCGGATCAGGTACCTCGTTTGTCAGTTCGAGTTCGATTTGCGCCAAGCCCGACAGGATATTTGCATGTCGGGGGATTGCGTACTGCATTGTACAACTATCTTTTTGCCCGAAAGAACAACGGGGCATTCATCCTTCGTATTGAAGATACCGACCGCACCCGTTATGTTGAAGGTGCTGTGCAGAACTTGATCGAGACCCTTAACTGGGCTGGACTTGAGTACGACGAGGGCCCAGTAAAAGGAGGAACAAAAGGTCCATACGTCCAGTCTGAGCGTATTGCGATCTATCAGCAATATGCCAAGGAACTACTGGATGCTGGAAAGGCATACTATGCATTCGACACTTCTGAAGAGTTGGATGAGATGCGCAAAATGCAGGAGAAGATGCGGGTTCCTACGAAGTATGACCGGCGGGCATTGAAACTATCGCCAAGCGAAATTCAGGAAAAGCTTGCAGCCGGGATTCCTTCTGTCATCAGACTGAAAGTCCCGGACGCTACGACTGTAGTGTTTGATGATATTGTCCGCAGCAGAGTTGAGTTTTCCAGCGATCAAATCGACGATCAAGTGTTGCTGAAATCCGATGGCTATCCAACGTACCATCTTGCCAATGTTGTTGATGACCATCTGATGAAAGTTTCTCACGTGATTCGTGGTGAGGAATGGCTGTCCAGCACACCGAAGCATGTATTGCTCTACCAATACTTTGGATGGAAGCTGCCGGTCTTTGCTCATCTTCCATTGCTTCTTAATCCTGACAAATCGAAACTGAGCAAGAGACAAGGGGATGTTGCCGTTGAAGATTATCGTCAGAAGGGATATCTCAAGGAAGCGCTCATCAACTTTGTGGCGTTTCTTGGGTGGAACCCTGGCGATGAGCGGGAACTATTCTCCCTTGATGAATTGGTGAATGATTTTTCACTTGAACGGGTTGGAAAGTCGGGAGCCGTTTTCAATATAGAGAAGCTGGATTGGCTCAATGCGCAGCATCTTCGCAAGAAGCCTGATGACGAGATTCTTGTCATGCTCAAAGAGGAGTTGCAGCGGTCGCCTTTTGCCGTCAAACAATTTGCAGATGAATATCTATTGAGTGTTATTAGCTCAATGCGGGAGAGGGTGAGTTTTGCAAAAGACTTCGTCGTGAATAGTCCATACTTCTTTGAGTCGCCTGTGCAGTTTGATGCAGAGGTGGTGAAGAAGAGATGGAATATCGAAACACCGGAGCAGTTAAAGAGTCTGGTTGGTGAGTTTACGCTATTGAAGAATCCTCAGAAAGAAGATTACGAGGCAGCACTTCACCGAGCGGCAGAATCATTGAACTTGAAGAACAGCGATTTGATCCATCCCTTGCGGCTGGCAGTGTCAGGAATGGGAGCAGGTCCGGGCCTCTACGATATTCTGTACATTCTTGGCAATGAGGAAACGATTCGAAGAATCACATCAGCGATTGAGAGAATACATTGACGACGAACGACAAGAGTCCGGAAGGCGGCAACGAACCGCTTGTGCGGACGAACTTTATCCGTGAGATTGTTGACGAGGATTTGAAGACAAACAAATTCGACGGGAGAGTGCATACGCGCTTCCCGCCAGAACCAAATGGCTATCTTCATATTGGCCATGCCAAATCCATTTGCCTCAATTTTGGATTGGCAAGAGATTACAACGGACTCTGCAACATGCGATTCGATGATACGAATCCAACCAAAGAGGAACAGGAATACGTCGACTCCATCATCGGTGATATCCGGTGGCTCGGCTTCGATTGGGGAGACAGACTTTACTATGCCTCTGATTACTTTGGCCAGCTTTACGACTACGCTGTTGCGTTGATCAAAAAAGGTGGGGCCTACGTTTGCGACCTGAACGCCGATCAGATGCGCGAATACAGAGGCACGCTGACTGAGCCCGGCAGAAACAGTCCATACCGTGACCGTACAGTTGAAGAGAACCTGGATCTCTTTCATCGGATGCGCAATGGCGAGTTCCCTGATGGTTCCAAAACGTTACGTGCAAAACTTGACATGGCATCGCCGAACCTTAACTTGCGTGATCCTGCAATGTATCGTATCCTGCGGGCAACGCACCACCGGACAGGCGATGCGTGGTGCATCTATCCCATGTACGATTGGGCGCACGGTCAATGTGATTCCATTGAAAGAATCACCCATTCAATCTGCACGCTTGAATTTGAAAACCACCGCCCGCTCTACGACTGGTTTCTGGATGAACTGGAAATCTACCATTCCCAGCAAATCGAATTTGCGCGGCTGAATTTGACGTACACCGTCATGAGCAAACGGAAACTGTTGCAACTCGTTGATGAAGGACGTGTCAGCGGATGGGATGATCCCCGCATGCCGACGTTGTCGGGCTTGCGCCGGCGTGGATACACACCCGAATCCATCCGTTCGTTCGCTGAACGTATCGGGGTGGCACGACGGGAGAACACGACAGATCCTGTCTGGCTCGAGGATTCATTGCGTGACGATCTGAACAAACGTGCAGCCCGCGTCATGGCAGTTCTCCGTCCGATCAAGGTAGTCATCGAGAACTATCCGGATGGAGTTGTCGAGGAACTCGAAGCCGTGAACAATCCCGAAGATGCTTCGATGGGCGGGCGGAAGATTCCATTCTCGAAAGTGCTCTACATCGAGCAGGATGATTTCCGCGAAGATCCACCGAAAAAATACTTCCGACTCTCACCGGGGACAGAAGTGCGGTTGCGTTACGCGTACATCATCAAATGCGTTGGCGTACTAAAGGATGAGAAGACCGGCGAGGTAACCGAACTTCGCTGCACATACGATCCTGAAACCAAAAGCGGTTCAACCCAGAGCGGCCGGAAAGTCAAGGGAACGATCCATTGGGTGTCCGCTTTACATGCGATTGATGCTGAAGTTCGATTGTATGACCGACTCTTTAGTGTCGAAAATCCAAACGGGGACAACTGGAAGGAGTTCATTAATCCTAACTCCCTTGAGGTCCTGCACCTGTGCAAGGTTGAACCGGGCTTGTCAACAGCAAAAATACAGGATCGGTTTCAGTTCGAACGCCTCGGTTATTTCTGTGTGGATAAGGACTCAAAGGCAGGCGGACTGGTATTCAATCGAGCTGTTACGCTTCGGGACACGTGGGCAAAGATTGACAAAGCCTGACGAGGTTCTTCTTGAACTATCCACAAATTCGCTTCGAACAATTGCATCTTGGGGGATCAATCTCTATATTTTCGCGGAATGGCTGACCTGAACATCATACGAATCAAGAACGCTTCGTTCTATGCTTACCATGGCGCTCTGGTGGAAGAACAGACGCTCGGCGCCAAGTTCGAAGTTGATGTTGATCTCTACTGCGATCTTCTTCCTGCGGCAGAAGCTGATTCTCTCAAAAAGACAGTCGATTACGAGAAAGTGTATGCCTACGTCGGCAGTGTGGTTCATGCAAAGAAGAATTCTCTGATTGAAGCCCTTGCGCACACAATTGCGCGTGGCATCATCAGGGAGTTTTTCAATGTGGAGATGGTGACTGTGAAAGTGCGCAAGCCGCATCCGCCGGTAAAGGGCGTTGTTGATTATGTTGAAGTGGAGATGACCGAGCGGCGATGAAGACGTACCAAGTGTTCCTTGGACTGGGATCGAACGTCGGTGAGCGCGAGAAATTCCTGAATCGGGCAGTTACCGAGTTAAAGAAGGTGAAGGATACAAAAGTTATTTGGGCATCATCTGTGTATGAAACCGACCCGGTTGGCATCACGGATCAGCCGAAGTTTCTGAACGCGGCAGTGGAAATTGAAACACAGCTGGTTCCCAAGGAATTGTACCCGGAACTGAAGGCGATTGAACAACGCATCGGACGAACGCCCGGTGAACGATGGGGCCCGAGAGAGATTGATGTTGACCTCCTGCTGTACGACGGCCTGGTATACAAGGATGAGAACGTTGTTGTGCCGCACCCGGAAATGGAAAAGAGAAAGTTTGTGCTTGTTCCGCTCAAGGAGATTGCTCCTGATCTCGTTCATCCAATCAGCGGGATGACGATGGAGGAACTTGGTGCGGACTGCAGGGACTCAGCAAAGGTCATTCAGTCATATCACAAGATAATCATTTAGCAGCACTCGGAGCCTGATTGGTGCAGAACGAGTCTCTTGCAAAGCTTGTTGAAAGTACGGACATCCGGTACATTGCCATCGAAGGTGTGATCGGAGCAGGGAAGACCACGCTTGCAACTATGCTTGGCGAGACGCTGAAAGCAAACGTTGTGATTGAACAGTTTGAAGAGAATCCGTTCCTGAAGGATTTCTATCACGATCCGGACCGGTATGCATTTCAAACGCAGATGTTCTTCCTGTTGGCCCGCTATAAGCAGCAACAGAAATTATTTCAAGCTGATTTGTTTCACCGGTTCCTGGTGACCGATTACATCTTTGAGAAGGATAAGATTTTTGCATACCTGAACCTCCAGGACGAAGAGTTGAAGCTGTACGAAATGCTCATCAGCGCCATCGAACGAAACATTCCGACTCCGGATGTTGTCGTCTACTTGCAATCGAGTATTCCCCGGTTGATGGGAAACATCAAGCATCGTGCACGTTCGTATGAGGTGGAAATGTCTGAAACGTATATCAAGGATTTGAATGACGCGTACAATCACTTCTTTTTCCGGTACAAGGCAACACCGCTCCTGATTGTCAATGCCTCCGATCTTGATTTTGTGACAAACCAGAATGAATATGAAGACCTTGCGCGGGAGATTTTCCGTACGAACAGGTCCGCCGTGGAATACTACAACCCAATGAGAAACAAGTGAGGGACCGTGTTTAAGTTTCTTGTGTACATCATGTTTGGGTATATGATCTGGAAGATTGTTCAGATTGTTTCCCGCAACAGGTCAAGCTCTCGTCGGGACCAGGAGGACATCTTCTCAAACCAGCCGCAACAGGAACCTCCCAAGGCTTTCAAGAACGTGCAGGATGCAGACTTCGAAGAGCTGCCTCCCGACGATAAGAAATAACTCCATTGCTCCGGCAAGTCGAACGATACTTCAAACGGCTGCTGTTCAGCCTCCTCAAAACCCTCATCGGCACACGCCAGCCGACTGACCTTGCCAGCCGTGCATTCAAGAAGATTCTCGTTATTCGTCAGCACGATCAGCTTGGCGATATGCTATGCGTTGTGCCGCTATTGCGTGGATTGCGACAGAGGTACCCTGATGCGTACATTGCATTGATGGCAAGCCCTGTCAATCACGACGTTATGCTGAACAACCCGTACGTCAATCGTATCATCAACTATGATAAGCGTGAGTTCCTTGGCGGAGCATGGGTGAAGATCGGGAGCTTCGTTTCCTTTGTTCAAAACCTGCGTAGAGAGAAGTTTGAGATTGCCATAGTACCGTCAACAGTTTCGACATCGACAACAAGCGATCTGCTGGCGTATCTTTGCGGAGCGAAGTACCGAATTGGGGCGGGAGAAATCAACGGCAAAGCGAATCCTTCCAGTATCTTCTTCAACTTCCCTGTGAGACTCAAATGGGAGGAGTCCGAGCACAGACACCAAACGCTCCGTAACCTCGATGTTGTTCATGGGTTGTGGCTGAATGTTACTGATCTGACCCTTAAGATTGGCTTGACAGAAGAAGAGATAGATGAGGCTAAGCTGTTCTTGTCTAACATGAAGCAGCCGCCTGTTTCGTTTATCTCCTACCATCCCGGCGCTGGCAAGGTTCCTAATAGATGGGATGCCGAGCGATTCGCAAATGTGGCAAATGTACTTTCGTCAGAATGCAAAACGGGCACGATGATTACCTGTGGCCCAATGGATGATGAGCCCGTTACAATGATGAAACAAAAATTAACTACTCCATATCAACTTATTGAACAGAAAAAGATTAGACAGGTTGCTGCAATACTTTCTCTTGCACAATTGGTCGTCTCCAACGATACCGGTATCATGCATGTTGCCGCTGCTGTTGGTACGCCCGTCTTATCTCTTTTCGGACCGACCGATCCTGAACAATGGGCACCGATTGGAACCAAACATCGTTACATAGTTGGGAAGGGCCGAGACATCAATTCCATTGTGGTTGACGAAGTTCTGACTGTTGCTCGGGAAATGCTCCGCTGACACAAATCGATTAGAGAATAGCTATGATTGCTTTGGAAGATATGGGCAGGCTTGGCAAGTCAACCGCAGCACAGATTGACTATGCAAGCGAGATCCGACGGTTGAAGAAAGACCTCAATGCTATCATACTGGCACACTACTATCAGGATTCGGATATCCAGGATATTGCCGACTTTATTGGAGATAGCCTCGAGCTTTCACGACGAGCGGCAGAGACGAATGCAGCCGTGATTGTCTTTGCCGGCGTCCACTTCATGGTTGAGACGGCGAAGATACTCAGTCCGAACAAGCAAGTGCTCCTTCCCGCTCTCGAAGCGGGTTGCTCACTTGCTGAGGGATGTCCTGCTCCTGCATTCAAGGCATTCCGGGCACAACACCCGAATCATGTTTCCATCACATACATCAACTGCTCAGCAGAGGTCAAGGCCGCGAGCGACATCATCTGCACATCTAGCAGCGCTGAGAAGATCATCCGGCAGATACCGGTGGACAAGCCGATCTTCTTTGCACCGGATAGGAATCTCGGCCGCTACCTCATCAAGAGGACCGGCAGAGAGATGTTACTATGGGAAGGCTCATGCATTGTGCATGAAACGTTTAGCATGCGCAAGTTCATCTCGCTTCAACTTGAACATCCCGATGGCGAGTTGATCGCTCACCCCGAGTGCGAAGAACCGCTGCTTGAGAAAGCGAAGTTCATCGGCTCCACAAGCGGACTACTCAAGTATGTGCAAGGCTACAGAGGGAGGAAGTTCATCGTTGCAACCGAGGCTGGCATTCTCCACCAAATGGAAAAGTACGCGCCTTCCAACACGTACATCCCGTTGCCCCCTGAGGCCGCGTGCTCCTGCAATGAATGTCCCTACATGAAGCTCAATACGATGGAGAAGCTCTATCTTTGCATGAAGAACCGCTCGCCTGAAATCAACTTGCCGCCAGACGTTCTCGAAAAAGCCCTTCTGCCGATACAGAGGATGATGGAGATGAGTCGATAGTCTTCGATGATCGATGGGGGTCTCTTGTCAAATCAGCATTTAGCCTACCCTCCAGAAGATACGAGGTGTCTCTCCAGCTGGACGAATCCAAGCGTTGAGTACTTCTACACCCTGAACAACGACATCCTGTGAGTGCTGGCTGCTGCCTCTCATGAAATTGCAGACAAGTTTGTTTTGTATAGCCCTTCGAACGAGATGAGGAGGTTCATTTTTGGTGCCATCTTGTCGCGCAACACGGTCACCTACAAAATACAGCGTTTCGTCTAATGCTCTTCCGTGACCTACGATCTGGAATTGATTCCCTCCAATAAAATCCCTATCCTGTTAGCACATAAAGCTCAATTGACTTAGGCAACTCTTAGGTTATTCCCGGAAACTAAATGACGAAAAGTGGCCAGCAGCGAACTATAATGAAGCTCGAGCCTTTCAATTTTTGGGAGGGTACCCTTGAGTAGAACAATGAGGAAAGATAAAAGGCGACGAATTCTGTTCTGTGGTTACGCCCCCGTGCACTTTGTTTGCTTCAAGCCGATCAAGGAGAGACTCTCCAGAATCAAATCCCTAGACATCTACTATTCCGCAGCCCAACCTCCCAAGCAGGAAGAGGCACCTCCCATTCGGGGAATAGAGACTGTCTTTCGGTCATTCCGCATCCCAAGAGAGAGAATCCTGACGGTCGAACAAATGAAGCGAGAGTCGTTCGACATGTTCATCTGTAGTTTTGTGTCAGGGGTTTTTCCCCGCTCCGATCAAGTCCGCGTCCACCTCTTTCATGGTGTCTCCTTCCGCAACATGGCGGTTCGCCGCGACATCCTCATCTACGACTACCTGTTCAATGTGGGGTCGTATCAAACCAGGCTCTTCCAGGAAAACCAGCTTATACGAAAGGGAGATCCAAGGATGGTGCCGATAGGGTTCCCAAAGCTCGATAAAATGCTGGATGGATCCCTGGACAGGAGTAACATCCTGCGGCGCATAGGGCTGTCGGGAAGGCGGCCCATTGTTCTCTATGCCCCGACCGGACAGAGGAACAATTCGTTGGAAATCATGGGAGAGGAAGTAATCAGCCGCCTTCAGAAAACGCGAAAGTATGACTTGCTAATCAAAACTCATGATCATCCTCGGGACAGACTCGTTGACTGGTCGAAGGAACTTCGACGGTTTGAAGACCAACATACCAGGATTGTCACGGACCTTGATATTGTACCCTACCTGTTCATCTCCGACTTGTTGATTACTGATGCCTCTTCGGCATCAAGCGAATACTCGCTCATGGACCGTCCGATGGTGTTCATTGATGTCCCTCAAATGCTCGAGTCCATAAAGGAAAAGGGTCTCTCGCTGGATCTCGACACATGGGGACGGAAGGGAGGAGAGACAGTTCGCTGGCCCGACGAAGTTGTCGAGGCTGTCGGCTGGTCGCTCGCGCATCCGGGGGCAAAGAGCGAGATCAGGCGTGCCATGGCGAAGGATATGTTCTTCAATCCAGGACACGCAACAGAGAAAGCTGTTGATTGGATCCTCGACTGGTTCTCGGCGGATTCAGGTTGCAGAAATGACGGTAACTGACCCCTCGAACAAAAAGACGTGGAAACGTCGGTGGAGATTCTTCAGTAACTGGAGGGATATGCGCCGAATGGCTTCCTTGCTGTGGCCGCACGCGCGCCCCCACAGAGCCCTCATCTTTGTTGGGTCTCTTCTCAGTGCTTTGCTCATCGGTCTAAGACTAGCGCAACCCTGGCCACTGAAACTGGTCATTGATTCGTTTTCGGTATCAGAGCATTCACACACATGGCTTCCTCTCGATCCGGTAACCAGCTTTGTGGTCGTGAGTCTCCTCTACGTTCTCATCTCAATCCTCGCAGCACTCGCCGAATATTGGCAACTACTTCTCCTTTCGGGGATCGGGAACAAGATTCTCTTCAGTTTCCGGAATCAGCTGTTTCGCCGGATGCTTGCGCAGGCAATCTCGTTCTACGAGCGACGCGACATTGGCGAACTGGTCACGCGGATTGTTTCCGACACCTCGCGGCTGCGTCGCGGTGTGAATGGTATTCTCGTCCGCTCGTTCCAGGTTCTGTTTACGTTCGTGGCGGCGACAGCAGTTATTCTGTGGCTCGATTGGCGTATCGCGGGCATCGTTGCAGTGTGCGGTAGTCTTGCGATCCTGTCAATGGGAAAGACAGGACGGAGAATACTGAATGCTGCTCGAAGGAACCGACGGCGGGAAGGACAGTTGGCGGCAATTGTGGCCGAGGACGCGCAGGGAATACAAGAACTTCAAACTTTTCGTGCTCAAAACCTCGGTGATGAACGGTTTGAACGGCGGAACGTGAAGAGCCTGAAGGATGAACAAAAGGTAAGGCGACTGGGAGCAGGGTTGATGTTTCGCATGGAAGTTCTGCTCACCTTGAGTGTTTGCCTCGCGCTTGCGTTTGGCGCAATTGGCGTTCATTCTGGGACTTTTTCCCTCGGAAGCCTCGTCCTGGTTATTCACTACATCGTTGGGCTTTACGGACCCTTCAGGCGGTTTGCCCAACAGGCTTCTCAATCAGGGAGAACGATGGCGTGCGCGGAACGCCTAATCAAGGTGATGGATACTGTTCCTTCTGTTCAGAATTCTCCATCCGCGCGAGTTTGTGCAACTTTAACGGGTGATGTATCTGTTGAACAGGTATGGTACAGGGGTCCGAAGACCCGTCGGATCGGGCGGAAGTGGCTTTTGGACGATGTCTCCTTTTCATTGAAAGCAGGAGAACGGATCGCGGTAATGGGAAGCAATGGGGCTGGAAAATCCTCATTTCTCCGTCTGATGCTTCGCCTGGCTGACCCTCAACGCGGCTGTGTCCGAATCGATGGTCTTGACATTAAGGAATACACGATTGAATCGATCCGCACTCAATTCAGCGCCGTCTTTCAGCATGGTGCCTTCTTCACCTTGACGGTCGCTGAAAACATCACCTTGGGGAATCCCGATGCGACAATCGATCAGGTGAAGGAAACTGCTCGGCGTTGTGGAATCAATGAATGGATCGAGGGACTGAAGAACGGTTACGACACTCCAGTTCGACGCCAGGGGAATCTCTTCTCGGGCGGGGAAAAGCAGAAGATCGCAATCGCACGAGCCCTATTGCGCAACGGGCGTATCTGGCTTCTCGATGAACCTGCTCAGAGCCTCGATGCTGCATCCTCTGAACATATGACGAAGCTCCTTCTCGAAGCGACACAAGGTCGGACTACTTTTTGGGTCACGCATGATCCCAGAATCCTCAGTTATTGTGATCGAGTCCTCGTTCTTCGTGAAGGGAAAGTTGGCTTCTCCGGAACGCCGGGAGAATTCCGCGAGTGGTCTGATCAGAATGTTTTGATTACAAGGGAGATCGGGTAAATGCAGGCTGTTATTCTTGCGGCTGGCGTTGGCAGCAGGCTGGAAGGGGTTTCACAAGGGTTGCCAAAGTGCCTCATTCCAATCGGAGACCGTCCGTTGATCGACCATCAACTTGAAACGCTTGCCGATGCTGATATCGGCCCCATCTTGATTGTTATAGGATATAAGGGGGATAAGGTCCGAGAGATGGTTGGGAACCGTGCCGAGTATGTTGAAAACCCCCGTTTCGAAGAGACGAACAGCCTCTACTCGCTCTGGGCGGCGCGTGACTGGGTCAAGGGGCCGTTTCTTCTGATCAACAGCGATATTCTGTTTCACCCCGACATTCTCGATCGCCTTGTGACAAAAGAAGGAAACGCTCTTGCCTTTGATGCGAGTTCCACTGCCGGGAAGGAACAAACAAAGGTCTTTGTACGCGATGGGCGGGTATGGGATCTTGGCAAGGATTTGCCACCAGAACTGGCCCGGGGTGAAAGCCTTGGGATGATATGCTTTGATTCCGAGGGATCCAAAGCTCTGTTCAGCAGGGTCGATGCAATCGTCAGGAACGGTGGTGAGAAGAGTTGGGTCATGGAGGCTGTCCGTTCGATGTGTAATGCCGTTCCTGTTCGTGCTGTGAACGTGACCGGGCTGCCTTGGGCGGAAGTGGACTTCCCATTTGATCTGGATCGAGCCAGGAAGGAAGTTCTGCCTGCAATCTTGCGAACAAAGTGGAAGCGGACAACACACTGGCGCTGGACGCGTTGGGTTGCCGTGGCTTTCGCGGCTCTTCTCCTAGTTGCTGCCGGCATATTGATCAGCTCGAATCTGCAGACACAGGATATTGCATGGTCAACCATGCCGCCCACAGGGTCCAGCGAGGTGCTTCTCTCGCTTCCAAAAGGTACTCAAAAATGGTGGGTAACATCGCGCGCACAACCCCTTCGCGTTTATGTCGATGGTCCGTCCTCCATCCAGGTGGATTTTCGGCTGGTCGTTTCGCAAGGATTACAACTTCCGGGACAGTATGTGGTTCAGGTGTCTCTTGATGGGAAGCCAAATGTCTGGGATGTGTTCAAAGCCACCGAGGATTCTGAAGCTAACATCTCAGGCTTGATTGTCGGAGATCGTGACAGGTCCAACTTTGAAAGCCCTACAGGCCAACACGTAATTGAGGTATCTCTTCTCGCTGGCACTAGCGACAGCATGTTGGTACGCGTTCGCCGCGCGGAGCCAGCGTCTCCTGAGGATGAAGAGAGCGAATGAAGAACATTGCCTGGAAAGAGTACATAGTATGATGCGAGTAATTGAAATGACACGAAATACGATAATGCGCGTTCTTCTCACAACGTCTTTTGCGTTGCTGCCATTTGCCACGGTGACTGCACAGCAGACGGATCAACCGGAAGCGAGCGAGTGGAATATCCGATGGCAGGCCAAGACTGAGGTGGAACGGGATGACAATGTCTTTCATCTTTCGCCTGACCAGATGCTCAAGATGGAAAGTGTTGACTCTATGGAGAATCTGAGCGAACGGTATAAGAACATGAGGAGCATAGAGGATGTTATTATCCCCGTTGCTCTCGAGTTCGGTGCATCGAAGGAGAATGGCATGTTTAATCTCCCACTCTCCATACAGGTTGGGATTGAATATCAATCCTACACAAAAAACCCGAAACGCAGTCATGTCATCCTTGATCTTGTCTTTCAACAAAAGGTCTCCAGCGAAGGGAGAGTTCGGTTCCAATCACAGTATGTCCCAACACTGTTTTGGAAGAACTACCTTGCAGATGCAAGGGACAGTACAGGAAGGGTCAGTGCAGGGGAGAGAGTGTACAAACCGGGGACGTACCGGGAATGGGACGTCAGTCTGGACTACAAGCACCATTTCCATGGATTGTTACGATGGGTCGACGGGTCATTCCTGATCGGATATCGCTCAAGAACATATGATGACCCGTTCCCAGGCAGGAACCAAAGCGCAATGCGTCTTGGGCCGAGCCTTGAGTTCGATTTTGCCAAGTGGTGGACTGCCGAAGTTGGTTTTGTCTATGAATATGGAAGAAGTCCGATAACGGCAGAAGTTATGATCCTTGACGAGCCCGATTACCTGCTCGACTTCAACCACGACCTCGACGTTGCCGATTTGAATCGTAGAACAGTTCAGAACGTTGACCGATCACGAGATGCTGGCCTTATCAATGCCGCCACAACTTTCAAGCCGATTAAGGGACTCTCGATCAGTGCAAAGTATGAGCACCTTCGACGGCAATACTTGTCACAAGAACAAATCGATCCTGGCAACCGGGATCGAGTGGACAAACGGGACGGTGTCAAAATCACCATTGACTATAATGTAGTCTTGGGATTGTACCTCAGAGTTGGGTACAGGTACGAGAAACAGATGACAGAGACTCCTGCAGACCCTGAGGTACTTGGCGAAACCGCTGACTATTTGGTGAGAGGATTTGTTATCGGCGCTAAATGGCGGTTCTAGATATCATCACACATAGTTCTGGAGATTTATGAACAGGTTCCGCATCTATCTCGCGGTCAACATCGTTTGGTGTCTTTGGGCGAGTTTCATGTCGGTTGCTCAAATCCAATGGCAATGGCAGAACCCTCTTCCTCAAGGGAACCGTCTCAATGCAATTCACGTCTTTAATGCCAATGACGCTCTTGCGGTCGGTGCCGGGGGTAGTGTCGTTAAGACGACCGACGCCGGTGCCTCATGGAAAGCGCAACAGTATGCAGGAGGAACACAGAATGATCTTCGCGGGTTGGCTTTTGTCGACATGATGATCGGGATCGCGGTTGGAGAGAGTGGGACGATTCTAAGGACGACAGATGCCGGTTTGACTTGGACACCTCAATTAAGTGGGACAGTAAGAGACCTCAACGGCGTACACTTCAGCGATTCGAATGTTGGCACAGCAGTGGGAGATACCGGAACGGTGTTACGCACCACCGATGGAGGGGTCACGTGGGTTGGGCAAGCGACCGGAACGTCCAACACCCTCTACTCGGTTTTCCTCTTGAGTGGCGAGGCAGGAACTGCAGTAGGGAAATTCGGAACGATCATACGGACGACTAATGGCGGTGTCACATGGGCGGTCCCCGCAAGCGGAACAGCGAGGGATCTGAACAGCGTGTGTTTTTACGCGAATGGTGTTGGATGCGCGGTGGGGGATACAGGGACCGTTGTGCTGACTGCTGATAGTGGTGTCTCGTGGACGGCCGAGCCGAATGGAACACTGTCAAACTTCAACACGGTCTCCTGTTTTGACGCAACAACATGGACTGTTGTTGGCAACGCAGGAACAATTCTGAGGACAACAAATGCCGGAGGAACTTGGGCAACGCAAACGAGTGGGTTGACAGCTAGTCTTCGTTCTGTCGGGTTCAGTGACATCAACACCGGGATCGCGGTTGGGAACTTTGGAGTTATTGTGCGTACGTCGAATGCGGGAGCGAGTTGGGTGCAGCAAACATTTGCGGTGACAACGAATAACCTCAGAGGTGTGTTCTTGCTTGATACAAACCTCGGCTTTGCGACAGGGGAGTTTGGAACCATTTTGCGGGCGACAGATGGCGGTATCACCTGGACGATTCAGCCGAGCGGAACAACGGAATACCTTCGAGACGTCTTCATGTCAAGCGCTTCCACTGGCACTGTTGTCGGAAGTCTCGGGACTATCCTCCGCACAACCACCGGCGGTGTAACTTGGACTCCTCAGTCAAGCGGCACAACGAATTCGTTGAGAGGAGTCTACTTCACAAGTCCAACAACTGGCACCATCGTGGGGAGCGCGGGTGTCATCCTGCGAACCACGAATGGTGGTGCGAATTGGAATCCGGTATCAGGTACAGCGAATTCCCTGCGAGACGTTTTCTTTGCTAATCCAACCACGGGGAATGCCGTGGGGAGTTTGGGAACAATTCTTCGGACGGTGGATGGTGGGATGAATTGGTCTGCGCAGCCGAGCGGCACGACAAGGGATTTGTATGCGGTGCACTTTTCAGATATGAACACTGGGACCGCTGTGGGAGATACGGGAACGATTCTCTGCACGACGAACGGTGGACTTAGCTGGATGGCGCAGGTCAGTGGGACAATAAAGGACCTGCGTGCTGTGGCGTTCACCAGCCTCACAACAGGTTTTGTTGTTGGGATTGACGGAAGGATGCTCTACACAACCGACGGTGGGACAAATTGGACTCGCCTCTTGAGCAACTCGGCCAACTCGCTCCTGGGGGTTTCGTTTGTTGACACGAGTACGGGCATGGCAGTTGGGTCTGACGGGACAATTCTCAGAACCTCTGGAGTGAGTTCTCCTGTGCCTCCAGTTCCGGCGCTTTCAACTCCATCGAAAGGCGCAACAAACCAGCCAACAACGTTGAGCTTAGGCTGGAATGTGTCCTCAGGGGCAACATCATATCGCCTGCAGTTGTCGACCGATTCGTTATTCGGCACGACGGTGGTCGACGATTCCACCTTGACAGGTACATCGACCCCGATGAGCGGTTTGACTGGCGCAACACTATACTATTGGCATGTGCGGGCAAAGAACGTCACAGGAACCAGCGGATGGTCTCCGGCCTGGGATTTCACGACGTCGAACCTGGCATCGATAAACGTGAGTCTTGCTTCCGGGTGGAACCTGATCTCAAATCCGGTGACGAATCCAGTGCCGGGCGACTCGGTGAGGCAGATGTACCCGACATCAGTTAACCCCTATGCGTTCGAGTTCAGCAGTGGCTATGTTCAGAAGTACAGACTGGCGAACAGGAAGGGATACTGGGAGAAGTTTCCCGGTGCAATCTCCAATCCGATCGCTGGTACACCGCGCACACGCGATTCCGTCACTGTAGCTGCAGGATGGAATATTGTCGGGTCAATCAGCAACAGCGTAGACACCAGCACTATCGTGAGCGTACCGCCGGGCTTACGGGGATCGAATTGGTTTGGGTACTCGCTGGGGTACAATCCTGTGGCCCAGTTGGTTCCGGGTTTTGGCTACTGGGTCAAGGCAAATGCAGCCGGCAAGTTTGTTCTGGCAACGGGGCCGATTCTTGCCAAGTCAGCACTCAGAGCAGAGAATCCACTAAATGCTCTCAACAGCCTGACAATGACAGATAGTAAAGGAGGTTCACAGACATTGTACTTCGGTGCCGAGGAGAACAAGTCGATACAAGTTGGACAGTATGACATGCCTCCGTCACCACCAGTCGGAGCTTTTGATGCACGGTTTGAAACTGCAGAGGGTGGGTCAATGGTACAGACACATTCAGCGAAGGTATCCGAAGGTGTGGAGTTTCCTGTGACGATTCAGTCGGATGCTTATCCGGTGACAATCACGTGGAGGGCCAACAAGGGTACCGCATTGTATGAGTTGACGGACCGTGTTGGTGGTCGTATGTTGGCAGCGAAGGCGATGAATGGCGAAGGAAGCATCATAATCACCAACAGTAGTCTGACCAGGTTCTCAGTGAAGTTAGCTTGGGACGGCCAGTTGCCGAAGGAGTTTGCGCTATCGCAGAACTATCCGAACCCGTTCAATCCGACAACGAGCATCAAGTATGCATTGCCAAAATCCTCGCATGTCGCCCTGAGAATCCACAATCTGTTGGGGCAGGAGGTCCGCACACTCGTCGAAGATTTCCAAGAAGCCGGCTACAGATCCGCCGAGTGGAATGCGACCAACAATTTTGGTCAAACAGTTGGCACCGGGGTCTACTTCTATCGGATGGAAGCGGGAGAGTTTGCGCAGACGAGAAAGATGTTACTGTTGAGGTAAGGGCTGTATGATATTGATGCATACAATCCACATGTATAGTCAAGGAGGCTTATTGAGCAGTTCTCGTTTGTGTCTAACGGTGAACATTGTCTTGTGTCTTTGCGCGAGTTCCCCATCATTTGCTCAGATCGCTTGGCAATGGCGGAACCCCCTCCCTCAAGGGAACCGTCTCAATGCTGTCCAAGTCCTTGATGCAAATACCGCGGTCGTTGTAGGAACGGCTGGCACAGTTCTGAGAACAACAAATGCTGGTGCTTCGTGGATACCTCAGCATTATGCAGGCGGGACGAGTGACAACCTCCGCGGAGTTTGCTTCACCGATGCAAACTTCGGCATTGCTGTCGGAGAGAATGGAACCATTCTACGAACGAATGACGGTGGTGTGACGTGGACGCCACGGGTGAGTCCTTCCTCCAGAGACCTTAACGGTGTTCACTTTGCCGACCCTGCAAATGGGAGTGCCGTTGGGGATACGGGCACGATTGTCCGTACTAGTGATGCTGGTCTCACCTGGGTCAGTGTGCCAGCGGGTACCTCCAGTTCTCTCCGCGCTGTCTTTCTTCTGAGTCCGTCCATCGGCATTGCCGTGGGGAAGTTCGGTACGATTGTCCGAACGTCAGACGGTGGAGCAACCTGGGGTGCACACTCAAGTGGGACCCAGCGGGATTTGAACAGCATTCAAATTCGCAATGGTGCTGTGGGCAGCGCGGTTGGTGACACAGGTGCTGTCGTCCGGACATTCGACGGTGGAGTGACTTGGACGGCTCAACCGTCGGTGACTCCTTGGGATCTCAACGGCGTCTATGTTTCTGATGCCACAACATGGACGGCCGTCGGAGATACCGGCACAGTTCTCAGAACAAACAATGGTGGCACCAGCTGGATTCCCCAAGCGAGCGGGCTGACTTCGGGAATTCGCTCCGTTGGTTTCAGCGACATCAACACAGGTTATGCCGTTGGGACCTTTGGGATGATCGTACGCACCGGAAATGCAGGCACAAGCTGGGCACGCCAGACTTCGGCGATAACCACAAACAACCTCCGAGGCATCTTTCTCGTCGACGCCAACACGGCCTATTCCACAGGAGAGGTGGGGACAATCATCAAGACCACTGATGGTGGCCTGTCGTGGGCATCGCAGCAGAGCGGAACATTGGAATACCTTCGCGATGTTTTCTTTTCTAATGGAACTACAGGAACCATAGTCGGGAGCCTGGGCACAATTCTCCGAACAACCAACGGCGGGACACTGTGGACGCGACAAACCAGCGGCACCACGAACTCCTTGCGGGGAGTCTTCTTCACGAGCATAAGCACAGGTGTCATCGTCGGTAGTTCAGGGGTCATCCTCCGAACTACCAACGGTGGAACAAACTGGACCGCGGTGATAGGGGCGACAATCAATTCCCTCCGTGGTGTGTATTTTGTGAATGCCACAACCGGAATTGCGGTTGGGAGCTTGGGCACGATTCTTCGGACTGTGAATGGCGGCGCAAACTGGACATTGCAGCCAAGCGGAACGACCAAGGATCTGTATGCAGTCGAATTCGCGGACTTAAACACCGGCACTGTGGTTGGTGACACAGGAACCATTCTGCGAACGACAAACACCGGAATCTCATGGAGTGCCCAAGCCAGCGGAACGATCAAAGACCTGCGGTGCGTTGCAATGGCGACTCCGACGACAGGGTTTATTGGAGGCATCGACGGGAGATTCCTCACCACGACTGATGGTGGAGCAAACTGGCTTCGAGTTCAGAGCAACTCGGCAAACTCTCTGCTTGGCATCTACTTCCTGGGAACAAGCCTGGGGATTGCAGTTGGCAGTGATGGCACAATACTCCGGACACCGGCAATTGTCTCTGTAGGTGAGCGTTCTGACGATGGGAATCCACGTGGGTTCCAACTTGGGCAGAACTATCCCAACCCCTTCAACCCAACGACAAAGATTGAATATCAAATCCCGAACATGGAATTCGTACTGCTCAGAGTGTTTGACATTCTCGGCAGGGAAGTGAAGACGCTGGTCAATGAACAACAGTCGTCAGGGCCGCATCACGTTGAGTTTGACGCATCGAACTTGTCGAGTGGAGTGTATTTCTACCGACTCAGCTCGGGTCCATTTGCCCAGACAAAGAAATTGGTTCTTCTTAGGTAGTCTCGATTGAATCTCGCTACTACAATGTGAAGGGAAGAGAGGTCATAATGAAACCAAGAGCTAACTTCACCCTGTCTACCCGGTCTCTCATAGTTACCCTTGTCATTTCATCGGCCTTCTTTGCTTTGACAGCAACAGCGCAAGATTCCTGGAGCGAAATTCCTCTTCCAGTCACCAACACCAATCTCTCAGTCATTTCGTTCACAGACACAAACCTTGGGTTGATCTGCGGATACGGCAGAGAATTCCTCTTCACAACAGATGGAGGGGAGAGTTGGCGTGTAGATTCGATTCCATTCCCAGATATAGGAAGCTCCGAATTTCTTAGTAAGTGTGTGCTCGTTTCTGACAACGTTATTTGGGCTGGGATCGTGGTGAATTACCCGGACCCAAATCCGGATCGATTAGTAATCCTTCGAAGCAGCGATCGCGGGCAAACATGGATACTAAAATCTCCGTCTGATTCCGTGATCCTGGGAGTCGACTTTCTTTCTGAAAACATCGTCCATTTCATAACGCCAACGCACTCATGGACAACAACTGATGGCGGTGACTCCTGGCAACAACAAGGGCAACTCGCCCGTGCTGAACCTCCACCCGTGTGGTTCAATCGTTTTCATTCATTTGAGTTCTTTGATGATTCAGTTGGGTATCTTGGGGGCAGCTATCCTGGAATGGGTGGGGGAGGGACTCTTGTGCCACAAATGACAACAGATGGTGGGAGCACTTGGAGTCCCGCATTTGTAGGTGGCAGTGTTGGCTCAACAGATTACCTTTCTAGTTCTCCATTGCGATTCTCAGGTCGCAACGGCTGCACTTTCGGGTACGGTTGGTACGATGAGAGTGTTGGTCAACCTTATGGTGGAATGGTCTTAAGTTGGAATCGGTTACAAGATACTGTGTTAATAGGGCCACGAATGCAGTTCTTCAATTACGATTATGTAACTGGCTCAGCACTGAATCGGCAAAATATCTGGTTGCTTCGAGCTTTGGAGAAGAGGATACAGCGAACTACGAATGGCGGAAGTACGTGGGTCGTTGATACGCTACCTGTTCCGGTTTCAGATTTTCTTTTGGATAATGATGGACATCGCTTTGCGCTTGGGAATGGCAGGCTCTTTCGGTGGAATGGTGTCATCCTTGGAATCGAACCTTCTCAAGAGCAGCCAACAAGTTATGAGTTGAAGCAAAACTACCCCAACCCCTTCAACCCCACAACGAACATCGAATACCAAATCCCAAACAGAGAATTTGTATCGCTCAGAGTGTTTGACATTCTCGGCAGGGAAGTGAAGACGTTGGTCAACGAACAGCAGTCATCGGGAACGCATCACGTTGAGTTCGATGCATCGAACTTGTCGAGTGGAGTGTATCTCTACCGGCTGAAAGCCGGGGAGTTCATTCAGCAACAGAAAATGCTGCTCATAAAGTAGAAACAATCCGGGCGCTCCGATAAAGGAAGCGCCCGGGTTGTTTTAAGAAAAATTACCTGTGTTAGTGGTTTTCAGATTCCGCTTCAACTCTTGATGCGAAGGTTGACCCTTCCGGAATCCGGGCCTCGGCTCTGTCGCCGACTTGAATCGCAGAGAGGGGAACGTTTGAGTGGTTCCGTTCGATTCTTGTCTGCGCATTCGTTGGGACGACCGTTGTTCCTATGGTCAATGTTCCTGCGCTCGTGTCCACCGCCGTCACAGTTCCTTCAATTTCATTTTCTCCCTCTCCGTGACCACCACCACCATTACCTTCTGCTTCAAGTTTAACAGCAATCCCGGAAGCTGCAAGACGCGCCTCGCCCTTGTCGCCAACCTGGATCGCTGAGAGACGGACGTGCCTGTCATTACGCTCGATCTTGGTGGATGAATCCGTCTGGATCACTCTCGCCCCGATGGTCACGGTTCCTGCGACTGTATCCACAGCTGTAATCAACCCTTCAACTTTCAAGCTGTCGCGGCGACCGCGGCGTGAACGAGAATCCGCTATGGAAGGATTGCCAGCGGTTCTCTTCGCAAGGGAAGAGATCGACTGGTCTGCTGCCTGACCCGGACTTGAAGGATTGTCATTGCATCCAACCAACATCAGTGCGGCTGCTGCCGCAAACATGACGAGTGCTGGTTTCATTTTGAACTCCTTGTATTGAAATTGTGTTGTGTGGTTTGTGGACTGTGCCTTCAACAAAGCAAGACGCATGCCAACATGAAAAACTTCCAAACGGATTCAGCTTTGCACAATCGTTCTCGCGCATGTGACTCGGAAGTCTCAAACATCTCCGAAGGTGGATGTCTGATTGGGGAGCGTCCGCTACATGGTGAGTATCTCCACACTACGTGATCGCTTTGCTTAACCGTCACCTTGAGCGGAGTCGAAAGGTGATATGAGCTTCCATGACAGGCTTCGACTTCGCTCAGCCTGACGCGGACTTGTATACCGAGACAGCCACGGTTCATCCGTTTGACCCTCTCTCAATTCTTTCCTATATTGACACATCATTTCGTATTTCATTCGTGAAAGGCATTCATGGCTCGCGTATACATCGAAGATCTGTCCAAACATGTTGGTGAAGAAGTAACCCTTCGCGGTTGGCTGTACAACAAACGATCCAGCGGCAAGATCAAGTTTCCGGTAATGAGGGATGGCACCGGATTGGTTCAGGGCGTTGTCGTCAAGGCGGCCGTCAGTGAGGAAATATTCAACCGATTTGATGAACTGACGCAGGAATCGTCATTTGCTATGTCCGGCAAGGTGCGCAAGGAAGACCGTGCGCCCGGAGGATACGAACTTGACGTGACAGGCATTGAAATCATCAGCATTGCCAAGGAATATCCCATCACTCCAAAGGAACATGGAGTAGACTTTCTGATGGATCGCCGGCATCTCTGGCTGCGCTCAAGCAAGCAACATGCAATTCTCCGCGTTCGGCATCAGATCATCAAATCGATTCGGGAGTTCTTTGACAACCGGGGCTTCACGCTGATGGATGCGCCAATCTTTACGCCCGCGGCCTGCGAAGGAACCTCTACGCTGTTTGAGACGCCGTACTTCGATCTGGGCATGGCATATCTCACGCAATCCGGACAGTTGTACGGCGAGGCGGGAGCCATGGCTCTTGGCAAAACGTACGTGTTCGGCCCGACGTTCCGTGCGGAGAAGTCGAAGACACGCCGTCACCTCACTGAATTCTGGATGGTTGAACCGGAAGTTGCGTTCAATGACCTGAACGACAACATGGAACTTGCCGAGGAGTTTCTCGAACACATTGTGCAGTCCGTGTTGAAACACAGAATGCCGGAGTTGAAGACGCTCGAACGTAACACGAAGTTCCTTGAGAATGTGAAGAAGCCGCTGCCGCGAATCTCGTATGATGACGCCGTGGAGATTCTTCACAAGAAGGGAAACGCTTTTGAGTGGGGGAATGACCTTGGCGGAACGGATGAGACGATCATCTCCGAGCAGTTTGACCGACCGGTGATGGTACACAGGTATCCGGCAGCGATCAAGGCATTCTACATGAAGCGTGACCCGCAGAATCCCAAGGTTGCTCTCGCTGTTGATGTGCTTGCGCCTGAAGGCTACGGAGAAATTATCGGCGGCAGCCAGCGTGAAGATGACCTCGACCTGCTGCTTCATAGAATCAAGGAGGAGAACCTGCCGCAGGAGTCATTCGAGTGGTACCTGGATTTGCGAAGGTACGGCTCGGTGCCGCACTCAGGCTTCGGACTTGGCGTCGAGCGAACAGTGTCCTGGATCTGCGGACTTGACCACGTACGCGAGACGATTCCTTTCCCGAGAATGATTTACCGGTTGACGCCGTGAGTTTTTTACGGCTAATAGGTTGTATAGACATGTTTGCTTCGTCTATCCAGTGTTATGGAAAGCGGGCCTCTTATTGATTATGAAAGATTCACATGTCTGACATAGTGCTGGACCTCTTATTCCGCGCCGATTTTTTCCTTGACAGTCATAAGCGTCTTTATTCAGCATTTCGTAAGAACATGCCTGCTGACGCATATTCTAAAAATGATTATTTCAACCTTCCGTTAGTCAATCTAACTATTGTAAATGCTAACCTATACTTTTTCGAGGCCGTGTCATGTCTCGCTTCACTCTTGAGAAATATTCCACCTGATCCCACAAAGGAAGAGATTTCGTTTCACAAGTTGGCAGAAGGACTTTCTGACGTCACCAAAGCATCTTTCCGATCGAAATTGGATAGTGTTTTTTCAGATTACAGGAAATCTGGCCTTGAAAATATGAGAAACAAATACGTTGATCATAAAGACCTGAAATCAAGCGGCGACCCCACTGCCGCCTTTATCAATTTATCGGCGCCAGAACTTGTAGATTCCTGTTCAAAGCTGATTGATGCCCTCAAGCAAGTATATCAAGAGTATTTTCCGGATGGAACAGCCAATAATTACTTTAGTGACTTCTATTCAGCCGGATAGATCAATATGTCGAATGGCTGAATGACAGATTAACGATAAAGCAACGATAGAAGGGCCCGTCTTATGCCTGAGAATAATGAAGTTCGCAGTGGAGGCATTGAGAGTAAACTGGACGGTGTCGGTGGCTTGTACCTTTTTGTCTCAGTGCTAGCACTAATAGCTTGCATAGTTCTTTCTCAAACGGATGCATACCAGAAAACAGGGCTTTCAATTTTGCTTATTGCGATTGGGATCGGAGCTTTGGCGCAAGGTATAATTGCTTGGATTTTGTTCCAAGCAGGAGGAGAAATCATAAGACTCCTTAAGAAACTAAATGGTCTCCCTTTGCGGGAACCATTTCTGAGACGAGTGTTACGACTGTGACGGATGCCATATCGGAGACAAAGGAAAGCGATGAGGCTCTAGAGTGTAGTGAATGCAATACGAAGGTCTCGGCGAATGCAACCGTATGCCCAAAGTGCGGAACTAAGTTTGATGAGTGATTCTGATGACAGGCTGTAGTCGATGCTGAAAGCCTCCAACCTCCGAAAAGATTTCACCTCCATCCGCGCCGTTGACGGCGTCTCGTTCGAAGTGCAGCGGGGCGAGATTCTCGGACTGCTCGGTCCGAATGGAGCAGGGAAGACGACATCCATCCGGATGATTCTCAATATCCTTCAACCTGATGGGGGAGAGATCACGTACGATGGACGGAAGTTCTCGCCTGCCATCCGTGACCAGGTTGGTTACCTTCCCGAGGAGCGTGGCCTCTATCGCAAGAGCAAGCTGTGGGATACGATTCTGTACTTCGCACAGTTACGCGGCATGGACGCCGGTCTCGCCAAAGCAGAAGCATACAAGTGGCTGCAGCGCTTCAATCTTCTCGACTACAAGGATAAGAAGGTCGAGGAGCTCTCCAAGGGTAACCAACAGAAAGTCCAGTTCATCACATCCATCCTCCACGATCCGCTCCTCATCGTTCTCGATGAGCCGTTCTCGGGTCTTGATCCCGTCAACCAGATTCTCTTCAAGGATGCCTTTCTTGAACTGAAGCAGCGCGGGAAAGCCATCATCTTTTCAACGCACCAGATGGATCAGGCGGAGAAACTCAGCGACACGCTCTGCTTGATCAACCGAGGCCGCGTCGTACTAAGCGGGAGTGTCCATGATGTGAAGAAGCGATACGGGAAGAACTCCGTCCTTGTTGAATACGACGGCGATGGAGCATTCCTGCCGATGCTGCCCGGTGTTCGCCGGTCGAACGTGTTTCAGAACTCCGCCGAGCTTGAACTGGAAGACGGCGTCGTGCCACAGGCAATTCTCTCATACGTCATCGGCCGCATCGACATCCGGAAGTTTGAAGTACTTGAACCGTCTCTCAATTCCATTTTCATTCAGATTGTTGGCGGTGCGGATGGCGGCGTCAAGGACGACGCTCTTCGCACGATCAGTCCCACGCTCGGAGGGACAACACAGGCATGAACAAAGCCTTCATTGTTGCCAAGTGGGAGTATCTCGAAAAGGTCAAGAGCAAGGCGTTCCTGATCGGACTGTTCGTTACGCCACTCTTCATGATCGGCATGGGGATTCTTCCGGGTGTGCTTGCAACAACAGCGGACGAGGAAACGAAGGTGATCGGCGTGATTGACGTGAGTGGTGAATACCTCTCGCCGCTTGCAGAGCGTCTGCAAAAATTCAAACTCCCGAACGGTCAGCCAAACTACCTTGTTCAGACTATTGCCATAGGGAGGAGCATCCAGTTGGATGAAGCGATCCAAACTGGGACCGGGAAGGTGATGAATGACGAGATGGAGGGATACTGCATCATCGGCGCAGATGCGAGTACGGACAGCCTTGTCGAGTATCGCTCGAAGCACGTTGGTGATTTCCGGGTATCGAACCGGATCGAGGAAACGCTGAGGGCAATCATCACCGAACGGAAACTCACGCGTCTCGGTCTCGACCCCATGCTGCTGACCCAACTCAAAGTGCCGCTCGAAGTCAAAACCATGAAGCTCTCGAAATCGGGAGAGACGGAAAAAGGCGACTTCATGTCGGTGTTCTTTTCCGCGTATGTCTTCCTGATGATGCTCTTCTTTCTTATCCTGACATCTGGACAGCTTCTTGTGCGAAGCGTGATTGAAGAAAAGTCCAATCGCATTGTTGAGATTCTCGTGTCGTCTGTTTCTCCCACGGACTTGATGATCGGAAAGGTTCTCGGTTTGAGCGGGCTCGGTTTTACGCAGATCGGGTTTTGGGGAGTGATTGGACTTGCGCTCTCGCTGCAATTCAGTGTGGCGATGATTCCTCTAACGCATGCATTGCTGTTGATGATCTATTTCATTCTCGGATATTTATTTTATTCGGCGATTTTCATCGGCGTTGGTTCACCGCTGAGTACCGAGCAGGAGGCGCAACAGATTACCAGCTACCTTATTCTTGTTGTCGTGCTGCCGGTTGCGCTTGCACTTCCGGCAATTCAAAACCCGGGCGCAACGTGGATCAAAGTGCTGACGTATATCCCGCTCCTCACGCCAACCATGATGACGCTGAGAATTCCGATTCAGATTCCTTCGGCGTGGGAAATCATCATCACCATCATTATCATGATCGTGTCAACGTACTTCGCCATGGTTGCGGCAGGAAGAATTTTCAGAATTGCGATTCTCTCAACAGGAAAGAGGCCGAGCATGAAGGAAATCCTGGCATGGGCAAAGAATGGATAATGTGGATTTCTTCTTTTTCAGAAAGGGTTTGAATATATGAGTTTGAAATATGGATTGACGTTTGTTCTCTTCTTGTTTGTTACCTTCACTACAGCCAACGCCCAAGTCGTTCTTCCTGAAAAAGGCCAGGAGCCCGGCTTGCGTGAGAATGTGTTCGGACTCGGTCTATGGGGAGGACCTGCAACTGGACTCGGACTGAGTTTTCGACATCATCTTCCATCACAATTGAGCTATATGGTGACGGGAGGGATTATCAAGGTGGACGAAAAGCTCGCATATGATATCGGCGCTGAGGTCCAGTTTGATCTCGCCCGTGGACAAACGAATCGCTTCTTTGTTGCCGGTGGTTTCGGCTACTACTACTCCGGCAAAGATGCGAACGAGATGAAAGCGCCGACGCGTGTTGGACTTGGAATCGGCGGTGAGTTTGCAGTCACGCCCGGCATCCATACGACCATCGAACTCATGTTCACCATCTTTTCCGATGGAAACGTGCTGCCGTTACCGCAGGTCGGGTTTCATTACTATTTCTACTAGCGCAATCTTTGATTCTCTCCCATCTTTGTGCTATCTTTGTACGAGTTTTTCTTGAGCCATCGCTGATAACCTGATTCTTGCCGTGAGTTTAGAGTCCGTTTTCTTCTTTATCGTTGCCTCCTGTGCAATTGCCTCCGCCTTGCTGGTGGTTCTGCAGCGTAACCCTGTTATGAGTGCCATCTCACTAATTGCCAATTTCTTCTGCATCGCCCTGTTGTATTTGTTCCTCAAAGCCCAGTTGCTTGCCGTCTTGCAGGTTGTGGTCTATACCGGGGCGATCATGGTGCTTGTGGTATTCGTGATCATGTTGCTGAACCTTGGCGATGAGCGGAAAATGACGGAGAAGTTTGACGTGAAGAAGATTGTCGGCATTGTGCTGGTAACCGGATTTCTTCTTGAGATGTTGTACATCTTCGCGACAAATGCGAATCCAGTGTTGATGTCGCCACATGCAGAGCAACTCGGCACCATTGAATCCATGGGGACCGCCTTGTTCACGAAGTTCGTACTCCCATTTGAAGTCACGTCATTGCTGCTTCTCGCCGCGATTGTCGGCGCGGTAGTACTGGCAAAGAAACGTACCCGATAGATTCCTATGTCGCTTTCTGCATATCTCGGACTCAGTGCAATCCTTTTTTCGATTGGTGTTGCCGGTGTGTTGTTGCGCCGCAATGCCATTGTTGTGTTCATGTGTATCGAGTTGATGCTCAACTCCGTGAACCTCACGTTGATTGCCTTCTCGTCATATCTCGGCGACATTACCGGGCAAGCGCTTGTTTTCTTTGTCATGGCTGTTGCGGCGGCGGAAGCGGCCGTTGGCCTGGCAATCGTGATTTCATTGTTCCGGAACAAGCAAACAGTCAACATTGACGAAATCAATATCCTGAAGTGGTAGCAATCCAGTCCATGGCTCACCAGTATATCCCATACGCAGTATTTCTTCCGCTGGTTGGATTCCTGATCAATGGATTGCTCGGCAGGAAGCTGAAGTCCGAATCACTCATTGGGACTATTGGCGCAGCAACTGTCGGAATCGGGTTCGTCATCGCAGCGGCGACGTTCTTTGAACTTCTGGGCAGTCCCGCTGAAGAACGGTCGCATGTGGTTCACCTGTTCAACTGGATCACTGCCGGCGATTTCAATGTTGCTGTTGCCTACCAAGTTGACCAGTTGTCGATCCTCATGATGCTGATCGTTACCGGCGTCGGTTTCTTGATTCATGTGTATTCCATTGGGTACATGCACGGCGACCCGGCCTTTTGGAGATTCTTCGCGTACCTGAACCTCTTCATCTTCGCAATGCTGAACCTTATCCTTGCAGACAACTTCCTGCTGATGTTTCTCGGATGGGAGGGAGTCGGTCTATGTTCGTTCCTGCTGATTGGTTTCTGGTACGATAGGAAGTTCGAAAAGGGAACGACGGGTGATGCCGCGAAGAAGGCATTCATCGTCAACCGTATCGGTGACGCCGGCTTCATCCTCGCGATGCTGCTCATGCTCAGCGTGCTCGGCTCGGTCCGCTTCCTCGACGTCAACCATATCCTGCACAGCGGCAAATTCGCCGCCGAGACGGCTGGATTCGGCGTCCTCAGCGTTATGGCGCTGCTGTTGTTCGTCGGAGCCACCGGCAAGTCCGCGCAATTCCCGCTCTACGTCTGGCTGCCCGACGCGATGGAAGGTCCCACGCCGGTCTCCGCCCTCATCCACGCCGCCACCATGGTCACCGCGGGCGTCTACATGGTGGCCCGCTCCAACGCGCTATTCCAACTCACCCCGCACACCTCCATGATCGTCATGGTGGTGGGTGCATTCACCGCCATCCTGGCCGCCTCCATCGCCCTGGTCCAGAACGACATCAAGCGCGTGCT
>JANNSJ010000026.1:0-11309 GCA_031402435.1 Bacteroidota bacterium | reverse complement strand
GAGAAGGGTCAGTTGATTGGGGACTGTGAATTGTAGTTCGATTTTTTGCAAAGTTGCCTCAGTGTGTTGCCACAAAGGCACAAAGAAAAAACTTCTTAATCAGTCTAGTAGATTCTTGGCGTCTTTGCGTCTTGGTGGCATATTCCAACTGGAACAAAAAAGCCATCAACAAACAGTGATGGCTGGTGAAACCGAAAGCAGGGTGAATCTTTATGCTGCCTTGAGAACTCTGTTCGCCTTGATGCATGCTGTGCAAACTGTCAGACGCTTGCTGCGACCATCGACTTGGGCGCGAACTTCCTGTAGATTCGGGAGCCATCGACGTCGTGTCTTGTTATGGGCATGACTGATATTGTTGCCAGAGACTGGCTTCTTCCCGCAGATATCACACATTTTTGCCATTGTACTTCCTTGGATTGAGATTAAACGTGGATCAATATAGGGAATTTCCGGTTTCAGCGCAAACAGAAACTCTGAATATGATATTTCGATGACCAATGGGGCTCCGGTTGTTCACGCATGGTTTATTGAAATTCACGGCTCATTTGCGTACTGTAATCTGAAATCCATGATCAAACACCAGTATTGTCACGGTTCATGATCGTCCTCGGCATCGAAACATCATGCGATGAAACCTCGGCTGCAGTTGTCGATGAAGGTGTGGTGAAATCCAACATCATCTCGTCGCAGCTCGTGCATGCAAAGTATGGCGGTGTTGTGCCGGAACTGGCGTCGCGTGCGCACCAGCGGCTTATCATTGAGGTGGTTCAAGAGGCGCTGACGAATGCCGGAGTTACGAAGGGTCAACTTCAGGGGATTGCCGCAACGCAGGGTCCCGGACTTGTTGGAGCGCTGCTCGTTGGATTAAATTTCGGGAAGGCGTTGGCATACGGGCTGCAGGTTCCGTTTATCGGCGTGAACCACATGGAAGGGCATCTCTACTCAAACATGCTCTCGAAAAACCAGCCTTCCTACCCGTTTGTTTCTTTGATTGTTTCCGGTGGCCACTCGATGCTGGTGCTGGTGACGGCTCCGTTTGAACTTCGACTGCTTGGGCAAACGCGTGATGATGCGGCGGGGGAAGCCTTCGACAAGGTTGCCAAAATGCTCGGACTCGGGTATCCGGGTGGACCGATCATTGATAAACTCGCAAAGCAAGGAAATCCAAAGGCGATCAAGTTCCCTCGGACATACCTCGAAGAGGGAAGCTACGATTTTAGTTTCAGTGGAATCAAAACGGCCGTGCTCTACTATCTGAGGAATAATGCTTTGAGTCAGGGAGGTATCCCCGGACAACAGTTGGCTGATATCTGTGCAAGTTTTCAGGCATCCGTGGTTGAAGTGTTGGTGGATAAAACGATTGCTGCGGCAAAAGAATTCCAGGTGCATGACGTTACGATTGCCGGCGGAGTTTCGGCAAACTCACATTTGAGATTTATGATGGATGAAGCTTGCAAGCTACAAGGCCTAAAGATGTTCAATCCGCCGATGCAGTATTGCATGGACAATGGAGCCATGATTGCGTATGTTGGTTGGATGAAATTGCAAAAAGGAATTACGTCGTCATTGGAATTGTCAGCAGTTGCAAACCTTGAATTGGTGTAATGATGGATGCGCGCACGTTGATCGTACAAGGCTAATACTAGATTTTGTGAGATGCTCTCCTCGCTCTTGAAGAAGTACCCAACCTCTCTTCCAATCTCTTTCCTCGTTCTCGTCATCCTTATTCCATACTGGAAGCTGACGACGATGAGCGGCTTTCTTCTTACTGATGACATCTTCACCAGCGATATCATGAACGATGCGTTTCCGTATCGTTTCTATCTCAGCGAAATGTTAAAGACCTTGCAACTTCCCCTTTGGTATCCGCCTGTGTATGGGGGATTTCCATTGCTTGCGCGTGCAGAAGCAGGCATTGCGTATCCACTTAACCTGCTGCTCTTCGGACTGCTTTCACCGTATACCGCACTCAACATCACTATTCTGTTGACGCTTATCATCGCGGCAGTGGGAATGTACTTCTATGCGAGAGAAATTGAAGCTGATATCGTAGGTGCGTTGGTTGCAGGGGTGAGTTTCGCCTACTCCGGATTCATGGTTGTGCACTTGAAGCATCTAAGCACTGTGAACACAGCCTGCTGGTTTCCGCTGGGCTTGTATTTCATTGAACGAGCGTTCAAGCAGAGCGACGCGAGCACTTTTGCACAGAAGGCCAAACCGTTTGTGTACCTCAGTTTCGTTATTGGAATTCAGAACCTGGCAGGGCATACGCAAACGGCATATTACTGTGGACTTGTCTATGCTGCGTATTTTCTGTTTCGATATTTTTCGAGCCGCAAAAAAATCGAGTCGGGAAAGAAAAGAAAGGAAGGGCAAGCATCCAGAGTTGGTTTCTTTCGCAATCCACGCACGATCTGGTTCGGCGCCGCAATTGTGTTGGCGGCTGGCATCAGTGCAATTCAGCTTCTGCCAACGTATGAACTTGTATCGCTGTCGCAACGGTCAGGCGGCGTTTCGTTCGAGTATGCTTCAAACTATGCGTACGATCCATCCAACATCAAGACGTTCTTCTATCCCTATGCCAACGGTGACATCGGGAATGCAACCTATCGAGGCAAGAGCGTTTTTTGGGAGGATTATGGATATGTTGGATTGTTGACACTTTTGCTTGGCCTCTATGCCTCTTTTGCTCTTTGGAAGAAGCCACATGTGAAATTCTTTGCCGTCGGTGCGGTTGTTGCGTATCTCCTTGTCTTGGGATCGAACACACCGGTCTATGAGGCCGTGTTTTACATTGTTCCGGGGATGAAGTTCTTCCGGTTCCCGACGAGGTTCTTGTTGATTGTTGATGCATCGATTGTTATCCTCGCAGCTCTCGGTGTTACACATCTCCTTGCGCGTGTTGGAAAGAAGGTGAAGTCTCGGTCGGTCAACCCGGGACCGATTGGATACGTCATCCTTGCGTTGGTGGTCATCGATCTCATCTACTTTCAGATGCGCCAAAACCCAATTGTCGATGCAAAGGCCTGGCTCACAGCTCCGAAGACTGTCCAGAGGATCAAGGAAGATCAAAGCTTGTTCAGGATTTATTCGCCCGGCGCAAGCGAAATGCACAAGCTTGCGTTCAGCGCGGCAAAGGGTTGGCAGGGGGATCTACAGCCGTATATTGATCAGCGGGAGTTTATTCAGCCGAGTCTGCATGTGCTCTATGGTCTTTCCACGGCAGACGGCTACGCACAACTCACACCGAATTACGTGGTTGACGTGTGGGGTGATCAGAACAGGGGAGGATGGATTTACGAGTCTGCTGCTCTTCAACAGAACGAATTCATTCCACGTCCGGCATTCCTCAAAATCATCTCGATGTTCAACATCAAGTACCTTCTCACGCCGTGGGCCGTACAAAGCAATACGCTTGAGAGGCTGGAATCTCCTGCCAACGTCTTCATGTATCGCAACCCTTCTGTGATGCCGCGTGCGTTCATGGTTCCCGGTTACAGAGTTGCTCAGAATTCTGACGCTACAAAAGCCATCCTGCTCTCGGATGAGTTTGATCCAACGCGTGAAGTAATTCTTTACAAACAGCCACACATGGCCATCGGCAGCGGGCCTCTCAATGCAACTGTTACGATTGAGCAGTACCGGGCAAACGAAGTCCTAATCCGTGTAACGGCAGACCGTGATGGATTGCTTGTTCTTTCGGATACATACTATCCCGGGTGGAAAGCATTCGTTGATGGAGAGGAAAAAGAAATTCTCCAGGCGAATGCCTGTCAACGGGCGGTGGAGGTATCCTCCGGGAAGCACGAAGTAAGATTTGTGTTTGATTCCTTTCCGGTAAAGGCCGGGTTTGGAGTCACGGTTGTATCGCTTCTCGTTGCAACTTCACTTCTTATTGCATCCAAGAGGAAGGTGGAGAACGGTGACTAAGCGTGTGAAATGGTTTCTTATTCTCTGCGTGATTCTGTTGGGCGCCGGCAGTATGATGCTGTATGGAGCGTTTCATAGTCCGAACTATTTTCTGGAAGGAAGCGAGAAGATGTTCTATGTTTCAAAGGGGCAGACGTTCGCTTCGGTAGTTGACTCTCTTGAGACAGCCGGTATCATCAGGAACAGGGCTTCCTTCATCTTCGTGGCAAGACTCCACGGCGGTACCACCAGAGTCCAAATCGGCAAGTACAACTTTGGCACAGGAATCTCCAACTACGATCTCCTTCTTTCCCTGACCGAGGGAAAAGGTATTTCATTGATTTCCGTGACTCTCCCCGAGGGACTCCGATCCCGGCAACAGGCACACATTCTCGCTCGTACCATCGGGATCGACTCTGCCCGATTTGTTGCTCTTGCCGGTGATGAATCGTTTACACATTCGCTTGGCATCACGGCGCGTACGCTTGAAGGATACCTTTTCCCCGAGACATACAATTTCTACTGGCAGGCTGATGAACGCGACATACTCACACGGCAGGTTCGACAGTTCCAAACGCTCTACAATGATTCGTTGCAGGCGCGGGCACGAGAGCTTGGCTGGACAATGCATCAAGTGATGACCATGGCATCGATAGTTGAAGGTGAGGCAGTCCTGTCTGAAGAGCGTCCGATCATCTCTGGTGTCTATCGTAACCGGTTGCGGAAGGGTATGAAGCTTGAGGCAGACCCGACGATTCGTTTTGCGATTGAAGATGAACCAAGGCGTATACTGTACTCGGATCTCCAGGTTGACAACCCATACAATACCTACCGAAACAGAGGCTTGCCGCCCGGACCGATCAACAATCCCGGGAGGGCGTCGATACTTGCCGCCCTCTATCCGTCACACCATTCCTATCTTTTCTTTGTGGCAAACGGAAGGGGCGGGCATTGGTTTAGTTCAACCTATGCCGAACATATGCGATATGTAGGTCAATACAGAAGAGAGCGGAGACATCGTGAAGCGCGATCGAATACAGGTTTGGCGGGAAAGTCAGGTGTGCGATGACCTGCAGGTATTGCCCTCGCTGAAATAAATAAAGGGCTCCATCGGAATCTCTCCAGCATAACCACCCACCACCATCACTGAAGACTCAACCACCAACTTCACCGATTCCAAGGAGCCCCACAACTTTCACTTTGAGGGCGTATTTCAGTATATTAAACCGCTTTCATTGAGTAGAACCACCTCACGTTGCCAAAGGTTCCGGTGTTCGAAAAAAAAATGTTCCAGCACATTGCAATTCTGTACTGTGCGCTCTTGATACTAAGTTGTGCCGGACAAGCCCCTCCAGGCGGTGGGCCAATTGATGCAATACCGCCAACAATCATCAAAACAGTTCCGGATACAAACGCTGTCCGCGTAAAGGACAATAGCATTGAGCTTGAATTCAGTGAATATGTGGACAGACGTACCGTGGAAGAATCAATCTTCATTTCTCCCTATGTCGGAACCCTGGAGTTTGATTGGGGAACAACAAACGTGAAAGTGAGTTTTTCACAGCCATTGAAGTTGCACACGACCTATGTGGTGAATATCGGTACCGATGTGGTGGATTTGCGGGCCAGAAACCGCATGGCCGCCGGGTATACCCTTGCGTTTTCAACTGGAGATTCGATAGATCAGGGCCTCATTAGTGGACGGATCTTTGATGAGAAACCCGAAGGTGTAATGATCTTTGCCTATGCTCTTGCGAACTACAATCCAGATACCCTTGATCCCGCCAAGGCGAAACCGGATTATATTATGCAAACGGGAAAGAACGGACTTTTTGCGCTCTCACATATAGCGTTCGGGCGTTACCGCATCATCGCGGTCCGTGATGAGTATCGAAACCTTCTCTACGATAAGCAGGTGGATCAATTTGGCGTTACGGTTGGCGACATGGTTGTAACGCATGAGCAGTCGAAGGTATCCGACCTCTGGTTCCGACTTTCCCAGGAGGATACCACTAAGCCATTCCTCACGTCGGTTCTGCCGTTGACTGCTCGGCACATACAAGTAAGATTCAGTGAAGCCATTGATAGTCTCTCGTTCGAGAGGGCCTCGTTTTCAGTCGTCGATACGCTGAAACTCAAGCCGCTGGGTATTGTTCTTGCAAATCGTTCGAGGGGAACGCCATCGGTAGTTGACATGGTGTTGGAGACAACCCTTGACAGCGGCCTTGCCTATCGTGTGAGTGCCCGCGGGATATTCGACCGCTCCGGCAACCCTCTTGACACAGTGAATGCATCGCAGGTGTTCTTGGGCGTTGCTACGCCTGATACGGTGAAAGCACACCCGATGGTGAAGAGCATTACTGACAGTGTGAAGGGGATTCCGCTGGAACAAGTATTCGACATCGAGTTCGCCAAGCCTGTACTCCATTCACCTCTTGTCGCGGCGATTTCATTGAGAGACAGCGCGAAGGTAACGGTTCCATCAGCGCTACGATGGTTGAGTGCCTCGGACGCGCAACTTGTTCCTGCGGTGCCGCTGAGAAGCAAAGAATGGTACCAGATTCAAGTGACAATGGATTCTGTCCAGGATTATGCGGGGAACAGATGGAAGGACAGCACGCTACGATTGCGGTTCCAGAGTCTTGACTTGCGCACAACCGGCACCGTTGAAGGTGTTGTTCTGGACAATGAAAAGGGAGGTCATGGTCCTATTTATGTTACCGCCATGAATGTTGGGGCAAATCAAATGTATGAGAAGGCCATCCGGCTTCCTTTGCCCGGCAGCTTCACATTAGAACAACTTCCTGAGGGGAAGTATACCTTCAAGGGATTCAGAGATGCTGATAGCTCTGGAAGTTATTCATTCGGGCGACCTTTCCCATTTGTGCCGTCAGAACGCTTCACGGTGGTGTCTGATACAATCAAGGTACGAGCGCGGTGGGGTGTTGAAGGCGTAGTGTTGAAATTCAGGTGAAGGGATTACTTCTGCGTGTTCTGAGGTTGTGGAGGGCGCGGCGCTGGATTCATGTAGACTCTTTCCGGTACGACCCACGCATCTCTGTATCCCTTCTCGGCGAGGAGCTTCGCAAACCGATCTGCCTCGTATCGTTCCGAAAAATTCCCTCCCCGTAACTTGTATGTGGGCGCATCATACACGATGTAAAACCACTCATCAGCAAACTGGCTCTCGACAGTTGCCTTCATAGTTGTGACACCATCATAGCTCGTTGTTCCGAAGACCTGCACCCTGTAACCATGTGTGAGTTCCTGGGATTGATGTGTTGTGGCTTGTGAAATGCTGTTAGAATCCTTCCGTCCTGCCGTGTTTGCATCCGGGAAGAAATCCTTGAGCGCTTGGTCATGGTCTGATGGGCGAAAGGATGCTTCATACTCTTTGAGCGTACCCTTCGACGATGATTCCTCGCCGGTTTCCTTGAGTACTCCGCAACCAGCCAGCAGTGTCATGCTGATAACAAACAACAGTTGTTTCATGTCTACCTTTTCAATTGCACAACCCACGCATCCTTGTAGTCATCCGGAAAATCCATTCGCATCTTTTGCCGGAAGTCGTACGCATCTTCCCGTGTTTCAAAGAAACCGATCCGGATCTGATACAGCGTGTGTGATGTATTGAAGTCGTTGAGGACTGGCAAATGGTATCGGTATCGCGCAGCAGCCTGAACGGAGGTCGCGAGCTGTGGATCTTTGAATGCCCCAATCTGCACCATATATTTGATCTGAATGTTGCGGGTTTCGTGGGCAGCAACAGAATCGAGGAGAGCTTTTTCCATTGCAACTGTGTCTGTCTTCGTCTCGAACTCTATCTTCGGTGGTGTCTGTACGACAACTGGAGGCGGTGTCTTTGCTTGTACGTCCGCTTGCTGGGCTTCCGGAACGTTGCCGCACCCGGAAAGCAGAGAAGAAGCAACAAGGATCAGGGAGAATACAACAGATAACAATGCCCGTATCATTTCAATATCCTTTTGAGGCTTCCACGGGTTCACCGCTCACAATCTTGACGCTCGCGCTTGCACCGATCCGGTCTGCGCCGTGAGCAACCATTGCAAGGGCATCCTCACGGCTTCTCACTCCACCTGAAGCCTTTACGCCCATCGCACTGCCGACAACTCTTCGCATCAAAGCAATATCGCCGACCGTTGCTCCACCTTTTCCGAACCCTGTGGATGTCTTCACGAAATCAGCTCCGGCGCGTTTCACAAGCACACATGCCTTGATCTTCTCTTCATCGGTCAGGAATCCTGTTTCAAGGATCACCTTGCTCAGCACTCTGTATCGTTTTGCCGTACTCACGACAGCGAAGATGTCATTCTCCACATATTCGTACTCGCCGGACTTTAACATTCCAACGTTCAGCACCATATCAACTTCTTGAGCGCCTTCTCTGATTGCCTGTTCGGTTTCGAATGCCTTGGATGCCGTGGAGGTTGCTCCAAGAGGAAACCCGATGACCGTACATACTTTTACTTCCGTCCCTTTCAAAAGTTTCGCGCAGAGCGGAACGTAGCTTGGATTGATACACACGCTTGCAAAGACATACTTCTTCGCCTCTGCACAGAGTTTCTCCACTTCGTCGATGGTTGCATCGGGTTTAAGAAGGGTGTGGTCGATCATTCCGGCAAGGTCGGCTTCCACGCCGCCGCCGGCATCAACGCCGATGCTTGCCGTGATGCGGGATGCGCCGGTTCCGACAATGTTCCTGACGCCTTCCTTATTGTGGACGACGCAGAGATTGTCTGCGCAAACGCCATCCTTGCAGCAAACGTGTCCGCCTTTAGCCTTCAGCTTTTCCTGAAGGATCTCACTGATAATACGATCGATGGTTTCCCGGTTCATAGAAGGTAGTTTATTGTGTTCAAGTCCCTTTCAATATAGCCGAAAGAATGGAAAATTCAAACGCGGGGAGTATATCCGTTGCGGTGAACAGCAATACGCACACTTTGCTATGGCATTGCGTCGATTGAGCCGGGTAGCTTTTGATACTCCGGTGAATCCCTGATCATATCAACGAGAAGATCGTTCAGACGTCTGAGATTCTGTATTGCCAGTACTCCGGACGTGAACGAACCGCCGACACTGACATGCTTCATTACTCCGGCTGTACGAACGTTAAAAGAACACCACGGAGATGCGAATGCCTTGATATCCAATTCCGGTTCAAGGTATTCGGGCAGGGAAAAGAAATCGATGTCCATCATCAATGCGTACACCGAATCAAGCTGGGGTTTCGTCAGGTGAAGAGAGATGGTCGTGTCGCCGGTCGATCTGGTGATTCTCTGGAAGGTGTTATTGAACGTGTTAAGGGAATACACATCCTCAAACGTATATTTGAACGCAAAGGCGAAATCCTGCGGAGGTTCAGATGGAACGCGGTTACATACAAAAGTTGCAGCAGACAACATCATGGCAAAGAAGAGTTGAACTTTCATTTACGGCGCGTATCCGTAGTTGACCGTACCGATCCGGGCCCCTACAAGTGTACCTCTGATAACATACGTCGCCTCGCTACGGTCGATACCTATCAAACCGAACCTTGAAGCATAGCGGCCTGCAAATAAGTTACCTGGTGTATCGCCCTGATTAAGCACCGAGACAATTTTCTGGGTTTCGCCGAACACGTTGCTCGTGTCGATGAAGGAGACTGTCAACTGATTTCCAAGGAATGGAACAGCTTGCCCAATGGAAACTGTCAAACTATAGAACACAGATATTGTGTTTTGCGTGAACGCAAAAACAGTGTCGCCTTGACTCTTGAGCTTTTCGCCTGTGCTCAGAATGAAGTCCCGGCTGCCGTCAATGGTTGTCTCTCCGGTTACAGCGCAGTTCTCATCCCACATGAAGATGTTCCCGAAACTGCTGATCCGTGTGTAGCGCCAATGATAGGTGTTGCCAACGGCAAGGTGAACCCCGGGAGATTGCCATGCGGGTGGTTCAATGGTACGCGGCGGTGTTTCTACCGGGGATGAATCATCTGTACAGGATTGGAAGAGCATCCCATTCACGAGAAGCAAAGCGGAAAGAATCAGGCGAGTTTTCATTTGGTTTCCTCCTGAGCAATTCACTACTCTTACAAAGATTGCCAGTTATTTCAACAGAAGCAACTTCCTCGTTTCAACGAATCCTCCAGCGCTGAGCCTGTAGAAATACACGCCGCTCGTCAGTTTGCTTGCATCAAAGGTCACCATGTGGGTTCCAGCCTCTTTCTTCTCCTTCACCAACGATGCAACTTCTCGTCCTAACACATCAAACACTTTGAGCGACACCCACCCTGAACCCGATACCCTAAACCCTATTTTTGTTTCCGGATTGAACGGGTTTGGATAGTTCTGAGACAGCGTGAATTCACACGGTTGACCCCCGCTTTGCTCTATGCCAACGATTACTGGAGGCATGAGTACGTTGAATGTAAGACTGTCTCCGCCAGTGATGATAAAATTGCTAAATACCATATTGACGTAACCATAGGCAGTACAGGAGAGTGTGTAACTTCCCGGCAGTTCGCCAATCGTGAATGCGCCCGATGTATTCGACCGAGTTGCTCGCCCTGTTTCTGCAATCGTAATCAACACCGAATCAATCGGCAGTCCCGTCAGTGAATCACTCACTGTGCCATAGATTCTCCCTGCCTGCGTGTTGTTGAATTTCCAGATATATAGGCCTCCGGTTCTGTCGCCGCCGAGAATCTTTCCGGAAGGAAGATAGGGGCATGCAGACCATAAACCGTTGAACCCTCCGCTTGGCCCGGGAAACGTGTCATAGTATCCGACCTCCACCGGTACGGATGGGTCGGCAATATCCACAACGCGCATGCCTTCCGTATTGTGTGCGATGAACGCGTATCTGCCACGGATATATGAGTTGTGGACGAGGCTCTGGAGGTTGGCGGTGTAGCGTGAAACTTCGTAGATGGAGTCGAGGCGTTCGATATTCCAGATGCGCGCTACATATCCATCCTGCTCATCGGTGACGAACAGGAACTTGTGATCGTCTGTTGTCCAACAACTATGGGTGTATGCTCCCTGATACTGGATGCGTGTGATGAGAAGAGGAGTTCGCTTGTTTGAGATATCCACGATGTCCACCTGGTGCATGTCACCCGCCGACGCATACAATCTGCTGCCGCGAATGTGCGCGTCGTGAATGTAATAGGGTGGATCATAGATCCCGACCTGTACGGGTGCAGAGGGGTTTGAGACATCAAGGATGTGAACGCCGCCAGTTGTCGAGGAACCGCTGATATAGACGTAGGGTGAATCAGATGACACATCGCGCATGATGATGTGTCCGCGAACGAATGTTGTCCGGTACGTCGTCATCAGATGGATGCTGTCGGGAAGAGTTGCAAGGCTGAGTACCTGCATACCGTCGCCTGTGCCAGAGCC
>JANNSJ010000025.1:0-47058 GCA_031402435.1 Bacteroidota bacterium | reverse complement strand
CAGCATCACCACGACGTCCAATTCCTTAACAACTTAAAGAACTCTTTGTGGGCCTGTGTTATAACTGCGACTATATTTGTTTTTTTGTTTTCTGTGCTAATATTATCTCTTTTGTGTTGGGGCGATTCGCTAACCGCCCCTACGGGTTAAACCTTATTTCTGTTCTCCTTGGAGATTGCTTCGCCGTGAGAAACGGGCTCGCAATGACAACTTTCTTTGTGTCTTCGTGTCTTTGTAGTTTAATTGTAGGGGCGATTCATGAATCACCCCTACGGTTATACTTTTGAAAGTTCGTCTTTCAAGTAATCAATTACCTTAACCGGCGTTGGATCGACACCGTGCAGAATGGCTAGATAGTAACTCACCCAGTCGCCGAGGTACACCAGGGAGAACATGCGCGCCAGCAGCGACGTTCCTTCACTCCACACTTCCGTTACGTGCTGCGTGTGTTCAGCGATGACGCCCTTGGTAACGTCCATGCGAACCTTGACGCGTGCGTGATCATCTTTATCACGCAGGAACATCACCTGCATCTCTCGCATCTGTTCGGTCAGCACTTTCCATCCTACAAGCTCATTATGGTTCATCTCGGGCAGTACGTGTCCGAATATGAGCGACTTGCCATTCTCGGCAATCTGTCCACGCCAGCGCGTTGCGACCGCATCGAAACGCTCGGTGGAAGAATACACAACGCCAAGACGTCCGCGCAACTGTTCCGCGAGTTGAAATGCTTTGTTCGATGCCGGGTCGGGACTGCCGTACACATCAGACTTGTCCTTGAGCAATGCAAGGGTCTCCTTAATCTCACGACTTTTGTTCTTGATGAGTCCGAGTTTGCCAAGCGCGATGAGGAGTGGGAAGAATGAATAGCCAAGCGCCGCGCGCGGGGGGAGTCCGCCGGGAATGGTGATGAGCGGTATTCTCTTTTTCTTCGCGAGCTTCGTAACAGCCCCACCAGAGGAGATGCAAAGGATTTTTGCCCTCCGCTTCACCGCTTCTTTGAATGCTGTTGTCGTCTCTTCGGTGTTTCCCGAATAGCTGGAGATGATCACAAGAGAGTTCTTCCCGACAAATCCGGGCAACACATAATGCCGGTTGACGGCGAAGGGTACGCTTAGTTCCGCCGCAAGATAGCTCTTCAACAAATCCCCACCGATTGCCGAGCCGCCTAATCCGCAGAGCACAATGTTCTCAACGGTGCCAACGTTGAGTCTCACTTTGGCAGCATTCCCGATAGCGATTGCTTCTTCCACCTGATTGGAAAACTTCTTGATGAGGCCGTACATATTTGAAATGTCAATGGCGAAGATTTCTTCAAACGTCATTCTGTATTCCTTTAGTGTGTATTCGAGTTATGGATCAATTCTCCAACGGTATGTCGGGCAGTTGTTTCTTTACCACCGACATAAGATACTCTTTAATTTCCTCTTCTGTATGAAGAGAGAGAACTTTGTCTGCAATGCGCTTTGCATCTTTGAACTTCACGGAACGGATAATCTTTTTGATTTCGGGAAGGATCGTCGGGACGACGCTGAGTTCATCAATTCCCATTCCGACAAGGAGCAACGTTGCCAGCGGATCGCCAGCCATTTCACCGCACATGCCAACCCAAATGTTTTTCTTATGTCCCGCTTGGATGATGGAATTGATTGTACGAAGCACAGCCGGATTGAAATGCTGATACAACGGCGCAACGGCAGCATTGTCCCGGTCAACCGCGAGCAGGTACTGTACCAAATCATTCGAGCCGATGCTCAGGAAGTCCACTTCTGCAGCGATCTCTTCAGCCATGATTGCCGCGGACGGGACTTCGATCATCACGCCGATCTTGATGCGCGTATCGAATGGTATGCCGCCTGCCTTGAGTTCGGCTTTCGCCTGCTTCACGAGTTCTTTCACGCGCCGCACTTCGCTGACCTTCGCGATCATGGGAAACATGATGCGCACGTTACGTTTGGTGCTTGCGCGAAGAAGGGCCTTTAGTTGGATGAGAAACATCTCCGGCCTGTCCAGCGATATGCGTATGCCGCGCCAGCCAAGAAACGGATTCTCCTCGTGATAGTCACCGCGTGCAAGCTTGTCTCCGCCGACATCGAACGTCCTGAAGATAACGGGATGAGGGAACATCGCCTCGGCGACAATTTTATATTCTTCGTACTGCTCTTCCTCGGAAGGTTCGCCCTGCCGGGCAAGGAGCGTTCCCTCCGTTCTATACAAGCCGATACCTGCAGCACCCTGCCCAAGTGTGTAATCAATCTCATCCGGTGATTCAATGTTCGCTGAGAGGTCGATGTGTTTATGGTCGGGAGTGTCGGCAACGAGTGTTGCGATGTCAGCAAGTTGTTCTTCGAATTCTTTCAGACGCAGAGCCTTTTTGTTGAGAAGGTCGATTGTCTCCGGCGTCGGATGCACGATAATCACACCGGCGTAGCCGTCCACAGCAACGAAGTCTCCGGTGCGGATGGTTTTGGTGACCGTTCTCAGTCCGAGCACCGCAGGGATTTTGAGTGAGCGTGAAAGGATGGCAGCGTGCGAGGTAGCTCCTCCAAGGTCAGCTGCGTACGCGAGTATCTGGTTACGTGAGAACATGACGGTATCCGTTGCAAGCAACGTCTCCGACACGATGATGGAAGAGCCTTCCAATCGCGAGAAGAGTTTCTGATCCTGGATGTTGCGGATGATTCGGTTCATGACGTCATCAACATCCCGCGCACGTTCGTGCATGTACTCGTCAGGAGAGGCCAGCATCATGCGCTTGTATTTCCCGATCTCATCGGCAACGATGTACTCGGCGTTCTTGAGCTCTTTGGCGATTCGTTTCTCGATGGCGCCCATCAGGATCGAATCGTTCAGGATCATGATCTGTGCTTCGAAGATCTTTGCGGTTTGCGATCCCAGCTTCTGCTCTGCGAATGCGAGAATTTTTTGCAACTCTTTCTCGGACCGCGCGTTCGCTGCTCTCATCCGGTCTTTCTCACTTTCGACATCGTCCTGAGAAATCGACTTCATCTCGATGCGGGGAATCTGCTTGCTGTAGAGATAGGCTGCCCCCATGGCGATGCCAGGGGCAGCGGGGATACCCTTCAGGATTATCTCTTGCGGTATGGATGATGATTCTTGCATGCTCACGTTTCGTCAAATCCCCGTTCAAACAACTCTACCACTGCAGCACAAGCCGCCTCTTCGTCGGTTCCTTCAAATCTCAATTGCAATACCGATCCTTGTTCGGCGGCAAGGGTCATCACGCCAATGATGCTCTTGCCGTTGATCTCCATTCCATCCTTCTCGATGAAAAATTCCGCGTTGAACCGGGCCGCGGTTTTCACCAGCGTTGCAGCAGGGCGTGTGTGAAGTCCCGCTCGATTCCTGACTGTAACTTCCCGCTGGATCATTGTCCTTGTTAGAACGTTCGTTGGACAAGCATTTCGGAAAACCATTGCAACATCTCCCGTGATGAGCTTGCCGGGAGTGCTTGTAATGCCCGAAGTCCGGCCGCTGTTTCATGCTTGATCTGTCGTTGTGCAGCATCAATTGCACCACAACGATTGTAGATGGCAGTGATCGTTTTGACCAAAGAGTGTTGTTCCCGGGAATTCCGGCTTCTCTTGTTTATGAGACCACGCAGCGTTGCATGGTCCTTGCCTCGTGTGTTCTCGAGTGCGTAAACAAGCAGGAATGTTTTCTTTCCTTCAACGATATCGCCGCCGATTGTTTTTCCGAAATCCTTTTTATCTGCCACAACATCGAGAAGGTCATCCTGAATTTGAAATGCTCTGCCGATGCGTGTCCCGAATGTACGCAGTAACTGCATTTGTCGAGGTGTGCCATTGCCAATCACACCGCCGAGTTCTGCTGCCGTTGCGATGAGGGTTCCTGTCTTCTTGCTGATCATGCGATAGTAATCACGCAGACTGATATTCGTGCTGCGCTCATATTCAAGATCGAACGCCTGTCCTTCACATACCTCGATGAACCCGTCTGTGAACAATTGTGCTGCCCGTTGGATGCTCTTCGTTCTTGAATGCAAAAGGCTGCGATATGCAAGCCCCAGGATGACATCACCCACAAGAATGGCGTTGTTGACATTCCATTTTGTGTGGACTGTAGCGCGGCCCCGGCGTGATGCGGCATTATCCATCACGTCATCATGGACGAGAGTGAAGTTGTGCAGCATTTCAATTGCCGCCGCTGCGTGGGCTGCGTTCGCAATGCGTCCGCCAACTGCTTCACAGGAAAGCAGAACCAATGTGGATCGGACTCGCTTTCCGGGTGCCGAAAGAACGTAGCGTGATCCTTCAGTGAGATCATGCGGTTTGTCATGTGTGATGACAGATGCAAGTTTGCGATCAACGAGCTTGCGTAGAGAGCCGTATCGGCGTGCGAATCTCGCATCACTCATGCTTCGCGATACCTCACGAGCCGAACGCGCTTCAGTTCTTCAATCGTTGCCGAGCCTGTCAGGAACATCGCGCCGCGTAGTTCAATTTCCCATTGTTTGAGAAGTTTCTTGAGATTCTTCTTACCTCCATTGTGGAGTGCTTGCAAGAGAGGTCGGGCCGAGCCGACAAGATCTGCCCCAAGTGCCAGACACTTCGCTACTTCCATGCCGGTACTGATTCCTCCTGATGCAATCAGTTTGAGGGATCGGCCTCCATTGCGGAGCGCGGCGACTTCACAAAGTGCAGTTGCTGTCGGTATTCCCCAATCCCAAAATTGATCGGCGAAGGTTCGTTCCTTTCGCCTGATGATTTCAACTCCCGCCCAGCTTGTGCCGCCGGCGCCTGCAACATCAATGTATTGTACTCCGGCATCAAGCAGCCTCGTGGCAACCTTGGCCGATATCCCGGCGCCGATCTCCTTTACTATTACGGGGACGAGAAGTTCACGCGCCAGCAATTCTATTCCGTTCAGGACACCCTTGAAATTTGTGTTGCCCTCCGGCTGGAGAAACTCCTGGAGAGGGTTGAGATGTATAGTGAACGCGTCAGCATTGATCAGTTCAACAAGGCGTTTCGCCGCGTCGGCAGACTTCATCGCTGCAACTTCTGAAGCGCCGATGTTCCCGACAATCGGTATCGAAGGTGCCGCTTCCCTCGCGACGCTGAACGTTCGATGATATATCGTACTTTCGAGTGCCTGACGCTGACTCCCAACTCCCATTGCAATTCCAACTTCCTCGCATACCTCTGCAATGCTACGATTAATCCGCAATGCATCCGTATAGCCTCCTGTCATGCAGGAAACCATGATTGGGAGCGCAAGTGGTTTGTTCAGGAAAGTCACTGCTGTAGTAACATCACCGAGGTTTATCTCGGGGAGGGCATTATTCACAAACTGCCAGTGCTCGAGTCCCGTGGTCTTGTTTTTGAAACCAACGTTCTTGGAAAGAGTAATATCAATATGCTGTTTTTTACGTGAAGGTGTTGCTTGCGATGGGCGCGGTTTGGACATTTGATTAGAGGAATGACTATTCGGTTTGTTGAAAAATGATAACGATTTCGTGTGTGATAATCAACGAGCACAACAATGAGGACAGTGTGATAACGCTTGTGTTGAGCATCATACTTCCCGAAAGTTTCTTGCTTCTCTAAGGTTTCTTATGTACCTTTACACGCAATAAATCAGGTTATCGCTTGTCTCTTGTCTCTGTTCGTTAGATGCGCGCAATCATTCCAGTGGCTGGCGTCGGAAGTCGGCTGCGCCCTCACACGTTTACACTCCCGAAAGTACTCCTGAATGTTGCCGGTAAACCCATACTGGGCCATATTCTTGACAAGATTATCGTAGAAGGAATCATTGAAGGAACGATAGTTGTTGGAAACATGAGCGACCTGATCAAGGAGTATGTTTCGCAGGCGTACCCGTTGTTTAAGGCGGACTACGTTGAACAAGAAGATCGCCTTGGTCTTGGCCACGCGATCTATCTTTCGCGCAATACGATGGATAACGAGCCGGTGCTCATCATCCTCGGCGATACGATCTTTGACGTGGACTTGAGCCCCGTGCTGCATCAGCAGTATTCTTCGCTGGGTGTGAAAGCCGTGGACGATCCTCGGCGCTTCGGTGTTGCGGAGACGCATGATGGCGCAATCACACGATTGGTTGAAAAGCCAGAACATCCTGCGAGCAACCTTGCCGTGGTCGGACTCTATTATATCTGTAACCCGCGGCTTCTGGTGTCGTGTCTTAATGAACTTGTAGAGAAAGACATCAGGACGAAGGGCGAGTTCCAGCTTACTGATGCGTTGCAGATGATGATTCAACGCGGTGAGGTGATGAAGACTTTTTTGGTGGAGGGGTGGTATGATTGTGGCAAGCCTGAGACGCTGCTCTCCACAAACCAGGCATTGCTTGAAATGAAATCGACGTCTCATAAGATTGATGGCGTTGTGGTGATTGATCCTGTTTTCATTGCACCGTCCGCAAAGCTGACAAACTGTGTGATTGGTCCTTATACCTCGATCGGGGAAAGAGCGTCCATCAGTGATTCACTCGTCCGCAACTCGATTATCGGAGAGGGGGCACACGTTCACAAGGCGTTGTTGGATAATTCCCTTGTTGGAAGCGGCGCCACGGTGCGGGGAGACTACATGCGGGTAAATGTCGGTGATTCCTCCGAGATTGATTTTTATTAAAGCGCCCGTCGTTGGGAGTTGTACACCGGGCGAGAATTCGTTCAGTCTTACAATATCAAAGGAAGAACATGTCTTACTTATTTACGTCTGAGTCTGTGTCCGAAGGACACCCGGACAAGGTTGCTGATCAGATTTCTGATGCAATTCTCGATGAAATGTTGAAGCAAGACCGCTATTCCCGCGTTGCATGCGAAACTCTTGTAACGACGGGCCAGGTTGTGGTCGCGGGTGAAGTGACAACACAAGCGTATGTCAACATCCCCGAAATTGTTCGTCAGGTTATCCGGGACATCGGATATACGAAGGCCGAGTATATGTTCGAGGCAAACTCCTGCGGTATTCTTGCAGCTCTGCATTCTCAATCTCCCGACATTGCAATGGGTGTGGATGAGAACAAGAAGAAGAAAAAGGAACAGGGGGCTGGCGACCAGGGAATGATGTTTGGGTACGCGTCAAGCGAGACCGTTGAATGCATGCCGATGCCGATCATGTTTGCCCACAAGCTTGTCAAGCGGCTTTCCGACATCAGGAAAAAACATCCGAAACTTATGCCATATCTGAGACCCGACGCGAAGTCCCAGGTTACGGTTGAATACAACGGACGCAAGCCGATCCGTGTTCATACAGTTGTGATCTCCACTCAGCACGATGGCGATGTTTCCCAGAAGCGGATAGCACAGGATGTTATGAAGCATGTGATCAATGTTGTAATTCCCGCTCATCTGCGCGACAAGAAAACAATTGTTCACGTGAACCCGACCGGCCGGTTTGAGGTCGGTGGACCACATGGTGACAGCGGGCTGACGGGCCGTAAGATTATCGTTGATACGTACGGTGGGAGAGCGCCTCATGGTGGCGGCGCTTTTTCAGGCAAGGATCCTTCCAAGGTCGATCGCAGTGCAGCCTATGCCACGCGTCATCTTGCGAAAAACATTGTAGCCGCAGGGCTTGCGGATGAGTGCTTGATCCAGGTTGCGTACGCAATCGGCGTTGCCCAGCCCGTTTCCATTCACGTCAACACGTACGGAACAGGACGCATCCCCGACGCAGAACTTGACAGGATTGTGATGCGCGAGGTGGATATGACGCCACATGGAATCATCAAACGGCTGAATCTTCTTCGACCGATCTACCTAAAAACAGCGGCCTATGGTCACTTCGGTCGCAACGATAAGGATTTCACATGGGAGCGGCTTGATCTTGTCAAGAAACTGCAGCAGGCGGTAAAACGGTAGCATGGAAATCATCGATGTTTATTGACTAAAAGGAAGAAGAATGGATTCGAAAGCAGGAAAGTACAAAGTAGCAAACCTCAAGTTGGCGGACGAGGGTAGCAAACTCATTGAGTGGGCAGAATCGCGTATGCCGGTATTGATGGCCCTTCAAGAGAAATACAGGAAGACCAAGCCGTTGAAGGGATATCGCATTGCCGGATGCCTTCATGTCACGAAGGAAACCGCTGTGCTTGTAAAGACTTTCGTCGAAGTCGGTGCGCAAGTAAGCTGGAGCGGATGCAATCCACTCTCAACGAATGATGCCGTTGCCGCAGCTCTGGCGGCTCAGGGTGTTTCGATTTTTGCCTGGCATGGAATGAATGTGAAAGAGTTCTACTGGTGCATTGAGGAGACGTTGAAGATGCACCCCAATCTTACATTGGATGACGGTGCCGACTTGATCTTTACCATCCACAAGAATCATCCCGAGTTCGCGGAGAAGTACATCATTGGCGGTACGGAGGAGACAACAACCGGCGTGCATCGCTTGCGCTCAATGGCAGCTGATGGCGCACTCCGCTATCCGGTGATTGCTGTGAACGATGCAGAAACGAAGTGGGATTTTGACAATGTCTACGGCACCGGTCAATCGACTCTCGATGGCGTCTTGCGCGCTACAAGTGTGCTGCTGGCAGGAAAGAACATCGTCGTTGCCGGGTTTGGACATTGTGGCAAGGGTGTTGCATCGCGAGCCAAGGGACTCGGTGCAAACGTTATTGTTACGGAAGTGAAGCCAACGGCCGCCCTCAAGGCAACGCTCGAAGGCTACCGGGTAATGAAGATGGACGATGCGGCAAAGGTGGGCGATATCTTCATCACGGCGACAGGTGTGAAAGACATTATCGTAAAAAAACACTTCCTGTCGATGAAGGAAGGAGCAATCATCTGCAATACCGGCCATTATGATTGCGAAATCAACCTCGATCAACTCGCATTGCTCACTGCGTCCAAACGAACAGTCAGGGACAATAACGAAGAGTACACGCTGAAGAATGGCAAGCGAATCTATGTGCTTGCGCAAGGACGGCTTGTCAATCTTGCTGCAGCAGAAGGCCATCCGTCGGAGGTCATGGATATGTCCTTTGCCAATCAGTTCATGTCGCAGTTACGGCTTGCTGAAGTGCACAAAAAGGGCAAGCGTCTTGAGAATAGGGTGTATGATATTCCTGCGGAACAGGATCAAGAAATAGCACTGGTCAAATTGAGGACAGGTGGTCTATCGATTGACCGATTGAGCTCCGACCAGATAAAGTACATGGACGACTATAGCGCCGGTACGTAGTCCCCTGGACAGTATAATCCAAAGTAAAAAAAGCGATCTCGAGCTTATCGAGGTCGCTTTTTTATTGATGCCACTTAAAGAGTTTTTATTTCTCGAGCACCCTCTTGATTGAAGAAAGCAAGTAGTCCATGTTGTACGGCTTTGTGATATAATCCGCAGCACCAAGCTTTATGCTTTCTATCGCCACCGACAATCCCACCATCCCCGTCAGCATAATGACCTTGCAGTTGAGAGAGTGGTCTTTCGTGAAACGCAACACATCCATGCCGTTTTTTTGAGGCATCGTAATATCAAGCAACACGATTTCATACTTCTTCTGGCGGAGTTTACCGATAGCCATCTCGCCATCCTCGGCAACATCCACGTCATAACCTGAAGCAATAAGTTGGTCCGTAACGATCTCCCTCAAATCAGGGTCGTCGTCGACAAAGAGAATCGTATTAGTCATTGGTAGAAAGAGGGTTAGCTTTCAAGCTTATATACCTATTCTCATCGCTAAAATCAACCGCTCGTTCGTAGCCACTTGTGAATGCGCGAATTAGTTATTATCATCAGTAAGTTTATTCATATCGTTTCACCGAGGAGGAACTCCCCAAATGAATCCTCTGTCCTGCCGCAATCTGTATCCATTGATCGTGTTGGCGACATGGCTTGTCTCTCTGAGTTCTGGCCAGGTTACGACATTCCCGTATACACAGAATTTTGACTCTCTTGCTCCACCAGGGCTGCCTTCCGGTTGGGGATCGAGCCAGAACCGAACGCCGGGGACAAATGACTTTACCTCTTCGACCGGTACGGCGCATTCATCTCCCAATGCCGCCCTCTCGACAAATGCAACGATCAGTCAAACCTTGCTCTCGCCGCTCTTTGATTTTCGAAACCAGGTCCCCGACCGACTCATGTTCTATACTCGCAGGACTGCGACGCACCTTGCTCGCGTTGTGGTGGAAGCGTCAACAGACAGCGGGGCGACATTTCCGCTTCAGTTGGGTGATACGCTCACCAATCCCGGTTCTACAAATTATGTTACTTCTTCAATTCAACTTCCCGCTGTCGTTGCGAATAGAAATGGTGTCAGGTTTCGTTGGAGAATCATCGCTGATGCTGGTGGGAACACAGGCACGTTCCGCATTGATGACATTGCTGTGACCGTTCTGGCATCTCATGATCTCTCCCTTGCCGGGTTGCGCTTCTCTCCACAAACTCCCGTCGAACAAGACAGCATTCGAGCTGTTGCCTTCGTTAAAAACGTAGGTCTGCAAGCTGCAACGTCGTTTCTTGTGAATTTCTACAACGATCTGAACAGTGATTCCCTGCCTCAGCCGAACGAGCTTCTCGCTGTTGCATCGTATTCACTGCCGCTTGCGGTTTCCGATTCTATTGAAGTCTCTGCTCCTCTTGGATCATTCCCTCCGGGTCAAGGGGTCATTATTGCGCTGGCCGTGTATCAGCCCGATCAGAATTTACAAAACAATCAGACGAGGCTCGCGTTGCAGATTGGTTACCTCCGGTACAGTATCGTGATCAATGAGATCATGTATGCACCCACAAACGCAGAGCCTGAATGGGTTGAACTCTACAACACCCGCCCCGATAGTGTCAACATTAAGGATTGGATGATTTCTGACAACGCTGTAGCAACACGAAGAGTGATTGCCACAACAAGCATGTTCCTGGCACCCCGATCGTTTGTTGTTCTGACAAAAGACTCCGCGGCGCTGATTGACGCTCATCCCGATATTCCATCCCGCATCATCAATATTCCTTCCATGCCAACACTGAACAACACCGGAGATGCTGTGGTGGTGTACGACAACAGAAATGTCACGATGGACAGCCTCAGTTATCTACCAGGCTGGGGAGGAAATGCAGGGGGCAAATCCCTGGAGCGCATTGACCCTGTCGGTTCATCAACCGCTCAATTGAATTGGACTACCTCCCGACACCCCAACCGGAGCACTCCTGGTCGGAAAAACAGCATCACGCGCAAGGATTATGACATCGCTCTTGATACATTATTTCTTTCCCCACCATTTCCGTTGAACGAAGACTCAGTCATAGTATCTGGCCGGATTCGCAATCCTGGTTTTGAGCCGACAAAATCATTTGTTGTGGAGTTGTATGATGATGCAAACGGTGACTCAATTCCCCAGCCGGAGGAATTGCTGTCAACGATTGACCATCCCGGTGTACTACTCCCGTTGGATTCCGTTCTCGTATTCTTCCCGTCATTTCGTGCTACAGGAATGGAACACCCGCTCATTGCAACGGTGAGCATGCTCGCCGATGAAGATACACTGAACAATAGATGCTTTATATCTTTGATTGTTGGTATTCTTCGCGGCTCGGTCGTTGTCAACGAAATCATGTACAGCCCAACAACAGAGCCTGAGTGGATTGAATTGTATAACACAACCGCAGAGAGTACTGATGTGAAAGGTTGGAAACTCAGCAACCGAAACACGTCGAGCCGTTATGTCATCACGTCAACACCAATCACGATGCCGCCGTATGGCTATGCGGTGATTACCAAGGACACCGCATTGCTTCACCAGGAGCATCCTCATCTTGATGGGTTGTTGGTTCAAGTGCCGACATTGCCGACATTTCTGTTCAACAATTCAGGTGATGCGGTGCTTGTGTACGACGGCAGAAGTGTAACGATGGATAGCATGAGCTATCTGCCGGGTTGGGGAGGGAACAGTGGGGGGAGATCGCTGGAACGCATCAGTCCTGCCGATTCTTCAACGAGTCAATCAAATTGGAGTACTTCCAGACATCCCGGGCGGAGTACTCCCGGTCGACGCAATAGTGTCACCCGGAAGGACTATGATCTGGCTGCTAAGACACTCTTGATGTTTCCGTCTTTTCCAATTCACGGCGATTCAATTGTATTCGAATTCAAGGTGACAAATATTGGCTTCCAAAACGTTCCATCCCACACTCTAAAACTCTTCGATGACATAAACAGAGACTCGCTTCCTCAACCAAATGAACTGATTTACTCTGTGCTTCAATCTTTTCCTCTGGCTCCGCTTGATTCATTCATGTTCAGCTTTGTTCCATATCATCCGACACGGAATGACATTATTATGATTGGCGCCGTGGATTTCGCGCAAGATGAAGACACCACAAACAACGGTGCCCTTACTCACGCACAAATTGGATACAGAAAAGGTTCGTTGGTCATCAGCGAGATCATGTACGGTCCGGTCGATGAGCCGGAATGGGTTGAACTGTACAATGCTACAGCGGAAAGCATTGACGTGAAGCAGTGGAAGATCAGCAACCGACTCACAGCGAATCGCTACGTGGTTGCATCGTCGACAGTGTTTGTACCTCCACGCGAGTATGCCGTCATTGTCAAGGATACTGCACTGCTCGCGCACCGCTACGGCCGGCTTTCCGGCATTGTGTTCCAGGTGCCCTCACTCCCGACATTCTTATTCAATAACTCCGGCGATGCCGTCTTCGTGTTTGACGGTCGGGACTTCCCGATGGATTCTGTGAGATATGCGCCGGCATGGGGAGGGAATGGAGGGACTTCACTTGAGCGTATCGATCTGCTTGATGAGCCAGGCGATTCCCTCAACTGGTCCTCGTCAACCGATTCGATGCGGGCAACTCCGGTAAGGGAGAACTCGGTTGCTGCGCTGGATCATGACCTGCGAGCGATGAAAAACGTGACATTGTCTTCTCCGCCACACGTGCCAGCAACGCTCTCTGTCACCGTGAAGAACATCGGCCGGATGGCCACCTCGGAATTTGACGTTGCCTTTTTCGATGATCGTAACCGCGATTCACTCGCGGCGCCCGACGAATTTATCGGACGTGTACATGTTACACAGTCCCTTGCGCGGGGTGAGACGTTGCGCGTTGCTGCACAATGGCCGGACTCGCCACCGGGAATCCACGGCGTGATTGCGCGTGTAGAGTATACGGCCGATTTGAGGCTCGCAAACAACTTCACGATATTCACCGTGAAGATAGGATATGAGCCACGAAGCGTGGTCGTCAACGAAATAATGTTTGCCCCGTTTACGAATGACGCGGAGTATGTTGAGATCGTCAACTCCAGCACAATGCCCGTGGATTTGACAGGGTGGAAGCTCTCGGATCGCCCCGGAACCACCGGGTCAGCAAACGAATTCTCCTTGTCGACGCAAGGAGAAGTGTTGCAGCCCGGTCAGTTTTTTGTCATTGCCTCTGATTCATCAATCTTCTCCCGCTTTCACAATCTCGACACCGTGCAGAGCGGATTGCTCTCCGTGGCGCGTCAATCAAGTCTCAGTCTGAATAACGATGGAGATGCCGTTATCATCCGGGATGCCACCGGCGGGACAATCGACAGCGTTGCATATGTGCCTGCATGGCATCATCCCGGCGTTACGGATGCGACGGGCCGCTCACTCGAAAAGATATCTCCCGCTCTCAACTGCAATGACGCCCGGAGTTGGAGTACATGCGTCCTTGGCATCGGCGGTACACCCGGACTTGCAAACAGTATTTTCACTTCTTCTCTCCCGATGCGTGCAAGCATCTCCTGTTCTCCCAATCCATTCTCGCCGGATGGTGATGGGAGAGAGGATTTCTCTGTGATCCATTGTGAATTGCCGACCGATGTTGCTGTGGTCAATATGCGGATCTTTGACGCGAAGGGCCGGTTGATCAGACATCTTGCCAACAACGAACCAACCGGTGCTCTCCGGGATATTGTGTGGGATGGATTGGATAATGAACGCCAAAAGGCGCGGATGGGGATTTACGTTGTTCTTGTTGAGGGCTTGAATGAAAGGGGTGGAAACGTCTATTCGGCCAAGGGTGTTGTTGTGTTGGCCGCGAGACTCTGATGATTGTGCTTATGAGGGCTCAAGAGAATGGTCGACATAATTCCTGTTCAGCAGTTTGTTCACAAGATCCACAAGATCATCCGCTGGTGTCGTCTTGTCCCGGAAGAAGTCCAGCGTTCGGTCAAGTATCACGACGCTTTCATAAATTTCCTTGAAGCCTGAAACGAAGATGAATTTCGTTTGACTGTATTTAGGACTGTGCCTTGCATAAGAGTGAAGTCTAATGCCATCCATTCTTGGCATCCGGATGTCTGAGATGATGAGGTCAATATCCTGTGCTTCAAGGTGCTCGATTGCCTCTGCGCCATCCTGCGCTGTGAACACCGTGTATCTTCCAAAAGACATTGCACGGTTCAGGAGAAACAGGTAGTCACGATTGTCGTCAACAATGAGAATGTTCATAACCTCTCCTTTCTCACAGTAACTTTTCCGCAAAATCTCCGAACACCAATTTGTTCACCAGTTTCACGATGCTTTCAATTGGAGTCATCTTGTCCAGAAAATAGTCGATGTCTGCACTAAGTCCTGGCATGTTGTTATAGACGTCCTTGAACCCTGAAAGGAAGATAAATTTCGTCTTCTTGTGTCGACTCATTTCTCTTGCAAACGAATGCAGTTTGATTCCATCGAGTCGCGGCATTCGAATATCAGAAATAATCAAATCGATCTCGGACGAAGTGAGCATCTCGCACCCTTCGACTCCATCCTGGGCTATGTGTACGTCGTAGCCTGATGAGCGGAGCGCCTCTTCCAAGAGGTGAAGGTAATCGGCATTGTCGTCAACAATAAGAATCTCCATCATATGTTCCACCATTCTCCTATTTTTGTATGGAAGACAACCAAGAGCTTGCCAGAAAGTGTTTCCATTAAAAACGCATGGATGGGGCACAATGGTTTTCAGAAGAGGAGAAGGAATGACACTATTGCGGTAAGGATGTTCGCGAGCCGGGAAAAAAAGGCAAGGGTACTGGCCGGGACCACAGGTAGGACTGGCAAAAGAGTCCTACCTGTCAGATGATGCGGTCGATGTCCTCTTTCACCAATCTGTAGTGGTGCCACTCCTTCATATGTGTTGCACCGAAACGCTTGTAGAAGTCGATGGCGAGCTGGTTCCAGTCGAGTACTGTCCATTCCATGCGCCCGCAACCGCGACGATGTGCTTCCTTCACCATCGCCGAGAAAAGAGCATACCCGGCCTTTCTCTTTCGAAATTCAGGGAGCACAAAAAGGTCCTCCAGGTAGAGTGTTGGAAGTGCAAGAAAGCTGGAATACGTTTCGAAGATGAATGCGTAGCCAACTGCCTGGTCTTCAATCATTGCAAGGTATGCGTCAAGGCGCGGCCGCTCGCTCGTAATATCCCTGATCAATCGTTCCTTTGCTGCTGCATCCGGAGGGTCTAGCTTCTCGTACTCGGCGAGAGCGTCAACGAGTGAAAGAACTGCGTGCGCGTCGTCTGCTGTGGCCTTGCGGATGGTGACGTGTTGAATACCGTTGCTCATGATTCAGAAAGAAATTTGAATGAGAGGGTTGGAACTACAAGGGCGAATCTCGACCTGAGACCCGCCCTTTGTACGTTTGGTGTCCGCGAGAAGTTACTGAGTCCCCACGGTTTTCTTCCCGGCCTTGAACTTTGCCATTGCCTTCTCATACTCTCCCAACTTTGCTCCAGGTACATTCTTCAGAATGTCGAGCGCTTGCTGTTCCAATGCAACGGCTTCGTCAGTATTGCCGCGGGTAAATTCAACGGTTGCATACGTATCAAGGTATCCTGCCTTGTCTCCATCTTTTACTGCGAGGTCCACGGCCTTTTTCGCCATGAGTACTGCATGGTCAAGGTTGATGCCATTTTCGGCGCAGCCCCACGCGTAGTTGTTCATCATTGCCGCGTCATCCGGGTTCCTGTCAATGTATTGCGTGAAGTACTTGCGTGCGAGCTCTCCATCTTTGGTTTTGGTATACGAACGCCAGAGCGTGGAAAGAGCATTGCGGATCATTTGCGATTTCGGATACTTCGTGGTGAATGATTCAAGCTGTGCGGGGTTCTTGCTTTCCTTGAATGTTGCCACAGCCACGCTATACTCCGCCTCCTCATTGTGGCCAAGCGTATTGTTCGAATCAAGTTCAATCAGTCTCTTGAAATGTTCCACTGCATCGCTTGAGCTGTTCCGCTCCATGAATTTTGTCGCGAGTGCATACCGGAGGGCGGGGTCGTTCGGCCTGGACTTCACCTCGATCTTCATGGTGCTGATGGTATTCACGCCGTTGACATAATCGGTGACAGTGTTGAGGAACGGCACTGCCTGAACATATCCGAGCACGCGATCAATCTCGTCGCCGTTCGAGCGGATGAACACAATCGTGGGATATGCTGACACGCCATATTTCTTTGCGATTGCAATACCCTCGCCCTTCTCGGCGTCAATCTTGATCGCAACGAGATGCCCGTTCACGAATTCTGCAACCTTCGCATCGGAATATGTGCGCGCATCCAGAGTATCGCACCAGCGGCACCAGTCTGTGATGAAGTCGATCATCACCGGTTTCTTTTCGGCTTCCGCTTTCTTGATCGCTCCGGCGAGGTCACCGCGCAGGAACTCGATTTCAGCGTGTGCTGAGGTAACGATGAGCGTTGCGAGTATCAAGGCAAACAGTGTTTTCATTGCTACCTCCAGATGATGGAAAATTTCTCCGTCAAGATACCATTTTCGTAAGGAATGTACAAGGTGCAGCTTGATTGTCTTGATGGTTCTATGGATATTCTGCATGCTGTTTTGGCTTTTCCTTCTGGTACATCGAAACCCACTCTTGACAAACATAACAGAGGACCCTGATGAATCGATTGAGTTTCTATGCTCCAGCTCTGTTGTTCATGATGACCGGTTTTTCAAGCGTTGAATCCCCGCTTCTTGCGCAGGCTTCCACGCCAAAAAGTAAGAACTGGGAAGCACGATTTCGCGATCTTCCTGAACCAGCGCGACTTCGTGAATACATGAAACGACTCAGCGCCAGGCCGCATCACACAGGCTCGCCCTACGGCAAGGACAACGCAGAATGGATCCTTGCACGGTTCAAAGAGTGGGGATGGGATGCGAAGATAGAATCGTTCGACGTGTTGTTCCCCACGCCGAAGGAGAGAGTGGTGGAATTGGTTGAGCCGGTAACGTTCACTGCAAAACTCAGCGAACCAGCCGTTGCAGGCGATCCGACATCGGATCAACAAGAGGAACAACTCCCCACATACAATGCCTACTCCATCGATGGTGATGTTACTGCGCCGCTTGTCTATGTGAACTACGGAATTCCTGCCGACTACGAACAGTTGGAGCGGCTGGGGATTGCCGTAAAAGGTTGCATCGTCATTGCGCGATATGGCGCTTCGTGGCGCGGGATTAAACCGAAGGTTGCAGCTGAACATGGCGCGGTTGGTTGTTTGATTTATTCCGATCCGAAAGGTGACGGTTACTATGAAGGCGAGACATTCCCGAACGGTCCATGGCGGCCTGAAGATGGCGTTCAACGCGGCAGTGTGATGGACATGCCCTATCATCCGGGTGATCCGTTGACGCCGGGCGTCGGCGCAACTCCGGATGCAAAGAGGTTGTCGTTAAGCGAAGCGAAAGTCTTTACGAAAATTCCTGTGCTTCCCATTTCGTATGCTGATGCGAAGCCACTACTCACAGCGCTTACCGGAACCGTGGCACCGGAAAACTGGCGTGGCGCATTGCCGATCACGTATCGCATCGGGCCCGGCCCTGCCAAAGTACATCTCAAGGTGCAATCGAACTGGGAAACGAAAACGATCTATGATGTCATCGCGCGCATCAAGGGTTCCGAGTTTCCCGACGAATGGGTCATTCGTGGCAACCACCACGATGCATGGGTGAATGGCGCTGAGGATCCAATCTCCGGACAGGTATGTTTGTTGGAGGAAGCACGATCGCTTGGGGTGCTCCTCACACAAGGATGGAAGCCCAAACGCACGATCATCTACTGTGCGTGGGATGGAGAAGAGCAGGGGTTGTTGGGTTCAACGGAATGGGTTGAGGCTCACGCCGACGAACTGAAACAACATGGAGCGCTCTATATCAACACAGACAGTAATGGCCGCGGGTTTCTCGGAGTTGCCGGCTCACATACACTGGAGAAGTTCATCAATGGCGTTGCCCGTGACATTGAAGATCCGGAGACGAACCTTTCCGTCTGGAAGCGAAGCCAGCTTCAACAAATCTCTGATGCCGCTGCAAGTGACAGGGGAAAGCTTCGCCGCGGGCAGGATCTTCCCATTGATGCGCTTGGTTCCGGTTCTGATTACACGGCATTTCTCGACCATCTCGGCATTGCGTCTCTGAATCTTGGGTATTACGGAGAAGGGGGTGGAGGTATCTACCATTCGATCTATGATGACTTCTACTGGTTTACGCAATTCTCCGATACATCGTTCGTGTATGGCCGCGCGCTTGCCCAGACGGTAGGGACCGCCGTGATGCGCTTCGCTGATGCTGATCTTTTACCGTACGATTTCAATAACTTTGCAGAGACTGTCCGGAAGTATGTCGATGAACTGAAACAACTGTTGAAGACCAAGCGGGAAGAAATTGTTGAACAGAATTTGTTGATTGAAGATGGAGTATTCGCTGCGACTGCCGATCCGCGCCAACGATTTGTTCCACCATCCATTGAACAGGTTCCGCCGCATCTGAACTTTGCCCCGTTTGAGAATGCGCTTGATACGCTCTCTCGTAGCGCCTCACGGTTTCAGAATGCAGTGGCAAAAATTCATAACAGTAAGAAACAGGTCCCGACAAATATCAATGCAATGCTCATTCAGAGTGAGCGGATGATGCTCGGCGACGCCGGACTTCCGAACCGTCCGTGGTTCAAGCATCAAATCTACGCTCCTGGATTTTATACCGGGTATGGAGTCAAGACAATCCCCGCAGTCCGGGAAGCGATTGAGCAGAAGCACTGGAAGGAAGCAGAGACACAGATTGCGCGTGTTGGAGCGTTACTCGAGCGGCTCGCAAATCATATCGCGTTGGCTGCGGTTGCACTGGAGCACGCTGAGAAGTAGGATGACTCACAATGCTCATTGGCTGGCAATCCCTTTTGAATTCCCTCGACCAATCAGTATATTTATCACGAATGTTATCTGCTGATAATCACCCACAACCGAACCTCTGACACCAATGTCCGGTGGCACCCAATCCCTGAAGAAGGTTCTCGCCCAACGCCATGCGGAGATTGCCAAAGCGCATCGCGATGGTGCTGAGGGATTTGCCACGTGTGCCGCCCTGACGGCCGCAATGGATGAGGTGCTTCGGTCAACGCATCAGATGATTCCGGATGGCGTGCGTGACGATGTCACGATACTTGCACTTGGCGGATATGGGCGCAGCGAATTGTGCCCTCACTCGGATGTTGACGTCATGGTCCTGTGTCCAATGGGTACGCTTCGCGATACTGCAAACGAAACCGCGAAATCATATCTGCGCTTGCTCTGGGATGCGGGCATCACTGCCGGACACAGCGTGCGCACGATTGACGAAGCGTTGCAAACCCGCGGGACATCTATTGACTCGTGGGCTTCAATGCTGGAGAGCAGAGTTGTCTGTGGCAATCAATCTCTTGCTGATGAGTTCAATGCTGCAATTAAAAAGGCAATTGGCGAGGGGCGGGATGTATGGTTCACGGAGGGCGTTTTCGGAGATATCCAGGGTCGCCATATCAGATATGGCAACTCGGTAAAACTCCTCGAGCCTAACATAAAGAAGAGCGCCGGTGGTTTGCGGGATGTCCATACGCCGTTCTGGCTGTATCGCGCAAACGATCCAACCTATTTCGTTCAGGCAAATAGTACACAGTCGCTGACCGGTACATTCATCGAATCACTCAACGCGCATGGCGTCATTGATGCAGATGAGCGTCAGGCGGCGATTGCGGCGTACGGATTTCTTCTGCGCACTCGTCATTCCATGCACTACAAGCGCGACACGCTGCATGATACGCTTGAATATGCGCTGCAGCTCGAAGTTGCCGAAGAACTTGGCTATGGCTCGAAGGCAGAACTTCGATCTGTGGAAGTCTTCATGCATGAGTACTACCTTCATGCGCGTGTTATCCACCGGTTGCATCAACGCCTGACGAATTTATTCCGGGAGGGCCTTGAGGATCGAACGGAACGCAAGAACGATGGCGAACGGATCGGTGAGTTGTTCCAGCTTCAAGGAGAAACGCTTCTCGTTAACCGTGACGTTACTCATTTCGATCGTGCGCGCCCGTTGTTCGAAGCGTTTGTCCATGCGGCCGAGCTTGATGCAGAGATGGACTTCCGGCTCAAAGCTGCCATCGAGCGGAGTGCAGATCGCGTAACGCCGGAAATCTCCACCGATGAGAAGATCGCGGTTCTCTTTAAGAGGATTCTTGGCTCCAATCGTGTGGCGCGAACGTTCAGCGAAATGAATGACCTCGGAATTCTTGGCAGGTACATTCCAGAGTTTGGTGCTCTCGTAGCATTCTTCCAGCATAACGTCTATCATTATTTCACCGCCGATGAACACACCCTTGTTGCGGTTGCCAATGCAGAGCGCTTGCGCGACCAGCAGGGCATCCTGAGGGAGGTCTTCCGCAATCTCAAACGCAAAGACCTCCTCTACATGGCCATCCTCCTTCACGACATCGCCAAGCCGCGCGGAGTGGGCGATCATGAAGTGACAGGCGTTGAGATGGCTCGCGACATCCTTGCGCGCCTTGGCATGCAGGAGATGTTCGCCGACGTCTCGTTCCTGATTCGCAACCATCTGATGATGGAACAAATTGCATTCCGCCGTAACATCCACGACCCGGAGACAATCAAGGACTTCGCCGCCAAGTTCAACCGTCCCGAACAGTTGGATTATCTCTACCTTCTCACGTATGCCGATCTCTCTGCGGTGAATGTCAATGTATGGACGGAGTGGAAAGCATCAATGCTCCAGGATTTGTACATGCGCACGTCCGAGGTGCTTCGCCGCAACTTGAAGGGAATCCAGATCGATCAGTTCCACCAATCAAGGAGAGAGGCTGCCGAGGTGGGGATCGTGGAAAAGCTGAGTGCGTCATTGCCGCGGGAGAAAGTAGAGCGCCACCTTCACGGCATACAGAGCGAAGCATACACCGCGATCTTTTCGGAAGAAGAGATTGCGCACCACATTGAAAAGGCAGAGGCAAGCGAGACAGTCTCCACACTATTCAGTCACTCCGAAGGCTTCACGGAGATTACGATCATCGCGCAGGATGCACCCTTTGCGCTTTCGAAGTTCTGCGCCGTGCTGGCCGCGAACGATGCCAACATTTTCGATGCGAATATCTTCACGCGTGACGACGGCATTATCATCGACAGGTTTCGCGTCAGTGAAGCGACAACGAGGCGGGAGTTGGGACAGAATGTCTGCAAGAAAATTGCCGAGGATTTCATTCGGGTGATGGACGGAACGCTGGATATCCAGAGCCTGTTCGAAGCGCACCAGCGGCGATGGAAACGAAGGCCCAAACTACCCGCGAATCCGAACGTCCGGGTTGACGTCGAGTTCGAAGACAACCCGCGCTTCACCATCCTTGATGTGTACGCGCCGGATGCCGTGGGATTCCTGTACCGGATTACCGAAACCATCTCCCGGCTGGCGCTCGATATTTACTTTGCCAAGATTGCAACCCGCGTGGATGGCATCGTGGACGCGTTCTATGTGCTTGACCGTTCCGGCAAACCCGTGACCGATTCCATCTGGCGTGAGATGATCCACACGGAAATACTCAAGACAATACGCAACCTCCAGGAACAGGAACTCGCTTGATCCCAATAGACTCTCTCGAACCATTAGACTATCGACTAAATAGACTTAACAGACTTGTATACTAAATGAACTCCAAACCCATCGGCGTTTTTGACAGCGGCATCGGGGGACTCACCGTTGTCCGTGCTCTCACGCAGCGTCTCCCTCACGAAAACATCGTGTACTTCGGCGATACAGCCCGCGTCCCCTACGGACCAAAGTCCCCGCAGGTTGTCCGTGAGTATGCGGCGCAGGATGTGGACTTCCTTCTTTCCAAAGATGTGAAGATGGTGGTAATCGCCTGCAACACGGTCTCCGCCGTTGCGCTTGATGTTGTGCAAAAGCATGCGAAGATGCCTGTGGTCGGAGTGATACTTCCCGGCGCCATGGCCGCAGTTGCGGCAACGAAGAAGAAGCGCATCGGCATCATCGGCACGAGAGCGACGGTGAACAGCAACGCATACACCAACGCCGTTCGCCAGCTTGATGGCGACGTGTACGTGATTGCGCAGGAATGTCCGTTGTTCGTTCCGCTGGCGGAGGAGGGATGGATCGATCACAAGGTGACCGAAACGATCGCAAAGGAATATCTCTTTCCAATGAAGCAGGAGAAGATCGACACGCTGATCCTCGGCTGTACGCATTACCCGATTCTCAGGACGGCCATCGCATCGGCGGTGGACGAGCACGTAACGCTCATCGATTCAGGTGAAGCGGCAGCGGTCGAAGTGGAGAAAGTGTTGGATGAACAAGGCCTTCGCAACCCGAGCAAGGAACGCCCGAACCTCCAGTTTTACGTGAGCGACATCCCAGCCAAGTTCACCGAAGTAGGGGAGAGATTTTTGGGACAAAAGATGGGGAGAGTTTTGAAGGCATTGATGAGTGATGAATGAATTATTGATGATTTAAGAGTGTTGATTGATGATTGAACAAAGCAAATCTAAACTCAACAATCTGAAATCATCATTCCCAAATCAATCCCAATCTAAAATGATAAATCACCAATTCCCCCCCCATTCCCGAACTTCCAGTTCAATATAACTCAAGCTTTCCAGTGCCGCAACTCGTCTCAAGTCGTCACCTTCCCCCAATTCGTCTTCACGCAATACTCAAAAATCTTCTCCGAATAATTCCTGAACAACGGGAACTCGATCCCGCTGCCTTCCAGCAATACATCCGCATTGCTTGAATCGAATAACCTGTTGATGCTAACGTATGGCAGGAGTGTATCGAGCTGTCCCATCAGGGCTTCTTCGCGTCCACGCATCAACGAGCGCCGTCGTTCAAACTCCTCTCGTGTAATGTACTCGATGGAGCGGGGATGTTTGAGTGGAGTATGTTCGTCGAAATATTCAATTGCCCTTCCCACAACTTCACTGAGCGCCGCAGCGCGGTGCTCTCCCGCGGTGATATGATAGACCTTGCCGGTGGATTCCGGCCTTGTCATGATGTGGACCATTGCATCATCCACCCAATCAATCGGCACAAGATCCATGAGGGTGTCGGGTGCGCCGGGGACGTATGTGAGCATCCCTTTTTGCAGGAGACGGAGAGGAATATAAATCACATTGAAGCTGCTCGTCCTTCCCGTCTTCGAATCGCCAATGATAATGGAAGGACGGAAGACCGTTGCCGGCAGTCGGTCAAAATGGTCACGAACAATGCGCTCGGATTCGTTCTTGGACTGCTCGTACGTGTTGAAGAACTTCTGTCCCATCTCCAGTTCATCCTCACGGATGTATCCCGCCCGCTGTCCCGACACGGACGATGAGCCGATATACACGAAGCGTTCGAGCGTACCCTTCTCCATGCACATCTGCGCAATGGCAATTATCCGTCGCGTTCCGCCGCAGTTGATCGACCTTGCTTCGTCAATGGGATGATCGAACCGTGTGGTGGCTGCACCGTGGATAACATGCGTTGTCTCTGCAACGACGCGTTGCAGTTGCGCTGCATTGAGTCCGCAGTTGTCCAGGTTGACATCCCCGAGCATGCCGTCGATCCGTTTCGTTGCGTCCGCGATGTTGTACTCCGTTGATACCTGGTGCGCTATGTTCCTTGCTCGTTGGTTCGCCTCCGCTTCATCTTCTCCTCTGACAAGCAACGTGATGGTGGAGCCGGGGAATTTCAATAGGAGTCTTGGAAGCATGTTTGTTCCGACGAGTCCGGTGCCGCCGGTAATGAAGAAGTGTGAAGACATACCTAACAATGAGTGGTGAATGATAATAGACGGGAATCAGCCTGCACATTATACTAATTGAATGGAATGGGAGCAAGAAATGCACAACTGTTGCCTTGAGCGGGAGTCGAAAGGTGGTGTATGCTCGTATGACAGGCTTCGACTTCGCTCAGCCCGATGTGGATTCGCAGGCACTACGCCGGAGGGTATTTTTTCCCATACCAGAAGGAAATTCTGAAACCGAAGCCGTTCGCAATGACATCCCGCCATGTGAAATCGTCGTAGATTCGAGCCCGTGCATTGTGGCACACCTACTGCAACATAATTGACCGGGGGAAGGACAGTTGTTCATTAACATTCCAAAGGCATTACATGCGGTACGCAACGACCCTCTTCCTTGCCCTGCTCATGACGGCGGCCTGTAGCTATTCTCAGTCAACGAAACCCAACATTGCCATACCCACGATCAGGAGGCAGGCTCTCACGCTTTCGTTCGGCACAGGCATCCCGCAGTCGCGTAACGGGTTGATAGCGTTTTGGGACATGGGTCCGAGCGGCTCCATCAAGTTCATGGTCAACGTCAGCAGGCCGGTCTCACTCGGCATCGGTGTTGACGCTGCTGTGTTGAAGTTCAATGAACCGGCATTTCGCAATGCGTATCCGGCAGTTCCTTTGCGATCGAAAGATATAGTCATGGCAAACGTATATCTCGCCATGAAATGCGTCATGATGCCGTCAATGGCTTTTGCTCCCTATTGTGGACTCACGGTCGGTGCCACACGTATCTCGGAGGCAGTGTATAGAGAAGTGATTGACAGTGTACGGGTGAGCTACTACAATATCCCCGGGCGCACGAAGCTGACATTTGGCGTAACTCTCGGAGCGGACATCTACCTTAACAGTTGGTTGGCGCTTGACATGGAGGGCAAGACCAACTATGTACACAACGATCCCGATCTCGGCCTGACGAGTTTTGTTCGTGGAGGTTTTCGCTTCATTCTTTGATACTCTCGCCTGTTTTTTCTATATTGCTGGTGGCAATTCAACCTGTCACCAGCATTTCTTTTTTCTCGCCAATGGACCGTCAACTGGTTCTTTCCATGTTCAAAGAGTCCGGCGCCCTGCTTGAAGGGCACTTCCAGCTTACGTCCGGACTTCACAGCAACCAGTACTTCCAGTGCGCCAGGGTGTTGCAACATCCACGCCATGCGACAACTCTCTGTGCGGATATCGTCGCGCAATTCAACAGTGGCACAATTGACGTGGTAATTGCCCCTGCAATGGGTGGGATTGTTGTTGGACAGGAGGTTGGACGACAACTCAACGTCCGGACGATGTTTACCGAGCGCAAAGAAGGCGTGATGCAGTTGCGGCGTGGATTCGAGATTCGCTCCGGTGAACGTGTACTGGTGTGCGAGGATGTGGTCACAACCGGCGGCTCTGTATTTGAAGTGCTCAAGATTGTGAAAGAGCTGGGAGGCATGCCGGTTGGCGTAGGCTTTATTGTTGATCGGAGCGGTGGAAGAGTGAAGTTTGAATTGGGAGGTGCAGGAACACAACATTCGGTACTTCAGATGGATGTGGTGATATATCAACCGGATGTGTGTCCAATGTGTACGCAAGGTTTGCCGGTGGAGAAACCGGGAAGCAGAGGGAACAAGTGATTGACGGACTGAAATCGATTATGGGAAGTGATCTGCTCGCGCATACGATCATCGCGGCGGTAATTGCTGTTGCATTCTACATGTTGTCACGAGTTGTAAGAATAATTCTCAGTCTCATTGGACGCAAGGTCATCGCAAAGACAGAGACGGTTCTTGATGACAGGATACTTGAAGTCATCCTTGCGCACGTCAAACCATTGATGGTGGTGATCGGCCTCCATATTGCTTTCCGCGAAATTCATAAAGGCGCTGTCCCTTCGGATCTCACACTGCTTCAGATACTCGAGTACTCGTGGTCCATTTTGTATATTGCCGTTGTCATTCTGGTTGTCAAGGTTCTCCTTGGCGTAATTAGGGTGATCATTGATTGGTACCTGGACAGTATTTCAGCCGAAGGCACTGCCGATCTGAAACGAACACTCGGCCCGCTGACGGGCAAGGTGGTGACTCTTCTTGTTGGGATGGTTGCAGCCATTGTACTGCTCGATCATTTTGGAGTCAACGTCGGCAGTATGTTGGTATCGCTCGGCGTTGGTTCGCTTGCTGTTGCACTGGCAGCGCAAGATACGCTGGCGAACATGATCGCGGGGTTTGTGATTCTTGTAGACCGGCCATTCAGAGTGGGCGATAGGATTGAATTACCCACCGGACAAATCGGCGACGTGGATTCAATCGGCCTACGCTCCACCAAGATGGTGAACTTCGACGGCAATCTCATCATCATACCAAATGCGGAACTCACCAAGGGTCGCATCGTCAACTATGCGTACCCCCATAACCAGATGCGCGTGCAACTGAACGTGGAAGTGGCATACGGAACCGATCCCGCCAAAGTGCGCCGGATTCTTCTTGATATTGCCACCAAACATCCTGACGTTCTGAAAGAACCGACCCCTGAAGTTCATTTCACTGCGATGAAGAATTCGTCCATTGAGTTTACATTGGTTGCACACAGTGCCAATTACATAGCCCGGTTCGCGGCTGAAACGTCAATGAGGGAGCAAGTCTACCTGACTCTCGCAAAAGAGGGAATCGAGATTCCATTCCCGCAGAGTGTTGTCCACGTAAAGTCGGATTCCTGATGGAACTTAAACTGCTCAGCAGGCAGGAACTCTATTCCGGGAAGGTCTTCGATCTTCTCGTTGATCAGGTTGAGTACCCATCCGGGAACAAAGGCGTGCGTGAAATTGCGCATCATCCGGGCGGTGCAGCCTGCGTGCCGGTTCTTGACGACGGGCGTGTCCTTCTCGTGAAGCAGCTTCGCTATCCATTCGGCAAACACATTTACGAACTACCGGCTGGTAAGCTCAGTCCCGGTGAGGATCCGCAACTCGCTGCGGGACGTGAACTCGAAGAAGAAACGGGTTACATTGCCGGATCGCTTGAACATCTTACTACGATCTATACTACTCCCGGTTTCTGTGATGAAGAGATCCATATCTTCCATGCAACACAATTGCGTGAATCTCCCGGCGGCCACAAGCGTGAAGAGGGGGAGTTCTCCATGACGGTTGAACCCAAACTTTTGAGTGAAGCGTTGGCAATGGTTGAATCAGGCGAGATCAAGGATGGCAAAACGATCATCGGGTTGTTATGGGTTGAACGAAGATTGAAAGGCAGGCGCTGATGGGAGAGGCGACAGCGAGAACATACGAACTTGATTTGAAAACTTGTATCGTCAAGTCGTGTGGTGGCGAATTGGCAGAGATTTCCTATTACGAGCGCAACAACTGGGCGACGGTCGAGCTGGAGTGCAACAAGTGCAAGCGGCGCTTCGTGGTGAAAGTGGAATGTTGAAAATCGAGTTAAGAAAGTTCATAGAGTTTGTGGAGTTCGTACAGTTGAGAGTTACACAACTCGGCTTCCGACTCTATAAACTCATAACTCCATAAACTGCTTTTATGTCCTATACCAATATCATATTTGATTTTGACGGAACGCTGGCTGATTCGAAGCACGATATTGCCGGCGCACAACTCTGGGTGTTACATCAGCTTGGCGTAACGACGTACAAGGAAACAGACTTGTTCCGGCACATCGGGAAGACGCTTGAGGAGACATTCTCGTCGCTCCTTCCACTCACGCTGCACGACCGTATTCCCGATGCGGCCCAGATGTATTCGGAGTACTATCCATCCCGATCACTGGAGACGACGAAACTCTTTCCCGGTGTGATGGAAACTCTTGAGATTCTACGTATTCAGGGCAAACATCTCGCCATCGCTTCAACAAAGCGCGGAACCGGCATCAAACGGGCGACAGATTATTTTGGGATTACAGACCATTTCGTTCAGCTTCAAGGTTCCGAAGGAATACCGCACAAGCCCGATCCGTTCATCATCAACAAGATTATTGCTGATCAGGGTTGGGGGCGCGAATCCACATTGATGGTCGGCGATACGGACAAAGACGTACTTGCTGGAACGAACGCCGGCATTGCAACCTGTGCTGTCTCGTACGGCTCGCTTACTCGTGAAGAGCTGGAGCAGTATTCTCCGGGTTTCATTATCTCAACCTTCCCTGAAATTCTCTCAATTGCATGATCGCAGATGGTAAAATATTTTCCGCGAATCCACACGAAGGGACACGAATCAAAAAAAATCCCTTCGTGCAGATTCGTGTTCATTCGTGGATAAACATATGAACCCAGTCGAACTCATACGTCGCAAGCGCAACGGCGGAACTCTCGGAAAAGATGAACTGGAATCGTTCATCACGAGTTACGTCAAAGGTGATGTGCCTGATTACCAGATGTCAGCGTTTCTCATGGCAGCGTACTTCAAGGGAATGACACCGGAGGAGACTTCGACATTCACGCAGGTGATGTTGCACTCCGGCGAGGTGGTGGATCTCTCGGCGATTCCCGGTATCAAAGTCGACAAGCATTCCACGGGTGGCGTCGGCGACAAGGTGTCGCTTATTCTTGCCCCGATGGTTGCCGCATGCGGCGTTCCCGTGCCGATGATTTCAGGACGCGGGCTCGGCCATACCGGCGGCACACTTGATAAGCTCGAATCCATTCCCGGCTTCAGTACCAATTTCTCCATCGCCGACTACAAAAAGATCATTGCCGAAACAGGTCTTGTGCTTATCGGCCAGACAAAAGAGATAGCTCCCGCCGACAAGAAGATGTACGCTCTGCGCGATGTTACCGCAACTGTGGAATCGATCCCTCTGATTGCCGGCAGCATCATGAGCAAGAAACTTGCCGAAGGAATCGATGCACTCGTTCTCGATATCAAGACGGGCAACGGTGCCTTCATGCAGAAGTACGATGACTCGCTCGCACTTGCGAAGGCACTCGTCGGGATTGGTAACTCGTTTGGCAAGAAGACAGTCGGTTTTATCACGGACATGAGCCAGCCGCTCGGCTACATGATTGGCAATTGGTTTGAAGTTGTGGAGTCCGTGGAATGTTTGCGCGGGAAGAACGTCCCTGACCTGATGGAAGTAACATACGTCCTCGGTGGAGCGATGTTGTGGCTCGGCGGCAAAGCAGGCTCGATTGAAGAAGGGATGAAGCTCTGCAAGGCTGCCATTTACTCCGGCAAAGCCTACGGGAAATTCTGCCAGATAGTGGCGCGGCAGGGAGGAGATGTATCCTATCTTGAAAATCAGCAGAAATACCCGGCAGCAAAATACACAGCGGAAATCCTCAGTCCGGGAGATGGCTACATCTCCGGCTTCGACACGATGGAAATCGGCTTGCTGTGCATTGACCTTGGAGCTGGTCGGAAGAAGGTGGATGATGTAATCGATCCTGCTGCCGGTGTTATCCTGAAGAAGAAAGTTGGCGATCCCGTTTCATCCAAAGAGCCTATAGCTACCATCTATACCAACAAGGCGGGAATATTGCAGGATGCCTCGTCGCGGCTCAGCGCATGCATCCACGTAGGCAATTCAAAGGTTGCATTGCCTCCTCGAATTCACACGTATCTTGATGCACAGGGAGAAAAGCCCTGGACATCGCTTCCGTTGTATTGACATTCAGCATTTTTTCCCTATTTTAGTGGCAGCACATCGCAACAGCCGACGAAGTTTTCCCGCAGGAACTGCGCAGCCCATTCTAACGTAAGGAGTGTTGCCATGATGTCCATTAAGGATCTCATTATTAACCGGTCGGTCTTTACGGTCGACAGGAACGTCAGTGTGCAAGCGGCGGTGGAATACATGGCCCAGAAGAACATCGGCGCAGTGTCGGTGATGGATGGAGACCGGCTGGTCGGAATTTTCTCCGAGCGCGATGTCATCAACCGCGTCATGGCGAAAGGACTCAACCCGGTTGCCACAACTGTGGCAGGCGTCATGACGACCAATCTCGTTGTTGCGAGTACAGACGAGTCGTATGAATCCTGCCTTAGGAAAATGAAGCAAGCCAGTTGCCGTCATCTGCCGATCGTTGATGGAGACAAGCTTGTCGGATTTATCTCGCTGCGCGATCTGTTGCAGGTTGATATCTCCGAGAAGGATGATACAATCCAGTTCCTCAACACATATATGTTCCACGTTCCGGCCGGCGTCGAAAAGCGCTACGCCAAATAACTGAATCAGGAGACATGCATGCCCGTCGTAACATTCTACAACGAACATCGTTCACACGAAGCTGAAGCCGGCACAAACCTTCGCGAGTTCATGCAAAGGGTGCACATTACTCCATACCAGGGATTAACCTCGCTGACGAATTGCCGCGGGAACAATTTCTGCGGTACATGTGCTGTGGAAATTGTTGATGGGAAGGGCGCTTCGGCCCGCAGTCAGGATGAAGAAGCAACGCTCGGTGGGAACCTGGCAATTGCAAAAGTAGTGGACAAGACCTTGCGGCTCTCGTGTCAGACTCGCATCACCGGCGACATGGTTGTGAAGACACACCCGGTTCGGATAATCGACAAGCAACGAACGAAAGAACGCTTAGCGTTGATAGGGATCAGCTCATTTTTTCTGGTGATTTTCGCGGGGATGCTCGTGTACCTGTTTCTTGACATGATCGGAAAGTCACTTCCATTTTAACCCGCACCCTTCTTCAGCACGCTCAACATCGCTTCATGAATAACGCCGTTCGTCGCAAGCACCTGTTTCGTGTAGATGGATGACGGCGCGCCTGAGAAGTCCGTAACAATTCCCCCCGCCTCCCGCACAAACAACACCCCCGCTGCCATATCCCATGGGTTCAGATTCACTTCCCAGAACCCGTCGAACCGCCCCGCGGCCACATAAGAAAGATCAAGCGCTGCTGATCCGAGCCGGCGGATTCCCTGTCCCTCCATCAAAAAGTTCACAAAGTGTCCGACAGCGTTGTTCGGGTTCTTTCCAATGTCATACGGAAAGCCGGTGACGAGCAGGCTGTCAATGAGCTTCGTGGCTGATGAAACCTTCATCCGTTTGCCGTTGAGGAACGCGCCCGAGCCTTTCTCCGCGGTGAACAGTTCTTCAAGATTCGGATCGTATACCACTCCCGCAACGATCTCACCTTTGTACTCAATGCCGATGGTAACGCAAAAGACCGGAAGTCCGTGCAGAAAGTTCGTCGTTCCGTCCAACGGATCGATCACCCACTTGTAATCCGCTGTAGCACTGCTCGCACCACTCTCCTCTGCAAGGATAGCGTGGTTTGGATAATGCCGTTTGATAATACTGATGATCTTCGCTTCCGAACCCTTGTCGATTTCCGAGACGAGGTTCCGTTCCTCACCCTGTTTCATTTCAACGGACTTGACTTTCCCGACGCTGTATTTTAGATACTTGCCCGCCTCTTTGGCGGCTTCGATGGCAATGTTGAGCATTGTGTTATCAGTCCTTAGAATTGCGTTTCCGATTTTTCTTTCCCAGCACTTTCTTCAGCTTGTCCGCATGTTTTGTACTCATCCTGAATCGGAGAGTAATCTCCTCGCCTTCGTACTTCTTTTCGAGGATCTCGGCCATGTCGTGGATTTGTGAGATGATCTGGTAATCATCCTGGCCGAACGTCATGGTATGCTCGGAGATGTTCTCATCGAGGATGTGGATGATCTTGTCCTCAAGCCCCTTCATGTTGATGCTGCGCGCAGCGGAAATAAACACGGCATTGGCATAGTTGTCGTTCAGGTAGCCGAGGATGTTGCGGTTTTCAAGCTTGTCGATCTTGTTGAAGACCATGACCGTCGGTTTGGGCTCGGCGATGAGTTCTCCAAGCGTATCGTTGACGACGACAATTTGTTCCTCGAAGAGGGGATGGCTTACATCAACGACGTGGAGGAGAATGTCCGCCTCGGAGACTTCCTCAAGAGTGCTCTTGAATGATGCGACGAGATGGTGCGGCAATTTCCGGATAAAGCCGACGGTATCCGAAAGGAGAATCTTGTGAGCGGGGGAGAGGTCCACAAGCCGGACAGTGGAATCCAGCGTTGCAAACAAACGATCTTCAACAAGCACGTCTGCTTTGGAGAACCAATTGAGCAGCGTCGATTTTCCGGCGTTCGTGTATCCGACGAGGGCAACGCGTGGAAAGTTCTCGCGGCCCTTGCGCTGTTCCGCCCGTTCCCGTGCGATCTTCTTCAGCTTTTCGTTCAAGTGGCTGAGGCGTTGCCGGATGGCGCGGCGGTCGGTTTCGATCTGCGTTTCGCCGGGGCCCTTCGTTCCGATACCACCGAATTGTTTCGACAAGTGGGTCCATTGCCGCGTCAGCCGCGGCAGCATGTACTGGAGCTGTGCGAGTTCCACCTGTGTCTTTGCTTCACTCGAACGGGCACGTGACGCAAAGATATCAAGGATGATGGCACTCCGGTCAACGATCTTGCACTTGATCACCCGCTCAAGGTTTCGTATCTGTACGGCGGAGAGATCATCATCAAATATGACAATGTTGATCTTCTTCTCCTCAACGAGATAGGAAAGCTCATCGGCTTTTCCGGTGCCGATGTAGAATGCCGCGTCAATGGCTTGCCTCTCCTGAATCACTTTGAGTATCACTTCCGCTCCTGCTGAATCAGCAAGGAGTCCAAGCTCTTCAAGATAATCCTCCACCTTACTGCGTGGAGTTTCCCGCGTTGCAACTCCCACCAATATCGCCCGCTCGTGTTTCTCCGTTTCGTTCAGTTTCATTCTCACGTCTTTCCTGCTGGTGCAGCTTTCGGCTCACGACCGACGATCATTTCCACCAATGCAACAAGAATGGCCAGAGCCAGGAAGTACTTCCAAAGTTCCACACCCAATCTCGATTCCAGTACGGTGGTCTGAAGCTTGTCCGATGCGGGGAGGCGTTGCGCCTGATCTTCCTTTACGCCGACGTATTTCCAAAACACGGACATCTCATCCTGTGTTGCATGACGAAGATCTGACTCAGCCGGGTTAACATTGATGGAAGTGGCAAACAATGTTTTCATTCCACTCTTGAGTTCGTACACACCGGTTTCAGTTGTTGGCGATGATTCAAACACGGACATGCCGGAGCCGGTTCGCGTATGAGGCACAATGCGCTCATCAATGCCGCCCGGCGACCGTGCAACATAAGACTCGGCGCCGCCTGCGCTTCTCAACCGCATGGTTGCAGTGATCACTTCTCCGACGATTCCGGATGACACGCTCTGATTGCCTCCCGAGAGATAGACGATTGAACGATGAAGTAGCGGAGCAAAGACTCCTTTAAGAGGAAGATCAGACCAGCCGATGTTTGCTTCCACGGAAAAGAGCAAGACTCGTCCTGCCCCTGTTGTGTACTCACTGAGAAACCCCGAGCCATCCGAAAGCGCGATTATCGTGTGTCCCTTTGCGCCAGCTTGCGGCTTTATTGCTTTGAATACTCTTGGCGATTCTATGGTTACTTTCCTTCCCATACCTGATTGCTCAAACAATCCCTGAAAGAGCGGATGGTCGTAATCCACTTTATCGAACGACAAAAACGATGATTGGTCAGTCGGTTCTCCCGTTGCAGCCCCGGCGGGTGGAATGCCCAGTGTTGCAAACAACGTTTCATTCCAGTTTGCAATGAGTGTCTCATCGTCCGGGAAGATCATGATACCTCCGCCGGTGGTTGCAAACCGGGCGATACGGTCTGCTTCTGTCCTGGTAAATTCCCTGACGCCGCAGAAAACAAGCACATCGAATTTGTTGATGTCCAACGATGAAAGCTGCGCCTGCGTGGTCTGCGTTGTGGAGAATAGTCCCGCCATGCTTGAATCGCCGCCAAGCGTAAGAGCCAGGGATGGGAGGCGTGTATCTTGCGGCTTGCCCCCTATCATCAGAACATTGATATTCTCGGGAACGTTCAGGACGAAGTTGCGCTTGTTGTCGGCAGGCAGAGCGTCATCCTCCAATTGCACATAGCCCTCGATCATTCCGCGTCGTTTGGGGACGATCGTGAACTCCGCCGTGCCCGAACTCTGCGCGCCAAGGCCAAGGGATTGTTGAGCGACCCGCGCTCCATCCACATGGATGCTCACGAGCGAATTCCGTATCGGTGTGTTGCCAAAGTTCCGCACAGTTGCCTTTATGGCAACGGGTTTGCTCTTCGAAATGATCTGAGTCTTCAGGTCAAGGGCAACGATGCCGGTGTTCTCCTGCTGCTTGCCTGTTTCCACCACGAACAGCTTCACGGCGTCATCGAACAGGTCGGATGAATCCTTGGCCGCTGCCGTCAGGAACTGTGTGGCTTGCGCATCGGTGATGATGTAGATCTCCTGATTGAAGTTCTTTGATTCGGAGAGCACTTTTCCGGCAACCCCCAGCGCATCCCTGAACGATGCAGTCTCGAGAGATGGCGTGAGCTTCTCGATCACTCCCTTCACGGAGGATACTGATGAAGCGGTAAACGTGTCTTTATGCCCCACTTCGGAAAGCCGGATGAAGAACAGCTCGTCGCCATCCTTTGCCAGGTTCAATACGTCGGTTGTTGCTGCAATTGCCTGGTTGAATATCACGCCGCGTTCATCGCGAACGGACATGCTTGGTGAATCATCAAGCAGGATCACGATGGTGGATTTCGCATGCGTGCCGATTGTCCCCACGGAACCGCGCATCGCAGGACGGGCAAATGCCAGCACGAGAAGAATGATGAGAAGCGTCCGGAGGATCAGCAGAAGAATCTGGCGGATCTTCACGCGCCGCATCTTCGTCTTTTGCAGTTCTTTCAGGAATTGAAGCGAACTGAACTCGATAACCTTGAGCTTGCGGAGGTTGAGGAGGTGGATGATGATGGGAATCGCCGCCGCCGCCAGGCCGATCAACAGGAATGGATTGAGAAACGTCATGAACCTCTACATGCGGAAAACGGAAATGGGAGACCGGAGGCAGGAGGATCTGCTTGGGTTTGGTTCTTGCCTCCGTTTTATCACTACGGGATGAAGTAGACCAAAAATTGGTTGAAATGCAAACGAACCGTATTGGCCAACATCTCCACATCTGTGTGCTTGACAATGGGTCTGCCTTGCTTTTCCTTCCCGAAACCCATACTTTTTCTCCATACATCATCACACATACCACCGGTACATAGATTGTTGCGCTTCAATTTTACGCTGACACTGTTTCTCCTTCTACTTATTCAACCTGCCACGTTCTTTGCGCAAACCACAACTATCATCAGGCCGCAGTTTGATACATCATTGACCAAACACGACAGCTTCTATCCGTTCAAGTTTCAGAAACGTCCAAAAATTGCACTGGTGCTGAGCGGAGGTGGCGCTCGCGGAGCAACGCAAATAGGCGTTCTCAAGGCTCTGGAGAAACATAACATCCCCATTGACTTCATCGCTGCCACGAGCATGGGCGCCATTGTGGGCGGACTCTACGCTTCCGGGTATACAACCGCCGAGATTGAATCGCTTGCGCTGAACACAAACTGGGACGAAGTTCTCTCTCTCACGGAAGATACCAAGAGGACCGAGTTGTTTGTCGATCAGAAGAGGCAGGATGACAGGAGCTTCCTTGTTGTCCGGTTCGACGGCCTTCAGCCCGTTCTGCCGTCAGCAGTCTCAAGCGGGCAACGGCTCACCAACTTCCTGAACACGCAAACTCTGCAGGCTCTCTACCAACCGAATCCCGGTTTTGATGATCTCAAAGTTCCTTTCCGCACGGTGACCACAGACCTTATCTCGGGAAGACGCATTGTGCTTGATCAGGGATCGCTTGCAGAAGCGTTGCGTGCCAGCGCGACCGTGCCGCTGGTGTTTAATCCCGTTACGAGGGATTCCATGCTATTGCTCGATGGCGGATTGGTGTCCAACATCCCTGTTGACCTCGCGAAGAACGAAGGGTGCGACATTATTATCGCTGTGAACTCAACAAGCGGCCTGCGCAACGCCAACGAATTGAAAGCTCCGTGGCAAACAGCAGACCAGATCATGGGCATCATGATGCAGTTGCCGAACGAGGAAGCGTTGAAGCTGGCGGACGTCGTGATCACTCCGCAATTGGGTAAGCACCTGTCTTCAGACTTTCATGGGCTTGATACATTGATACGCAAAGGTGAAGAGGCGACAGAACTCGCGATCAGCCGGATACTCTCTCTCTATTATGAGAAGACGGATTCGATTGAAGGTGACATGAGCGATGATGCGGTTCTGGCGAATATCAGTGTAAGGAAAGAGAATGGAGTGTTGCCGGACTCAGTGTGGATGAGCATTGAACGCCGGGCGCAGTCCGACCGGATGGCGGTACACGATGTACGAGAGCAGGTTCGCCATATCTATGACCTTGGTGATTTCAGAGATGTCTATGCTGAGATCGTCAGGAGTGCTGATCTGCGTCAGACAGAGATTGTCTATCATCTCATTCCGAATCCGCTTGTGCAGGAAATAGCGCTCACGGGGTGTAACCTCATCGCCAATGAAGTGTTGCACGGCGATGCGACGCATCTCATCGGACGTCCGCTCAATGCGCGTTCGGTTCAGGATGCCACGGAACAGATTCTCAGACGCTATCGACAGAAGGGGTATTCACTGGCACGCCTTGAATCCATGTCGTTCGATGAACGTACCGGGGTTCTTGCCATCCACGTCAACGAGGGCATCATTGGCAGGATCAATGTTGAGGGGGGAGAACGTGCCCGGGATGCGTTTGTGTTGCGGGAGTTTCCTTTGCAAGTCGGAGAAGTGTTTCAAATTGACAAATCCACTCAGGGTATCACAAACATCAGCAGCACGACGCTCTTCGAGTACGTGTACCTTGAGGTGCTCTATACTGAGCACGAGCCCACGCTTACGATTCGCCTCAAGGAACGTCCGTCTCAGCTTGTTCGTCTTGGGGTTCGCGCCGATGATGAGCGCAACCTTCAAGGGTCGCTCGACATCCGGGATGAGAACTTCCAGGGGTTGGGAATGGATCTGGGATTGAACATCAGCGGAGGGGCGCGGAACAAGGAAATTGTCCTGGAGTTCAAAGCGCATCGACTGTTCGATACATATCTTACGTTCAACGTCAGTGGCCTCTACTCCAGCTTTGACAGTTATTTTTACGGCGACGCGATCCAGGTGGGTGAGAACCGGTGGGACCGGCTGAGATTGGGAGAATACCGCGACGAACGCTATGGCGGCCGGCTCACATTCGGAACGCAGCTCGAGAAGTTCGGCAACGCAACCATTGATTTCTCCCTTCAGGAAGTCAGGATCAAGAACAGGGAGAACGCAGAACGGTTGCGCGAGCACTACCGGCTTTCTCTGGTACGCATTGGTACCACGATCGACAGCAAGGACAGTTATCCCTTTCCAACATCCGGGTTCGGGATGAACATCTCGTATGAGTTTGCGTTTCAAGGATTGGGAAGTGAAGTGGGATACAACGCCCTGCGTTTTATGTACGAGAACTACTCATCGTGGGGAGCCCGCCACACCCTGCATCCGAAGGTTACGTTCGGGTTTGCCGATCGCACAATGCCGCTGGGCGAGCAATTCCGGCTGGGTGGCAGGGAATCCATGTATGGCACGCGGGAGGATGACCGCCGGGGCAGACAAATACTCCTATTCAATGTTGAGTATCGCTATCATCTCCCCATACGTATCCTGTTCGAATCCTATTTCAATGTGCGGTTCGATTTGGGAAGCATCTCCACCATTCCCGAAGAAATCAAGTTCGCGACGCTCCGCTACGGCATCGGCACCGAACTTGCCCTGGATACACCAATTGGCCCGGCGACAATTGGGGTGGGGAAGAGCTTCTATTTTGGCCGAAACCTGCCAGACAACCCGATCCAACAAGGCCCGTTTTTGTTCTACTTTATGTTGGGGTATGAGCTCTAAGTGTATTGACAATCGTTGCACGCTTGTGTATATTTTCCCAGGCATTTCACAAGTAGATAGCTCGGTTCCGGCCTTGATTTGTTGTTCCTCACAATAGCCACCCTTTGAATGAAAAGCGCCGTCCGGGGTTTGACATATGCATTGTTCGTTGCACTCATGTCTTGCCATGTTCTTGCGCAGGGCAGTTCGGCTACGAACCTCGTACTGGAGGAGTTGGATGGCACAACATCTAAAATTTCAGATTACTTGCGCAGCGGCCCGGTGTATCTGAGCTTTTGGGCGCTCTGGTGTGAGCCATGTAAACAGGAACTTCGTGCGTTGAAGGCTTTCGCAAGGGAACATGCTGACGATCCCTTTACCATCCTCGCAGTCAATCAGGACAGCCCGAAGAGCATTGCAAAAGTAAAGGCGTTCGTGAAATCACAAAGCTATCCCTTCCCTGTGATTCTTGATCCGAACACACAAGTGTTTCAAGCGTTCAACGGACAAAACCTTCCGTTCTCAGTCCTGATCGACCGGTCCGGCAAGGTTGTCTCCACGCGTACCGGGTATCTCCCCGGCGACGAGAAGGAGATTGAAAGAGATATTCTAAAACTGATCTCGAAAGAGTAAGGGAGTTCCTATTGAGATATTGGTTACTACTTCTTATTCTCGTACCGACTTCCCTTTATTCTCAGACCAACGTACAGTATTCAGTCAGCAATCTTCTCAGGTATGGCAACGGAGAAGAGCGTACCGGCACGTTTGCACAACGGCGCGATTACTTTGAGAACCTGACCGAAGCGAAGATCACGATCTCTGATTTCCTGATTGGATTCAGGTTGCTGCACGACGCGCCTCCGGAGTTCGGGGTGGATTTCTCCGGCTTGAAGAAACGATATCTTGAGTTCAGGAAGGATGATGTGTACATCCGTGCCGGGAACTCATTCACCCTTTACGGACGCGGTTTGGCGTTGAACTTGTTCGAGAGTCGGGCGCTCGCTTTTGATACCGGACTTGATGGTGTGAAGATGGAGTACAAAACGCGGATGATGAAGATCGGGTTTACGGCTGGTGACATCCATTACGCTGATATCCTTAACCTTACTCGGGTAGAAGATTACCGGATTAGGGCGGGTTCGTTGGAGTTAAACCCATATCCGTTTTTCTCCGTCGGTATGAATATCTCATCGGGAAAAACATTGCCCAACTTCACATCGCAGATGCCATCTGCGCAATTCGATATCCCCGAATACTTTGGGAAGGTGAGCGTTACCGGTATTGATCTGTATGGATCGTATGCCGAGAAGCGAACAACAATCTACAATGATACCCTGGGTACGCATCGTGGTACTGCATTCTACGGGTCTGCGGCATACTCGGAAGAATCATTTGGTATTTCGGTCGAATACAAGGACTATCGTTTTGGAATCTCCGTGCCAGGCCCGGATGGCCGCGAGAACCAGGGAAATGTCAAAAGAGCATTCGCGTTTCAGAATGGACCGATCGTGCACAAGGAGCATACGTTCACACTCCTGTCGCGATATCCTCATATCATCGACTTCAGCGATGAAGTAGGCTACCAGGTTGATATCTTCTACTCAGTCTTCGGGCACGTCACTGGTAGTCTGAACCTCTCAGCTTCAAGCAGGCATTACAGTTTTGATTCGACAGGTACAAGGAATCTCTTTGGAGTGGATTTCACGACTTACGGCTCAACTGAGAGGAAGAACTCGTGGTTGCCTGGATTCGCCGCAAAGTACTCTCCGTTCTGGGAAATATACGGCGACCTCCAGTATTATTTTGAAGAGAGTGGGTCTGATTATGTGTTGGTTGGCTTGAATCGGCGGTCAGAAGACTTGGCCGACGAGGTCATCATACAACCGGGCCATCCACACCGAACGATAAAGTCAACGCGGTCAACAGCGATCCCTTTGTCGGTACAGTACACCGTTGCTGATGAATGGGTCTTGAAATTCGTTTCCGAACGTCAATGGGTATATGAAGACGCCAATTCTGCAAATACAAGATATTATAACCATTTGGTTTCAGTTGGTGTATCAAAATCCCCTACGTTTGCTGTGACGATACGATATGAGTTCACATCTGACTACGGGACGATTGATCAGCGGCGGAATTGGACGGCAGTGGATGCTTCATTCAGGTTCAGCAACAACCACACGATGACGCTCACGGTGGGCGGTGACCGCGGGGGCCAGATTTGCGCGAATGGGGTTTGTCGCGTGGTCAATCCTTTCCTTGGTGTCAGAGCGAGCATTACAAGTTATCTTTAATTCATGTTTCAAAGCCAACAACAATCAACGAGGAGGCAATCATGAAAAGGCTATCAGTGTTGTTCGCAGTCCTGGCAATGCTTGCTGTGCTGAACACCGCCGGCAATGCCGCGGCACGGAAGGTGCTTTTTGAGCTGGTCACGAGTACGACCTGTGCTCCATGTTACGCGCCTGATGTTTTCTATTTCCAACAATGGCTTCCCAACTACGGCGGTAATGCAAGCGTTGTGACGCTGGCGTACCACGTCTGGTGGCCGGCTCCCGGCAACGATCCCATGTATCTTGCCAATACACCACCCGTGCAGAGTCGCATGACGTATTATAATAACATTGGAGCAAGCGGGTATGCACCAAGAGCGTATATCGACGGATTTATTGACGGAACGTCAAGCTATACTGGGTGGCCGGGGGCGATTGAGGGTCGGTGGCTTGACTTCAGCCCTATTGGCATTAGCTTGACCGGCAATCGCAATGGAAATATTCTGACCCTAAATGCCGCGATCAATGCGGAGCAGGTCGTCAACTCCTCGAACTGGCGGGTACACTGGGCTATCGTTGAGTCTGAGATTTCCCAACCCCAAAACTCCGGCAGTGGGTACGTCCCGTTCACACATCATTATGTTCACCGCAATATGTATCCCGACGCGAATGGTTCACCCATTACAATCTCGCAAGGCCAAACAGTGAACGTTCCAGCAACAATCACGCTGAACTCTGCCTGGGCTGCACAGAATTGCCGCGTGATTGTATTCGTGCAGAATAACACCGACAGGAAGGTCCAGAATGCTGAGTACGTTGAGGCATCGACATTAACAACAAGCGTCGGTGAACCGGTAAACGGCTTCCCGACAACATTTGCCATCTCACAGAACTATCCCAACCCCTTCAATCCCACAACAGTTTTCGACTATGCCGTGAGCAAGCAGTCGTTTGTGGCAATCAAGGTCTATAACCTCCTAGGTCAGGAAGTGCGGACTCTAGTTTCTCAGGAAATGGGCGTTGGAGTTCACCAGACAACATGGGATGGGAAGGACAACATTGGTACAGAAGTTCCGAGTGGAATGTACCTCTATAAGATGATTGCCGGAAGTTTTTCTGAAACGAAGAAGATGATGTTCCTGAAGTAGCGATTATCCGTGGAGTCCGGGCGCGTCATCTGGCCTCCGGTTCTATAACGCAGTAATGTACTGGTCACAGTGTTTTTTCAAAAACCAACACAATCAACTCACCATCACTACCTACACATAATGGAGGGAACCATGATGCGTTACTTTACTGGTCTGCTTTTCCTAGTCTGCCTCGTGTCCAATTTGGTCCTGGGCGCGACAGACGGGAAGAAGTATCAACACCCAATGCCGGCGAACCCGGACACAAGTGCGCCGGATGCCTGGGGCTATACCTGGGTAAAGAGCACCGACCCAGGTGGTCCAACATTCAACTGGGTTGACATCACGACAAGAGGCACACTTGTTACCGGCTTGACCGATGATAATGTCTCGGCACAGTACAATATGTTGTTCAATTTCCCCTACTATTGGTATAGTGCAAACCGGTTCAGAGTGGGATCAAACGGGTATATCCAGTTTGACAACACCACCACTGCATTTGCTCCGGCTTTTGCAGCAATCCCGAACACGAGTGCTCCCAACGACATGATGGCAATTTGCGTGGGTGACCTCGTATTTAGTGGTCAGGCCGGTGCGGCTGGACAGTGTTACTACTGGACCAATGCTGTTGACTCGTTGGTTGTCAGCTTCATCAATGTGACCGAATGGGAATCGACTATTATTCCGACAAATATCCATACGTTTCAAGTCATCCTCAATAGGGCTGACAGTTCCATTACCTACCAATACGGACGGCAAGTTGGTCGTTACAACACTACAAACAACACCCGTCTCGTCATTGGGATGGAGAATGCCACGGGTCAGATCGGCCTTCAGTATGCATTTTCAACAGCGCCTCCCCACGTGCTAATGCCAGACACTGGGCTTGTAATCAAAATGAAGAGGACGGTGAACACTGGCCTCGCGGTTACGGATGCAGGGATTGTTGGCGGGCTCAATACCTCGAATCTTGGAGAGATGACCCTTGTTAGCACTCCAAAGACAATTCAGTGCGTTGTGAAGAACTTTGGCACTGCCCCCATCACCAATGCGCCCGTGAGATATGCCATAACTCGCGCCCTGCAACCATCGGCGTTTGATACGGTGATCATACCTTCGTTGGCCCCCAGTCAGGAAGTGACGGTAACGTTCCCGCGTCAGTTTACGCCGGCTGTTACTGGTTCCTATACTGCGCTCTTCAACGTGACCGTTGCTGGTGATGTGGGTCCGGGTAACAACAGCAAGTCAACCGAAATCACTTCGTCATCGTTCTCTCTTGCACAGAATACGGTGGTTCAATATGAGAATGGAACAGCCGGAGGAAGTATCAATTGGATTGGTGGCGGAGGAATGGGTGTTGCTATTGATCTGCCAGCGTCGGTGTATCCGGTGAGAATTGAATCGGTGTATGTGAGCATAGCTGCAATTACGACGCAGCCATTGCTCGTGCAGATTTTTGATGGATCAACTGGTTCTCCCGGCGCAGTGCTTGCAGAACGAACGAACGTGACTGCTATTGTCGGTATGAACGGTATCAGCTTCAGGGCTGACAGCATAAGGATTCCCGGCGGTAGATTCTTCGTTGGTACGCGTGGACAAATGGCGTTCAACTATGAAGCGGCTGTACCAATTGCCGGAAGAAGTTGGGAATACACAGGCGGCTGGGCCCCCTTCCGATCCGGAGATCTTCAGGATATCATCATCCGGGCCTCGGTACGGCAGGAGAATCCTCCGATTCCAGTCGGGTGGACAGCACAAACGTCTGGCATCGCAACATACCTCTATTCAACAAAAGCGGTCAGCCAGACTGTTGCATGGGCAGCTGGTGCCGGTGGAAGAGTGCTGCGAACAGTGAACGGTGGAAACAGTTGGACATCTGTGGGTGGCGGCAATATTGGTATTGCTGATATCTACAACATCGATGCAATCAGCGCAAACACCGCATTTGTCACAACATCACCTGCGGCGACATATATCTTCCGTACAACCAATGGTGGCACAAGTTGGGACACTGTGTACACGCTTGCGGGTGGTTTCATAAACGCCATAAAGATGTTTGATGCAACCAATGGTATTGCCGAAGGCGATCCTGTTGGTGGTACATGGACGATCGCTCGCACAACGAACGGCGGCTCAAGTTGGGCGCGCATCGCCACTGAACCAGCACAGGTAGGCGGCGAATTCGGAACCCAAAATGGATTGGCAACAATCGGCAACTCCCATATATGGTTCAACAGTGGTGTGGGTGGTCGAATCTACAGGTCAACAAACGCAGGCGTCAGTTGGAGTTCAGGCGTAGCGCCCTTCCCAGCAACAAGCAATGTGTGGTTCAACAATACACAGTATGGCGTTTCCACAGGCTCCGCTGCCAGCGGCGTGGCTCGTTCAACCGACGGCGGTGCGACTTGGACCACCGTAACAGTTGCGGGCACCGGGTTCCTTATTGCTTGCGGTGGCGCTGGCAATGATGACTTCTGGTATGCCCGTGGTACTACGGTCTATAGAAGCACGAACCGGGGCGCGGCATTTACGTCTGCGTATGTCGGCACTGGGTCATACGTAGGATTGAGTTTTGTGGGTTACGGCTCCGGGACATCAGGCTGGGCCGTCACGAGCACTGGCGGTATTGCAGGGTTCTATGGCTCGCTCACCGGAGTCGAGGATCAGGATGGTCAGATACCTGCAACCTTTGCCTTGATGCAGAATTATCCGAACCCCTTCAACCCGACGACCAACATTCACTACGCGTTGCCACGCTCAGCGCATGTGACCGTGAGGGTGTACAACCTTCTTGGCCAGGAGGTCGTCCAACTGAAGGATGAAATCCAAACCGCAGGCGTGTACGATGCGGTATGGTATGGCAGGAACAGCACCGGCCAAAGTGTTGCCAGTGGCGTGTATTTCTATCGGTTGGAAGCACAGCCGGTGGATGGCAGCACGACCTTCAGCAGCTTCAAGAAGATGTTGCTGCTGAAGTGATGCTTTCTCTCATCCTGACCCCGCCGATGTGTGGTGGGAGTGGGATGAGAATAGCGTGGAATCTTTAGGGAGGCTCTTATCAAGCCTCCCTGTTTTTTTGTGGGCGATTCTGTATATTGTCTTGTCGAGTAACGTCCAAATTCATTCAAATGCCATGACAACCAAAGCCCCGTCTTCCGTAACCCCCGCCCCCGAACAGGCTCTTGAGAAGATTGCCTATGCGAGCGTCAAGAACATCCCGACTGTTGAACCGCATGACCAGGATCGGCTGGGCTACAATGTCTGGCGATGGCTCACCGTCAAACGTGATCCTTTGGACATTGCCGTGAAGTCTGCAGGTGCGCGCCTGCTTATCTCCGAGGAAGAGGCAATTGGGAAGATCCGGGAAAACTTGAAACAGCTTGGTGTCGTCCTCTGAAACTGAATTCTCCACGCTCATCTTCAGATTTTTCACGTCGTTCAGAATGACATAGTGGAAACATTCCTCCTCGCGTTCATTCCTCTCTTTGTTGCCATTGACGTCTTTGGCGTGCTGCCGATGTTTGTCGCGCTGACAGATGATATGGCACCGGTGCAAAGGAAAAAACTCACCCGCGACGCGACCCTCACGGCATTTGTCATCTCTCTCGTTTTTCTCACCGCAGGGAAATTGTTGTTTTCATTCCTTGGTATTACCGAGAGTGATTTCAGGGTTGGCGGTGGCATCGTGCTGCTGGTGCTTGCGGTGAACGACCTTCTTTTCTCCAAAGACCGGAAGCGCGATCCGGAGAGTTCCCCCGGCGTTGTTCCCATCGGCATCCCCCTTATTATGGGCCCTGCAGCCCTTACCACCGTCATCCTCCTTGTCGATTCGTATGGCTACCTTTGGACGATTGCATCGCTGGTGATGAATATGCTGATCGTGCTGGTGGTATTCATACAGGCTAACGCAATCACGAAAGTGATGGGGAAGGCCGGGTCACGAGCTGTCGGCAAAGTGGCCGCACTCTTCCTGGCAGGCATTGCCGTGATGATGATACGCAGCGGAATCACCGCCATGCTTGAGCAATGAACTCCGTGTCCGGTCCGGAGTTCCGCCAACCCCCCGTGTTTATCCGCGCTCTTCTTCTCGTCACGGTCATCATGTGGGGTTGGACATTCGTTGCGACCAAGATTTGTCTTGCCTATCTCACTCCCGCTGAAATACTCGGCCTCCGTTTGATCCTTGCGCTCCCCGTGCTGTACGGACTGATGATCGTACAGAAGATCAAGATGGACTTCACCGTCAAAGAAAAACAACGGCTTCTCCTCGGGTCAGGTGTTCTTACGCTTCATTTCCTTATTCAGATAACGGGGATGCAATACACATCCGCCACGAATACCGGTTGGATTATTTCCGTTACGCCGCTGGTCATTGTCTTCCTTTCTCACTTCTTCCTGAAGGAACACATAGGGGCAAACGACATCGCGGGCGTTATCATCGCTACGGTGGGAATTCTCCTGCTGATGTCGCGGGGAGACTTCTCCTCGTTGGGCTGGCTTGCGAGTCCGGGTGACTGGCTTGTCCTCGCGTCGGCGCACACGTGGGCAGTGTACACCGTGGTGGGGCGTAACATCTCAAGGTCGCATAACCCGATTGCTGTCGCGTTTGCCTTTCTCCTGCCGGCAACCGTTATGATGACTGTGTACATGGGTCTGACATCTGACTGGAGCAAGTTCACGCACTTGCCGCTTGAACCTTTGGTCGCTCTTGTGTTTCTCGGCGTGGTCGCAATGGGACTGGCGAACTGGTGGTGGCAGAAAGGGGTTGCGTCAATTGGCGCGGCGAAGGCGGGAACCTTTCTATACATTGAACCGCTTGCAACCATGGTGCTTGCTGTGCCGTTGCTTCACGAGACGGTTGGCGTGTTCACGCTGGCTGGAGGCCTCCTCGTTCTAGGCGGAGTGTATTGGGCTCAGCGCGGAAAGTGAAATCCCCTTCTCTCGGGGAGAAGGGGATGTTAGAACACAGATATACAATCCCGTTACATCGCCTGCCTGTAGTTACCATCCCCAACCAATTTCAACTCTGCATCCACAACTGCTGCGATCTCTTGAAGATGTGGGAACGCTTCCAGCGTTGTTTCGGGAATGAGTACGTGAGCACCTTCGCGTAGGGCCGAGACAAGTTGCAATGCATTGGCAACAGCTTTCCCGCCCGTTGTGTTGTTGAAGACGACGGTAACGTGACTGCATTTCTGTGAGAGGACGTCAAGTCGCCGGGTAATCTCACGGACTTCCCGTTCATTATAGAGGTAGTCGTAGCGTGTGTCGAGGCCGTTGATCAGCCAGCCTTTTTCGTTCCGGCCATGCAGCCGAAGATACGCATGGTCATGCAGTACTGTTGTTGAATGCGGCATGAATTGTTTGATATGAGGAAGGTCTGTGCTGGCAATCGAGAGAGTGTGTTCTGCAAGGAACTCCCATGTCGATGCCTGGCTCCACGAGTTGTGGCGGAATTCAACGTGCATCGGGAAGCCGGCGAAGACCTCCGTGAGCTTTTCAAGATGGAATCTATTCGCGCTTGTGTTGGTGAAGGAGTAGGGGAGCTGTATCAAGAGTGTTCCCAGCCGATCTGCCTTGAGCAGTGTCTGCAACACACCCCGTACATTGCGGGCAATGTGCGGCCTGATTGTTTTCTTGTGCGTGAATGATGAATGCAGCTTCACGTTGAAGGTGAACCTGCGGTTCTCTCGTACGGCCTGGATCCACTTCATCGCATCGTCTTCGGCAAGTGACTCATCCCAGAATGTCGCCCTCACCTCCACCGTGTCGAACACCCGGGAG
>JANNSJ010000024.1:0-82053 GCA_031402435.1 Bacteroidota bacterium | reverse complement strand
GTGGACCCGAATACAATTTCCAATTGGAAACGTGAGTTTGGTAGTCATGGTGGCAATGCCTTTCCTGGGAACGGTCGTTTGATGCCTCAGGATGAGGAATTGCGCCGTCTGCACCGAGAGGTGGCAACGCTGCGGGAGGAGGTTCAGGTTTTAAAAAAAAGCGATCGGGTACTTCACCAAACACGGGAAGTGAGGTATCGCTTTATGGACGATCATCGAAACGAGTTCCGTGTTACGACGATGTGCCGTGTGTTGCAGTTGACACGCAGCAGTTATCACTACTGGCGCAGACATGCATCGAGTTCTTATCGCCAGCGCAATGTAAGGCTGGTGCAGGAGATTGGGCGCGTCCACCAAGCCAGCCGAGGGACCTATGGCAGCCCACGCATAGCACAAACACTCCGTGCAAGCGGGTTTGTTTGCACCACAAAGCGTGTCGCCAAACTGATGCAGGAACACAACATACGGGCAAAGACAAAGAAGCGATTCAAGATAACCACAGACAGCACCAGGACAACGAACGCATCACCGAATCTCGTGAAGCAGAAGTTTCATGCCGAGCGTCCGAATCAACTCTGGACGAGCGACATGACCTACATCTGGACGCTTGAAGGTTGGCTGTACCTTGCGGTGGTATTGGATGTCTACGGACGCCGCATTGTAGGTTACGCAATGAGTCATCGCATCGACACGGCGTTAGTAGCGCAAGCCTTACAGTGTGCACTGACGCATCGTACGATTGCGCCGGGGCTTGTCTTTCACTCTGATTGTGGGAGCCAGTATGCCAGCGATACCGTGCGAACGACCCTCGCTGCACACAAGATGGTCCAGAGCATGTCGGGTACGGGCAATTGTTACGACAATGCAATCACCGAAACATTTTTCCACAAGTTGAAGACTGAACTGATTTACTGGGAGCGATTTGAAACGAGAGACGAAGCGAGAAGCAAAATCTTTGAATACATTGAAGTGTTCTACAATCGCCAGCGACTGCACTCAAGCCTGGGATACTTGACACCAGTTGGGTTCGAACAACAATCCAACATTAATCACTAACTTCATGTCCGAATTCCGGGGTCAAGATCAATCGTCCAGAATACCCCTTATCAATATTGCACTCTGGCTCAGACCGGATTCTCCATTCAATGAACGTTCAGCTAGTGAAACTAAGTTGGCTTGCTTAGCTTCCACCTCCTCCAGATTGTATTTGTTAGCTCTCATAGGAGTCTACCCCTTTTTGTTGCACCTCATAACATCTGATTATCCCGCCTCTACCCTATTCACATCCGGTATCTCCTTCATAATCACACGCTGTTACTTCGCTAGCACCAACTTTCTGGTTTCGGTAAAGCCCCCAACATCGAGCCGGCAGAAGTAGATTCCTGTAGACATGCCGGCTGCATTCCACGTCGCACTATGGCTGCCTGAATGTCTCCATCCATCCACAAGCACTGCAATTTCTCTTCCGGCGATGTCAAAGATTGTCAGTCGTACATCCCCTGACGTTGGAGTCCTGAACCGGATTGTTGTTGAAGGATTGAACGGATTGGGGTAGTTTTGCTGAAGGGAAAACACCTGAACGCCTTCACCATCTCCGACGCCTGATGTCGGTTCACCGCCCGTTGTGGTTTTCAGGATCACGCCGCCATCGCCCGCCACATAACCGTTATTCAGGTCAATGAAGTGGATACTTCGCAGTGTGGCAGCCGTACCGCTTGTCTGTTGTTGCCACGCACCTCCTGCATTGACAGTCTTGATGATTCTTCCCGACAACCCTGCAGCATATCCCACCATACCGGTCGCGGAAACCGGAAAATCAATTGCGTACGCAACATCGGGGAAGAGCTGCGATGACCAATCCGAACCGCCATTCGTGGAAAGCGATACCGCTCCACTGCCATCCCAAACGCCCGCAGCCACGTGGCCTATGGAGGCATCCGTGAAGTCAACGGCATACGCCCTGCCTTCGTTACCGTTCAGATAAAAAGGAACAAATGCCCAGTTCGACCCGCTGTCTGTTGTTTTTCCGAGAAGAGGCTGAAAGATGGAATTCTCTCCACACACGTAGCCGATCTGGGGACTCAGCATGAAGGCTCCCCGGAATCCTCCACCGAAGAATCCGGATTGAACAATACTCCAGGACGACCCCGCATCGGTAGATTTCAAGATTGCTTGCGAACCTCCACCACACACACCGGTTTGTGACGCAAAAGAAATTGAGAACAGATCATCGGTAAGGCCACTGGATACGGTCGACCAACCAGCTCCACCGTTTGTCGTCACCAGAATCATTCCTCCGTCGCCAACCACCACTACCCGATCGGAAGGAGCATCGAAGACGTACAGACCGTTGAGGTTGGCAGTAACACCTGCCGGCGACACATTCTGCCAGCTTGCGCCACCGTTGGTAGTACGAAGCACAGTTCCCGCTGCGCCTGCAACGTAACCTGTGCTAACATTCAAGAAGTGAATTGCTGAGAGATCATTTGCGGTACCGGAGTTCAACTGGTTCCAGCCAGGCTGGGCGAAGAGAGGAACGTGGAATGCCGTAATCAACGCGGCACTAACTATGGAAATAACTCTTTTTCTCATAAGAACACTCCCAATGTAATTTGTTCTTACCGATGAAAGACAATGCTATCCTGCCACCGCCTCCACCCTCTTCACTTCCGGTATCTCCTTCATAATCACACGCTCAACACCGGCGCGAAGCGTCATCTGGGACATCGGACAGATAACACATGTCCCTTCCCATCTCAATTCAAGGATCCCATCCGGACGAAGCTGCTTAAACTTCACGTCGCCGCCATCCGCCCTGAGATAGGGGCGAATCTTGTCCAGGGCTTTTTCAATTCGTTCTTCCATTGACCTCTTTGAGAAGATCACCACAGAGACACTGTGGTTTTCTTTCCTATTACATGAGTTGTATTTCCAGCGTCGCTGCCTGGTTTGCATTGCGGATACTCACCTGTGCCGCCATGTTGCGGGCAACCCGCAGGTAGAGTTCCCGTTGTGGCTTGTCTTTGTCCGCAGCAATCGGCTTGCCGGTGTCGCCACTGATGCGAATGTTGGTGAAGATGGGAATCTCGCCGAGGAACGGCACGCCGAGTTCCACGGCAGCTCTTCTGCCGCCGCCGTTATCGAATATCTCCTCCCTCTGTCCGCAATGCGAGCAACTGTAGTAACTCATGTTCTCGACAATGCCGAGGATGGGAACATTCACCTTCTCGAACATCTTGAATCCCTTGCGTGCATCGGCGAGAGAGATATCCTGTGGCGTTGTTACGATTACCGAACCGGTGAGTGGAATCGTCTGGACAAGTGTAAGCTGAATGTCGCCTGTTCCCGGAGGAAGGTCGAATATCAGGTAATCAAGCTCGCCCCAATCCACGTCAGAGATGAATTGCTTCACCGCTCCGCTCACCATCGGCCCGCGCCAGACAACCGCTTGCATCGGGTCGACAAGAAAACCAATGGACATCAGCTTCACGCCCCACCTCTCCATTGGCTGGAGTCTCTGACCATGGACAAGTGGCCGTTCTCCCGGCTTTACGCCCATCATCAGCGGAATGCTCGGTCCGTAGACATCCGCATCAACAAGTCCAACCTTGGCCCCTTCTTGCGCAAGCGCCACGGCAAGGTTCACTGCAAGCGTGGATTTGCCCACGCCGCCCTTCCCGGAAGCAACGGCAATGGTGTTCTTCACTCCCGGCAGCACAGCCTCTTTCTGCTTGTTGTTGTGGGAGACCACTTTGGAGGTCATGGTGATATCGACTTTGCCGACATCTTGGATCGTGTCCCGAATGGCTTTCTCTGAAGCCGCCTTCAATTCTTCACGCACCGGACAGGCAGGCGTTGTCAATTCAATGGTGAACGCAAGATCGCTTCCCCTTATCTTCACGTCCTTCACGAAATTCAGTGCCACGATATCACGATGGAGATCAGGATCCTTCACGATACGCAATGCATCAAAAACATTTTCTTCATTCAGTTGCTTCATACAACTCGTTCCCCTTTGTTATTCTGTATTCGTAATCTGCAATCGGTTATATCACCATCATCTTCTTGCCGACCTTTTCAAATGCTTTGAGAGCCTTATCCATATCCTTCTTGCTGAGTGCAGCGGAAATCTGCCCCCGCAACCGTGCCTCACCCTTGGGCACAACCGGAAACCACAATCCCCTGATATACACGCCTTCTTTTAACAATGCCGCACTCATCTGTTGGGCAACGGCTGCCTCGCCGAGCATGATCGGAACAATGGGATGCTCACCTTCAAGAATGGTGAATCCCAGCTTCACGATCTGCTTGCGGAAGTATGCTGTGTTCTTGTGGAGACGCTTGACAATCGACTTATTCTTCATCAAGAGATCAAATGCAGCGTGAGCCCCGAACACAATTGGCGGGGGAAGAGAATTTGAGAAAATGTACGTCCGGGATTTCTGCCGCATGTACGAGATCAAATCCTTCCTTCCACTGATGTATCCCCCCGACGCTCCGCCGATTGCTTTGCCCAACGTTCCAGTCAACACATCGATCTTGCCATGGACTCCTTTTGCTTCAGGAGTGCCGCGCCCGGTTTTACCGCACACGCCAACTGCATGCGAGTCATCCACAAACAGAATTGCTCCGTAGGTCTTTGCCGCTTCAACAATCTTGTCCAATGGAGCAAGGTCGCCTTCCATACTAAAGACGCCATCTGTGGCAATGATTCTCAAGCGGTAATCCTTGTTCTTATCTTCTTCAAGTTGACGAATGAGGTCGTCGACATCCGCATGCTTGTAGATCTTCTTATCTGTGGTCTCGGCTTTGCACAACCGCTGACCATCAATAATGCTTGCATGGTTTAAACGATCAGAGTAGATAACATCCTTGTAGCTTTCATAGCCGAGCTTTTCATTGGTCAATGACGCAAAGAATGCTTCGTTCGCAGCCCAGCATGAGGAGAAGAGAATGGTATCTTCAGTGCCGAGGAACTTGGAGATTGTTTTCTCCAGAGCAAGGTGGACATCCTGCGTGCCGCAAATAAACCGCACTGACGCGACGCCGTAGCCGTACTGCTTGATGCCTTTCACGGCCGCTTTGCACACTGCCGGATGGTTCGACATGCCAAGGTAGTTATTCGATGCGAGCATGACGGCCTTTTTGCCATTTACGCGCACGACGGCATCCTGCGCGCCCTGAAGCGGGACTTCATACTTGAATGTCTGGGATGACTCAAGCTGTTCGAGTTCCCTTGCTACGAGTTCAAGGTAATTTGCCATGAGCATTACTCCGTAGGTTTTCGTTTGGTAAGGTTGTTACGAACTCTTCCTGAAGCGTGCAGCAAATGAACCATCCATGCCATGCTGATGCGGGAATGTTTCCACGTGGCCACCTGCATTCACAAGCGAGTGACTGACGTACGGCTTCGCGTCCTCGACGCTGAACTCGGGATGCTTGGCAAGAAACCGGGAGATGACACCGGTATTCTCCTCCGGCTCGGTCGTACATGTGCTGTAGACGAGCACACCGCCGGGCTTCACGAGGCGCGCAGCGTTCTCAATAAGCTCACTTTGTAGTGCTGCCAGCTTGAGAACGTCGGTAATATCGCGCTTCCACTTAATATCAGGTTTCTTCGTCAACACGCCGAGTCCGGAACATGGCGCATCAAGTAGCACTTTGTCTGCCTGCTCACCGTCAAGCGTCGATGCGTCGACAACCTGTAACTTGACGTTGCGAAGTCCCAACCGCTCACATGCTGCCTTGACGAACAGGAGCTTCGTTTCATACTTGTCAATGGCGATGATCTCACCCTCGTTCTTCATCATCTCAGACATTGCCGTTGTCTTGCCGCCTGGCGCAGCACACATGTCAATTACTCGCTCGCCGGGTTGCGGTGCAAGCATCATGCACGGCAATATTGCGCTTTCATCCTGGATTGTAAAAAAACCACGACGGAATAATTCCATCTGGCCGATGCGCGGGAGAGACTTCACCTTGATGAAATAGTCAACATGCGTCGAGCCTGTGTAGTGGATCTGCTGCTGCTCAAGCATGGTAAGGAATTCAGCCGGCTGCGCTTTGAGCTTGTTGATCCGCAGTGACAGGCCGGGCCGTTCGTTGCTTGCCACAAGGAGTTTCAGTGTGTCATCATAACCGAATCGACCGAGCCAGCGTTTTACAATCCAGTGAGGATGAGAGTACATCACAGAAAGGTACTGGACCTTGTCTTCGTTAGGATCGGGATAACGGATACCATCCAAATTCCTGATGATGTTGCGGAGGACGGCATTCACCAACCCTCCTACTTTGTCCCCCCGTATCCGCTTGATAAGCTCGACTGCCTCATTCACTGCCGCAGCATGGGGAATACGATCAAGAAAGAGAATCTGGTACAGCGCAACACGCAGCGTATTTTTGATGTTGACTTCAGACTTCTGGAAATTGCCGTGCGAGAATCCGTTGAGCACCCAATCCAGCTTGTTTTGCCAGCGGAGTACACCATGGACAAGTTCCGTTAACAGGCCCTTGTCCAGATCACTCAACTCGGGAGTACGCAGTTCGGCATCAAGTACGCGGTCGAGATAGGAATCCGACCGCTCAACACGGTTGAGCAGCCTGACGGCAACACCGCGAACGCCTGCATATAGGGTCCGGCGTTCAGGTCGTTCTTGAAGTTCAGGTTCTGGAGTTTGTCCGTTCATTGCTCGTCAGATCATAAATGTAGCGAAACAACTGTTTGTACGCGTCCGATGTTACCACATTACGTCTTCCCATCACTGTCGTTGCAACAGCAAGTGCCCGTTCAACATCATACGTCGTCAGCGCTCCGGCCGTTCCCCATGAGAACGGCGGAAGATACTTTGGCGGGATTGCCGTTCCATAAATGTTGGATGAAGGCCCGATGACTGTTCCAGTGTCAATCGTGCCGTTGATCCCAACCTTCACATGATCACCTGCCGTCAATCCAACAAACATTTTTTCTGAATCAACAGCCCTCCCATTGATCTGCACCTTCACGTTGCCGTACGTATTCTTGAGATTACTTGTCGTTGTACCGGCGCCGAGGTTTACCCACGGAGCAATATAGGAGTGCCCGAGGAAGCCATCGTGTTGCTTGTTGGAATGAGAATGGAGAATCGAGTGTTCCACCTCTCCACCCACCTTGCACGACGTCCCGATGCTCGTGTTGCCATAGATCTTCGCCCCCGCTTTGATCAACGACCCATCACCGATGAAGCACGGACCTTCGATGACTGCGGTCGGTAAAATCTTCACATTGCTCCCGACGAAAATCGGTCCGTCTGTTGCATCCAACACCGCCCCTGCGCTCACAACACTCTTCCTGCCAACATGGATATTCTTCTTGTTGACAAGAACAGCTGCTTTGTGAACATCGGCGTTTTTCGCAACACCCTTCGTCTTCTTCGTGAGCAGGGCAAAATCAATGACAAGCTGGCTCTCATTTGCATACACAAGATCCCACGGATACTTCACCAACATGGCATCGACTTCATCTGTAGCGACATCCTTGACATCGGAGAGATCAATGGAATCACCGTATTGGCTCGATCGGGACTTTGCAAGGTTCGTTCCGCTCAATCGCACCGCAACAAGTTGGCTATCCGCCATAAACATACAATCGCTTTTCGCCTTTTTGATCACACGAGCGAGACCGTCGGTCATGATCGTCCGGCCATTCACAAAGACACTTACATCAACAGAAACACGATTTACATCAACACCGGGGTTTTCTTCCTGTAACACTGCGGCGAGGTAGCCTCGAGCCAACAAGGAAATCGATTTCGGTGATAGGTGATGAACAATCCGCTCTCTGAGCGAAAGCATCCCGCATCGAAGATCATACGCCGGACGGAAGTACGTAAGAGGAAGGAGATTACTCGAATGGATATCTTCGAACAGACAAAGGTGCATTGGCGCTCACAAGGTGAAGATGGTGCAAAACAACAACGTTCCACCGAGGAGCGGAACGTTGCACAACAACCTGAATCAGAAACTATGCCTCATGCTTCCGGCGTTACGGATTTCTTTGCATACTTCTTATTGTAACGCTCCACCCGACCTGCCGAATCGACCAGCTTCTGTCGCCCGGTAAAGAACGGATGGCAATTGGAACAGATCTCAACTTTGAGATCACCACCTGTTGAACGTGTAACGAACGTATTGCCGCAGACACACGTCACTGTGGCTTTCGTATACTCCGGATGAATTCCTTCACGCATGTTGAATTATTTCCTTTCTCGTGTTACCAAATCAGAACTTTATGGATACAATATAGCAGTTTCGAATCTGACAAGCAACCTGTCGCCGGGAGGCCTTGCTTTGACTATTTGTTGCTATTCGAATCGTGAATTACTAAATTGATCGAAAGCTTACCTGCCAACGTGAAGGAGATTAACACATGCGAACCATCGTGAAGCTCGGCTTTTGGTCTTTGATTGTTGGGATGACAGTATCGCAATCCTTGCGTGCTGAATCCAACACCGTGTATAGTTTTCTCCGTAACGACGTCAGTCCGAGAGCCGCAGCACTTGCCGGTAGCTTCGTCACCATCACGGGTGACCCGAACTCAATATTCTATAACCCGGCTGCCCTCAGTACGCTGGAGACACCGATGGGTTCCATCGGCTTCTTCAAACACCTGCTCGACATCAACTCGGGTTTCGCATCGTATAGCCAACCGTTTGAAGATCTTGGATACTTCGGTGCCGGCATACTGTACACCAACTACGGGACATTTGAAGAAACGGATGACCTCGGTAACAACCTTGGCACATTCAGCGCGACTGATCTTGCAGTCACCATTGGCTACTCAACGATGTTCGAGGAGAATTTGCATTGCGGCGCCAATGTAAAGTTCATCTACTCCTCCATCGCCGGTTACAAATCAACGGGATTGGCAGCCGACCTCGGTGTGCTGTATGCAGTGCCTGAGACCAAAGTCACCATCGGGGCAAGCATTCGCAACATCGGCAGTCAGCTTACTTCGTACATCTCTACAAAAGAGGATTTGCCGCTCGATGTTGTGGTTGGCGCTTCGGTTGTCCCCAAGGGACTTCCTCTTCTGCTCAACTTCAACTTCCACAAACTGAATGAAAGTCAGCCAAACTTTTCAGACCGCTTTAGAGCATTCTCTGTTGGCGGGGAGTTCACACTCAGCAAGGTGTTGCAGGTGCGTGTAGGATATGACAATGAGAAGCGCAAGGATCTGAAAATCGGTACATCGACCGGACTCGGAGGTTTCTCCGGAGGCGTGGGAATTTCTGTGAGTGACTACAAGGTGGATTATTCGCTTTCGTCACTCGGAAAGATTGGCAATCTGCATCGCATCTCAATAGGCACCAGCCTGTAGACCGTTGACCAGAACACAAACGCGCAACGCCCTGTCCGGATTCCGGCAGGGCGTTCTGCTTTTCATGACCACAACTACACGTCAGTGAGCCAACCCGGTGTATACGGCAAGCAGTTTGGTACCGGCATAAAACAATGCGATCCCACCAAAGACAAGAAACGGGATGATTCTGTTTCTCGACTTGTTAATTTCGGGAATAAGATCGCTCGCACCAACGTACGTTGCAATTCCCGCCGAGAATGCAAAGGCAACGCCAAGAATCCGCTCACTCACCGCCGACAGAAGAAACACGCTGACAATCCCAAGCATTGTCGCAACACCGATTGCCGCAGAGGCGAGCAACGCCGTTTTGCGCCGGTGTTCGGCAGCCAGCATTACGGAAGCAATGGTCAATCCCTCAGGGATCTTGTGCAGTAACACCGCAAAGAAAATCATCAGGCCGAGGTAGAAATCAAATTGCATTCCCGCCGAGATAGCGAAGCCGTCGAAGAATGCATGCACGAAAAGTCCCACAAACGTCGAGACGCTTGCAACCTTGGAGACCATCACATCATGGTGCGTTTCTTCTCCAAAATGAAGATGCCCCACTATCGTGTGCTCGAAGAAATGCAACACCGAGTACCCAAGCAACATGAATAACGGCGCTTCATCCCCGACAGATCGAATCCCCTGTGGTACAAGTTCCAGAAATACCAGTGCAAGAATGAACCCGGCACTCAGCGCCAGCAGGTACTCCTGCACTTTCGCCGGCCATTGTTTGCGCAATACGACGAGGCTTCCACCAAGAATCTCTGCCAGAGCAGCGATGAGACCGTATATGAAAATGGTAAGTTGCATATTCTCTTAGATGAGAAACACGATGATCAGTTACGAGATGAAAATGGAGACCTTAAATATTGCTCAGCCTGCCTGCGTGAATCGAGAAACTCCCTCAACTCAAGAACTTTTCGGTACTGCTTCTCGGCAAGGTCCCGGCGCGACAGGGCATCATGCGCCATGCCCGCTTTCAAGTTTGCCATGACCATGAAACCGGAGGCCTCATCCTTATCAAGAAGGCGGCTCAGTTCATCACATTTATACAAGTGCTTGAGCGCCGCATCGTACTGTCTGGTGTTCATGTCGCACAAACCGAGATAGTACTCTGCTTCACGATGCGCCTGCATCGAATAGCCCCGCTGTGTGTTCTGTGCCTTCTCCGCAATCTCCGTGAAAACACTTTGAACCATCTGCCAGCTATTGGTTGAAACATAACACCTGCCCAGATACCTATGGAACATGCCATTGTTGGGAAAACGATTGTGGAGGCTCAAGGCCAGCACGAGAGCTTTTTGATAATCTTTCTCATACGCATAATAGACCTGCATCAGAAGGTATGAACATTCAACGCTTGCATACTTCCCCTTCTCCGCACACGTTGTCAGTTGGCGGATTCCTTTCTGCTTGTCGCCTGAGGGAAGGAACAGCAGCAACGGCTTGGTCCATGGATACTGTTCGGGGATAACATCAGCATAGTAGTTGTACAGTCCGGTACCGAGAAAGATGTCGTAGTTTTTGGGATCGGCAACAGAGGCATCCTGCACAAGCGGGAGCGCTTTCTTTCCCGCTGAGGCGGCACCCAGATAGTCATTGCGATGAAACTTGAGTCTTCCCTGGAATCCGATAGCACCGCCTTTGAAGAAGAGAGCATCCACATCATTCTCATTCCTTTCAAGCAACTCATCACAGAGGTCGATAACGACATCCAATGAATCGAGGAACTGATCATCATACTCCTTGTTCTCGAGATCGGTCATGATTCTCCACCAATTCACCATGGCAAGAAAAAAAAGGCCGGCAGGATCACGTGGACGCACGCGGATGAGGTCGCCAAATTCACGATCTGCGTTTTCAAATTCCAAATTATAGATATGCTCTATCCCCTTCCTCACCCTCGCTTCGAACTCCGTATCAGCAACAGTCTGGCTTTGCGATGTGAACGATACGGTAAATCCAAGAAGGACAACCAGGAACCAACGGCTCATACGGGTTGATTCTCGTTTGTTTGCAGTTTCGGCATGATGTCTTCAATGGAGTCGAGTGTGACAATACCGGGTGGAGAGTTGAGATATGTTGATTTCAGTACATACCAAGTACAGACGACCAGGGCGATTGTTGCCAGTATCCCACCCTCAGGACCAAACTTGCCGCCTGTGATCCACTCTGGACCGGACTGAACGAGATCGGCAAGCTTCTGCCCTTCAAATGCCCCACCGCTCGTCGGAAATGAATACACCGAAGTTTGGCAGAAGTTCCATGCGAGGTGTAACCCGAACGGCAGCCAGAGGCCCCTCGTTTTCATATATGCAATCGAAAGCCAGGCTCCGGCCAATGCAACATTCAGCAAACTCAACGCCGTCACGTTGGGGTTGGCAAAATGCGCATAGGCGAACAACAAGGAAAACACCAGCGTTGCCGGAAGAAACGTGATCCATTGAATGAGCGTCTGGAATGCGTAACCGCGAAAGATGACCTCTTCAAGAAATGCAGCAACAGCAAAGAACATGAAGGACAGGGAAAGCACCTTGACACATGTAAGAATCGTATACTCACGCCATTCAAGGCGAACGTATCCTGCCATCAATTCAACCAGAAACACTCCGCTGATCATCAGGAAACCGAGCAGGCATCCGACGCCGAATTCTCTAAACATGCGCGGATGCAGTGAAAGCCCGATGGCGCCAAACGGCTTTTTGTTCACAAACCGCGTCATCACGTAGGAAGCCCCAAGTGTTGCCGCGAGAACAACGATCCTTCCTGCAAGGTCATTCAGCAATCCCAGCATGCGCAACAACGCGCCAACGCCAAAAACAATGGTACTCACAAGAAGCAGAAACGAAAGCAGGCGCCACCCAACACGGAGTTCGCCGTAACGATTGATGAAAACGTCTTTGATTTGCATTTGCTCGAGATGAGATGAAACAAAAAAAGGGTGGACAAGATCGTCCACCCCTTGAGGAAAAACACATCCTACTTGATCGTTTTTCCGATATCATTCAGAATCAAGAGTTGGCTTGCACCTCTCCTGTACACCAAGCCCTTGGCATAGACGCGTACGCCAAGATAATCCTTGAGCTTGCCGTTGGCATTCTCAGTCTGTTGGGCAATTACAACGATATAGATTTTGCCCGTTCCTTTTTCAAGGATACCAAGGGGGTTACCGGCATTCATGCTCGCTTCTGCGGCGGCTTTGCGGTCGGCGTTATCAGCCTTCATTCCAAACGCAATATAACTTTTGATATCAACAACTTCGCCAATAATTGTTGATTCCTTCTTCGTGGTCTGCCCGAACACATTCGAAGCAATCACGAGAATGGACACTATCCATAGAGCGATTCGGCTTTTCATGTTTTACTCGCCATCATGTTGTGTGGGTAGGGCGCGAACTGGTTTCGCAAACCAATTGCCGGCAGTGTTTTGATACGACAGTTGAAGAACAACATACCTGTCGCTTCCCGAACCTGAGTACAACAATCCCGTTGCAACGTTGCGTTGAACGAGGATGCGGACATATTTGTTATCAGTTGTCGATCTGGCAAAGAATATTTTTGACTGCGTCACCGCCGTGCCAGGCAAATTGATTCTGTTTGCCTGGTAAGTCGACGTATCAGGAGGAGCCGATTGAGGATCGTTCAGATCGGTTGCATCTCGTGACTCTGTTGAGAAGAATGTGTTCTTGGGATAACTTCCCAGCAAAGCGATGTTTTTCAGACATATTGCACCTCCACCAACAGAGTCGATGTAAATATCACACAAGATTCGATCCGGATTTCCGGCATTGAGTGATCGCACTCGTGCATAAGAACCATTACTGTTGAGTTGCAATCCGCTTGCTCCCAGTGTGCTGCGTATTTCATACACCTGGATTGGCGCTCCATTCGTTGAGTCTGTGGTATACCGGCGCGCAGGCGACCACCGCACCGATGCGGAATCGGAACTCACAACACTACCTGTTGCCGTTGAACGTACAACAAATGTGTAAATGACTCCTTCCGTCAATGAAGACACAGTGACGTTGGGCGTCCCCTCTGCAACATTTGAGGTTGCCACAACTGTTCCCGCAGGATCCTTCGCTTGCACCAGGTAGTTATTAAATGACGCTTCGGATTCACTCGTGGAGAGACTCCACAACAGGTACACTGAAGTTGGACCCGCAGAATATGCCCGTAGATTTGTTGGCGCCACAATTGTTGGACCCGTTGGATTTGTCGTTTCATCATCACTCTTGCAGCCAAGCCACGTTGCCCCAAAGGCCAGGCTTGAGAAAACGATGGTATTGATCAGGTGTTTTCTTCCCGTCATGTTGCTCCTCTTTGATTGTGAATGGTTAGATTGAATGAATGAGCACGATAGTAGCCACTGGAGAGAGCCTTTGAATAGTCAGATTCATCCAACGCGTACAACAATCCCGGCACACGTTGCAGTGACACACGAACCTCAATGATACGATTCGGAATCACGGTTCCAGTTCTGATGTGAAGATGCACTCTCACATAGTTGATTTGTTGGGGATCACCCACAACCCTGGCGTAGTAAATCATGTTATCCAGAACAGCAATGCTATCTTTCACGAACGTATCTTCGGCAGGGAATGCCTGAAGCGGAAAATCAAGTCCGGGAGAAGCATCTGTTTGTGTTGAGAACACCGTCCTGTTCATGGTACCTACTCGAAGGTTCGCGCTCCACAGTGAAAGCGACTGACGCGTCTCCGTTGAATCACCATTAAGGAAGAAATCCATTGTCTGCTGCACAGCCTGATCATTGAGATTCATGATCATGACGGTTGGGTTCGATGTTGCTGTGCCAACATTGAATCCTTCGGGCCTAGTGGAGACCGGCGAGCTGCTCTCATACACAGTGTAGACCGAATCGAACCTTGAGGCAGGCGCCCAACGCACCGTCGCTGCGTCGCTGCGCAAGCCATCAATCTTCAATGAATAGATCGAGAATGTTGACTCCCCCGAGGGCAGCCCGTTCACGACAAAGGCGAGCTGGGATTTGTCAATCGTATCCCTGAAACTTCCAACCTCGGCGATATATCCTTGAAAGGTTGAATCGGACACGCCCGATGGAGCCGACCATTGTACTTTGACGCTTGATTGACTGACTGAGAAGGCTCTAAGATTGGCAGGGGCACTCAAAGAAGTGACCGGAGTCGGGCTTTGCAGATTATCGCCGCAACCGAGTACAACCAACAGCACAACAAGTGGGGAGAGTTTCTTCATGCCTGCTTGTGCAATGAGACGATTTTAACTGGAGCCAATATAAGGAAATCGAGGTGAATTTCCAACCCCTTAAGTCTTCAGGTAGTGTTACGTAATCGTTGAAGTGGGGTGACCGTCTCTGGTCGTCCACTTGAAACTCGAGCCCTACCAGTCTTAATACGAAGGGAGAGCTAACATATCGCTTGTGTAACTCTGCGTTCTTGTGCCTTTGTATTGAAAACGAGAAGGACTACACCTCCAACTTGTCGCGAAGGTACTTGAGAATATTGTCGATACCGATGCGATCTTGCTGCATCGAATCACGCTCGCGAACAGTCACGGTCTGATCCTGGAGAGTCTGGGAATCAACCGTGATACAACATGGCGTTCCCACCTCGTCCTGCCGTCTGTACCGGCGCCCTACTGCCCCGCTATCATCATAGAACACACGAAGTTGCGGTCGGAGCGTCTCCTCTATCTTCTTCGCAATCTCAGGCATGTTGTCTCTGTTGACCAATGGAAAAATCGCCGCCTTGATTGGCGCAAGTTTCGGATGGAAGCGCATCACTGTTCGAATCTCCATCTTCCCATCGGCAGTCGGCGCCTCTTCCTCCCTGTACGCATCAACAAGGAATGCCATGAACGAACGACTTGCCCCCGCGGATGTTTCGATGATATAGGGGAGGAATTTCTCCTTGGCCTGCTCGTCAAAATACTGCATGGATTTACCGGAGTACTCCTGATGCCGCGACAAATCGAAGTCTGTGCGATTGTGAATGCCCTCTATCTCCCCCCAACCAAAAGGGAACTGGTACTCGATGTCATAGGCATCCTTGGCATAGTGCGCGAGTTTGTCAGGAGCGTGCTGATGCCAGTGGAGCTTCTCTTTCGTCATGCCGAGATTGACAAACCATTGCATCCGCTCTTCCTTCCACCGGTTGAACCACTCTACATCAGAACCCGGTTTCACAAAGAATTGCATTTCCATCTGTTCAAACTCCCGCGTGCGGAAGAGGAAGTTTTTGGTGTTGATCTCGTTGCGGAATGCTTTGCCGATCTGCGCAATACCGAACGGGAGCTTCTGTCGTGATGCTGCTTGCACGTTCAGAAAATTCACAAAGATTCCCTGTGCCGTCTCGGGACGCAAGTAGACCACGGCACTCGCATCTTCAACCGGTCCGACGAATGTCTTGAACATCAGGTTGAACTTTCTGGCTTCAGTAAAGGTACCCTTGTTCCCGCAGTTCGGACATGTGAGCGCCACAAGTACTTTGTCCGGAAACTTCTCAGCAAACTGCGCAAACGCGATCTTCACCTGTTCATCGGAGACCTGACCCTTCGGCGCTTCCGGATCAAGCTCACGCCAGGCATCCTTCTGCTTCTTGACCGAGATCTCCTCAAATAGGATATCCACCCGATAGCGGGACTTGCATTGCTTGCAATCCACCATCGGGTCAGTGAAGTTCTCCACATGCCCGGAAGCTTCCCACACTCTGGGATGCATGAGAATGGAAGCATCAAGCCCCTCCACATCTTCGCGGAACGTCATGACCCGCCACCATTGCTCCTTCACATTGCGAAGGAGTTCAACGCCCAACGGACCATAATCCCAGCAGCCATTCAGGCCGCCGTAAATCTCACTCGACTGGAACACAAAACCACGTCGCTTGCAAAGCGAAACGATCTTCTCCATGATTGCTATGTCACTCACTTGCTGATTGCTCTTTTGCTGTTTTGGTTGTTCGGTGCTGATGGGGTGACCCTTTCCTATTTGTTGGCGTGTAAATCTAAAGCAAATCCAGATTCAAAACAACTGAGGTGGGTTCACTCATATCCGGCAGGGAGATACGTCATCGGTGTCGCATTACTTCAGGTCACGTTTCACAACAAACCCAATACTCTCGAAGATCATTCCATCGTTGAGGATGTGCATTGACACTGTACTCTCCCTGGTTCGCTCAGTGGCGACAACCTGCACATCATACTTTGCAAGCGCACGACTCAAGTCATGATTGAAATCGAGACTGATGAAGCTTGGCGGGACGTACACCCGCCGCTCCTCCCTGATGAATTTCTTGTTGGGAGTGAATACGCTCCAGGTTTTGACCCACTTCGGGTCAACCTCGTACTGATCAAGCAGAGTATCAACTACCTCGTTGACCTGAGTGAGAAGCGGTCGGGCTTGAGCCTTTTTGAGAGCGGAGTTTTTTTCCACCCTCTCGCTGACACGACCCGCCATAAACAGCACAAGTGAACTGACGGCCAGGATTCCAACCGCTACGAGACGCCAACGAACTGCGTTTGACAATTCCTGCCTCAACCGTTTCTAAATGACGGCTTACGTTTTTCAAGGAACGCCGTCGTTCCCTCTTTGAAGCCACCCGTATCGCAACAAACACCAAAGAGCGAAGCCTCAAGCTGTTGTCCGTCGCTAAGAGTTGTTTCTTCCGTCATGTTCACAGCTTTTAATGCCATGCGTATGGCAACTTGTCCTTTGCTTGCAATCAATTGGGCCATTGCTGTAGCAGTGGCAAGAAGCTCACTCTGCGGGACGACCTTGTTGATGAGTCCAATACGAAGAGCCTCTTGTGCATCAATCTGGTTGCCGGTGAGGATCAATTCCATCGCGCGTCCACGTCCGATGAGTCGGGCCAGGCGCTGTGTGCCACCGTAGCCGGGGATGATACCGAGGTTCACTTCGGGCTGGCCGAACTTCGCATTCTCCGATGCAATACGGATGTGACACGCCAACGCAAGCTCGCATCCACCGCCAAGCGCGTAGCCATTTACGGCAGCGATTACCGGTTTGCCAAGGTTCTCGATCAAGTCAAAGACCTCTTGTCCTTTCGATGAAAACTCTTTACCGGTCGTGGCATTCAGGACGGTTAGGTCTTTGATGTCTGTTCCAGCGACAAACGACTTCTCTCCTGCGCCGGTGAGAATAACGACATCGACTGCATTGTCATTCTTGATTTCGGTGAACAGTGCCTTCAGCTCCGCTTTCGTCTCGGCGTTGAGGGCGTTCAGCTTGTCAGGACGGTTGATGGTGATGGTGGCGATTCGATTGCTGATCGAGGAGCTGAGTGTTTGATGGGCCATACCGGTTCGTTTACATTTTGAGTTCTGAAAAAAGATTTAGTTACACCAACTCCACCCTGCTCTGATCCCCAATCATAAACCGGTGTACCCGAGGCCTGCCTGTTCCTTCAACTACTTCAACGTCATTGCCGAGGATGCTTCCCTCAAGACGAATGCCAACGCTCATGATTTTGCAGTCCCGCAAAATGATACTGTATTCGACTTCGCTCTTTCTAATAACGGTGTTGTTACCCACAGCAGTGAACGGCCCAACGTACGCATCTTCAATCACGCAATTCTCGCCGATGATTGCAGGACCACGCACGACGCTGTTGATAATCTTCGCACCCTTTTCAATCACAACTTTACCGGAGATAGTTGATTGATTGTCGACTGTGCCGTGAATGGCGGGAGTGATGTTGTCGAGCACGAGTCTGTTTGCTTCGAGCAGATCGCTCGGCTTGCCTGTGTCCTTCCACCAGCCGGTGATCTCAGCATATCCCACCTTGAATCCCTTGTCGATGAGATACTGATGCGCATCGGAGATCTCAAGCTCTCCACGTTCGCTTGGTTTGATCGCCTTGACGGCCTCGAAGATGCAACTATCATATAAATAAATTCCAGAGACAGCATAACTGCTCTTGGGTTTCTTCGGCTTCTCCTCCACGGAAACGATCCGGCCATCTTTGATTTCAGGAACGCCGAACCGCTCCGGGTCTTTCACCTTTGCGAGAGTCAGGAAGCAATTGCATCCACTCTTCTCAAACTCATCCGCGAAACGCTTGATGCCGCCCACCACCATATTGTCGCCGAGGTAAAAAATGAACTTGTCCTTCCCCATAAACTTCTCAGAGAGCGCAACAACCTGGGAGAGTCCACCGGGCACAAGCTGCGGAATGTATGTAATGCGTGCGCCCCAACGTGAACCATCACCGATTGCTTTGGGCACCTCATCGCTGTCCGCGGTGTGGACGATGGCGATCTCCTTGATCCCCGCCCCGATTGCCGCTTCGATGGCGTAGTGCAGGATGGGCTTGTTCGCTATGGGAATAAGATGCTTGTTCTGCGTGTGGGTGATCGGGCGGAGTCGTGTGCCGCGACCCCCGCTTGCTATGAGTGCCTTCAATGTGTCTCCTTTGTCTTCGAATACGAATGGACGAGTTCTCTGAGTGCCTCGGCGCCTTCCGGGAGGATCGAGCCTTTCTGCTCTGCGAGCCTCACTGTTTCTAACGTAAGAGTTCCAAAGTACGGAAGCAACTCAGGCGAGAATTGTTTAATGGATGCAAAATGCACTCCGATGGTTTCCACGCCCCCTCGCGCAATCGGCCCGCTGAGGGCAACCGCTGGGGATGTCGCCTCAATATTGCGGAGCGTTGCCATGACAATCGGTTTGAAGACTTGAAAGAAGTCCTTCTCTTTCGAGTCGAATTGCCGGAACATTGTCTCGACGATCGAGAGCATCGTTGTGAGATGGTTCGATGCAACAACACACGCCGCATGATAAAACGCCCGCATCTCCGGTTTGATCTCGATGATCTTGCCCTCAAGCATTCGCGCTAATGCCTTTGCCTTTCGTACCGCTTGAGGCGTTCCATCCACTGCGTAGTAAATGCCTCTGGCTGTCGGGACGATATGCTTCGGGACAAAGTCGCGTGGAAATGTTTGCAGCGGATGAAACGAAAACACTGTCACTCCCTTTTTCTGAAGAGGTTCAAGTGTGCTTGCCGACAGCATGCCTGAAGCATGGCAGACTGAGAGTCGCTTGAAGTTCAACTGAGTAAGACTCGAAAGCTCTTCAGCAATCTGACTCACTGCCGCATGAGGAGTCGTGATCAAAATGAGGTCGGTCGATGACGGAATAGCCTCAAGCGAATCTGAATTGTTCCGACACTTCAGGAACTTGCCTGCAGCGTTCGCTGACTTCTTCGTTTGCGACACTACACAGACAACCTTGTACCCGTTCTCAACGAGAACGCGCCCCAACACGGAGCCAACTTTGCCTGCGCCGATAATCGTTACGTTACGCATACGCAGCAGCCGCAAGATATCCAACCACCCGAGTATGATCGCCGGTGACATCTCCTGAATTGCAATGATGGAGAATGGACATCCTCCGGGCGCCGAGTCGGTGGAGCGCAAGCATCACGGCAACAGTGGGGCCACCGCCGCATGCTTGTGTGTTTTCTGATTCGAGATCCTGCATCAACACCTCGTAGTCAAACTTCTTGACGTTATCTATGGCGATTGCATCCAATCGGTTTGCAACTGTTGCCGGATAGTAATGAGAAAGGTCTGTGCTCGCCACGAGCAACGTATTCTCAGCCTTCAATATTTCACCCAATGCTTCACCAAGCGCGTAACAGTATTCCCGCTTCTGGTCGCCGACAACAATCGGCAGGAACTTGAACCCACCCAACACGTACTGAAGAAATGGAAGGTGAACTTCAATTGCATGTTCTGCACCATGGCCCGCATGCGAGGCAGACGTAATACTGGAACGCTTGAGAAGTTTTTCTCTTAGTCTCGCATCTACATCTACAACACCAAGTGGTGTACTGTACGACTCTCCCGCAAACACGGAGATGCCATCGAAGTATTCACGATGACTCGGAGAAACGATGACAACAGTCGTATACTTCTTCCCTTGCAACAACGCGTACGCGTGCGCAGCCGTGAATCCTGAATATTCGTAACCGGCATGCGGAACAATTATCCCTCTTACAGTTCCCTCGATCTCAGGAAGTTCAGCAGCCGCAATCAACTCACGGATCTTCTCTCGTAATTCATCCGGATCGGCGGGATAAAATTGCCCGCATACAACGCATTCACGGTCGGAGTTCTTCTTGTTCACGCGGGATGCTCACGCAGGACTTCATCTTCTTTGATCACTTCAGCAGTGAACACGCAGATCTTTGCATCCGGATCCTGCCATGCCAGAGCGTGAAGGCCAGACTTCCGGCACAGCGCATCAAGAAACTGTTCTGCATTCCAATCATTCTCCGTCGCCACTTGTGGCAGCAATACGCCCCTGCTGGATCCGAGTTCAATCACCACACCGTGTTCACCCACAGTCACCTCGTCCTTTGAGCACACCCGGCGTTGCGGCGAGATGACCGAGACTTCGAGTGTTACCCTGTCGAATTCCTGCAGAGTGAGTGGAGGAAACCTCGGATCGTCAAATGCTGCCTTCCGCGAGACCTCCGCAACCACTTCCGCAAGAGGGAGTGACGAATCCATGTATCCGATGCAGCCTCTAAGTTCGTGGTGAATGCGAAGTGTGACAAAGGCACTGCTCGGTTGAAGCAGTTCCGGCGACGGAGCAACACTATTGCGGGCAGGCTTCGGCTGAAGTGCAGTAGCGATTGAACTTCGTGCAATCCCCAACAACTCTCGCTTCAACGCATGTGTTAACATAACACCTTGATGTACGACCAAAACGTAACCAAAAAAGAAGGGATATTCAAGGAAAGGGGCTTTGGGATTTGTGATTGCTAAATGATGATTGCTGGCAGGATCGGCAGGTTGCGAGAATTCTCCTGTTGAGTCTCGCGCCCGCCTGCCCAAGGGAGTTCAAGAATGTCGGGCAGGCAAAGACGCAAAACCCCAAAGTCGTTGTGAAACAGAGATGATGGAAGAGCCTTCGGCCTTATGAATTACCCCAAACACATTCAGGCCACATTTTCTATTTTCCTTGCGACCTTTTCGCCTTTGCGTGAGCTATTCTTGCTTCTCTTTAGTGGCTTCGCTACATTTCTGATGAAACTATTAACACTCTACCGCTCACACCACTCATCAAGTTCTATGTCATTAATGGTCAGCATCTCAGGCATTCGAGGTATTGTGGGTGAAAGCCTCATACCTGATGTTGCAGTGAAGTATGCAGCAGCGTTCGGAGAGTACTGCAAGCGGAAGCATCCCGGCAATCCTACCGTTGTCCTCGGTCGGGATGGGAGAATAACAGGAAAGATACTGGCGAACATCATCTCGTCAACGCTTCTCTCAACGGGCGTAAACGTTCGGGCGATCGGCATTTGTCCAACACCTACCGTCGCTCTCGCAGTCGAACATAGTGATGCAGTCGGCGGCATCTCGGTTACGGCCAGCCACAACCCGATGCAGTGGAATGGACTGAAGTTCTTCGCCGACACGGGGATGTTCCTCGATGCGGACGAAAACAAGGAACTCTGGCCCATTGCCGATGCGGGGGAAGCGAAGTACGCTTCGTGGCAACACATTGGCAAACACTCACCGGAGGAATTCTGGATTCGCAAACACATCGACTCGGTGCTGTCACTGAAGTACATTGATCTCTCCGTAATCAAGAAGCGAAAATTCAAGGTCGTGCTGGATTGTGTGAATTCTGCGGGCGGAGTGATTGTCCCGACGTTGCTTCGCGAGATGGGGTGTGACGTAATTGAAATGAACTGCGAAGTGAGCGGCGTGTTTGCACATACGCCCGAACCCATTCCTGAAAACCTCACCGACCTTGCGGCAAGAGTAAAAACAGAGAAAGCCGACATCGGCATTGCCGTTGACCCGGATGTTGACCGTCTCGTCCTCATCACCGAAAAGGGTGAGCCGTACAGCGAGGAGTACACCATTGCAACCGCGGTGAAGTTTGTGTTGGAAAAAGAAAAGAAGCTCGGCCACACGCACACTCAGTCTGTGGTTGTCAACCTCTCAACTACGCGTGCAGTAGAAGACATCGCCGCAATGTACGGTGCAAAGTGTTTCCGCACTCCGGTTGGAGAGATCAACGTTGCGAAGAAGATGAAGCAACTCGGCGCTGTGATTGGCGGAGAAGGAAGCGGCGGCGTTATCCTTCCTGCCGTTCACCTCGGGCGCGACGCGATTGTTGGTATTGGACTGATCCTGCAAGAGCTTGCTCAGTTTGGTGGCACACTTTCCGAACTGAAAGCAAGTCTGCCACAATATTCTATTGCCAAGGGAAAGATCGAACTGGGCAAGACTTCTCCCGATGCCGTGCTGAAGAGAATCGAATCATCTCAAAACGGCGCAGGCCGCATCAACACGGATGACGGACTGAAGATCGACTACGACGATCATTGGGTCCACCTTCGCAAATCCAACACCGAGCCGATTGTGAGAGTGATTGCTGAGGCGAAGACGATGGACCAAGCGGTGGAGGTTGTTGAGAGGTTTAAGAAGGAGATTACGTCATTCTGAAGCCTACTATTCTTGTGGCTCGCCGTAGCCCGTTAGATTAAGAGCTAGAGGATTTACACAATGATGTTAACGTTGAAGATCCTTCATGGAAGCCTGGGGTTGATTTTCCTTACTATTGGTGTTCTGATCTTCCCCACTAATCCAAGGTCTTGGTTTGAACCTGGCTTCTTTTCCCTAGCGATCGGAATAGCATCCAGTAGCATAGCAATTGGATTATTGATGAAGAAGAAATGGATAAATCTTGTCGCACTGATTCTCTCGTTAGCAGCAATACTCTTAACTTGGGATTTCATTGCCACAGCATCCGTGGCAGGAGCATCATCAATTGTTTCGTTAATTGTCTCTGTATTATTGTTGGGTGTCCTGGGACTGGAAGTTCTTACTATCATTCAAGCAAGGAAGTTATTCTGAGACAAAAATCGCCAGATTCACGGAACAACAAACCAACATTCATCCGCAAATCCAATAAGCACCCACAATGCCCCTCACCCTCTACTTCCTCCGCCACGGACAAACTCCGATGAGCAGGGACAATGTCTTCTGCGGCTCCGGCCTCAATCCGGAATTGACATCGGATGGAATTGAAATGGCCGAAGCGTTTGCCACAGCCTACAAGTCCACACAATGGCAGGCAGTGTACGCGAGTCCTCTCCGTCGTGCAGTTATGACTGCAACGCCGTTGTGTGACGCGCTTGGTGCGAAGATGGAACTAAGAGATGATCTAAAAGAAATCGGCTACGGCAAATGGGAAGGACAATCGGTTGCAACCATTGACCGCGACTATCACGATGATTACATCCGTTGGACTGCCGACCCGGCGTGGCATGCGCCTACCGGCGGCGAAATGGCTATCGGGATTGCCCGTCGGAGCCTCAGCGTCATAGAGGAGATCAAGGAGAAGTTCAGCGATGGCAATGTGCTGATTGTTTCCCACAAAGCAACAATACGTATCATGATTTGTGGACTCCTCGGCATCGACGTTGGACGGTTCCGCTATCGTCTTGCGTGTCCTGTAGGATCGGTGTCCGTTGTTGAATTTATCGCGCAAGGGCCTTTCTTGCGCGCTCTGGCGGACCGAGTGCATTTGACCGAGCGATTGCGCACTTTGCCGGGTGCATAATGTTCCCTATCCCAATAGTTTCCCGGAATGACTGAAATGCAGGAATGGCATGAACGTGTGTTCCGGCGGTGGGCTCCAGATTATCGTCATCGCTGGGAGATTTACAATGAACACCTTGTGCTTCTTCTATCTCCTGAGAAAGCCTGGCTCGACATTGGGTGCGGCGATAACGGCATCGTCGAGACCCTTGGATCGTTTGCAAGCGTCGCCATAGGGCTGGACGTACTCCGGCATCCAGACTTGGTTCAGGCCCCATTCATACAGGCAGACGCTCGGAGGCTGCCATTCAAGGATGAAACATTTGATATCGTGACAATGAGAATGACTGTGGAGCACATCGAGCATGTGCCGGACGATCTTTGGGATATCATACGTGTGCTCAGACCAAATGGTACGATTGCAATCATGACGACCAACCGATGGAGCCCATTCATTCTGGTACCACTGATACTGCCGTTCAGGACAAAGCAATGGATTATTCAGAAGCTGTTCGGAGTGAATAGCCACGACATTTTCCCGACATACCATCGGTTCAATACTCCTACGCAAATGCGACAGGGCTTAGGACCTTTGCATTTCAGCGGCCTTCATTTCCTGGAACAAGTACCTATGTCGAATGCACTATTGACACTTGTATTCGGCTCATGGTATCTTGTCACGAACAATAAACTCCTGTATCAATTCAGAAGCACAATGCTTGCATTCTTCACGAAAAATAATTCACATACTGGTAATAAATAATGCTCCTCTGCAAAGTCACAGGCACAATCGTTGCCACACAAAAGAACGAAACACTCAACGGCAAGAAGATCCTCATCGTTCAGCCGGTGGATCTGGAAGCTAACGCCATGGGTCGTGACCTGATGGCCATCGACACCGTGGATGCCGGGATCGGCGATACAGTGCTTGTTGTACAGGAAGGCCAGGCCGCCGTGCAGCTACTCAAAAACAAGGGGATTCCCGTCCATAGTGTGATCGTTGCAGTGGTTGATGGATTGGATGTAGCAGGGTGAAAGCATTGTTGATTGAGGATTGATGATTTGTGATTGGGGTTTGGAATTGCTGATTGATGATTTGAGATTTATGAATTAGGATTTGTTTGTTATTTGTATTTTTGAGATTTGAATTTTGTTTGACTTTTGGTTTTTGAGTTTTCGGGTTCCTCATGACAATCAACATTCATGACCTTCTTATTCTCTCAGAAATTCCCGGCATCGGCTCCGGTCGCCTGCGGGGGCTCATCAGTCACTTCAAAGATTCCCGTGCAGTAGCCAAAGCTTCCGCCAAAGACCTTTGTGCTGTTGAGGGCATCGAGAAAAAGGTCGCTCTTGGCATCGTCAAGTTCTTCCGAGATTCAGGGCCTGCCCTGAACAAGAAGATGGTGGATCAGCAGCTCTCCAAACTCAACAAGGTGAACGGCCGTGTCATTACCTTCTGGGACAAGGAGTATCCTTCCAACCTAAAGAAAATCTACGATCCCCCTCCCTTCCTGTTTATTCGGGGAGAGTTTGCAGAAGAGGACAACTACTCTGTCGCCATCGTCGGGACACGCGATCCCTCGACGTATGGTATTCAGATGGCCCAACGTTTCTCTACCGAGTTATCGAAACTCGGAATACCGATCGTGAGCGGATTGGCGCGTGGAATAGACACGGTTTCTCACACGGCGACACTCAAGGCGGGTGGAAGAGCCATAGCGGTCATAGGTTCGGGCATCGACGTTATCTATCCTCCGGAAAACAAGCAGCTCTTCGAGAGCATTGCCGAACATGGCGCAGTCGTCTCCGAGTTCCTTATGGGCGCAAAACCTGACGCTGGAAATTTCCCGCGTCGCAACCGTATCATCAGTGGCATCAGTCTCGGCACGATCGTCGTTGAAACCGGCATCGAGGGTGGAGCAATGATCACCGCAAGCCTGGCGTTGGACCAGAACAAGTCTGTCTTTGCCATCCCTTCAGCGTTAAGTGAGAAGCGTAAAAGCGGTACGAATCTTCTGATCAAAGAAGGAAAAGCGGCACTTGTCGAGTCAATTGATGATATCATCACAGAGCTTCAACCTCAACTCAAACGCCTCCTGCATGCAAAAACTGAATCCCCAAGGAAAGCGCAACCGGCACTCACGCTCTTCGAACAGCAAATGTACGAAGTCCTCACCGAAGAACCGTCGCACATTGACGCGATAGCTAAACGGTCAGGGCTTACAACATCTGACGCACTTGTCCATCTCCTCGGCATGGAGTTCAAAGGCGTCGTGAAACAGCTTCGGGGCAAAATGTTCGTCAAGACCTGAACACAAGAAAGTCAAGGAATAGCGAGCATGAAATCACGTTGGCCGAAGATTTGCATTGCACTTTTTGGAAAAAACAGTACTTTATACATGCAGTTCATCGTGATGCAAGGGGGCTGACATGTTCATCATTGGTGAAGCGGTAGTTGATGACCATGTCGGGACGGCGTCATTCTGCTGTGATCTGAAGAAGTGCAAGGGTGCATGTTGTACCATGCCGGGAGGCAGGGGTGCACCTCTGGAAGATGATGAGGCCCTCGAAATTCAGAAGGCCTACCCCATCGCCAAACTCTATCTCACGCAACGCAGTATCGATGCCATCGAAGCGCATGGGATGTTTGAAGGCGTTGAGGGCGCGTACGCAACAACGTGCATTGACAATCGTGATTGCGTGTTCGTCTACTACGATGGTGATGTTGCAAAGTGCAGCCTTGAGCGGGTTTTTGAGGAAGGCAGGACCGATTGGCGAAAACCGCTTTCATGCCACCTCTTCCCTATCCGGGTCAAGACGTTCGGGAAGGACTCCCTTACATACGAACAGATTGATGAATGTCAGCCGGGCCGGGAACATGGGGAGCGGTTGCAAGTGAAACTGTACGACTTGCTAAAAGAGCCACTCACCCGGAAGTACGGAGAATCATGGTACCAGAAATTTCTTAATCATTGTCGAACTCTTGTATAGAACGCGTCGCCCATTTTGATAGGTGTGAAGTACCGTAGCGTATGCTGAATATCTCGCTGCAACAAAAAATGATGATGAAGCTGTCGCCTCAACAGGTTCAGTACCTGAAGATGCTGCAGCTCCCTACGCTTGCACTCGAACAGAAGATCAAGGCTGAACTTGAAATGAATCCTCTTCTTGAAGAAGGGTTTGAAGAAGAAGTTGAGGTTGCGCAAGAGGAGCCGACGAAGGACGAATCCGCCGACGGTGCCGCTGAAGAAAAGGTTGAGGAGGTCAAAGAGCCGGAAGAAGACAAGTACTCCATCGAGGATTACATCAACGAAGAGAACTTCGGTTACAAGGCTCGCGAAGTGCGGGATGAGGAAGAGAAGGAAGATTTTCCCCAATCTGAATCAGTCCCCCTCTACCATCGCCTCCTCGAACAGTTCACACTGCTCGAACTTGACGAGGAAGAACTTCTGCTGGGAGAGGAAATCATCGGTAACATTGATGAAGACGGCTATCTCCACCGTGAGCTTGCCACCATCGTTCAGGACATGAATCTCACACACTCCCTGAACATTGGTCTCGAAAAGGCAGAACAGGTCTTGAAACGAATCCAGAGGCTTGATCCCGTTGGCATAGCGTCACGAAGTCTTCAGGAGTGTTTGATCGTACAACTTGAAACAATGGAGGCTGAACCGGTACTCAGGGCGTTGGCACTCCGCGTCATGAAGGAGATGTACGATGATTTCGCCATGCGTCACTTCGAAGACATTGCCAGGAAGATGAACATCTCGCTGGATGAACTCAAAAAAGTTATCTGGCTGATCCAGCACTTGAATCCGAAACCGGGCGAAGGCGACTTCACTGCCCAGGAAAATTACGTCGTACCCGATTTTATCGTCACACAATCCGATGATGATTTCATCATTTCGCTGAACGACCGGAACATCCCTCCGCTTCGCATCAATAAGGCATACAAGGAGTTGATGTCCAAACGGAACAAGAATGGCGTTTCGAACGAAGCAAAGGACTTCATCCGTCAGCGGTTCGAAGCAGCCAAGTGGTTCATCAGTTCCATTCATCAGCGGCGTGAGACGATGATGAAAGTCATGCGGTCAATCGTGGAACGGCAACGGCCATTCTTTGAAGCCGGTGAAGGCCTCAAACCGATGATCTATAAGGATATTTCAGAAGTCATCATGATGGATATCTCCACAATCAGCCGTGTGGTCAACAGCAAATTTGTCCAGACGGACTACGGTGTATTCTCGCTTCGGCATTTCTTCAGCGATTCCATCACCACTTCGGATGGTGAAGAGATTTCAAACAAGGAAGTCAAGAGGAAGCTCAAGGACCTTATTGACAGCGAAAATCCTTTGAAACCGTGGAGTGATGAGAAGCTCACGAAAATCCTCAATGCCGACGGCCTCAACATCGCTCGACGCACCGTGGCCAAGTACCGTGAGGCGATGCTGATCCCCGTGGCCCGCCTGCGTCGCGAACTCAAATAATCAAACAGCAATCCCCCCATGCTTGAACTCATCAGAGCGACGACCGTCATCGGCCTTACCTATCGCGGACACACCGTCATCGGCTCGGACGGTCAGGTGACCGTCGGACAAACGGTGATGAAACACAACGCAAAGAAAGTGCGCAAGTTGCACAATGGTCTGGTTCTCGCCGGCTTTGCAGGCGCCGCAGCAGACGCGTTCAACCTCTTCGGCAAGTTCGAGGACAACCTGGAGAAATACCACGGCAACCTTGAACGCGCAGCGGTGGAACTCGCGAAAGAGTGGCGAACAGACAAATACCTTCGACAGCTTGAAGCACTACTCGCTGTCATCAACAAGGAAAAATCCCTGGTCATTTCCGGCACGGGTGAAATCATCGAGCCGGACGATGGCATCCTTGCCATCGGTTCAGGAGGAAGCTACGCTCTGGCAGCTGCACGGATGCTTATCAAGCACTCTTCTCTTTCAGCACGCGAGATTGTTGAGGAGTCGCTCAGGACGGCAGCAGATATTTGCATTTACACAAATTCGAATTTGACGATCGAGGAATTGTAGAGTTGATGATGACAACGAATCCCAAGACAGAATCCAATATCCGTGAGTTGACGCCGAGAGCGATTGTCCTTGAACTGGACAAGTACATCATCGGTCAGCATGCAGCAAAGAAGTCTGTGGCAATTGCGTTGCGCAACCGGTGGAGACGACTCCAGGTGCCTTCCGGCTTGCGCGAAGAAATCATGCCGAACAACATCATCATGATCGGACCCACCGGCGTGGGCAAAACAGAAATTGCCCGTCGATTGGCAAAACTCTCGAACGCCCCGTTCATCAAGGTCGAAGCATCCAAGTTTACCGAGGTCGGTTATGTCGGCCGCGACGTTGAGTCCATTATACGTGACTTGACGGAGTTTTCCGTCACCATGGTGAAAGCCGAGCGACGGGCGGAAGTGAACGAAAAGGCCAAAGAGTTGAGCGAAGAACGGATTCTCGACATCTTACTCCCACCGCGCAAACGTCAACATGCACCAACCGTTGAAACCGAATCCCCGGCAGTGGAGGAAGAAGCCAATCAATCCACGCGAGAGAAATTCCGGAAGAAGTTACGGGCCGGATCGCTTGAAGACAAGGTGATTGAACTCGATGTCTCTGCCGGCAGCAGTATGCCGCAGATGCAGGTGATCGGACCGATGAACCTGGAGGACATGGGAATAAATCTGCAGGATATGTTCGGCAACCTTATGCCGCAGAAAACCAAGAGGCGCAAGGTAACAATCGCCGAGGCCCGGGTTATCCTCACGAATGAGGAAGCCCAGAAGCTTATCGATCATGACGCGGCAATCAAAGAAGCAATACAACGGATGGAGAACTCCGGTATCGTATTTATCGATGAGATTGATAAGATTGCCGGCGCCAAGAGCCAATCATCCGGGCCGGATGTTTCCCGTGAAGGCGTCCAACGTGATCTCCTCCCCATCGTCGAGGGCTCAAATGTGAATACGAAGTTCGGCATGGTGAAGACGGACCATATCCTCTTCATTGCCTCGGGCGCATTCCACATGGCCAAACCTTCGGATTTGATTCCCGAACTTCAGGGCCGGTTCCCGATTCGTGTCGAGCTGAATAGTTTGACAGAAGAGGATTTCGTGAAGATCCTGACCATCCCGCAGAATGCGCTTATCAAGCAGTACTCTGCCCTTCTTGAAACAGAAGGTGTTATAGTTGAATTCCGGACGGACGGGATTCGGGAAATTGCGCGGATCGCAAGTGAGGTGAACGACAACGTTGAAAACATCGGAGCCCGCCGGCTTCACACAATCCTTACAACGCTTCTCGAAGACGTACTCTTCGACACTCCTGATGTGGTAAAAAAAGGAACCATCGTCATTGATGCTGCCATGGTGAACACAAAACTTTCGGGGATTGTGAAGAACAAGGATTTGAGCAGATACATTCTCTGACCCTAGCGGCTTGCGGTCCCTATTGAGAATAGTACTTCAGGCCGCCAGACCAACTCGTGTTCCGGAATCTCAACAAGCCTCTTTCGTACCCTCTGGATACAAAGCGCTTTCCTCTCCTGATCAAGTGTGAAGATACGCCGCCTGGTCATGCCACAACCCAATTGAAGGGCCAAGAGACCTTCATGATCCCAACGATGCTCAAACTTTTGCGTCCATAGTTCAATCGGTTTAAGACCGACTTCTTCAAGCAGACGTGCCATTGTCTCGCTGTTGCCAACCAGTCCGTGCTGCATCACTGCAGGGTCTCGTGGATCCGGACCAGCTCCAACACTATCAAGTTCCTCATTCCAAATTACCATACCGGGCAGGGCCGGGTCGTCGGCCCATGTGGTTATTCCAATGGCGCCACCAGACCGAAGAACACGCGCTGCTTCGGCGAGTCCAGCTTGCGGGTTAGGGAGGTGAAATAGGATGAACATGAGTACCGCGACATCAAATGATTCTGTACGAATGCCAAGTTGCTGCGCATCCATAACGCTGAGAAACCGCCCGCCCTTCTGTTGCGCAACCTGCAGCATGCCTTCGGAGTAATCCACTCCGCAGACAACCGCCTTGGGCGCCTGAGTTCGCAGGTAAGGCAGCAGCGCTCCGGCACCCGCTCCAAGGTCAAGAACGCTGGTTGCATCTGGAAATCGGAAAGCACTCAAGAGCGGCAGACCCATGGGGAGGATTACCGGACTCCACAGGCGATCATACTCAACGGCATAGGAAGAATACTCAACGGCGAGCTGCTGCGAGGCTGCTCGCCATGTTTGACCACTCGACATGCGGTGTACCTTTTGTCTGTTGCTACGCACTCACTCTGCTTCTCTCAATATACAGGTACCAATGAATACCCTTTCGCTTGATAGCCGATGAGAGAGATATACCCGTTCTCCACTTTTGTGATTTCCGGTAGCACCGATGCAGGGTCAACCTTGTGGACTCCCGCTGCAACAAGACAGAGCTCAAGTCCGATGCCATCCTTTGAGAGGGCCGACACCGTTGAGGCAATTTCATCCAGGAGCAGGATTTCTTCCGGCGTGAACCCTTCCCTGTTGCTGGATACCAGCTTCACGGATTGACTGATGAACACCACGGTCGATACCGGCGTTTTCTTCCCAGCGATCAAATCCTTGTGTGTCTGCCTGATGAGCTTCAATTGTAGAGCTGCAATTTTTGGGGCGCCCGTCCTGACATCAAAGACGATCTTCGTAGATTCCACTCCCTTAAGGGCGGCATACTCCCCTATGGGGTCGTTGACCTGCCCCGAAGCTACGGGAGCTGCCAGAGAAATGGAAACCGCCACAACAAGAAGCATTACGGTGATCGATTTCATGGATATATCCTCCTTTTGTTTTGTGAATGTGCCGCTCTCTTTTCCCGTCGCTTGAATGAGCAGAAAAGAAAGTTCTGTGTTGTTTTGAACGGTGTAGTATGATTTTCAGTGATGCAGCGAATTTTCTCGAAGCCGTCGTTGAGTTGTTCGGTTAGCGCTTCGTCGCTGTACTGTTTGATGGTAAGCCCGCTGCATTTTGTCGGCCCCTTCATCGAGAACGTTCCGATGGTGACATAGCCGTTGTTGTTCACTGCCTCCCGCGCTACGGAAAGATATTTTGCAATCTGCGTTCCGGTCGTGAGAAAATGAAATGCCGCTCTGTCGTGCCATACATCGAACGACGCCTCGGGGTGATACTCCATCACGTCGCTGACCACCCACTGCACACGTTGTGCGTTGACTCCAAGCCGCTGCTGCGCTCGTGCAAGAGCGTGTTCTGAAATATCAAGTACTGTAATACTCTCGAATCCTTCGGCGAGCAGAAAATCAACGAGCGTACTGTCGCCTCCACCAACGTCAATGATGCGGGCGCTCTTCGGAAGGTTGAAACTCCGGATGAAGTCGAGCGATGGTTTTGGGGTATCCTGCCACCAACTTACTTCGTTCGGCTGCTTTGTCTGGTAGATTCTTTCCCAGTGAGCTTTTGCTGTTTCCGTCGTCATGCTGTTTTGATGGCCTTTCCCTACGGATGAATCACCTGCTTACCCAGTTCAGCCATAAACTGTTACGGGTCAAGTTTGTCTACCTGTTGGTCTCTCAATCTTCCCATTATTACCCGGACGATCTAGTGACAGTTGATCTGAAGTTTAATTCTTCTGGGCAAACAGAGAAATGCTCTTCACGCCATAGTCTTTCGAAGCCCCTTGTGCAGATTTAGAAATGAAACCATACGCCTCATTTGTTTTTACATAAAGGACTTCCATACCTGCTTGCTTGATAGCATTGCCGTAATCATCCTCCTGACTGGCGCCACCAATACAGGCTGCCCATAATGTTGAGTTGCACACCACGTTGTCAGGCAATTGTTTCTCGGTGACAATATCTGCAATCACCATTCTTCCATTAGGCTTCAGGATACGGACAACTTCTGCAAACACTTTTCCTTTGTCGGGACAAAGATTGATCACGCCGTTGCTGATAACCGCATCAATACTTGAATCAGGGAAAGGGAGCCGTTCAATGTAGCTTTTGTGGAACGAGACATTGGCAATACTACGTTCCTTCCTTAACCGCTCCGATTTTTGAAGTTGGTCATCCGTCATGTCCACGCCTGAAACGTGCCCGGTACTTCCTACTTTCAATGCAGCAACAAAAACGTCCATGCCTGAGCCGCTTCCGAGGTCGAGCACATGCTCACCTTCCTTCAGATTTGCCAGGTCAAAATAGTATCCCACCCCGGCAAATGATTCTATGGCAGCGGCTGGGATGCGGTCAAGGTCATGTACTTCATATCCCAACTTCTCAGCAAGCCCACGCCCCATTTCGAAATGATATTCGCCTTCGGGGTGAAGCGCAACATCGCTGTACATCTTTTTCACTTTCTGTTCCAGTTCTGCAGCGTTAACTTTTGTGATGGCAGAGGTTTCCATGTCGTATTTGATCCCTTCTATTGTCTCTCGCGTACGTTGTTTTCGGTATCGGCTCTAGTTCAGCTACTGGAAACTACTCAAGAGTGTATCGATTTTTCTCTCCAGTTGCTCTGATGAGATATCCGCCTTCATGCTCGTGAGGCGATTCTTAAGCAGCATTTCAAATTCGACCCTGTCAAAACAATGTTGGCACGTCTTCAGGTGCATCTCAAGTGCCGAACGCTCAACATCGCCTGCAGACTTGTCAAGTTGCATCGCAATCAGATCGATCGCTTCCGCGCAACTGATGTTACTCACATTCGCATTGTTTGTCATCGCTCTTACCTTTCGGTGATTTCGTCGGGGTAGTCCACCCCCGTTCAACTGCATGATGGTATAACTGTTTCTGAAGAATGCTTCTTCCGCGGGAAAGACGTGAACGCACGGTACCGACCGGGATATCCAGTGTCTGAGCGATCTCATCGTATGTGTATCCTTCAACGTCGCAAAGTACAACAGCAACACGGAACTCCTCAGGAAGTGCACGTAACGCCTGATCGATGTCCTCGTTCAGGAATTTGTTGATCATTTCCCGTTCAGGGTTTCCCCATTGCGAAGATGGTGGAGCCAGCTCTTCGAACAAAGAGAATGGACCCTCTTCTTCATCATAAGGAACTTCCTGGCGGATCTTTTTTGAACGGCGAGTGCTGATGAACGTGTTGGTGAGAATGCGGAGCAGCCATTGCCTGGCTTTTGTAGCATCACGGAGTGTTGCGTAGCTTTGGCATGCACGAACAACCGTCTCGGCAACCAGTTCTTCTGCATCATTACTGGAACGGCATAGCTCAAACGCCACGCGGTGCAGGTCGTTCACAAGCGGCATCAAGATTTCCTTGAACGCTTGTCGGACATCGAGTTGTTGAGAGCTGGGAGTTGGCATATCGTCTACATAATAGACGCTTCAGTGGCAAAAGAGTTCCCGGGGCAGCAGCCAAATAGTGGTGGCCGTGGACAAAGAGGGCGGTGGACTTGACCGATCATTGACCGGTTAAGTCTGCCGCATAAATATATGAGAATATGATGGGAAATCAACCTGCGGCTTCTATGTACTAACGGATTTTGTTTTATGTTGTTCAATCCAATCAAAAATTACCGGAAGCACAACAAGCGTCAAGAAGGTGGAGCTTATCAGCCCGCCGATGACAACAGTCGCAAGCGGCCTTTGCACTTCCGCACCCACCAACGATGCTGACAGCATCAATTTAAGTGGCAAGGTTTCATGGATATCTATTGCTGTAGAGCGTGACTTTTTGTACGTTAATTCTCAGGCTAAACCTCATGCAACGTGTGCGGGCCCGCAGCGTGACCCATTTCCATTTCAACTGCATCCAACATATTGAAGACAGTCGGGAAAACTGACGAACAACTGATTCGAGCTGTCAGTCAGGGAGACAAGTCAGCATTTACCGCGCTGGTGAATCGTTACGAAGAGACTGTGTACAGGTTCTCGTACAAGGTCTGCCGGGACCGGAAGAAGGCTGAGGAAGCCCTTCAGGATACCTTCATCACCGTGTATCGCAAACTTGACTCCTTCGATGGCAAGTCCAAGTTCAGCACGTGGCTTTATAGCATCGTGACGAACAATTGCCTGATGACGCACCGGAGGAGGAAACTCGACGATCTCCTCGAATCATTGGATGATCCGCCAATGAAGGACGATGGAACATTCGCCAAGAGTATTGCGAAGTGGGAGGAGACTCCGGCTGATATCCTGATCAAGAAAGAGTTTCAGACCCATCTGGACAAAGCAGTTCTGAAACTGCCTGTAGAATACAGACTCGTGTTTGTGCTCAGAGATCTTGAAGGAAAATCAGGGGAAGAAACGGCAGAGATTCTCGGCCTTTCAGCGGAAGCAACAAAGTCACGCCTGCGCAGGGCTCGGGCGTTCCTCAGAACCGAACTGACGCCGTATATGAGTTCCAATACAAAGGTGAAACAATGAAGTGTAAGCAAGCATACCTTCGCATCTGTGACAACCTCAACCCCCACTCGGCCAAATGCCGACAGGTGTTGAAGCACCTCGAAACATGTCCTGACTGCGCAGCATTGTTGGATTCCGTGAAGAAGACCGTTTCGCTATACAAGTCGGCACCAAGTCCGCGGGTTCCATCTGCAACACACAGGCGGCTTATCAAAACCATCAACATTGCATGGAAATCACGTCTCTCTCCTCACCGCCGGGCTGCAAAGTAACTTCACACATTCTGACCCTTTTTCTTTTTCGCTGCATCGTATCTAGTACAGTCCTGCCACTATTCACATTCATCAAAGGAAGAAAATGAAGAAGAACATGGGAACCGCAGATCGGGTCATCAGAGTGTTAGCAGCGCTTGTAATTGTGACACTTCTGTTCACCGGTCAGATTGCAGGGGTAATTGCGACTGGGCTTGGTGTGCTGGCAGTTGTGTTTCTGGGAACGAGCCTGGTGAGTTTCTGTCCACTCTATCTGCCATTCAAAATATCCACCAGAAAACAAGCTCCTACACAGGTGAAATGACCATGGAGTCTACGGTAGAGCATCCAATCAATGCCGTTCAACATGGGTTGGTACAGGAATACTGCAAAGAAGCAGAACGCCGAATTATACTTGCTCGTTCGCATGGTGACGCAATGACAATCAAGAAAGTGTGGTGCAATCGGTTCAAGGCGGAATGCGAGAGTGAGTTGCTTATCAATGCAACATCGGCATATCTCGACGAGGTCATCATCCGGCAGTGGAAAGAGAATCACACATGAATATCTGGCTGAAACGTGGACTGCTTGCTCTGGCAGGAGGAATGGCCGGTTTTGCATATTACTATTTCATTGGCTGTGCAAGTGGCGCATGTCCAATTTCGTCGAATCCATTCATCAGCACAGGCTACGGAGTTCTCGTCGGAACGGTTGCCGGTTGGTCGTCAAAGGATAGGCAAGCCGCCGCCAAGACGTGACCCTTTTCCTTGCTTCGCTGCATCTGATTATGTAGTAAAAGTTCACAATCGAGAATCGAGGGAACGGACAACAATGACAAAACATGTGATGCTAAAACAGATGGATGGGCTTGCGTTTGCGGCAAAGGGAGATTCGAATCATTGGGTCACTATGGATGGGCCGATTGCAGTGGGTGGAACGGAAGCTGGATCCCGGCCAAAGGAACTTGTGCTCTACGCCCTCGCGGGGTGTACTGCAAGCGATGTGGTGAACATTCTGAAGAAGAAACGTGTACCTCTTCAGGGATTTGAGATGTATCTTACATGCGAAGAGGCCCAGGAGCATCCCAAAGTGTTCACCGACATTCACGTTGAGTATGTATTCTTTGGCGACGGTGTCAGTTCAACGGATGTTGAACGTGCCATCGATCTCTCGACTACAAAGTACTGTTCTGTGTCAGCAATGCTCACGCCAAAGGTCAAGATCACCCACTCGTACAGGATCGAACCGGCTCGGATTAAAGAGCACTCCCCATCGCTGGCGAACTAGCAATAGGATGAAGGAAGGATCGTTTCATGCCGATCTACGATTACAAGTGTAATGGCTGTGACAAAACCTACGATGTGTTCCATAAAGTGCGGGAAGTAATTGACGATGTTGTCTGTCCTTCATGTACATCGAAGGAACACACGCGGCTACTCTCCGCACCCAACGTTGCAATGGGGCATGGTTCTTCACTGGATGTTGCACCCTCCTGTTCTACAGACAGTGGATGTTGCGGCGGAACGTGTGGCCTGGATTGATGGCATGACGACCCCTCAGATCATACTGTATGTTCTTATCCTCCTTATTCTGGTGCTGTACGTCCGACGCAGGCTACAGCTCAGGGGTTTAACGTCCTATTCCCCCGGGGAAGTTTCAGAACGGGTGAAGCAAGGCTCGTCCCTTTTGCTTGATGTCAGAACGAATGCAGAGCGCCAACGAAAGAGCATCACGGGTTCCCTTCACATTCCGCTCCATGAACTCGGACAAAGGATGAAAGAGCTCGACAAGCATAAGAGCAGAGAAATCATCTGCTACTGTCAATCAGGGAACAGAAGCATTTCGGCAACCGTACGACTAAAGAAGTCTGGATTCACGGCGGCAAACATGAATGGCGGGATTTCAGAATGGATCTCTTCGGGTCTCAAATAATTACGCAGTGGGCAGGGCGTGCGATTCCCGTACTGCTTGGCGGTGCAGGTGGTTTTCTGTACTACAGATTCGTCGGATGCAAGACGGGAGCCTGTCTGATTACAAGCAATCCGTGGATCAGCACTCTCTATGGAGCGCTGATCGGATTCATGGTGACGCCGCGATAGGACCATCAACCATGAGCTACGGGTTTTCCAAATCAGTTGATATGCAATTCGATGCCGCAGTTGAGAAGGTCACGCTGGAACTTCAGAAGGAAGGCTTCGGTGTGTTGACGACTATCGACGTGAAAGACACGCTAAAGAAAAAGCTCAACGTCGATTTTCAGAAGTACAAGATTCTGGGTGCTTGTAACCCTGCGTTTGCCCACAAGGCACTACAGGCTGAAACAGAAATTGGGCTGTTGTTACCATGTAATGTTGTGGTCTATGAAAAGAACGGAAAGAGTGTTGTTGCAGCGTTCGACCCGATGTCGATGACCAAAGTAATGGACAACGCGGCTATTGAACCTATTGCAGATGAAGTAAAACTGCGACTTGAACGCGTGATCGCTGCTGTTTGAGAAGAGTGTATCAATACAATAACAACCAAAGGGAGAATAATGGCAGAGCATTTGACGAAGGAAACGTTCTTGAGCAAAGTGTTCAATTACGAGCTGAATAAAGAGTGGAAGTTTGAAGGGGACTTGCCCGCAGTAATAGACTTCTGGGCACCGTGGTGTGGTCCGTGCAGGATGGTCGGGCCTGTCATCGATGAATTGTCGAAGGAGTATTCGGGGAAAGTGAACTTCTACAAACTGAACACTGAGGAAGAGCGGGAAGTTGCGGGTGCATTCGGCATCCGGAGCATTCCATCAATCTTGTTCGTGCATTTGAAAGGACAGCCGAAGATGGCGGTCGGTGCATTACCTAAGGAAGCCTTGAAGGAAGCTGTGGAGAAAGAGCTACTCGCTTCTTCCAATTAGATTTGCAGGAGGCGTTCACTCATCCCTGAAATCGGATGAAACCATCCTATTTGGCAGCAGTTTCCTGTGATTTGTCCATTCATTGATTGACTATCGAATCGCTTTCATATACATTACACACTATTAGCTGACGTTCCCGCTACATCCTCAGTTCTTTTGACATTCCCGAACATCTCAATAATTCAAAAGGTGCTCTATGCACTCGCATCTACGCGTTCTTTTCATTGCCATGTTTCTTATTTCGTGTACTGCCTCAGCGCAGGAATACGTCCTTTTGGGTTGGAACGATCTCGGTATGCATTGTTCCAATAAGGATTTTTCAAAAATGGCGGTGCTTCCGCCGTATAACACTGTGACTGCACAGTTGATAAAGAAAATGCCGGGACAGCTACCCCAGATTGTCACTGGCGGCTACACGGTTGCATACTCGATCCCAGGGAATACTTATTCAGTTGGAAAGACAAATTTCTGGGAGTACGCCCAACAGCTATTTGGATTATCACAACCGCTGCCGGCAAACATCGGGCTGACAGGTAAGGGGTTGATGGGCACAATGGATACGAGTGGAAACAATTTCTATGCAGTTGGTATCCCCAACACACCCTTCTCCGATGACGACCTGGTCAACGAAAAACCATATCAGCTCTTCCATCTTGTTGCAATAAACAGCACGTCTGGAGACACGGTTGCAATAACGGATGTGGTCATACCAGTAAGCAATGAAATAGGGTGTGTGCAATCGGGGTGCCATTCATCAGAGCAATCCATTCTGAATGGACACGAAGACACAACTCTTTCCCCTCCTGTGCTATGCGCATCGTGTCACGCCTCAAACGCTCTTGGCACAATAGGGAACCCGGAGGCAAAATCGTTATCGTTCAGGATACACGACAAACACCAATTCATTACACCGACTGGTTCAGTTGCAACGTGCTACAAATGTCACCCCGGACCGAACACACAGTGCTTGCGTGATGTCATGGGGAAGAACCAGACCAACCCGCTGGCGTGCCAGACCTGTCATGGAACAATGTCGCAGGTGGCATTATCAATCAATGCAGGCCGCAGGCCCTGGCTGGATGAGCCCAAGTGTGGAAATTCGACATGTCATGGCAGCACCTATGCTGAAGAGGCGAATAAACTCTACAGGATGTCTAGGGGGCATGGTGGCTTGTTCTGCTCAGCTTGTCATGGCAGTCCGCACGCGATTCTCCCAACAGTCCAACCGAATGACAATCTTCAGAGCATAAGACTTCAGGGATTTGCGGGTCCGCTAAGTGACTGCATGGTGTGTCACACGACGCCTCCAACAATGGCCGGCCCTCATGGCCAGGCATTCGGAAATCAGGTCATTGCCCACCTGGCTGTCTCACAGGCCTGGAACATGATTTCCATCCCCATCACCGTTGCCGACCCAAGGAAGTCGTCCCTATTCCCAACATCAATCTCAGAGGCATATACATTTTCTTCTACGAGCGGTTACATACATCGTGACACGTTACTTAATCAATGGGGTTACTGGCTCAAGTTCCCGACTGTTCAAAATGTTGACATTACGGGTGTTACCAGAGCGCACGATACACTGACGGTGTATCCAGGGTGGAACATGATTGGTTCGACCTCTTCGCCTGTTTCAGTCCCATCTATCATCCAAATTCCATCAGGTATTATAGCATCTTCGTACTTCTCGTACAGTGGAGCATATGGTATTGCGGATACACTGAAACCCGGGATTGCATACTGGGTAAAGGCCACACAGACTGGCAAACTGATTCTGAGGTGACCAGAGCAGGAAGCGAGCCAATCAGAGAGCATGTGCCCCGCGTCGGCAAAGAGCGCGAGGCTGTGCGTCAGGTACCCGCCGATAGCTTCCGCGATCATGTAGGTCGCGGCAATTGCGAGTGTAATTCTCAGTTCACGCGAACCGGAACGATGGTGTTCGTGATCGTGTGCCATGCACCGGGATCATCGTCGATATTGAGTTTATTGGATCGACTGTTTGCGCCTCTTTACACCAATCAAATATCACGGGAAGCACAACAAGCGTCAAGAATGTGGAGTTTATCAATCCACCAATTACGACGTTAACAAGTTCTCATGACCGGTGAAGTCTGCCGCATACATATATGAGAATAAGATGGGAAATCAACCTCCGATCTTACTTGCTCAACGGACGGAATATCTTCCGCGAAAATCTTCCCTCTTTGAGTGACAAAATTGTATATTGGTTCTGATCATGAGCCGTTCTTTCGATAAATACCTCCGCCTGCTATTTGCTTTCAGCACCCTTTTTGCTCCAGTCATGAGTTCGGGGGTGCACCTCCATCTCTTGCTTGAACACAGTCACGATCACGAGTCTGCTGACCAACTTGATGTGATGATTCATGCCCATGAGGATTTTCTCGGGCCGATCTCAACGTCAGTTCCGGCAAGTGAGAGCGAACATCGTCACCTTGTACTGTCGACGCAAATCATAGCTCTTCATCCTTCTTCAATACAGATCACGTCTCTCTCCCTGGTCGAACTCGACCAGATTGTACTCCCGGGTTCAATGTCTTCTTTTGTCACTGAGAGCTCTGGTTCATTTATCTCCACCGATGGTTCACCTCCGGGTTCCGATCCTCCCATTGAAGTTCTCTCTGGCCGCGCTCCACCTCCAGCCACAACACCTCACGCCTGAATCCGTTGTCCGGTAACGGGCAGCGTTCGTTTCGTCAATCTTATTTTGTTGAGGACATCATGCAACTTCGATTGCTTAGTAGCCTGTTCGTGGTGTTACATCTTGGGAGTTGTGGCAACCATGATCATCAGGCAGAGAAAATACCTGAAGGTGGATCTGTTACGCTCTGGACAGAAAAGACAGAGCTATTCATGGAATATCCGGCACTCCTTGTCGGCAAGGAAGCTCGCTTCGCCGCGCACCTCACTCGTTTATCCGACTTTAAGGCGTTCGCCGATGAAGTAGTACACCTCCGCTTTCGGTCGGGAGATGGAACCATAGTTGAACAGACCGTCGCGAAGCCTACACCGATAGGCATCTACCGTCCGGGCATCACGTTCGACAAGGCCGGCATCTACGAACTGACGATGGTTGTCAAAGGAGGATTCGACGATACACTTATTGTTGAAGGAATACACGTCTTCGCCTCTCTGGAGAGTATCCCGGCAACCCAGGAATCAGGTCCGGCTGAACAACTCATTACGTATCTGAAAGAGCAGCAATGGAAGACTGAGTTCCGAACGGAACAAGTGGGGTCGAAAGTAATCAGTCAGGCCGTCCGTGCATCCGGCGAGATCATGGCCAGAAAAGACTACGACGTGATCGTGAGTGCGCCATTTGCCGGTACACTTCAACCTGAGCATAACAGGCGCATTCCGGTTGTCGGAAGATTCATGCAGAACGGCGGCGTGTTGGTAACCCTGACATCCGCTGCGCAAACGGTTGATGGTGGAGAGAATTTCGCTGCGCTGTACGCCGAGGCGGAAGGTGAGTACACACTTGCAAAGTCGGAACACGGGCGAGCCTTGCAGTTGTATCGCAACGGTTCCATATCCACGAAGGAGTTTGAACAGGCCGAGACGGGCTTCAACAAAGCAAGGGCAAACCTTGATGCGTTCAGCAGATCGGTTCAGCGCGATACTGTCAACCCGCAACTTCCAAATGAATACAACTTCCTTCTGCGTTCACCGATTTCAGGGACCATTGCTGAGACGCACTATACTCTCGGTAAGCAGTTTCAACCGGGCGATCCACTCTTCAGAATTGTGAACACGTCCGCCGTCTGGCTTCATGCATCGGTCCCAGTGGGAGAGATTGGCAAGGTGTCGAATCCCCGTCGCGCTGAGTTCCGTGTTGCCGGGATGCCGGAGAGATTCGAGGTTCACGAACGTAATGGCCGGCTTGTCTCCGTGGGAAGTGTTGTGGACGAACGTACCCGCACTGTTCCTGTAATCTTCGAAGTGGCAAACCCCAAGGGTGTTCTGCGTATAGGAATGTTCGCCGAGGTATCAATAAAAACCGGGAGCCAGGCGCCCGTGGTTGCAATACCGGAGACTGCCCTCATTGAGGAAGAAGGAAAGCATGCCGTGTACGTACACGTCGAGGGCGAAGCCTTTGCCCGGCGTGAAGTCGAACTTGGAGGAAGCGATGGTGGCTGGGTTGAAATCCGCAGCGGTGTGAAAATTGGTGAGCGCGTGGTGACAGTCGGTGCATATCAAATCCGGCTGGCGTCACTCTCGACCCAGCTGCCCGCACACGGTCACGAACACTAAGGAGCAAAGCGAGATGCTTGACGCAATCATAAAATCCTCCCTGAAGAACAGACTGATGGTGATCATCGGAGCCTGCACAGTGCTGGTCGCCGGAGTGATCACTGTCTTTCAGATTCCCGTGGATGTCTTTCCCGACCTGACCGCTCCGACCGTGGTGCTTCTTACCGAAGCCCATGGCATGGCTCCGGAAGAAGTGGAAACGATGGTGACGTTTCCCATCGAGACTGCAGTGAATGGCGCAACAGGGGTGCGGCGTGTTCGCTCATCCACCTCGATGGGGATTTCCATTGTGTGGGTCGAATTCGATTGGGGTATGGATGTTTTCCTTGCACGCCAGATTATCACCGAAAAGCTTCAACTCATCAGAGGCCAACTTCCCACCGGTGTACAGATCCCTGTGTTGGCTCCGGTCTCGTCAATTATGGGTGAGATCATGCTTGTGAGCATATCGAGCGAGGAGCATTCGGAAGTCGACGTTCGGTCGGAAGCTGATTGGACAATCCGCAAGCGATTGCTTGCAGTGCCGGGGATTTCTCAAGTCATCCCGATTGGTGGAGGACGGAAACAGTACCAGGTACTTGTCGACCCTGACAAACTTCTTGCATTCGATGTTTCGCTGCACGAAGTGTTGCAAGCTGTTGAAGCGTCGAACCAGAACTCTTCGGGGGGCGTCTTCATGGAGAAGGGGCAGGAGTATCTTATCCGCGGCCTCGGTCGGGTATACTCAGTTGATGACATCCGGAATAGCGTCGTTAAAGTACGGAACAAGGTGCCGGTCCTTGTCAAGGATGTTGCCGAAGTAAAGATCGATGCGGCCACGAAAATCGGGGATGGATCGGTAAATGCCAAACCGGCGGTCGTCATATCCATTCAGAAACAACCCGGAGCCAATACTCTTGATCTCACCAGACGCATCGAACACACCCTCGATGAAATCCAGCGGACATTGCCTCAAGGGATGGCCATCAACAGCCACATCTTCCGCCAATCGGATTTCATTCAGATCGCGTTGGACAATGTCCAGGCTGCACTTCGTGACGGGGCAATTCTCGTCATTGTCGTCCTGTTCCTGTTTCTCGCCAACGTCAGGACGACGCTTATTTCATTGACAGCGATGCCCTTATCGTTGATCTTTGCTATCTTCGTTATGAAGCTGTTCGATATTACCATAAATACCATGACGCTCGGCGGAATGGCAATTGCGGTCGGGGCGATCGTTGATGATGCGATCATCGATGTGGAGAATGTGTTCCGGCGATTAAAGGAGAACGCACAAAAGCAGGAAAGCCAGCGTCGCCCGTCTCTTGATGTTATCTTCGAGGCTTCAAAAGAAATCCGTTCATCCATTGTCAATGCAACGCTGATCATCATCGTGGTGTTTCTCCCGCTATTTTTTTTGAGTGGCGTTGAGGGAAGATTGCTGCGCCCCCTTGGCGTGGCGTACGTTGCAGCAATCAGCGCTTCGTTGATTGTTGCACTCACAGTAACTCCTGCCATGTGTGCGTACTTGCTGCCGCGAGCGAGGTTCATTCACATGGAGGGAGATAGCGCTGTCGTTCGCTGGCTCAAGGCTAGGTATACGGGAACGCTCGAGGTGGTGCTTGGGAAACCGAACCTCGTGCTTGGAGGGGCAGCCATCGCACTCGTTGCTGCGATCATCGTGTTGCCGTTTCTCGGTCGGGCATTCTTGCCCGAGTTCAACGAAGGGTCGCTCACGATCAGTGTCCTTACAATGCCTGGGACATCACTCGAAGAGTCGAACAAGATCGGCAATATGGTGGAGAACATTCTCTTGAGCCATCCGGCAATCAAGTCAACAGCGCGGCGTACAGGGCGGGCGGAACTTGACGAGCATGCTCAGGGTGTGAACGCGGCAGAGCTGGATGCGAGGTTTGAGCTCAAGGATCAGTCCAAGGAACAAATGCTCGACGACTTACGCCGGATGTTGTCGGTTGTGCCGGGAACAAATATCACCATCGGTCAGCCGCTGGGCCACAGAATTGATCACATGCTTTCCGGAACCCGAGCCAATATCGCGGTGAAGGTATTCGGCACGGACCTCTATCGCCTGCGCGGAGTTGCACAGGACATCAAGAAGCAAATGGATGCAGTTGCCGGCGTGGTGGATTTGGCGGTGGAACAACAGATGGATGTGCCGCAGATTCGCATCAAAGCAAACCGACTTGCGATGGCAAAGTACGGAATGACCGTCGCCGATTTCTCAGAAGCCATCGATGTTGCATTTAATGGCGAGGTTGTTTCTCAGGTGCTTGAGGGACAACAAACCTTTGATCTGCTAGTTCGACTTGATGAGAACAACCGCGGCAGTATAGAGAAGATCAAACAAGCCCGGTTCGATACGCCAACGGGTGCAAAGGTACCGATTGCCGAGCTTGCTTCTATTGTCTCGGAAAAGGGTCCGAATACCATTAGTCGTGAGAACGTCCAGAGAAAGATCGTTGTCCAGGCAAACGTATCGGGGCGTGACCTTCGCAGTGTCATCGATGACATCCGGATGCGTATTGGCTCAAACGTGTCCTTGCCGCAAGGATACTATGCGGAGTATGGCGGGCAGTTTGAAAGTGAACAAGCAGCAACGCGGATCATCAGCCTGCTTAGTATTGCCGCAATCCTTGCCATCTACCTGATTCTGTACCTTGAGTTCAAATCATTCAGAACTGCAATTCTCGTAATGGTAAACTTGCCGCTTGCTCTTATAGGCGGGGTGTTCGCAGTCCTGTTGTCGGATGGCATCGTTAGTATTGCCTCACTCGTCGGCTTTGTAACGCTCTTTGGCATTGCCACACGCAATGGCATCCTGATGGTTTCGCATTACAATCACCTTTTGTCCGAAGGAGTGTCGTTCCGCGAAGCAATTTTTAGAGGGTCTGTTGAAAGACTAACGCCGGTGCTCATGACTGCTCTGACCGCGGCTTTGGCTTTGATTCCGCTGGCTATTGCCGCCGACAAGCCGGGGAGCGAGATACAGGCACCGATGGCAGTTGTTATTCTCGGAGGGCTGCTCAGTTCAACGGCCTTGAACATGATCGTCATTCCAGCACTGTTCGTAAAGTATGGCCGCGCACCAAGTGTGTGACATGAGCACTGATGGGGGGCTGCGCCGATTCTTCTTCGTGGCAAAGACGCAGAACTTGCAGCAGAGGACACAGATATTGGTATGATCGACCTTCTGATTGAGGACGAAATACACCGCATCGCCACTCTTCAGCTGCGGGGCGTAGTGCGCCATCTTGCCAAGCGAGATGAGGTCGGGCGTTTTGTACATTGTCAACCCGTCGTCAAACGTCAGCCGATCGCCGCGTTGGACCTTTGACCAGATAGGGATGAGAGAGGTATCTCGAAAGTGGATATCAATGGCCATTGTCTGGAAGAGGCTTGTTCAAGGTCAAAACCAATATATAGACAGCCTGGACAACTGTATCAACCGAGTGTGTTTGCCTTAAGCATCAATCAGCTTTGCTTTGAACATCCCAACGTAGTATATTGTCACCGACATGATAAAGTACATTGCCACATATGCAATCCACCCGACAGGATCGCTTCTTGCTATTCTCTTTACGGTCTCATTGCTATGGTGCGGTGACGCAGATTGCTGGTCGGGTGCGAGCGATGATCAATGTGCTTCGTTGATCTGTTCACTGTTTGCTAACCATCAGGGATCATCTCAGGAAGAACACGGGGACTGCGCGGCAGAATGCAGTTGCATTTGCCATATGCCTACTCTCCCTGTGCTCGCTTTTGGCGTTGAATACCATCCCCCTATGTTCAACCGTACCACTGACATTGTTACCTCAGTTCCTCTCTCTCCCACCCGGACGATTTATCACCCTCCTCTGACTGCATAGCTGTTTTCTCTCTCAAGGTTTGGATGGTTCCCTGTTGTTTGAGGACTGCTGTAACCGCGAGGCATTTCTCAGAGCGAAATTCGTTTACCACATTTATGAGGTTCGTCTTGACAAGTCATTGTTGCAAGACGGGATTGGTTCTGTGCATCATTCACAGCATTGCATTCTCACAGACGCGTGAACTTATCTCCGTCAAGGATGCTGTTGCTATCGCACTCGAAAGGAACCCCCGTGTACTCATAGCACTGCACGAGATCGAAGCTGCAGATGCAAAGATCCTTCAGGCGGGACGGATACCCAATCCTGAAATAGGCCTGAGTTGGAACGAGATGCCGTTCAACTTCAACATTACCGAAGCAGATGAACAGGATATCGGGATCATGCAGCAAATTGAGTTTCCAACCCGCCGCTCCGGGCGCATTGATGTCGCGATGCAGGACAAGGAGATCGCCGTGCTCCAACTTGAGCGCACCAGAACGCTGATAGCCGCGCAAGTGAAGAAGGCGTATTACAGCACTCGCCTCGGTCAGGAGATCATTGAGAGTTTCGACGAGCAACTCCGCTTTCTCAAGGATGTTCAGCGGCTTCTCACGGATAGGTATAAGGCAGGAAGCGCCAATTATCTCGACGTCATCCGGGGAAAGGTGGAAATCGCACGCCTTAACAATGACATTGTTGAAGTAAGGCGCGACCTTCAGGTGCGATATGCCCAACTGAACCTTCTGATGGGATGGGATGCCGACCGTGTTGTGGAGTTGACGGACAGTCTGTTCCACCGTTCGGTACCGGTTGACGGGGATTCTCTCATGCGAACGCTTCTTGAGAACAGCGCCATCCTGAAAATGGCACAGCACACAATGCTTCGTGAAGACGCTGCTGTCGGGCTTGCAACAACAAGCTACCTTCCTGATTTCTCACTGGGGCTCTTTCATCAACGGAGAGCTGAGCAACCTCCGTTCGACGCCAATGGATTTACCGGAACAACCAAGAGTGGATTAGGAATTCAACTTGGCATTTCTGTCCCTCTCTGGTTCTGGCAGGAACCAAGGGGGCAGGTGCAAGAAGCAAATGCGCTGAAGGAGATTGCGCGTGTGAACAATGATCAACTTGTTCGTCGGGTGAAGTCCGGTATTCTAAATGCCCTCAGCGCTTTGAAGTCCGTCGATTCCCAGATCAACGTGTTTGACAAGTCATTGTTGAATGATGCAGAAGACATCCTCGCCACAGCTATTGCCCAATATCAAAACAACCAGATAGATCTCTTGAACTTGCTTGATGTATACAGAACAGTCCGGGCGACGAGAGTGGAATACGCCCGTGCCCTGTTGAATTACGCAGTCGCCCTTGCCGACCTGGAAGTTGCAGCCGAGCTGCCCTCAGAAGAATAACACCAAGAATGGAGAATTACATGAATCATCGTAAGCAAACAGGTCTTTCTGCAACAGTCCATGTTGTAATCTCGCTGTTGCTGATGACTGGCTGCGGGCAGCAACGCACAGATGAAAGCACGGTGCATCACGATGAACACGGGGCCACGGAAGGAGTGGTCGTGCATTTGGACAAGCACAAAGTCTTCCATGCTGGAATCACAATCGAGCCTGTAGCGAAGCACTCCGTTGCGATACCATTGACCCTGCCGGGAAAAGTGAGCTTCAATGAGAAGCGACTCGCTCACATTTCTGCCCGAATCGGTGGACGGGTGGAGAAGGTACACGCCTTTACGAATGACCACGTAAAGTCAAAGACGGTTCTCATGGAACTCTACAGCCAGGAATACCTGACGATGCAGTTTGAGTTTCTCCAGGCCGCGCAACGATTGAAGCGGTCAAAGGAGAGCGGTACTGAGGATCAATCAACGGCAAGGTCTCTTTACGAATCCGCAAGACGGAAGCTCACGGTACTCGACGTGCCAGAAGAGGAGTTGATGGAACTCGAATCTACTCAGACGCCAAAGGACTTCTACGGCATTCGCTCACCATTCGATGGGGTAATCCTGGAGAGCAAAGTCAGGCTTGGTGAGTTTGTGCAGTCAGGCATAGATCTGTTTGAACTTGCTGATCTCAAGACGCTCTGGGTGCTTGCTGACATTTACGAGAAAGACCTCCCGCACATCCGGGCTGGTATGAAAGCAATAGTGGAAGTGAATGCGTACAGGGATTCCTGGAACGGCGTTGTGTCGAGTGTTTATAGCGTGGTGGATGAGAAGACGCGTACCGTCAAGGCTCGCATCGAAGTGAAAAACACAAACGGACAGCTCAAGCCAGAGATGTTCTGCACCGTGAAAATCCAAACGCAGCTTGGCAAGGAGACAATCAAGATTCCGGCAAGCGCCCTACTTGGGGAAACGGAGAAGCATTTCGTGTTCGTTACTGTCAACGATACGACGTTTGAGAAGCGGGAGATTCGAACGGGAGTTGAAACAAGGGAGTTTGCCGAAGTGCTCGATGGATTACTTGAGGGCGAGAAGATCGTCGTGAGGGGTGGGTTCTTTCTCAAGTCGGAACTTGCCAAGGAAACGTTCGGCGAAGAACACTAATCTGTAGGAATGAAGAATGATAAACCGAATCATAGAATTTGCTCTTCACCAGCGACTGCTCGTTATTGCCATGACGCTGCTGATTGGCGCTCTTGGCGTCTACTCGCTCAACGACATCCCGATCGATGCATTCCCGGATGTAACAAATGTTCAGGTTCAGGTACTAGCTGAAGCTCCGGGACTCTCCCCTGTTGAAACGGAACGGCTCGTGACCTCTCCAATCGAAATTGCAATGAACGGCCTTCCGCAACTGACTGAAGTCCGGTCCATATCAAAGTTCGGGTTGGCTGTGATAACCGTTGTGTTTGAAGATGGTGTGGATATATACTTTGCGCGACAGCTAGTCCTCGAGCGACTGCAAAGCGCAAGAGAATCTCTTCCACCATCGGTTCCCGAACCCGAAATGGGACCAATCACCACGGGCATGGGCGAGATCTACCAATACTTCCTCGAAAGCGACAGCCTTGACTTGATAGAGTTGCGTACCGTCCAGGATTGGATCGTCAAGCCGCAACTACGAACCGTGCCGGGTGTGACGGAAGTGAACAGCTTTGGAGGGCTGGTTAAACAATATCAGGTGCTTGTTGATCCTCAGAGACTCTTGAGCTACAATCTTTCCCTTCAGGAAGTGTTCGAGGCTGTTGAGAAAAACAATTCCGTCGTGGGTGGAGGATACCTTGAGCATGCATCTGAACAATACGTTGTGAGAGGCATTGGCCTTGTTCAATCGGAGCATGACCTTGAGGGCATCATCGTCAAGAGCGAGCAAGGCTCTCCCATCTACCTCCGGAACGTTGCAAAGATTACGGTTGGCCCCGAAGCGAGACAGGGCGCCGTAGTGATGCAGGGGCGTGGTGAGGTGAGTGCAGCAATTGTGATGATGCTGAAGGGTGAGAACAGTCAAAAAGTGATTCAGCGTGTTAAAGCAAAGGTGGAGGAGATCAATAAGACATTGCCACGGCACGTAAAGATCCATCCCTATTACGACCAGACCGATTTGGTGAACAAGACAATTTCCACCGTGAGAACCAACCTGATTGAAGGTGGATTACTTGTCCTGGCAATCCTGTTGATTTTCCTTGGCGACCTGCGTGCGGGGTTCATCGTGGCGCTGACTATCCCCCTCTCAATGTTGTTTGCTTTCATTGGAATGGAATGGCTTGGGCTTGCGGCCAATCTGATGAGTCTCGGTGCGATAGACTTCGGAATGATCGTCGATGGCTCAGTTGTCATGGTGGAGAATTTCGTACGCAAGCTCACACACAAAGAAGCCGACAGAACTACCAATCAAATAGTCGAAGGAGCCGCTAAGGAAGTCGGGCGCCCGATACTTTTCGGCATTCTCATCATCATTGCTGTGTATCTCCCGATTCTTACGCTCGAGGGAATTGAGGGGAAGATGTTCAAACCGATGGCGCTCACGGTCGGGTTTGCGCTCATTGGTTCGCTACTCTTCACGCTTACACTCATCCCGGTCTTAAGCTCACTTTTTCTCAAGGAACGAAAAACGCATACCGAGCCTCGACTCATCCACTGGTTGCGCGGGTACTATACCCCCCTCCTCGAAAAGGCATTGGCGCACAAGCTCATTACGTTCTCCATTGCAGGAGTACTGTTTATCAGCTCACTTGCTCTTGTGCCGTACCTTGGGACCGAGTTCATCCCCGAGCTTGACGAAGGCTCGATCCTCGTTCAACCCATACGCATGCCCAGCGTATCGCTGACCGAATCGATTGCAATGGAAAAACAGGTGCAACAGATTTTGATGCAGTTTCCGGAAGTGGAGTTTGTGGTTGGGCGCCTCGGCCGCCCGGATATCGCGACGGACCCCATGGGGATAAACCTGAGCGATATTTACGTGACACTGAAACCAAAAGAAGAATGGAAAACCGCGGAGACGAAGGAAGAACTGATTGAGAAGATGGTCGAAGAACTCAAGCATGTTCCGGGCATCAACTACAACATCACACAGCCCATTGCAATGCGTGTTGATGAACTCGTCTCAGGTGTCAAATCAGATATCGCAGTAAAGCTGTTCGGCGAGGATATGGAGGTGCTCAAGCAAAAGGCTGATCAGATCGCCGAAGTGGTTCGCTCTGTCGCAGGCGCAGAGGATGTTGCTGTTGAGCAGGTGTCCGGACAGACATACTTGAACATCTATATCGACAGGGACGCTATCGCCCGATACGGCCTCAACGTCGACGACGTGCAACGCGTTATCGAGATTGCCATTGGCGGGAAGATTGCCACCCAGGTGTTCGAGGGGCAGAAGCGCTTCGATGTGCTCGTCCGCTATCCCGAGAACAAGCGTGGCGACATTGAAGCGATAGAAAACTCTCAGGTCAACCTCCCCACAGGGGGAACAGTACCATTAAGCCAGATCGCCCGCATTGTCGCTGAAGAAGGTCCTGTGCAGGTGAGCCGCGAGTATGGACAGAGGCGCATGGTGGTGGAATGCAACGTCAGAGGGACTGATATCGGCACGTTTGTGGCTGAAGCACAGATGAAGATCGAATCAAATGTCACATTGCCACCCGGATACTCGATAACGTGGGGAGGTCAATTCGAGAATCAACAGAGTGCTACCCGGCGCCTGCTGATTGTGCTTCCACTTTCCATCTTTATCATTTTCGTTCTGTTGTTCACGACATTCGGCAACTTCCGACACTCAATGCTCATACTACTCAACCTGCCCTTCGCGCTTAGCGGAGGGATCTTCGCCCTCTTCATTCGTGACCTTCACATGAGCGTTTCCGCGTCGGTCGGATTCATAGCGTTGTTCGGCGTCGCTGTGCTGAATGGTGTAGTGCTTATCTCGTATATGAATCAGTTATTGAAAGAAGGACATGACCTTATATTTGCTGTCGTCAAAGGCGCCTCTGATCGCTTGCGACCGGTGTTGATGACTGCGCTTGTGGCAAGTTTCGGTTTCATTCCGATGGCGCTGTCGCAAGGAACTGGTGCTGAGGTACAGCGACCGTTGGCAACGGTGGTAATCGGCGGTTTGATAACGTCCACCCTCTTAACGCTTTTCGTCCTGCCGGTCTTGTACAGGTGGGTGGAATCGAAGAAGGTGAAAACCGGGACCAGTACATGACAGTAAAGAAATGCTTACCATCTGACCAGGCAACCTTTCGCCGATGAGAATTGTTAACGTGTCAATAATCCAACCCGTTCTTTCTCAGGAGAAATCATGATCACACTTCCCCGAACACTGCTCTTGGGCATTCTCACCTGCCTTTTTGGGATGCGTTCAACAGGGCAAGTTTCCCAATGGGATACTACGAGTCTCCCCCGCGGGTACTACTACAAGCTGGCACTCAATGCTTCGGGACATGTGTATGCCTCCGGCGATTCGATGTTGTCCATGTCCACGAATGAAGGAGCAACCTGGATAACACTCGGGAGGTTCGTAGCAAATGGCCATGCGCAGTCAATTCGTATTGCCCCATCAGGAATAATCTACGCGGCTGATTTTGCCCTCGGCGTTTATCGTTCAATCGATAACGGGGCCCATTGGTCAGGCAACCTCGTGAATGAAGGATGTAACGGGCTTGCGGTTCATCCCCAAGGATACATTTTTGCAGGACTGACATACACCGGCCATGGGAAGGTTCATCGCTCCACAGACGGTGGCGACTCCTGGACGGGCGTTCCACTTCCGAATACATCCAACTCCTTCGCCACCGGGTGCTTTGCATTTGGCGATCACAATGAAGTGTACGCGGGAGCGATCGACGGCTTCTATCGCTCCACAGATTTCGGAGTATCATGGACGCAATTCAATGGCGGACTTCTCGGACGGCATGTTCGCACCATGGTCGTACTGCCAAACCAGGACATATTCATTCAAACGATATACTCCTCATCGTTCGATGGCGTGTACCGCTCGACAAACCGTGGGGAGTCATGGCTGCGAATCGGCAGTAACAATCCCTACTTTTCCGCATTGACTGCTTCGCCTGATGGGAACATCTATGGAACGAGCGACGACGGCGTTTTCCTGTCGACTGACCAGGGAGCCACATGGATCAATATTAGTCCGGGCATCACCATACAATTGGCTTCAATTGTCATTACTCCCAGCGGACGTATCCTTGTCGGCGGCAGCTATGTATTCAGAAGCAGGACAACGACAACAAGCACAACCGAATCGCCTTCTCTCCCGGAGAAGTTTTCGCTCATGCAGAATTATCCGAACCCGTTTAATCCAACAACAAATATCAGATTTAAGATTTCTGATTTGGGATTTGTGTCGCTCATAGTGTTCGATGTCCTCGGTCGCGAGTTAAGAACACTGGTGAACGAAGTGAAGACTCCAGGCGAATATTCTGTTTCGTTCGATGCATCCGACCTCGGATCGGGCGTGTATTTCTACCGGCTACGGGCCGGAGAGTTTGTTGAAACAAGGAAATTGGTTTTGATGAAGTGATCCTCAATCCAGACCATTGAAATCCAACCGAAAAGCTAATCCATGTCCGCCTGACCGCATGACACAGATAAACCGGCGGGCAGGAAGGTCACGAAGAGCACGAATCCGAAAAGTAAAGAAATGAATCAATTTTCTTCGTGATACGTAGTGTTCTTCGTGGACAGAATTATCTCTTCCAGGTTGTCCCATCCAGAGGCTTCCGTTCGTCATACAGATGAAGCACTCAAATCATTTTTTCAATCAATCCCAATAGTATGGAGGCGTTATGTCACAAAAATATATGCTCATATTCCACGGTGGTTCCAGCCAGGGCCTGTCCCCCGATGAAGCTCAAAAGCAGATGACCAAGTGGTTCACCTGGGTGGAAAAATTGCAGAAGCAGGGAAAGTACAAGTCAGGTGAGCCGTTGCTGCCGGGTGGTAAGATGCTCACACAAAAGAACGGAAAGGTCATCGTTGACGGCCCGTTCGCCGAATCGAAGGAAGCTGTTGCCGGTTACTTCGTCCTTGAAGCGGCAAGCCTTGATGAAGTTGTGGAGATATCGAAAGACTACCCTGACTTTCACCTTGGCGGTAAAGTCGAGGTGCGGGAAGTTATGAAAATGGATGGTATGTAGAGGCCACCACTCCCTTACCTTACTCCAAGGACGTTGAACATGAAAAAGGTACTTGCTCTGGCAGTCGTCGTTCTCGGTCTCAGCTATTCCGCAAGCCCGGCTGGCGATGCTGAAATCCTGAACGACAAAATCATTCGGAAGACCAGAATAGTCAACTGCCCCATCGACTCTGTGTGGTGGAAGTGGACAACTCATGATGGGCTCCGGACATTCTTCGGCGAGGACAACAACATCGAGTTGAAGGTCGGCGGACCGTTTGAAATCTATTTTTCGATGGAAGCTCCATCAGGGTCGAGAGGCTCGGAAGGCTGCAAAGTGATCAGCTATCTCCCCAAGGAGATGATCTCATTCAGTTGGAACGCCCCGCCGAGTTTCCCTGACATCCGGAATGGTGAGCATCACACCTGGGTCGTTGTGACGTTGAAGGCGCTGAAGGGCAACAGAACAGAAGTGACAATCAGCCATCTCGGCTGGTTGAAGGGCGAAGACTGGAACCAGGTTCATGATTACTTTGACAAAGCCTGGGTCTCCGTCCTGGGCTGGCTTGAGGCAAGCTGCAAGAAGAACAATCCACACCGGTAAGCCTTACGATTGCCCCGACCAATCAGGCCGGGGTAATCCTTCAACACATCTGCATGAACGACACACAACACACAAACAATCTCGTCTCTCATCTCTTTCGCCGTGAAGCCGGTCGCATCGTCTCAATGTTGACGAGAGTGTTCGGCATCGACCGCATTGATCTTGCCGAGGATGTCGTTCAGGAAGCTCTACTCAAGGCTCTTCAGCAGTGGCCGTACAAGGGAACTCCGGATAATCCCTCCGCGTGGATCATGCAGGTGGCGAAGAACCATGCCCTCGATATCCTGCGACGCGAACAAACTCTCAAGGCGAATGAAGGAGAGGTCATTCAAGAAGCGCTCGGTGATTATCCTGACGAGAAGGAATTATTCCTGCAGGACGAAATTGAAGATGACCAACTCCGCATGATGTTTGCATGCTGCCACCCTTCCCTCATTCCCGAATCCCAAATTGCGCTGACGCTGAAAACACTTTGCGGGTTCGGCACGAAAGAGATCGCCAGAGCGTTCCTTTCCAGCGAAGAAGCAATTCATAAACGACTCGTCCGTGCCAAGCAAAAGCTGCGGGAAGAACGTGCGCAGTTCGAGATCCCTTCCGGCAACGAGTTGACCAAACGCCTCGACTCGGTGCAGCAAGCATTGTATCTGTTGTTCAACGAGGGGTACAATGCATCTCAAGGTGAAGAACTGATACGGAGGGACTTGTGCGAAGAAGCGATTCGCTTGACCCGGCTGCTTGCCCAACACGAGGCAGGTAACACGCCGAAAACACATGCGCTCCTCGCGCTGATGTTGTTGCACGGCGCCAGGTTTCCCGCCCGCGTCAATGATCGTGGCAATCTGTTGCTTCTTAAGGATCAGGATCGGGCGTTGTGGGATGCGATAATGGTCGCTGAGGGATTGCGAGAGCTTGACTCCTCAGCGGAGGGCGAAGAAATTTCAGAGCTTCATCTCGAAGCGGGAATTGCTGCGTGCCATTGCCTCGCTGAAAGTTATGAATCGACGGATTGGCCGCGCATACTTACGCTCTATGACATACTGGTGAAGATCAACGACTCACCGGTGGTCTCACTCAACCGTGCCATTGCGATTTCAAAGGTCCACGGACCGGAAGCCGGTATACAGGCCGTCGAAGACATCCAGGATCGCAAATCTCTCGACAGCTACTATCTGCTGTATGCCGTACTCGGCGAGTTTCATTTGTCACTTGGTCATTTCGAGCAAGCGGCCACCAGCTACCGCAAAGCACTGGAATTGACGCAGGTGCGATCAGAGCAATTGTTCCTGACGGGCAGGTTGGATGTGTTGAGTCAGAATCTCAACTGAGGGAAATGTGTTGCTGATAGTGAACATCAGTTCGCCAGAGCATTGACATCGGGAGACCATCGCCTTTGGCAGACAGGATATTTCTTCAAGACCTCGGCTGCCTCATCCGTATACCATGAAGAGCCCACCCTCCGATGCCATACCAATGATGTGAGCCATCTCGAAACCCGGAGACACCGCCGTTCTCCTGAGCAGGGCATGGAGAGAACAGTGAAACCATCCAGAAGGGAGAAACACACTACATAACGTTATCTCAAAGGAGAGTCGTTCCGCCTCATTTCCAATACCTCTCCCACTTCTCTTCCACCTTCTTCTTTACCTCGTCAGTCATCCGCAACGCTTTCGGATATCCTTGCTTCCACGTGGCATCAATACCCATGATGCCCTTGTACACCGGACCGATGCCGATGAGCTTTTGTTCGGTGAAGAGAATATCCCGCTCGCAATCGAAACGTGTGAAGACTCCCCAGATATAGTTTTCCATGTCATGAATATCCACATCATCGCTGACGGTTGCGATGATCTTGACGCCGGGGAGTTCGGTGTGCTTCACGAGCTTCTCGATCAACGCCATGCCGTGACTGCTCACTTTCACAAGCAGCAGCGTGTCATGGACGAGGTTGATGTCGATGATGCGCGGGTCAAGTGATTTGAGGTGCTGTACTTGATCGCTACGGCGGTCTCTATCCACTGATGTCTTCGCCTCATCCCGTGGTCGCTGCTTCTTCGTTGCGTCTACGATCATCTTGCTGCCGAGATTCATCGTGAAGCTGGTGAAGTCCAGCGTGTCAAGCGGGACGCGGGGAATCATCACGAAGTCATAGTGTGGATCAAAGTTGTCCCGAACGTTCTTCATCACCTCATCGAAGTTACGGACGTTCACACCCTCGGAGACGAGGATAATGCACTTGGTAAGCGAAAGCTGCCCTGTGCCGAGCAATCCCAGTGCCGACTTCATTGCTTCCTTTGCGTAGCGCTGGTCAACGGCAACAACGAGCAGGTTATGGAACCCTGCTTCGTAGTATGCCCACATGTCGGTGATTTCCGAATGAATGAGTTTCACCAACGGCCCGAGTATCTGTTGTGTTGCATCGCCAAGCCACTTGTCCTCCATTGGTGGAATGCCGACGACCGTAGCGGGATAGATGGCGTTGCGCCTGTGCGTTATCGTTTTGATGTGGAAGACGGGAAACTCCGCCGCGTTGGAGTAATGTCCGAAGTGATCGCCAAACGGCCCTTCCATGCGACGCTCTTTTAACGGTACGACTCCTTCAAGAATAAACTCTGCATTCGCCGGTACGTCAATCGAGATGGATTTTCCCTTCACGAACTGCGTCCGCTTGCCGCGCAAGAATCCGGCGAACATGGCTTCATCAATATTCTCGGGAAGCGCAGCAATCGTTGCCATCAGCAGCGCTGGATCGGTGCCAAGTGCAACGGCGAGCTCGAATTCTTTGCCCAGCTTTTCGGCTTGATAGTAATGGAAACCACCGCCCTTTTGGATTTGCCAGTGCATGCCTGTGGTCTGCTTGTCGAACACGTGCATGCGGTACATGCCCATGTTGCGCTTGCCTGTCCGGGGATCGTAGGTTACTACTTGTGGAAGAGTGAAGAACCGTCCGCCATCTTCAGGCCAGCAAGTAAGGATGGGAAGATCGTCAAGGTTTGGTTGTTCGGCAATCTCTTGAGAAATGGCAGATGAGGTTCGCTTTGTCGGTGCCCTGAGAAAGCGTTTAACAATTGACTTGTGCTTAAAGAAGGAAGAAGGTTTGGGCGGCAGAATGTCTTCAACGAACTTGATCAGCTCCTCGCCCAACTCCTGCGGATGTTTCTGCAACGCAAGCTCGCATCGTTTGTCGCTTGCCATGGTATTGATGACGAGAGGGAACTTCGAGCCTTTGACATTCTCGAAGAGAAGCGCTGGCTTCTTTTCCTTAATGGCACGCGTCGCGATCTCGGTGACCTCTAGGTAGGGATCAACCTCAACCGTAACGCGGTGGAGTTCTCCGACGGATTCGAGATAGCGGGCGAAATCGCCAAGGGTGGAGAAGCGCATAAGAGAGTTTATGGAGTCAAAGAGTCTATAGAGTCGAGAGTCAAGCCCTTCTCACTCGAATTCCTCGGAACGCCAGCCTTTCTCATTCCTCATACCCAGTTGGCCAAGCACCTTGTCCGTGAACGCACCAACGTATTCATCAACCGTCTTTGGCACAAAGTATAACGGCGATGAAATCGGCATGATGATGGCCCCATAGCCGGACAGCTTCGCGCATTGCTCAAGTGAGAGTGTGGAGAGCGGCGTTTCGCGTACACAGATAATCAGCTTGTAGCGCTCTTTCAGACACACCTGGGCAGTGCGGGTAATGAGCGTGTCGCCGATACCTGAGGCGATCTTCCCGAGTGTCGATGTCGAGGCCGGCAGAATGACAAACGCATCGAAATGGTTCGAGCCGGACGCCATCGGGGCGGTCAGGTCGTCATCGGAGAATGAGCCTTTGACGTATGGTTTCAGATCCTTCTCACCCATATTCAGCTCGTCACGCAGCAATACCTTGCCCCATGAGCTGACGATGAGATATTTGTCTGCCTCACACTTCTTCAGGAAATCCAGAGCGTACACTGCACCCGACGAACCGGTAATGCCGACGACAATTTTCATGTTGATTGAATTCTCTCAGTTGGAACACAGATGATGCTGATTTTTACTGATTGACTAATTTTATCTGTTCTGATCGATTCTTTCAGTGTCATCTGTGTTCTGCCTTTCGTCCGCATGGATCTCATATATAGACTCCGATCAAGACCATGACAAAGACAGAGAACCCCGCCACCGCATTAATTTTGAAAAATGCGAGTTCAACGTCCTCGGCTTTCCTCTGTTCAAGGTAGAGAAGATAGCCCGTGAGCAACAACAGGGGCAGCGCCATGAGTGAGAACACCGAATGGAAGAACAACGCAATCAGCAGTCCGAATGCAACGACGTGAAAATAGCCGGAATACTTGAGGGCCACCTCTCTGCCAAACCGGGATGGGAAAGAATATAGCGAGGCCTTCTTATCGAATTCCTCATCGAGTGTTGCGTAGATGATATCGAATCCCGCAACCCAGAACAACGTGAACAACGAGAGAAGAGCCGGCGCAAGGAGGTGCTCGAATGACGGAGAGATGGCAAACCATCCGCCCAACGGACCCATCGCAAGTCCCAACCCTACCCCAAAATGTGCCAATGGCGTGTAACATTTCATTGTTGGATAGGTGACGAAGACAAGCAATGGGAGCGGTGACATCAAGAAACAAAAGTCAGAGATGAAATACGCCGATCCCAGGTACAACGCCAGGCCAGACATCATGACCCACGATGCTTCCCAGAGTGTCATCCGGCCGCTGGGGAGATCGCGTGTTGCAGTACGAGGATTCCTCGCGTCAATGTGCCGGTCGATGATACGGTTGAGTGCAAAGGCAACGGTGCGAGCTCCGGTTGCAGCAGTAAGAACGAGAATCAATACTTTGAGTGAAGGTGTTGAGTCCTTGGATGCCAGCAGGACACCGCTATAGATGAGCGGCAGAGAGAAAAGCGTGTGTTCGATTTTGACAAACGAAAAGAACTTCTTCATGCTATCCTTTGGTTGGCACACAGATGACACTGATACTACAGATTTCCACTAAAAAACAATTAATTGTATATCTATGCAAATCAGTTTTATCAATGTCATCTGTGTTCAAAATCTTTCATTCCCATTCAATCGTCGCAGGTGGTTTTGAGCTGATATCGTACACCACTCTGTTGATTCCCCGTACTTCATTTGTTATGCGCGACGAGATCGCAGCCATGACCTCGTAGGGCATGTGGAACCAGTCGGCGGTCATACCATCGACGCTTGTGACTGCGCGGATCGCAACCGTGAAGTCATACGTCCTGCCATCGCCCATCACTCCAACGGACTGCACCGGCAGAAGAACAACAAATCCCTGCCAGATGTCTTTGTAGAGTCCGGCCTTTTTAATTTCCTCGACGAAGATTGCATCGGCTTCACGAAGGAGGTCAAGTCGTTGCTTCGTAATCTCTCCTAGCACACGCACAGCAAGTCCCGGACCGGGGAACGGATGCCGCCAGATCAAATCTTCTGGCAACCCAAGATCAGTGCCAACAGCCCGCACTTCATCCTTGAACAACTCCCTGAATGGCTCGATGAGCTTCAGGTTCATTTTCTCAGGAAGCCCGCCAACATTGTGGTGTGTCTTGATCGTAACGGACGGACCTTTGAACGAAACGGACTCGATGACGTCGGGATACAACGTTCCCTGACAGAGAAAGTCCACGTGACCAATCTTCGTTGCTTCTTCTTCAAAAATCTCAATAAAGAGTTTGCCGATGATCTTTCGCTTCTTCTCGGGGTCTGTCACTCCGGCAAGTCCGGCAAGAAAACGGTCCGTGGCATCAACATAATCGAGATTGATCTTGTAGCTGTCCCGAAACGTCTTCACCACAGCCTCGGATTCTCCCCTCCTCATCAATCCGTTGTCGATATGAATACAAAAGAGCTGATCGCCAATCGCCTTGTGCAGTAATACGGCCGCAACCGATGAGTCAACTCCTCCACTGAGAGCGCAAATGACTTTCCCGGATCCAACGTTCTTTTTGATCCTATCAATTGATGCCTGAATGAACGACGATGAACTCCATCCGCCTTTGCATTCACAAATCCTGTAGACGAAATTATGGAGGACCTCTCTTCCCTTCTGCGTATGCCCAACCTCCGGGTGGAACTGTACGCCGTAGATTTTCTTTTGGGAATTCTTGATTGCACAGATGGGTGCGTTGCTTGTATGGGCGATTGGTTCAAATCCCGGGGGCGCTTTTGTCAGGTGATCGCCGTGGCTCATCCACACAGTCGTATGCGCTGAACCGTTGGCACCGAAGCCGGCAAAGAGGTCGGTTTGGTCATCAATGATGAGGTCGGCGTGGCCGTACTCACGCCTCGCGGCTTTGTCAACTTCGCCACCAAGCTGGTAACCGATAAGCTGCAATCCATAACAAATGCCAAGCACCGGAATGCCGAGATCGAAGATGCGCGGATCGGAATGAGGTGCGCCGGCATCATACGTGCTGTGCGGGCTTCCGGAGAGGATAATACCTTTGGGGTTCAAGGCTTTAATCTTCTCAAGAGAAATGTTGAAAGGATACAACTCGGAATACACGCCAAGTTCACGTACGCGGCGGGCAATCAACTGCGCATACTGGGCACCGAAATCAAGGACGACGATAAGCTCTGAATGGGGCATGTTCACGGATTGGAGAGTAAGATGACAGAACAAATATACTCAAATCGGTTCTTTTGTCCAAAGAATGAATCTGTAAGTGTCTCACATTGTTCTTCTCCGCCACCGTTTTGCGGTTGACCTCCCCACTCGCTATATTCTCCTTCAATCTTCCAACCCGAAATGTGGACATCACGTACCGTTCTTGCGATATGCCTTCTTCTGTCTCAACCGTCATCGAGAGCCGGGCAAACCGTCAGCCTCCGCTTCGATCACCTTGGCATCGAAGACGGTCTTTCCGAGAGCATTATTCTCTGCATCATACAAGACTCTCAAGGGTTCATGTGGTTCGGAACCGCCGATGGCCTTTGCCGGTACGACGGCTACGCGTTCAAGGTGTTCAAGAGTAATCCCAACGACTCTCTTTCAATCTCCAATAGTTACGTACAGACTCTCTGCGTTGACAGGAATGATAATCTCTGGATCGGCTCCCTTGGCGGGTTGGATTGGTATGATCCCGTCACCGAAACCTTCCGCCATTACCCGTACAGCCCCGCGGGGAGCGGACGCAAGATTGAATTCTCGGTTCAGTCAATATATCAAAACAGCGACAGTGTGTTATGGGTCGGTACAATTGGAGGAGGATTGTCCAAAATTGCCTATCGGAGTGAAGGCGGAGGCGCACCGACTGTAGTTGATGTTACATACTTCACTGCCGCAGGCCCCGGCCCACAGGCAATAAGTAATAACAATGTAAGCGCGGTCTGCGGCAATCCGGATGGGAGTATCGTTGCAGGAACCTGGGAGCTCGGCGTCAACCTGCTGGACCAACGAAAACATGAGGTCACCCGGTATACACACTCTCCCGCGGATATGGGAAGCATCAGCAGCAACTTTGTTCGCTCGGTCCTCGTCGATCGTGCGGCCACACTCTGGGTTGGAACAGAAAGCGGCGGGCTCAACCGGTTCGATCCAAGCTCCCATTCCTTTCTCCGTTATCGCCACGATCCAAACGATCAGACAAGCATTGCGCATGACGTTGTACGCACTCTCTATCAAGACAGCAGGGGAATTCTCTGGGTCGGCACAGATGGCGGCGGCCTTGACGTCTTCGAGCAGTCCACCGACTCCTTTCGACATGTCTCCCGTGATAACAATGATCCAACCAGTCTGAGAAGCAGCCGTATCGTTTCCATCTACGAAGATCACTCGGGCACTTTGTGGTTCGGCACATGGGGAGATGGTGTGTTCAAGTACTCACCGATGAAGGACAAGTTCCGGAATGATGATGCAATGTCCGTTCTCCTCTCCCGCATGACCAACAAGTTTGTTCTCGCAATCTTCGAGGATCGATCGGGAGTTCTCTGGGTGGGAACTCACAGTGGCGGCATGTGCCGGTTTGATCCGAAGACAACCTCGTTTGAAACATTCATCCACAATTCGTCCGACAAGAATTCCATTGCGAGCAATGTTGTCTGGACCATCACGGAAGACAGCAGCTCCACTCTCTGGATCGCCACGGATGGCGGAGTCGACGCGTTCAATACCAGGAATCGAACGTTCCGGCATTACACATACGACCCAAGCGGAAAGGGCGGACTCAGCAGCAACTTTGCAGGGCGCGTGCTCGTCGATTCACATGAAAACATTTGGATTGCCACACCATTGGGAATGAACAAACTCGATCGGGGAACGAATGAGCTCTCACACTATCCGTACAACCTGAGCGGTGGCGACACTCTACAAGGAGGCGTTATCGCGCTGATCGAGGACAGCAAGGGAGTGCTGTGGGTGGGACTGAACGGGCCATATCCCTTCATGAGGAATGGGAAAAGAGACACGAGCGAGGCCGGGCCGTCGCCTGGAAACACGGTTAAAAGGCTGGTAAGTTGCATTGTTGAAGACAGCGAGGGAGACCTGTGGATCGGAACATTTGGCAACGGGTTCCATCGGTTCAACAGGAATCGCAAACTCCTCGAGAGTTATTCGGAACAGGACGGCCTTGCAAACAACGTGGTCTACGGTATTCTGGAAGATGGAACCGGCCATCTGTGGCTCAGCACCAACAAGGGAATTTCCAGGTTCACTCCATCAACACGGAGTTTCAAGAATTACGACGTGAGCGACGGGCTGCAGAGCAACGAGTTCAACCGCGGAGCGTTCTTCAAGTCACGCGAAGGCAAATTGTATTTTGGCGGAATCAATGGCATCAATGCTTTTTTTCCGGACAGCATCAAGGACAATGCAAGCGTTCCTCCCATCATTATTACGGGGTTCAAGAAGTTCAATGCTCCAGTAGCGTTCGAACATGCACTCTCTTCCCTCCGGGAGATCACTCTTCGTCATACGGATGTGTTTATCTCATTCGATTTCGCGGCGCTGGATTTCATCGAACCATCCAAAAATCAATATGCCTACAGGCTTGACGGGTTTGATGTTGATTGGGTACACAACGGTACACGCCGGTTTGCAAGCTACACCAATTTGAACGCGGGCGACTATGTGTTCAGGGTAAAAGGTTCCAACAGCGATGGTGTCTGGAACGAAGAGGGAACATCAATCCGGATCGTTATCACTCCCCCGTGGTGGCGTACGTGGTGGGCATACACCGCTTATTTCCTTGCGTTTGTTGGCCTGGGATTTGGCACGCGCTGGCTTGTCCAGAATTGGAGGATCATGATCGCCAGCCGCAAAGCGCGGTACGTCTCACACTATCGCCTGCATGAAGAGCTCGGACGCGGCGGCATGGGCACCGTATACAAGGCAACAGGTGTAAACACGAAGCAAGTCGTCGCCCTCAAGCTGCTTCATCCCGACCTTCTGAAAGACCCAGAGAACAGAAAGCGCCTCATGGCGGAAGGGCAGTTACTCTCATCCTTCAATCATCCGCACATCCTGAAGGTGTATGAAGTGGGTGAGACGGAAGAGCGTGGCTACATCGCCATGGAATACCTTACTGGAGGAACCCTGCGTGAACACCTCCACAAAGCCTTCCCTCTCCCGTTCGATGAAGTGAAACGTATTACACTGCAAGTCGCATCCGGACTGAAAGAGATTCATGCTCACGATGTTATCCATCGCGACATGAAGACAGGCAACGTTATGCTGGATGATCAGCGCAATGTACGCATCATGGACTTTGGTTTGTCAAAGTCGCCGCTTGTCACCACCATGACGACACTCGGTTCTGTCATCGGCACGCTGGGTTACGTTGCGCCCGAGCAGGTGACAAACATGAATGTCGATCAACGGGCAGACATCTTCTCGTTCGGCGTCATTCTCTATGAGTTGCTCACCAATCAATTGCCGTTTAAGGGCGAGAATGAGATCGCAGTCATCCACTCGATATTCAACACAGTTCCCTCTCCTCCTTCTACATTGCAGCCGTCAATACCTAAATGGATGGATGAGATTGTAATGCGATGTCTTGCGAAGGAGCCGGGTAAGCGGTTTGCCTCCGTCATGGAGATTGTTGAATCCCTTGAGAAAACGCCATGAATGTTGGTATGAAAGTGTCTAATAAGAGAACCCCTGGTCATTTGCGAGAAGCGGTTGAGAACCTGTTAATGCGCCCCAACTCTCCCGCATTGATACTCACCACCTTTGGCGCACTCCTCGCGTTGTTACATCTTTACACGTCCTTCTTTCCATCCGGAGTGAATTGGGGTGTTCACGTCTTCGCATTTGTTTCCTCGCCCGTTAAGTTCGGCGCTTTCCTGAGCATGATGATTGCGTTGATTCCGCGTGTGCAGCAAGCCATACTCGACCTGTTGCAGAGCGGGATAGAGCGAGCTCAGCGAGTTTCCATTTCATGGAGAATTCTCCTTGCAGGAACAGGCATTGTCGCCGTGACGCTTATGCTATGGTACGGAAGGCAGCGCACATTCTTTCTGGGTGACGGCCTCCTTGCCATGCGCAACCTCTCCGCAATATCAATGGCGGAGCAAATCCCTTCCGGATACAAGAATGCTCCGCTCCCCGGGTTCATCTTATGGAAGTTATCTTCGTTTCTTTCGGCAATGAACATTGAACAAGGCAGCCAGCTTGCGTTCCAGATCCTCAGCATCGCTTGCGGTGTGGCAGCAGTTCTTGTCGTATCAAAGCTGGTGAAGTACTTTGCATCCACACCATTGGACCGGTTGCTCGTGTGGTTGTTTATCCTTGTCAGCGGAGGCAGCCAGTTGTTCTTTGGCTATGTCGAGACGTACACGATGGCATATCTCGCGTTCCTTCTTTTTGCGTGGCTCTCGTTCGCATACCTCGATGCGAAAATGCATCTCGTCTTTCCCTCAATTGCATTTGGTTTACTCATCGTGTGCCACTTCGGGATGGCATGCATGGGGATTGCGATGCTCTTTCTCTTCTATCAAGCATTCATCAGACGTCGGTTTATTGGGATGGCAATATCCGTTGTGGCGATGATTGGAACGGTTGTGCCGCTGCTATGGATAGGCGGATACACGCTGGAATCCTTCAAAGCTATTTTTCTTGATGAGAGTGGTTCGCATTTTGTCCCATTCACAATGCGCACTAGCGGTTGGCATGGCTATACACTCTTTTCTCCCTGGCACTTCATCGATCTTGCAAACTTGCACAGTCTTGTTTCACCATTCTCGTTACTCATCATCCTGCTTCTCGCGGCAACAGTCGTAAGAAAATTCACAGCAAGAGACCCGCAATGGATATTCGCCACGATCCTGGGATGCGCCGGCCTGGCTTTTACGTTCTTCATGAATTTCGATATTGGCATGAGTCGGGACTGGGATCTGGCATCACTCTACGCGCTCGGATGTGTACTTACTGCCGCGTTCACTTGGGTCCGGGGAATCGAGACGGAGGCACTGCGTAGGAGAATGTTGGTCATGATCGTGATAGTTACAGGATTGCATTCAGCGGCGTATGTTGCTGTGAACGCGACGGAGACTGCTTCTGTTGCACGATACGAATACCTGCCCGATGACCGACTCTGGGGGAACGGCGCCCTGGCTTACGCATATGAAGATCTCTGGACGTACTATCGGGATCGACACAATAATGAGCGTGGAAGCATCTTCGCGGAAAAATGCCTTGCAACCGATTCGACGAACAGCCGCAGATGGGCGAACGGCGCACAGATATTCGTGAATGCCGGATATGCATCCCGTGGAATCCATGCATACGAGAAAGCCATCCAGCTTGGGGAGCAAGAGGCATGGGTGTTTGTGAATCTGGGCAGCGAGTACGTGAAAGCAGGCCGTCTCGACGAGGCCACAACATTGTTCTACAAGGCTCTTGAACAGGATCCAAACGTTTCAATGGCCGCGTTCAATCTGGGGACTCTTTTGGGAAGCTATAGACACCAACTCGATGAAGCGCTCCCCTATTTATTGCGTGGTGTGGAGACAGATTCAACGTATCCCTCAGCCTGGAAGAATACCGGAGCTTGTCTTTTTGAAATGGGTAGACACAAAGAGATGATTCCCTACTTTGAGAAGTTCCTCGAGCTTGCGCCCAATGACTCGACTGCTGCATCAGTTCGAAGACTTTTGCAATTCTATCAAAGAAGCCGCTGAAGCTCAGAAACAAAGACAGAGCCGGGTTGCTCAAGTTTTATGGAGACGACCAGAGACGGTCGTCCCACTTCATCGATTCCAAGCAGTAGAACTTGAGCATTGCCAACTCTGGCATGGAAGGTTTCTTCTGGTTATATTCTTCCCGTAGGACTGACAAAACAAATGACATCTATTCCCGAACTACGTCCCCGTATCCAGAAGACACTGAGCGACACCATTGGCCGCCTCTCAACGTCATTCATGGAGCTTTCTGCTCTGGTGAAGTCATCCAACACTTCCCCCGAGGTGCAGAAATCCATCGACCGGATTTTCAAGCTGATGATGGAATCACAGCGGATGATCTCCAATGACATCAGCTCGGTTATGGATGAGCACGAGAAAATGCAGCAGCGTTTCGAGCAGTTGAACGAGGAACGGCGCAGACTTGAAGTCCTCTACACAGCGGGGATCGCTTTTTCATCAGAAACTGAGATGAAGTCCCTGATGGAGATTGCCATCGATACCGTGGTGAAGGAATTGCATGCTGATGCAGGTTTCATCGTGTTGGTGGATCAGGCCGGAGCGCCCGTTGATATCTTCGCCCGCAACATGCATCCTGACGCTGAACCCTCAGCAAAAGAGATGAGCATGAGCGTCATCAGAAGTACTATTGCAAAATCTGAACCTACGACAGACATCCAGAAGCCGGACGATCCGGAACGCACGTCCAACAACAGCGTGATCAGGCTCGGTATCAAGGCGGTCATGTGTGTCCCGCTCGTGCTGGATGCAAAGGTGAAGGGCGCTGTCTATCTCGATAGAAGAAACACCGCCAATCCGTTCTCGGAAGCCGAACTCGTGTTCCTCCTCTCCTTTGCAAGACAAATCGTTCACGGGCTTGAGACTTCCGGAGAGATTTCCAGACTCCAGAACAAGCTTCTCACTGAAGCCACGATGAAGTTCTCCGACTTGAGGAAGGAGTTCCTGTGCGAGTCCATCATCGGCTCGGGCAGAAAGTTGTTTGACATTCTCAAGCTCTGCATGAAAATCGCCCCGACGGATGCTTCCGTGTTCATCCTCGGCGAGAACGGCACCGGCAAGGACTTGCTCGCCCACGTGATTCATCAGAACAGTCTGCGCGCTGCCAAACCCATCGTCACGATCAACTGCAGCGCCATCCCACACGACCTGCTTGAATCGGAGCTGTTCGGATACGAAAGCGGCGCGTTCACCGGCGCAACGAAGACCAAACCGGGCAAACTTGAGACGGCGGATGGCGGGACAATCTTCCTCGATGAAGTGGGAGAGTTGAGTTTGAATTTACAAGCAAAGCTCTTGAGAGTGATCCAGACGAAGGAAATCGAGCGGCTGGGAAGCGTTGAAGCAAAACGCATTGATGTTCGCTTTATTGCCGCCACGAACCGCAACATTGCCGAGATGATTGACAAGGGAACGTTCCGCGAAGATCTATACTACCGGCTGAAGGTTATCGAACTTACAATGCCTCCCTTGCGTGAGCGCAAGGAGGACATCTCCGAGCTTGTGGATTGTTTCCTGAAGAAGCTTTCTCCCTCTCCTCCGCCGAAGGTTTCAGAGAAGGCCCTCGCAATCCTTGAACATTACTCATGGCCCGGCAATGTTCGTGAGTTGGAGAACGTCATCCATCGATCAGTGGTTCTTGTAAAAGGCGTGACCATAGAAGTCGCCGACCTTCCCCCTGAACTCGTTGAACAAGCTTCTGACGAGCCGAACGTCGGCTTCGGAAAATCGCTCCTCGACGCCGAGACTGAATTCCGCAAGCTCTACATCATGAAGACAATGAAACAGGCAGGCTCTGCTGCTGAAGCGGCCAAGCAACTTGGCATCAACCGTACACACTTCTACAGACTCCTTTCTCAGCTGGAAATAGAGTTCTAACCCTTCGTTTCCGCAGCGGTTATTGCCTGTAGTCCTTCCCTGACTTGTCGCAGGATCGCGACAAACCGTTGTCCGCACTTGTCGCATCCTTCCGACAAAACTTCCCTCACCCAGCCATTTCTTTGAAATTCTGGATGGTTTTCCCAATCCCAACTTCCGGCACGGCTGTTGCTCTTCTACATTCATCAATCATTTCTACTCTCCATGGAAAAATTTCTGTTGATCATTGACCCGGAGACACAAGAGTTGCGACGGCTCCGGGAAATCCTGACACGCGAAGGCTACAACATCATGACAGCAACGGACAAAGAAACCGCCGAACAGATTTGCGAACGCGTTCCGATCCACCTTGTCCTTGCCCATGCATCAACGATCGGGTTCGGTAACAATGGCAAGTAGTTCAGCCTGGCTGCGGAGAGGGGAGCATAATTCACTGTTGAGGCGCTGCAAACTCCCCTCTTCCGGCAGCCGGGATGATTGACCTGAGTGATTGCAAACGTCGTTGTTCAATTTTTTCGAGGGGCTGCAATGAGAAACACTCTGATGGCACTGCTCGCCATTGCATTCTGCGGAGTTGATCCCGCCATGGGTCAGTGGACCCAAACCAATGGACCTGAAGGCGGCTCGATTAGTGTCATCTTCAACGACGCTTCGAGCGGTTACATCTTTGCCGGGGGAAATGGCTTCAACAAATCCAATACTAATGGCACAACGTGGACATCTGCAAACTCCGGAATGGATGGAGCTGCCAGCCCGGTTGCGGTTGTCAGGTCAGGAGCAAACCTTTTCGCTGCATCGGTGGACAAGGTATATTACTCGACTGACAACGGCAACAGTTGGTCTCTAAGAGGTACGGTTCCTGCACAAGTGTTGTCGATGGGCGTAATCGACAACACCCTCATCGTCGGAACAAACGTCTTTGGCGTTTACCGTTCCACGAATGATGGCGCAAGCTGGTTACAAGCGACTGGCTTTCCACCATCCAACAATATTGTCTTGACGGTTGCAACAATCGGAACAAGACTCCTTGCCGGCCTCGGTGGAAAAGGCGTGTGGGCTTCGACGGACAATGGTGCAACATGGTCGCAATCAAGTACGGGGATCGGAAACACGCGTTCGGTGAACGGGCTCGCCGTTCATGGCTTGAATGTATTCGCAGCTACCTCCGACTCAGCAGTCCACGTATCAACAAATGGAGGAGTCAACTGGGTCAGCAGTGGAAATGGAATGAATGTGAGAGCCACAGTGGCTGCACTTGGTTCAAACGGCACCTCTCTCTTCGCCTCCGTCACGGGCGCTCGTAACGGCGTTGATACTGGCGGGGTGTACCGCTCCACAGACAATGGTTCGTCGTGGGTTTCAGTAAAGTCCGGACTCTACTCGCCCTCTCCGAACTGCATTGGATTTGGAACTGGGGGAAAAGTGTTCGTGGGATTGGGGGTTGGCATTTACGCATCAACGAATAACGGGGCAAACTGGTTCGCATCGAATTCGGGACTGAGGAATGCAAATGCGTTTGCGATGACTGCCTCTGGTTCGACTCTCTTTGCCGGACATGCCGGAGGTATTTCCAGAACCCAGGATGAAGGAACAACCTGGACACCGGCCAACAACGGTTTGCCACTTGGAACGGGGGTCGTCGGAATGACGACGCATGGGTCATATATCTTTGCCGCAGCCGGGCTTGTCTTCCGTTCATCGGACAATGGAGCGAGTTGGGTTCCGATGAATAATGGAATCACGAATCCATACATAAACACAATGTCGGCGGGAGGAAACTCAGTATATGGTGGTGCCGGCATAACCGGAGGAATTTATGTATCGACCAACGACGGTGCGAGTTGGACAGGCCCCGGAACAGGACTTCCGAGTTTCAGCGGAGTGAATACGATCTTTGTCGATGGGACCGACTTATGGGCAGGTATTCAGTCCAATGGCGTGTACCGCTCCACAGATAATGGCGCAACGTGGACAGCATCAAGCAGCGGATTGCCTGCGTTCAGCAGAGACGTGTGTTCGATTGTACGCAACGGCACAACTCTCCTCGCAGGCCTCACAACATCATTCGGCGCGGGAAGCGGTTCGGTCTGGACCTCAACAAACAACGGTGGGAATTGGACAGTTGCGAGCACAGGTATCCCTTCCGGGAGCTATCTCTTCACACTCTACTCACTAGGCCAGTTCGTGTTCGCGGGATTCAACAATCAGGGACCGACCTGGGCAAAAGGTATCTATCGCACGAGTAACAATGGAGCAAATTGGACTCCTGTGAACGATGGATTGCCGAACCCGTCTTCGGTCAATTCGCTCACAGCGTTTGGAACAAGCATGTATGCGAGTTATCTCGGTGTGTACAAGCGGTCGCTCTCACAGATTACAGGTGTCAAGGAAATCCCAGGCGGCGTACCGGAAAGTTTTGCCCTGGAACAAAACTATCCAAACCCTTTCAATCCGAGCACGAGAATAAGCTTTCAACTGAAAGCCACTAGCTTTGCGAGTCTCAAGGTTTACGATATGCTGGGCCGCGAAGTCGCAACCCTGCTAAATGAACATCTCGCTGCGGGAAGCTATGAGACTACCTTCGCGCCCTCTGTACTCGCAAGTGGAATCTATTACTACCAGTTCACCGCGGGACATCGTTCGGAAACGAGACCAATGCTTTTGTTAAAATAACAACTCAAACCAAATCACTTACTTATTTATGAGGGGTCACATGAAAGCATCAAATACGTTGTTCGCAATATCCATCTTTCTCGTTCTCATGGTCGCAGGATGCAAGAAAGACGAAGAGACAACGGCTCCCAGCAACAACGCCGGCAACTGCAACTTCACAACCGATGTTATCGCTGCCGACGGAACGACAAAAAACATTATCAGAGCGGTATGCCATGTGCTTGGGAGCAATTACTTTGCTGAGTTCCACACTGACACAACCGGCGCACCAACCGGAGTAGCGATGATTTTTTCCGGAACGACACGACCTGCACCCGGAACGTACACAATCGTCACGGATGTCGCGCAGGTAACCACGGGCAAAGTATTTGTTGAATACTACGATCCGACGACCGCCTGGCCGGGCACAACAGGAACGATAACAGTTGCGGCAAGCGGCTCTCAAGTGGTCATCACTTTTTGCTCGCTGACGTTAACCGGATCAAGCACCAAAGTGGTTTCGATCCGGGCTACCACCAATCTGTAGTGTCACATTCACACCGACCCTGACGAGGAAATGGTCCCAATTCCAACAACGAGGTACAGAATGAAATCACTGCTAAGAGTTCTAAGCATCTCCTTTGCACTCATCATGGCGCAACAGTTATCAGTGGCGCAATGGGTAAGCAGCAGTACAGGTATCACTGTCAACAGCATGTACTGTTTTGAAAAGGTCGGTTCGACTCTGTACGTCAGTACAGAAGGCGGAGGCGTTTTTGTTTCCACAGACAATGGATCGAACTGGGCTGCATCGAACACCGGGTTGACAAGCCTTACTGTTGTCGCAATACTGGCAAGCGGATCGAATCTCTTTGCCGGGACAGCAGCGGGAGTATTTCTCTCCACAAATGGCGGCTCAAGCTGGACCGTTGTCAACACGGGGCTTACTGCGTCATACGTCTATGCTCTGGCAGCCAATGGTGGCAACATCTACGCCGGAACAGGCTCGGGTGTGTTCAAGTCTACGAACAATGGTGCTAACTGGACGGCATCGAATTCAGGAATCACAAACCTATCCATCAACGCACTGGCTTCTTCCGGAGCGAACCTATTTGCCGGGACGAACAACGGTATATTCCTCTCAACCAATCTCGGCACAAGTTGGAATCCGGTCAACACTGGGTTGACCTTCACGTTCATCACTGCGTTGTTCGCCCACGGAACCAACATCTACGCCGCCACCAGCAGTCAAGGCGTCTTCCTCTCAACGAACAACGGCGGTAACTGGACGCAAAGGAACACAGGGCTGACGAGTCTCGCGACGACGGGTTTTGCTTCAAGCGGGTCGAATGTCTTTTGCAGCACGTACTTTGGAGTGTTCCTCTCAACGAACAACGGTACGACTTGGAGTGCAGCGAATACAGGACTAACCGGCATCAGTATCTACACGATGACTGTGTTCGGTCCCTATGCCTATGCGGGAACATTGAGCAACAAGGTATTTCGGCGGCCGCTTTCAGAGATGGTGTCCGTCCCATTTGAAATTACTTCGTTTACTCCATCCTCCGGTTCAGCGGGGGCAGATGTAATAATCAACGGAACAGGTTTCAGTGGAAGTCCGCAAGGTACGATCGTCCGCTTTGGCACCGCACAAGCTACAGTGTCAAACGTAACAGCAACGACTATTACTGCTCAAGCCCCACCGAACGCGACATACGGTCCAATTACTGTGACAACCGCGAACAAAAACGCCGCTTCAAGGAATCCATTCTTGGTGACGTTCGGTGGCGGTGGATTTGGCGGAACATCCTGGGATCCAAATATCCCGCTCGGCATGACCTCGAATAGTCAGAGTGTTGCCTTTGCCGATCTTGATGGCGATACAAGGCTCGATATCATCCTTCCGCAGTATGCAGGAAGTACAGTTCGCGTTGCACGTAACGCGAGCACAGGCACAGGCGATTTCACGTTCAACACCTCGACAGATGTCGGCACGGGCTGGCTTGTCCCTCGCGGCGTGGTAACAGCTGACTTTGACGGAGATGGAAAACTCGACATCGTTACTGCATGCACAGGCGCGGCATCACCAGGAAGAGTGTCCATCCTTAAGAATCTGAGTACGTCGGGCTCACTCACTTTTGCCGCTGGGGTAGTTTTCCGCGACACAACGGACTTCCTCTACATCCCGTATGATGTTGCTGTCGGCGATTTCGATGGCGACGGCAAGACGGATATTGCAACAGCAAGCCAACTGGGTTCAAGTTTCTGGATGCATGCCTTTCGCAATGTAGGTTCCGTTGGCAGCATCACTGCTTCTTCACTCGAACATCCCGTGAAGTTCGCCGCTGGAAGCAATGCAAGAAAGATCAGAACCGCTGATATCGATGGCGATGGCAAGCTGGACATTGTTGTGCTCACTGCCGACGGGGCCACAAACGCGATGTACGTATATCGCAACACAACCACCGGATCGACCATATCGTTCGCAGCGGCGATTGACCTGCCAATGAACAACGGCGCTGTCGATGTTTCACTTGGCGACCTGAACGCAGATGGCAAGCCGGACATGCTTGTCCTGAACAGCGTTGTCGCAGGCGCTTCGTTCGACGTTTTGCAAAACAACAGTACAATCGGAGCCATTGCCTTTGGCAATGCTGCTTCTGTCACGATGCCTGAGAATGAATTTCAATGTGCAATCGGCGACGTTGATGGCGATGCAAGGCCGGATGTTCTTGTTATCAGCGCGGGCCGCATGTACGGATTCCGCAACTTGAACACCGGCGGGACGATTACGACACAATCGTTTGATGCCCGCGTGACAATCGGCGCCATTACTTCAGCAACGAGCTCGTGGTTCGCCGCTGCAGATCTTGATAGGGATTCAAAGCCTGAGATTGTCGTTGCGTACTACAGTGCAGCGTCAAACAATGTGGTGGTATTGAAGAACAGAATCTCCCCCGGCTTCACTCCGACGCCTATCCCGACGGGCACAAATGCAGATCTCGACGGAGTTTCGTTCATCGACAGGAACCGTGGCTGTATAGCGGGCCGGGGCGGCATCGTGAGGATTACGACCGATGGTGGATTGACATGGACCGGCTCCCCCACCGGAACTTCAGCAGACCTGACGGACATCGACCTCATCGGTAGCAAAGGGTTCATCACCGGCAACGGCGGATTGATTTGTGTTTCGACAGATGGCGGTGGAAGCTGGGTTCCGTTCACAACAGGGACTTCGGAAACATTCAACGGCTCTTCGTTCACAAGCGAGACAGCGGGCTGGGCAGTAGGAACCGGTGGAATAATTTGTGTCTTCAACGGCACGAACTGGACACCACAACCGACGGGAACAACAATCGAATTCAAGTCCGTGTTTGGCCTTGGATCCACCGGCTGGGCCGTGGGAGCAAATGGAACAATCTGCAGATACATCGAATCAAGCTGGGTTCCACAAGCGACTGGAACCACTGTGACGTTCAATGACGTAGCGTTCGCAGATGCGAACACCGGCTTCGCAGTGGGACAGAGTGCTACAATCTGCAAAACGACGAACGGAGGAACGACGTGGACGCCGATCAACACCGGTTACTCGGGACTCAACATTCGAAGCATCAAGATTGCAAATGCAAACCTCGCCTGGGCGACCGCCGATGGCGGCGTAGTACTTCAGACCGCTGACGGGGGAGCAACCTGGACGTCCACGTATCTTGGCTCCGCAAACTTGAAGGGAATCGAGTTCGTTGGGGGGCGGGGTATTATTGTTGGAGACGGCGGCACAGGGTATTCGTTCCAGACCGACCTCGTTTCCGTGAGAGAGAATCCGGCCACATCAGGAATTCCAACAGGCTTTGCTCTCAACCACAATTATCCGAATCCCTTCAATCCAACAACGACAATTCAATTTGCAATTCCTGCAGGGGTCTCTGTCCATACATCTCTCCGAGTGTATGATATCCTGGGTCGAGAAGTCTCTACTCTCATCAACGAAGAGATGACACCCGGAAACTACGACATAGCCTTCGATGCAAGAGGGTTCGCAAGTGGAACATACGTGTACCAACTCCGGGCAGGCTCGTTTGTAAGTACGAAGAAGCTCCTATTGTTGAAATAATCATTAACTAAAGGCAATACCATGGAAAGAATAGTGCGTCTATATCTGGCAACGGTGTTTGCCCTTGTGCTCAGCGTCTTCATCAGTTTTGCACAAACACCATCACTTGTAAAAGACGGTTCTGCGGGATGGGGAATTCGAGGATTCAACGGGTGGTTCACGAACGTCATTGGCACGTTATTCTTTGATGCATCCGATGGAATTACCGGAGAAGCTCTGTGGAAAAGCGATGGCACTGATGCAGGGACTGTTCTTGTTAAAGATATTTATCCCGGAGGCGCGTCAGGCCTCAAGGAGTTTGTCAATGTAAATGGCACGTTATTCTTTCAGGCAAACGATGGAACACATGGCTATGAATTATGGAAGAGCGACGGTACCGCTGCGGGAACGGTCATGGTCAAGGACATCTGGCCAAACTCGAACAGTTCAATCATAAAAGTCTGGACATCCTACAATGGAAGTGTCTACTTTAGTGCGGCCGATGGAACAACCAACGGTTATGAGCTGTGGAAAAGTGATGGCACTGATGCGGGAACAGTCATGGTCAAGGATATCAATCCCGGTGCGGCGCATGGAGGGCCGAGTAACCTCGTCGTTTCAAATGGTATCTTATTCTTTAGCGCAACCACAGCGGCGAACGGAAACGAATTGTGGAAAACCGATGGTACCACAACCGGAACGGTACTGGTCAAGGATATCAACACCGGTACAGGCAATTCCGGCAATTCAGGCACTGGCAATTTGACCGATGTGAACGGCACGTTATTTTTTTCTTTGACCAATAGTGTAATCGGTGGCACGACCTACGTTGGATATCAATTGTGGAAAACCGATGGCACCACTGCGGGGACAGTCATGGTCAAGGGCAATATTTATTCCGCGCCACCCGCGCCTTCCTGGTTTACGAACGTCAATGGCACGCTGTTCTATAGCGCACTCACCGGAGCGAACGGGACAGAATTATGGAAGAGCGATGGCACCACGGCAGGAACCGTACTGGTCGGTGACAATCTCGCCGCCGCTTCGTCTCCTGCTTACTTGACCAATGTAAATGGCACGGTGTTTTTTCAGAGGTACGTCGACGCATCAATCGGCTATGAATTATGGAAGAGCGATGGCACCGATGCAGGAACGGTAATGGTCAAGGATATTTACCCTGGCGCAGGCAGTTCAGGACCTTCATACTTGGCCAATGTGAATGGCACATTGTTTTTTTGGGCAACAGGCGGCATAACGTTTGGGACTGAATTGTGGAAAAGTGATGGGACGGGGGCAGGGACAGTGATGGTACAGGATCTTTTTCCGGGGAGCGGGAGTTCAGCTCCTTTTCCCCTGACGAATGTGAACGGCACATGGTTCTTTTCGGCTTTCCCGGGACTGTGGAAACTTGTTGCAGGTTCCACCGGCGTTGGAGATGATCGCGGACAGGTTCCCTCAAGCCTTGCGCTACAACAGAACTATCCAAACCCGTTTTAACCCAACGACGCGGATTAATTTCTCCCTCCCCCCACAGGGGATGGCGGGAGTGGGGTCGGACGTGTCGCTCAAGGTTTACGATCTTCTCGGCCGTGAAGTAACAACTCTCGTGAACGAAGAGATGAAACCCGGAAACCACAGCGCAACCTTCGAGGCGAAAGGCTTGGCAAGCGGCGTTTATTTGTACCGCCTGCAAGCCGGCGGATTGACACAAACGCGCAGACTGCTGTTGCTGAGATAAATATTTTCACCACCCACCATCAAGCCCACATGTCCGCAAGGATGTGTGGGCTTTTGTGTCTCGTGAGGGCGTATTGCAATACGCTCCTACAAAGCAACGATCAAACCACGCTAAACAAAAAAGGCTCTGTCACCAGACAGAGCCTTTTGCATTTCTGAACTAACAACGCATCTCACTTCAACTCAGCCAGCCATTGCTGCGCAAACGTTCTTCCGGCTTCAACGGTTTCCAGTCCGGCCCTGAAGCACATCTTCCAGTTTGAAGGCTTCCGCTCGTACCCCGTCTTTGCGAACATCTTCTTGCCGTAGTCTCCATCAATCAGCTTGGCGTTAAAGTCAACGTTGTTGGATTCATCGAAGAACTTCGTCAGCCACTGTTTCACCATGCGATTCGGACTCATCGGGTAATCCTTCTCCCACTTTGCGAGCTTCTCTTTGTAATCCTTCATCGCCTGCTCATGACTTTGCCGCCACATGTCCGCCATCTGCTGGCTAAATATGGGATTGTTCGGATCGTCCAGCGACTTGAGTTGCTCCTTGTACATCTTCACTACATCCTTCATCGTCGCTTGCAGGTCCGGCGTCATGGTCTTCATGCTCTCCTCGGTCTCGTGAAGGGCCGTCTGCAGGTTCTCCTTCTGTTCCTTCCGCTGTTGCTCAACGGACTTCGGCGGCTCGGGAGGTGTTGGCTTGGCATTTTCACGATTCTCCAGATACTTCGTCTTGAAGTCACCTGACTGTGTGTACGCTTTCGCGTATGCACCGATTTCACGCACAAGGGAAGCACGCTGTCCTGCCGCCGTGTGCCTGATCTGGTTGTTCATCGGATAACTGAAGTACATTCCGCTGAAGCTCGACCAAATGTAGTCACGAGCCTGGAATTCGGGAACGCCGAGCTGTTTCAGGAAATCTGCCGCCGGCGCTTCAAACGCTCTGAATGCATAGAAGCTGAACGATGCACACAACACCAATAAGGCGACTATGATCTTCTTCATCGCAGGAGTCCGTTGGTTGTTCTACTTTCCGATTAACTGCCTGTACGCCGCCGCTGAGAGGAGTCCGGCAACTTCAGAAGGATTGGCAATCTTCATCTTCACCATCCATCCTTTGCCGTAAGGATCTTTGTTGACGGTCTCAGGGGTCTTCTCAAGTTCGGGATTGGTTTCGAGGACGGAGCCGGTGAGGGGTGCGAACAAATCAGAGACTGCTTTCACGGCTTCAATGGTGCCGAACGTGTCGTGGGCTTTCATTGTCCTGCCAACGGCGGGTAGTTCAACGAACACCACGTCGCCCAGTTCGCCCTGTGCATAGTCGGTAATGCCAACAATGCCCGTGTCGCCATCTATCTGAACCCACTCGTGGGCCTTCGTATACTTGAGATGCTCGGGGAAATTCATGGTCATCCTTTCAGGTGACTGGTGCTTTGAACTGGAATGATTCGAGGAAACTTGTATCAAACTTGCCGCTGCGGAACCGCGGGTCCTGCATTACCGCGCGGTGGAACGGAATGGTGGTCTTGATCCCTTCGACGGTGAATTCGTCAAGAGCTGAAGCCATCTTGTTGATGGCGCCTTCACGCGTCTGCGCGTAGACAATGAGCTTTGCAATAAGCGAATCGTAGTAGCGTGGCACTTCGTAACCAGCATAGCTGTGCGTATCCACCCGAACACCGAAGCCGCCCGGCATGTGGAAGTCGGTAATCCGTCCGGGACTCGGTCTGAAGTTATGGTAGGGATCTTCGGCGTTGATGCGGCATTCCATAGCGTGACCACGTTGGGCAATCTTTCGTTTCGGAAGCTTCTCACCCGCAGCAACGCGAAGTTGAAGCTTGATCAGGTCGTGTCCGGTCACCTGCTCGGTCACGGGATGTTCCACCTGGATGCGGGTATTCATCTCCATGAAATAGAAATTCTTGTTCTTGTCCACGAGGAATTCTATCGTCCCGGCATTCACGTAGTTCACTGCCTTGCAACCCTTGATGGCCGCTTCGCCCATCTTCTTCCTCAACAGCTCATCGACAAACGGCGAAGGCGATTCTTCGATCAGCTTTTGATGGCGGCGTTGAACGGAACAATCCCGCTCACCAAGATGAATCACGTTCCCATGTTCATCGCCGAACACCTGCACTTCAATGTGCCGTGGCTGCTCGATATATTTTTCGACATACAAATCCGGATTACTGAACCCTTGCTCGGCCTCATGTGATGCCGTCTTGAACGCATTCTCAAGTTCTGCTTCTTCACGGACAATCCTCATCCCCCTTCCGCCTCCGCCTGCAACAGCCTTGAGGATGACGGGAAAACCGATTGACTTTGCAACCTCGATTGCTTCACCGACGCTTTTCACAACGCCGTCACTCCCCGGAACAACGGGCACTCCCGCCTTCTTCATCGTTTCCTTGGCAAGAGCTTTGTCGCCCATCGAAGTAATCATCTGTGGCGTGGGCCCGATGAACTTTATGCCGGAGGTGGTGCAGATCTCCGCGAAGCTGGCGTTCTCAGCGAGGAATCCGTAGCCTGGATGAATTGCATCAGCAGCAGTGATCTCGGCAGCAGCGATGATGCGGGGAATCTTAAGGTAGCTTTCCTTGCTTGAGGGAGGACCGATGCACACCGCTTCGTCGGCGAAGCGCACATGCAATGAATCGCGGTCGGCTTCGGAATACACTGCGACGGTCTTGATGTTGAACTGCTTGCAGACGCGGATAATGCGAAGGGCTATTTCGCCACGGTTGGCAATGAGGATTTTTTTAAACACGGTCAGGCTCCAGGAGTTGGCTGCGGTTACATCGGCTCGACGAGAAACAACGTCTGGCCGTATTCCACAGCCTTTCCATTCGTGACCATGACCTTTGTAACCTTGCCGGAAATGTCGGACTCGATTTCATTCATCAGCTTCATGGCCTCGACAATGCATAACACCATTCCCGGTGCAATAACCGAACCGACCTCCACGAATGGAGCAGCATCGGGCGCCGGCGAAATGTAGAACGTTCCAACAATTGGCGACTTGATCTCATGGAGCTTTGTTTGAGGAGGTGCCGCCTGTTGAACTGGTTCTGCTGATTGGGGTAATGCAGCGGGCTGTGGCGCAGTCTGATAGACGGGAACTTGAACCGCCGGCATTCCTGTTTGCATACTCACGGAATTGCCGGCATGCTTCACAAGACGGATCTTCTTGCCTTCCTCTTCAATCTCGATTTCATCAACGTCACTTTCCGAAAGCAGCTTGACAAGTTTCTTCACATAACTCAAATCCATATCGGACTCCAGGGATGGTCGCTGTTTGATGTCTGAATCGCCCGAGGGCGCTAGACCTTTACCCGCTCGAGGTACTCTCCAGTTCGGGTATCGATGCGGATGGTATCCCCCTCATTCACAAACAAAGGAACTCCTACTGTTGCACCAGTCGCCACTTTCGCAGGCTTGTTGCCCGGATTAGCGCTGTCCCCCTTTACTCCCGGTACTGTCTCAATGACTTTCAGTTCAACTGTGATCGGCAATTCGATTCCGGTAATGTCATTCCCATTGAAAAGGATGTCAACAGCTTCCCCGTCATTCAAAAACCGGGCCCCGTCACCAATCTGATCCCCATCGACCGTGAGTTGATCGTATGTTTCCTTATCCATAAAGACATATCCGGAGTTATCCTTGTATAGAAACTGGAACTCCTTCCTCTCGATGCGAACTATCTCAATTGCCTCACCCGCACGAAAGCGGTTTTCAACGACTTTGCCGGTTTTCAGGTTCTTGAGCTTGGTACGGACGAAAGCACGCCAGTTCCCCGGATTCACATGCTGAAACTCAACGACGGTCCATAATTCGTTATTGTTCATCTTGATAACAAGCCCGGGTCGAAAATCAGCTGTTGACGGCATAAACTCTCAAAAAAGACAAAAAAATGAATAAAAATGATTGGTTTCTTTCAAGAATTGGCTGAAAATATAGCCTAATAGGGATTCAAAGTCAAGGTAAAGTTGGAAGCGCTCCCAGTCAATGGGGCTTAAGCCTTGATTCGGAGTTGGGGAATGTTTACCCTCTTCCACCTAAAAAAAATCGGGAAATTAATGATGAAGATTAGATTCCTAGTACCTATTTTGCTGCTGGCTTCATGTCGGCCTGCTTCCCAGGGGTCCGTTATTCCCGAGGACAAATTGCAATCCGTGTACATTGCGTTGCTTGAAGAAGGAGACCGGGACAAGGGCACCCCTCCCGATACGTCGATACATTTCAATTCCGACTCGGTATTCCATGCGTTTGATACTTCCGAGAAGGAATTCCGATCAGCGATTGCAGCGTATCAGAGCAATCCCGAACGATGGCAGAAGTTCTTTGAAGGTGTGTCAAGTCTTGGGCCGATAATATTGTTGGGTATCCCATCAAAATGGAGTAGTTAACGCCTTTAATCTATGAATTTTTTGAGTTAATAGCGCAAGGTGCAGTTTTTTGTTTTTGCGTTGCTAGTTTGTAGTGTAATATACGCAGGTCAGATTCCCTTGAGCCATGCGGTGGTTGGTCCGATAACGTTTAAGCGTTCTCGTTGATTCGGACGGTCCTGCGGAGGTTTCCAAGTGCGGTTTTACTCGCTCGTTCTCATTGCCCTAATCTCGCTGCTTGCTGGGGTCTCGTTGAATGCCCGCGCTGAAGGCGTGCATGAAACTGGGATCTACGACAGTTTCATGATGGATGGTTCGCTCCATCGATTCGACAAGCGTAACGGCAAGCTACAGAAGATGGCGCGTTCGCCCAACGGTTTGCAGTG
>JANNSJ010000023.1:0-46368 GCA_031402435.1 Bacteroidota bacterium | reverse complement strand
CGAGAAAATGCGTGAGGCGGGGGTTGATATTCGGATTCAGACATCCCATTACGGATCGGTGGGGTTTCAGGAATCGCTCCGCTTCGTTCGGCCATTGAGGCGTGTGATGAGCGAGCTGCGAAACCTTCTGCGACTGGACCCACCGGATATGGCGGTGCTGGTTGATAATGAAGGCTTTAACGGACTGCTGGCAAAATTTCTCCACAAGGAAGGCATCCCTTTCATTTACTATTTTCCCCCGCAAGTGTGGCTCTGGGGTGAGTGGCGCGCCAAAGGCATTGCACAACGTGCTCACGCCATCATCCCTGCCTTTGAAGCAGAAGCAGCCATCTACCGGCGCGAGGGAGGCAATGTTGCCTGGTTCGGGCATCCGTTGATTGACATCGTGAAGACAGAGCCAAACCGCGACGCCATCCTTGCTTCTTTGGGCATATCGCCAACTCAACAAATCATTGCATTGATGCCTGGAAGCAGATTCCAGGAAGTTAACCAGCTGTTAGAAAGAATGCTGACCGCTGTACGGATTATCAAACAACACCACCCCGACCTTCACGTCATCATGCCACTTGCGGCGCCGCACCTGCGAGCAATGGTACAAGGGACACTTGCAAGAACAGGCATGTCCGGGATTGTATCCATCATTGAGAATCACATCTACACCTGTCTCAACAAGTGTGACCTGATCATGCTCTCTTCGGGCACGGCCACGCTCGAGGCTGCCCTGCTTGGCGTTCCCATGGTTGTGGCATACCGTGTCTCATCCACAACGTATCTCATTGGCCGACAGATGGTGAAAAGCCGCTTCATCGCCATGCCGAACATTCTTCTCGATACGATGGTGGTGCCTGAGTTGATTCAGAATCATGTAACACCCGAGCGTCTTGCTGAAGAGGCGCTTTCAATTCTTGGCGACAGTCAACGCTCGCAGGGTATTCGCTCACAGTTACAGAGCATCCGATCTTTGCTGGGTGAACCCGGTGTCCTGGCAAAAGCTGCCAGTCTCATCCTGCGCGAGACGCATTCCCTGCATGCAATGCAACACAGGAGAGCAATGTGAGCCCATGGGGACGCCTTCTCTCTCTGTTGCAACCATACCGTTGGAAGATCGCAGGGGCTGGTCTTGCATCGGCACTCCCTACCGCGGGATGGCTTCTCCTTCCGCTACTGTTCAAGGAACAGTTCGCCGGAGCCTTTACAGGGAACCTGGGAACGTACTCTGTTGAATTGTTCCTGGAAGTGGGAACTTTTCTTGTGGCGATTGCCATTGCCAGCTACTACGGATTCTATCTTGTTCTCGACATTGCACATGCAATCTCTGCAGACCTTCGGACTCGCTACATTGATCACCTGCTTCAACTCCCCCTCGTATTTCATCGCAATGAGAAGAGCGGCGAACTTATCGATCGGCTCGTTACATGTGTGGGGGACATTGAGCACTACATAAAACATATGCTCATCGGCACACTGGCAGGAACGGTGCTGTTCTGTGGGAGTATCGTCTTGATGTTTACCCTCAGCTGGAGGCTCGCGCTGGTTGTGGTTCTGGCTTTTCCCCTGCTCTCTCTCTGCTTGCGTTGGCTCATGGATGAAGCGCGACGCACGCTCAATGAAAGTGCTACGGCCGGAGGAATTGTCACCGCATTCATCCATGATCTTCTTCTCAACATCGACGCCGCGAAAGCATACAACGCACGTGAATATGAGGTGGAACGATTCCAGGAACGACAGCAAGAAATGCTCCGCCGCCAGCATAGATGGGCCCTCCGTAGCGCGTTGATGGAACCACTATTGATCTTGACGATAACGCTTGCCAATATTTCTCTTCTCCTTTATGGGGGCTGGCTTGTTTCCATCGGAAAACTTGATACTCCATCGTTTATCGCAACACTGTTTTATGCTGCTCTCCTTGTCCCACAGGCCCGGGGCATCAGCATTCTCTATCTTGGGTGGCAGAAATTCTGCAATGCACTACGCCGGCTGGACGACATTCTCCTGCGGCCCGTTGAGAGCGATTCTCCCGGATCGATCGCACTACCGATGACGGCAAGCGCATCAGTGGAGATCACCAATGTATCATTCGCGTATCAGAATGGTACCCAAGCGCTCAACAACTTTTCACTGCGGGTTGCACCCGGCGGGCGCGTGGGGATAGTGGGAGCAAGCGGGGCCGGTAAGACGACGCTATTCTCTCTTCTGCAACGCATGTATCTACCCGACCGCGGGCACATTGCTATTAACGGAATGGACATCAGAAATGTCACCACAACATCCTTGCGGGACATGATCGCACTTGTTCCTCAGGATACAATGCTCTTTGATGAAACAATACTGAATAATGTGCGATATGGCAGACGAACCGCAACAGACCACGAAGTTCAAGAGGCATGCAAGGCCGCCCAAGCCCACGAATTCATCGCTGAATTCCCACGGCAATATCACACGATGGTGGGTGAGCGCGGCACGCAGCTTTCCGGAGGTCAGCGACAACGGCTTGCAATTGCACGCGCATTGCTCAAAAAATGCCCAATTCTTCTTCTTGACGAACCAACATCATCGCTTGACGCACACACAGAAGAAAAATTGCGTGAAGCCATGGATGTTGTAATGCGGGGAAGAACAACCATGATCATTGCCCACCGCATGGCAACCGTTATGCACCTCCCGTGGATAATTGTCTTCGACAAAGGAAGTGTTCTTGATCAGGGACCGCACGAAGAGCTTGTTCTCCGCTGCGAACACTATCGGGGTTTGGTAGCAAGTCAATTCATTGCATCAACGAACCGCTCCTTCAATGTTTTGGCCAGTTGAAGCAATGGCCGAACTGAGTGCCTAACAATATTCTGCTGTCATGGCCACAAGCAACTCAAAACGTGAACGCGTTGTCCTCGGTCCCGGACTTCCAGTGCGAATCCTTATCCTTGCACCACTGTCGGCTCTGTATAGGCTGATCCAATGGCTTGTGCGATACTTGGATGATGCACTCGCCCTCAAGGTGGTATATGTGTTAATCTGGCCATTCCTTCTCCTCCTTCGCAGTCAGCGCACGATCAATCTGCACAGGATATTTACACCGTTGGGGAAGACAAGAGATCAGTGCAATGAAATGGGCCGGCGGTATGTATGGCATCATGCCAGGCTGATTCTTGAGGCGACCCGTCTTTCACAGATGACCCCTGACCAAGTGAGACAGCGAGTGATTTTCGAAGGCGAAGAAAACCTGACCGAGGCTTTGAAGAAACGCCGGGGAGCTTTGCTCGTCGGCAATCACGTCGGAAACTGGTTGTTCACCGTAGCCTTTTTGTCGGCGCAAGGCTACAAAGTATCTGCCGTCGCTTATGAGATACCTATCACGAGCATTGAAAAGCACATGAAGAGCCTCTGGCGCCGATACAATTTGTCAATCACGAACGTCGGGGGCGGGGCCCCTGCGGCTGCGCTACGAGCATTCAAGAAGAATGAGGTTTTCGTGGCACTCACTGATGTGTCGTTAAGGCCGATACACGGAAAGTGGTTCCGCCTCGGTGCTACAGCAATGAACGTGGACACCGGACCTGCCAAACTTGCATTCCTGACCGACACACCCATACTCCATCTGAGTAATCACCGAGAGCCTGATTCTCGTTTTGTCATCTCCGTATCTCCTGAATTGGAGCGCGAGAGTATCGGCAATGATCCCTCTACTCTTACCCAACTCTGGCTGGAGGAACTGCACAGGGAACTCCTCGTTTGGCCTGACCAGTGGTGGCTGATGACGCTGATTCCACTGAGGCACCCGACAAGCGTCCAACTGTCTCCAACAGCAATTGCTTCCCATCCATCCGCACCACAGGTCTCACGGCATGAGCAGACAACAACTTAAACAAGGCCCATCCCTGCTGAAATTCTTTCTCTTCGATCTACCTAAACGGGAGCTCGACCCGCTTGGAATTGTCGTTCAGTGGAGAGAACAGTATGGGGACGTTATCAGCCTTCCTCTTCGAAGACCTCCGTCACTTCAATTAGGAAACCCCGAGGACATCAAACATGTTCTCGTCACGAACGTCAGGAACTATCGAAAGACGGGCTGGTTGGTGCGGGGTAAGGATTTTCTTGGCGAAGGCCTGTTGACAAGCGGCGGATCGTTACATACCCGGCAGCGGAATATCCTGAAACCGGCCTTTCATCGCCAGACCGTGCTCTCGTATGCGGATATCATTGTTCAATCAGCAACTGAGCGCGTTGAACAATGGAATCCGGGCACGGTCGTAAACATAAGTCGCGAGATGGCCAGGCTGACCCTTGTGAATATAGGAAAAACCTTTTTGAGCACGGACCTCACAAATGTTGCAGACGATCTCATTGCTTCATTTACTGTGTGCCAGCATTTCATGATGCGGTGGACATCGTTTCTTCCCGATCGATTCCCCACACTCCTTCGGCAACGATACGTTGCTGCTGTTGAGCAGATCGATAAGGTTGTCTACGGCATAATTGCTGATCGTCGGTCAATGCCTTCCAGGGATGACGATTTTCTCTCAGTCCTGTTTTCAGCAGCTTCTGAAGACGGCCGCCCACTGCACAATCGGTTGATACGCGATGAAATCGTAACAATGCTTTGGGCCGGCCACGAGACAACATATAATGCACTTGAATGGACATGGTATTTACTCTCGCAGAACCCGGAGGTGGAATCACGTCTTACAACAGAATTGAAGGATGTGCTTGGCGCGAATCGCCCGAACGGTGTCAATTTACAGAATTTGCACTATGCGGATATGGTCTTTGCAGAAACACTACGGCTATATCCGCCGGCATGGATTCTCAGCCGTTGGGCGATGGGCGATGATGCACTCGACTCCGGGATGACAATTCCCGCGGGAACACAGGTGTTCATCATACCGTATGCTGTTCATCGTGATCCCAGGTTCTTCCCGAACCCGGATCGGTTCGATCCCGACCGGTTCAATTCCGAGAACAAGACACGTCGGCCACCATTCGCCTATTTCCCGTTTGGGGGTGGGCAACATGTATGCATCGGTGAGCACTTTGGGAAAATGGAGGGGGTGCTGACGCTGGCGACCATCGCTCAGCAATGCAGGCTTACCCTTGTGCCGGGACAGCATGTAACTCCGAAGCCCCTTCTCACGCTGAGACCAAAATACGACATCATGATGCGCGTTGCCAAACGTTTCTAACCTCGTCGCCTGCAATGTTCCTGATCTATGATCTCCTCATTTCCCTGGTTGTTGCAATGGCCGTCCTGCCGTGGCATTTTCTGCTGATCCTTTCCAGGAAATTCACGTGGGAGAACTTGCAACAACGCCTCGGAACAAATCATATTCCCAGGAAACTCAAGGTGAGGCGCATCCTCATTCATGCAACATCACTGGGAGAAGTTGCCGCGGCAGAACCTTTGACGAGGGAAATTCTCCGGGCTGGTTCTGATATTGAATTAGTTCTCACCACGGGGAATAACGACGGGATGAGCGCTGCAAAACGGCTACAGGGATTTTACCCGGCGATAATTTACATTCAGTTTCTTCCATGGGATGAGAAAGTGATGCTTGCGTCATGGATCCGTCGTCTCAACCCCGACATGGTTCTCATTCTCGAAACTGAGCTGTGGCCAAACTTCATACGAGAGTGCAAACGACTGAACATTCCGGTTTGCATTGTCAATGGGCGGGTGTATCCACGTGACGTTTCACGCTACCGACTCGTGCGTCGATTCTTTCACACCGTGTTCTCATACGTCGATTGGATCGGCGCGCAAAGTGAACGAGAGCGAGAACGGTTCCTCTCTATCGGTGCAGGCTCACAACAGATCGAAGTCATGGGGAATGTCAAATTCGACGCGTCGCTGCCACAATGTTCTGACTCGGAGAAGGTCGACGCGCTGTTAAAAGCCGTTCCCATGTTGTTGGTCGGTGGAAGCACTCATCCCCGTGAAGAATACTGGCTCCTCGAGTCATTCCGAGACCTGAGAAAGGACTTCACCAACTTACGCCTTGTCCTGGCGCCACGGCATACGCAGCGTGCCGGATCAGTGGAGCGCTTGGTCCGGAGGTTCGGCCTGCAGCCTATGCAATGGTCTGCGTCAGATAGGGACAGACACAATTGGGATGTTCTCATCCTTGACCAGACGGGTTGGTTGCCGGACATCTATCGGCACGCTGCCGTTGTTGTCATCGGAGGAAGCTTCGTCGACCACGGGGGACATAATTTCCTCGAGGCTGCCCGCTGGGGAAAGCCCATCATAGTCGGTCCTTTCATGAAACACTTCCGGGAGTTGGCCGACGACTTCATCAAAGCGGATGCAATGCTGCAACTGCAAGATCAGAACCAGATCAGGGGTATCGTGCAACATCTGCTCGCCTCTCCGGTTGAACGCTCCAACCTGGGAAATCGCGCCCTTGCAATGCTTGAACACTACAAGGGCATATCTGTGCACTATAAGGACAAACTCCACGGGTTTCTCCCGGATGGGGTTCCAATATGATACTCGATGTTCGGCCACACTGGAAATCGGAGAATTATCTCATTGCCCTGGCTGTGGCGGGAGTTTTTCTTCTCAACATTCTGCAGGCATTGTTCACGGAGCTTGGGCACGATGAAGCCTACTACTGGGTCTGGTCACGTTATCCCGACTGGGGATATTTCGATCATCCACCTATCGTGGCGTTCTTGATCGCAATCGGCTATTCCGTATTGAGCAATGAACTTGGTGTGCGATTCCTATTTGTGTTTCTGAGCGCAACGGCTCTGTTCCTCGTCTATCTGATGACCGATCGAAAGAACCCGGCCCTCTATTGTGTAATTGTTTTCTCCACATCTCTTTTCTGGTTAGGGGGATTTATCGCGGCCCCCGACATACCATTGTTCTTTTTTGCGTCGCTGTTTTTCCTCTGGTTCAAGGAATATCTGGAACAGGATACCGTACGCAGTACTCTTTTCCTCTCACTCATAATTCCGCTGATGCTCTACAGCAAGTACTTCGGTATCCTCGTGGTGGCATTTTCCCTGCTTGCAAACATGAACCTTTTGCAGAGGAAAACGTTTTGGATCATTGCCATTGTTTCTTTCATCCTCTTTCTGCCTCACATTCTCTGGCAGGCCCACAATGATTGGCCGAGCCTGAAGTACCATCTTGAAGACAGGCTGCAGAGCGGGTATCGTGTTGAACTCACGATCAGGTATTTGATGGGGCAGGTGATGGTAATGGGTCCGCTTATCGGATTCATCACTCTTGTTGCGGCAGTCAGGTATCGAACTCAGACACCGTTTGAAAGAACGCTGAAATGGAATCTTGTCGGTATTCTGACCCTTTTCTTTCTGATAACATTTCGTACAAAGGTACATGAGAATTGGACTGCGACGGCTTTCATTCCGCTGTTGATTCTCTCCTACAAATATATCTCACAACACCGTCGTGCAAAACAATGGACGTTTTACTTTGCAATCCCGAGCATTGCTCTCATGATGCTCTGGCGAATACACCTGGTATTTCCTCTTGTTCAGATCCCTCACGAAAAGACTCGTGAATTCCGTGGGTGGGAATCGTTTACCAATGAAGTACTATCACGGACTAACGGTCTCCCCATCATTGCAAATACATACCAGTTAGCATCAAAGCTTGCCTTTTATTCGCACACAATTGTCCCGGCACTCAGTGTCGGCAAACGAAAGAGTCAATTTGATCTCTGGCGCTTTGAGAATGCACTACAAGGGAACGATGTGTTGTATGTAACCTACTATCCTCTTGAAGGTGGAATCCCAATGCAAACACCAGATGACGAAACGGTGTATCTCAAGAGAATCAATTCGATGAGGACGTACAGCCGCGTTCGCGTGATGATAGATGAGGGGCATCTGCAGTTCCCTCATTCTGAAACAGCAAGTGTTGAGGTCAGGATTAGGAATGGACATTCTCTTCCTATAACGGAGCAGCCGGGCGATCTGCACCCGCTTGCACTGAGCTATCGGCTCTACCGTGGCAATACGATCGCCATTCCGGAAGGCCTTCGAACCCGATTACAGATGCCCATCGAACGGGATGCAGTACAGAAAATGCAGATACTACTACCTGATGAACCCGGTCGATACATTATTGAACCATATCTTATGTCTGACGGGTTTGCATGGTGGGGAGATGGCCACCAACAAGAACTTGTTGTGTACTGATTCAATGAGTAGCGTTGTGTCTATACCAGAACATTGTTAAAGGTTCACAGATGATAGCGCTTCCTCCTCTAGTGACAGCAATATTCTACCTGGCAATTTTCCTGCTTGTCGGTGCGGCATTGGGATATCGACTCCTGAAGTGGATGCGGATCCAGATCCCGGAAACTCCGATGCACGGAATTGCAGCAGCGGGTCTGGGCACAGGCGCCTTGCAGATTCTTCCGTTCGCGTTGTTTGCGACAGGCATTGGCCAACCACACATGGTACGAGCGGCCACGATAGCACTTGCTGTTCTCCTGATTCCGGATATACGTACCGTCATCCTGGCTGCCTGGCGGTGGGCCACACCGCCGCTGAACATCGCTGCATGGGAAAAGTTTTTTCTGGTGGTAGTCTCTTTGTTTCTTGTGTCCATGTTTGTAAGAACTGCGTGTCCTGTAACAGAGATTGACTCTCTACTGTACCATCTGACTGTTTCTTTCAGGTTCCTGGACGCAGGCCGTTTTCTTCATCTGGTGACACTCACGCCGACCAACTGGCCTCTTGGAGCCCAGATGCTTCACTCCATCATTCTCGCATTCAACACCGAAGCGCCTGTTGCCATTGTCTCCTTTGCATACGGCGTGCTGACACTGGCGGCGGTATACTTTTATGGAATTCATGTGAGTGGCCGGATCTTTGGAGCGGCCGCGGCAACTGTAGTTCTTGCGCATAATGTGCTCTGGAACGAGACATCCGCTGCCCTTGTGGATGTTCCGTTGACGGCTTTTGCCACCCTTGCGATCATCATGCTGGATCGGTCCTACAGGGAGCCTTCCTCCGATTCCTCCTGGAGATTATTATCTGCAATCTTTGCGGGGTTGGCAGCCACGGTAAAACTTCAGGGGGTGTGGGTTGTCCTCTCCCTTCTTACAGTAATTGTTGTCATCGAATCAGGTGTTCCGCCAGTTGTACGACTCAAACGGATGCTGCGATATGGAGCTATCGCCGTTGCACTCGTCATGCCGTGGTATGTAAAGACATGGATCCTCACAGGGAATCCTGTCTATCCAATGCTTTACGGTGTGTTTGGTGGAAACGAATGGACTCCGGGAGGATGGGTACGGTATGCAGAAAACTTCATCCTGGGTGAGAACCCGATGTTCCTCCCCTCCACTCCTGATATTGCGTACTGGTCGTATGTAGGGCGATGTGTTTTCTCGCTTGTCCTTGCATACTCTGTGTTCCGGTTCGCACGTAATTCGCACTGGAGAGTTACAATCATATATGCGGCTATGTTCCATGTCTTTATCGCTTTTGGAAGTGCGCTTAATGCCCGTCTACTCCTTCCGGGTTTCCCGGCATTCGGTTTTTGGCTGGCAGGGGTTCTCACTGCATGGCGTTACTACCCTAAGATTCTCTCTTCGTGGCGTTATTACCCAGAGATTCTCTTGTGCATATCTGTGTGTTTCTGGACGGCATTCGTCTCTCTTGAGAAATCCCCCCTCAATCTCATCGACGCAACAAAGGTCGCCATCGGATCTGTGACGCGAGAGAAGTACTTGCAAGGAAAACTGATCGAATACAACATCGTTGAATACGCCAATCGGCACTTACCCCCGGAGTCACGACTCCTTGTGAGTCTTCTGCGGATAAATACAGCAATGTTCCGCTTTCCCGCGTTTTGGGCAACCTATTGGGAACAAGATTCGTTCCATTACGACTCTCCCGAACGACTAAGATCTGACTTGCGTCGGCTGGGGGTTACTCACATAGTCCTCGCAACAGAATTCACTTCACGATGCAAGCAATGGCCAAATTGCCGAAAGCGACTGGAAGTGGAGTTCCCGATTGTAACACAGGTTGCGAAAGAGGATGGAACATTGCTGTTTACTGATCAAGGGATAGCCTTGTACAGCCTTGGAAAAAGTGTCACATTGACCAATAGAAGGACAAGCTCCTCGCAATAGTGGATCGTGGAGCCAATTGTGAGAACGGTCTCTCCGCATAGCATTCACCCAATTGAGCGACAATGGATTTCAACAACAACAATCTTATGGCAAGGAAGATGCTTCAGGTTGCCGGGGCCATCTTCCTGCTCCTTGCTGTTATTTACAATGAATTCCTGCTGGGTTCTTTCATCAGCGATCTCGATATCTTACACAGCACTGTCATCCGGATAAGGCAGATCCAGGTGGTATTCCTCTCGTGTGGTCTCTCTTTCTTTCTCTATGCAGAATTCGTGCAAAGAATCCAGTGGCTAAGGAACGCGCTGCGAAAAGATACCCCCACGAATATTCTCCTTTCTATTCTTGTGGTGGGATTGCCAATAATCATACTTGAACTTTCTTTGGATCCCTTTGCACCCCCCCGGGGGAAAGTCACTTCCATCTTCATCAAGGATGATGTGTTGGGCTGGAAGTTGAGACCAGATGCCAACGACTACTGGGCAAAGGTGCCAATAAGAATCAACCACAAAGGATTACGAGGGCCGGAGTTGCCCTATACCAAACAATCACATGTCAGGAGAATACTCTATCTCGGCGACTCGGTGACGTTTGGCTTCGGGTTGGAAGACGAGCAGACATTTCCATTTCTTGTCGAGCAACACCTCAATCGAAAAAAGACTGCTGCCGTTGAGACTGTAAATGCCGGAGTCGACGGCTATTCTCCCTGGCAGGAATACATCTACTTGATGAAAGAGGGCCTCAACTATCAACCGGATCTGGTCGTTGTGTCGTTTGTATTGAACGACGTCACGGAGAAACTTTCTCTGTTGAGATTCGGGGGGTGGAGTGTGGGATGGCAACTGTCACATACAAAAGAAACGTGGACGACACTACTTGATGAACTTGCCCTGAAGAGCAACATCCTCTATTTTATTAAGATGATTGGCGCAAAGATGAGATTTGGTGGTGATGTAAAACTCGGAGCTCAGAGAAAACAACAATTGTATGTCGAAAACCTTGTGTACACACCTGAACGCCCTGAGGTTCAGGAAGCCTGGGCATCGACGCTTGAAGACGTGAAGAACATTGCAGCAGCCTGCAAACAACGCAGAATCCGTGTCGCGCTCATAGTGTTTCCCTTCAAGTTTCAGTTATTGAATGTCGATTCTCTCTCTGCCCCTCAGCGTGTCGTCGGTGATTTCGCGATACGGAACAACATCGCCTGTCTTGATGTGCTTCCATTATTCCATGCACGGATGCTTGCGACAAATACAAAGCCGGAGGACTATTTCCTGGACGGGTTTCATCCTTCTGCGCTTGGAAACAGTGTTGTAGCAGATACACTGACACTCTTTATCAAGTCAAACGATCTACTATCCCGTAACTAACATGGACAAGATACTCATAGTGAGGTTAAGTTCGCTTGGCGATATTGTCCACTCGATTCCCTTTGCGGCAGCATTACGATCAAGGTTCCCTGAAGCCCATATTGATTGGCTCGTGGAAGCACAACATACGGCGATCCTTGATCTCGCTCCGGTCATCAACCGCAGGATTGAGATCGATATATACAACCCACGGTCCATCATCACATCGATCAAGCGGCTCCGAAGCATGCACTATGATTGTGCCTTTGACGTTCAGGGCCTTATCAAATCCGCGGTACTGGCACGCGCAAGCGGAGCAACGCGCGTAATTGGCTTTTCCAAAGATCACCTGGGGGAAAAAGCTGCGCACGTATTCTACACAGAATCGATCGATCCGGGAGAACAGGCTCATGTCATCAACAAGAACCTCGGACTCCTCAGGGCAATCGGGGTACAGACAGCAAGTCTTTTCTCAGGGGTACATGTCGGCCTGCAAATATCATTCAAGCGAAACTCTATGAGAGCAATCACAGGTAGCACTTTCGCTGTGCTGAATCCAGGTGCTTCATGGTTGCACAAGCGATGGCCGCCGGAGCGATTTGGTGAACTTGCCATTCGCATAAAAAAAGAGTGTGCCCTCGAGACCATTGTGACCAGAGGAGAACGCGATACCGGCATTGCACAGGCCGTGGTTGCAGCATCCCACGGCACTGCAACCCTTGCCCCCCCGACAACGCTCAATGATCTCGCCGCCATCATCGGACAGGCAGCTCTCGTAGTTTCCGGTGATACGGGGCCGCTCCACATAGCAGCGGCGATGGGTACGCCTGTTGTCGGCCTGTATGGTCCTACGAACCCAACACGTAACGGGCCATGGTCTCCTCTTGATGTCTGTGTCTCCCGTTTTGAAGCATGCACGTGCAAATATCAGAGGCGATGCCACGCACCAATTCCCTGCATCGAATCGATCTCTGTGAACGAAGTGGCGGAAGCTATTGGCCATCGATTGCAAAAGATTCGAGCACACTACCCCGCATGAACATCGGAATCTTCATCCCGAACTGGATTGGCGACGCAGTAATGGCAACACCGGCGCTGCGAGCACTACACAACCACTTCGGAAGCGACAATACACTGATTGGAATCATGAAACCGTATGTAGCCCCGGTGTATGACGGGTCTCAGTGGTTTAACGAACGCTGGCTCTATGATCTCAACCCCCGGGGCCAGTGCATGACCCGGAAAGAGTTGATTGGCAGGATGAGGAAACTCGGATTCGATATCGTCCTTCTTCTCACCAACTCATTGGGGACAGCTCTCATCGCCTGGCTTGGGGGTGCGCAAGAGCGCATAGGATATGCAAGAGATATGAGAAGTGCCTTACTCACGACAAGACTGAACCCTGTAAAGCGCGGGGGAATACTCCTTCCATATCCCACTCTCGATTCTTATCTTGCGCTGGCGTATGCTGCCGGATGCCCTGCCGAACTGTCGCGGATCGAGCTTCAAACAACACCCGACGATGAACTCAGAGCAGAAAGTGTCTGGATCGCGTTGGGCCTTTCAAAAGAACGCGGACATGTAACGTTGAACTCAAGCGGGGCCTATGGCGCGGCGAAATTGTGGCCTGACGAGCACTTCGCCAGGCTCGCGTATCTCATAGCGTCTGAATGTGGTCATGATGTTCTCGTGTTATGTGGCCCCGCAGAACGCAAACGCGCAGAATCGATTGCCCGCCTGGCAAGACACCCGAGGGTTTTCAGTCTTGCCGGACAGGAGCTTTCCATTGGATTGACTAAGGCGTGTGTTCGGCGTAGCAAACTTCTTGTCAGTACTGACAGCGGGCCGCGTCATTTCGCGGCTGCATTCGGTGTTCCTGTGATTTCGCTCTTCGGCCCAACTCACATTGCGTGGAGCGATACTCATTACTCTCGTGAAACGCATTTGCAAATTCCTGTCGATTGTGGGCCTTGCCAAAAACCCGTTTGTCCTTTGAAACATCACAAATGCATGAAGGATCTGAGTGTCGATTTGGTGTTCCGGGCAGTCTTAGAACAACTCAACACACACAACTGACACACTATGGCTGTCATTCAGAACCTTCGCCTTCCCAACGAGATCCTGCAACCACGGCTTCAAACTGGAGGCTCTTGCTGCGCCGGTTGAAATCGAGCGTCTTAGGTAACCGATGGCTACGCGTTCTGTCAAAACCATCACGCTTAATGAAGAAAGGAATATCATTGAGTAAAGAGATCCTAGCGATTGCCCGGACAGATGACAAGAGCATTGATGCGTCTTCCGTTGCGCGCAGAGCCTATTTGCTCGGGAAGTGGATCAAACACTGCGGGTGGTATCCTGTACGCGTTGTTCGTTTGTTTAGAAGATCAAGCGGCAGGTTCGGTGAACGCCTCGTACATGAACGCGTGATTGTCACCGGTACAGTGGGGCAACTAAAGAATGATCTGCTTCACTACACCGACCCGGGCCTTCGGCAGTATTTCCGAAAGTTCAATCAGTACTCCTCCCCGGCCGCCGAACAACTGCGTTTGGAAGGGAAGCGGTGTTCGGCATATGACCTTCTGATTCCTCCTGCATTTGAATTCCTTAAGACTTACATTTTAACGTCAGGGTTTCTCGATGGCATGCGTGGATTCATTCTTAGCGTCTTATCATCGTTTTATGTGCTCGCGAAGTACGCCAAGCTCTGGGATTACAGAGACAATCAATGGAGAAGGATATCACATGAGCGCTTCATTCACATGAATGTCCGCCACGCACGATGCATCATGGAATGCCCGGGCCATTTTAGACGAGGTTCATTGGAACGATCATGCGAATAGCAAGCATCGGTATCCTAGTCATTCTGACGCATTTCACTGAACTCATTGCCGGTGTTGGTAACCCTGCCGGCAGCATAATAGGATCTGTACGGTCTGCACAGACGATGAAACCGTTATCGTCAGTGAACGTTACTCTCGAAGGAACGACATTGGGAACAACTACAAATGAGAAGGGAGAGTTTCTTCTCTTGTCGGTTCCTGTCGGGCTATATTCGCTGCTGGGACGAATGGTTGGCTATGAGGATGCCCGAGTTGAGGGAGTCCTGGTGGAAGAAGGGTCACGAACACTGGCAGAACTGGTGCTGAATGAGTCTGCGATTCGCTTTGATGAAATCAGAGTAACTGCGGATCGCAATAGACATGAACAGGATCTGCGCCTGGGCACACTGAGTATCGCGCCTGCGCGGGCAAAAGCCTTCCCGGGTGTTGGGGAGGATGTATTTCGCGTGCTTCAATCCTTGCCTGGAGTGATGGCTTCAAGTGACAATTCATCCCAACTGATTATTCGCGGCGGAGGCCCGGAGCAGAATCTGGTTGTCATGGACAACATCGAAGTCTTCAATCCGTACCGACTCTTCGGTTTCATCAGCATGTTCAACCCTGAGACGGTCTCGGATATTACGCTCTTGAATGCTGGTTTTCCTGCACGATACGGGAACAGGCTCTCTGCCGTAGTGAGTGTGACCAATCGAGAGGGAAACAGAGCCACTCCCCTAGCCATTAATGCCAACGTGAGCATCACCAATGCCGGGCTCGTGCTTGACGGACGCACACCTTTTGAACTCAATGGTTCGTACCTCATTTCTGCACGACGCACGTATTACGACCTTGTTGTCGGCCCGATTGCACGCAGCAAAGGTCTCGTCAGTGGTGACGTTGCGCTGCCGAACTTCAGCGACCTCCAAACGCGATTTGCCCTGGAACCCTGGGCAAATCACTCGTTCGTTTTCAATGGCTTGACCAGCCGGGACTTTATGAACATTGTTCCCGGCCCCGAACACGACGAGCGGGATAGCATCGCTCAACGGAACGACATTCGTAACGATTTACTTGGCCTGTCATGGCATTTCGATCCATCGCATCGCGTTGCATCGAGGGTAACGGTATCGTGGTACCGAACTACGGGAGACGCCGACCAGGAAGGAACTATCCTCGACCCATCCCTTAGTAACTTGGGGGAAATCAATCTCAATGATACCCTTGCACTGCGTTTTTTCCACGTTGAATCGAACCGTTCATTTGAATACAGGAAGGTAACCGTCGATGGCGATGTTTCCGTCCACACAGACCATCATGTTCTGGCAGCTGGTGGAGGAATTGACCTTCTCCGCCCGTCGATCACCATCCACTACAGGCCAGATCAAGAGTTGTTGCGTTTGCTCCGCTCCCAGGGGATTCCAATCATTGAGGGGTTCAGCCAGACCGCTTCCTATACTCACTCCTTCGCGTTCTTGCAGGATAAATTTATCGCGAGTGACCTGATAACGCTTCAGGCCGGCATCCGGCTGGAACACTACGGAATCAACGGAAAGACACACCTCGATCCACGGCTGAACGTATCCTTCACTTTCGACCCCGTTACCACCCTCAGTGCAGCATTCGGAACCTATCACCAATCACCGGGATACGAGCGGATCATCGACCAGAATATCTTTTTTGATCTATCCGACGCACGCGAGCGCGGCGTAAAGTCGGAGCGGGCAGAGCACTATGTCCTCGGGGTAACGAAACAGTTTGATCAGCTGCTCACCCTAAAGGCGGAAGGATACATCAAATCGTACAGTAACCTCATGGTACAGGAGATCATCCCCGGAATCGACTATGAGGCGTTGCCGATACCTGGAGGGGACATCCGTCGTTCTTCCGGGTGGACACAACCATTTGTTGTTGCCGGTGATTCGATTACGCAGCACCCAGTCAACTCGGGACGCGGAAAGGCCTATGGTATCGAGATATTGCTTGAGAAGAGGTTGTCCGCCGGGGATCGACTATCGGGCTGGATCGGCTACTCGTTCGGAAAATCAACGCGGACACAAAACGGGGTCGCCACGCCATTCAGGTTCGACCGCCGACACACCATTGACGTCGTACTGGATTATCAAGCGACCGACTGGCTTGCACTCGGCATGCACTGGCGTTATGGATCAGCGTTCCCCTATACGCCTCCGCTTAGCATCAAACCCCGCGTGGTTGAAGTGGAGGTCAACGGTCAGACCCAACCATTGATCCAGGCTGATATCCGGGGGAACGTTCTTTTCGATATTGACTTTGGTAACGAACAGAACAAGTACGCCGCGAGATTGCCGGGCTACCATCGACTTGACATACGTATCACGGCAAAGGCTGACTACTGGGGATATGACTGGAGTTTCTACCTGGATATCATCAATGCATATAACCGTAACAATGTCCTTGGCTATCGATTTTCGATTGATGACAACCTGACCGTCAGACGCAACTCTCTTGCAATGCTTCCGATCGTGCCAACGCTTGGAGTGTCAGTAAAATTCTAGTTTCTTTCCAGCATCATGAATAATCTGTTCAACTCGCTTGTTGAGTTTGGGAAACGGTGTTGACCGTTCAGCCCACATGGGCTCGATAGGGTCTGATACCCTCCATGTGTTACCGTTTGGCCGGGATCGCCAGCGTGGGTGAAGCCAGTTGTACTGCTCTGCATATTCAAGAATCCATGGCTCAAAAGATTGATTGATCTGGCGCGTAAGGACAGCGATGTCGGCACTGCTTGAACCGGACAATCCACAATGAAGTGCGGGGGAAATATGTAGTATTGTTTTTCCCACATCCTCACGAATGTTGACAGCTGTGATTACCGGGCACCCCAGACGTAGCGCCAGCTTTGCCGGTCCCGCAGGACACATTGCCGGGAGACCAAACACTTCAGATGACACTCCACCTCTTGTAGTGTTGAGGTCTGCCATGAGAATCGCAACATGCTTCTGCTGCAACGCGTTGACAACGCCCCGCACATCATCACTCCGCAGCCATCGCACTCCGTACGAAGAACGCGCCATTTGGAATTCCCGGTCACTGAGAGGATTATGAGCTCTCCTGTAAATCGCTACAACGGGAAACCCGCTTACCCCAAACCACTTTACCATTGCCTCCCAACTCCCGATATGGATACCACAAACAATCACACCACGCCCTTGGTTATATGCAGCACTTACGTTCTCAACACCAACTGTCTGCACTGAGACTTCCCCGACTCGCATTCCTTCCACATAGCTGGCAAGGTGCTGTTCAAACGCTATTGTTGCCAGAAGAATACGTTGTTCTTCACTCAACGAAGGGCCGAATACAATCTGGAGGTTCTTCAATGCCCACCGCCATTCGTTCCTCAGAATTCGACGCATTACTTTTGCTATCAGTTGCGTTCGCTCGTGGGCACGCTGCAGGTCGCAGCGTTGAACGTAACGCATCACAGCCCTTAATACAACCCATTCGCCGTAGTATTGAATATCCTTGAGAGACATTGTTGAGAGTTTGCTGAGAAACATGAGGTCAATGTATTGCTACCCTTTAGCAAAAGCAACTCTATCGGGAGCCAGAAAACAACGAGGACGGCGATGATCACCGTCCTCGAGTGTTGCCACAACTTCGGCCCATCGATTTTACCTTCCCATCCTCTTCAGAATCACTTCCATCTCATCCATGACGCGGTTCATCTTTTTCATTGTCAAATCGAACGGCTGCGACGTTGTCATGTCAACACCCGCCTTCTTCAATAAATTGATCGCGTAGTCGGAACCGCCTGCTGACAGAAATTCAAGAAACTTCTGTGTCGCAGTCTTGTCACCGGCAAGGGTTTGTTCGGAGAGCGCCGCTGAAGCGGTAAACGCCGTTGCATACTGGTACACGTAGAAATTGTAAAAGAAATGAGGAACATTCGCCCATTCCGATTTCACCTCATCGTCAACTACGCAAACACCCTTGTCGTGGCCGTAGTACCTCCGGGTAATATCGGCATACAGGCCGCTCAATTGGTCTCCTGTCAAGGATTCTCCCTTCTCTGCGAGTTCATGCATGCGCAATTCGAATTCTGCAAATTGGGTTTGCCGGAACACGGTGGCCCTAATGCCATCAAGGTAGTCGCCGAGCATGGATAACCGCACATTGTCCTCCTTGATGGTCTTCAGCATATGGTCAATGAGCAATGCTTCATTGAATGTTGAAGCCACTTCGGCAACAAAAATCGGGTAGCGGGCTGTAGGATACGGCTGGGCTTTGTTTGAGAGATAGCTCTGCATGGTATGTCCCAGCTCGTGCGCCAGCGTACTCACATCGTTGTATTTTCCGTTGTAGTTGATCAGCATAAACGGATGGACGTCATAGGCACCACCATTGGAGTAGGCGCCCGCACGTTTCCCATCGTTCGGATAGAGATCGATCCAGCGTTCGTTAAGCGCCTTCTTCACCACGGCTCCGTATTCGGGGCCAAGCGGAACGATGGCGGCAAGGATAAGTTTCTCTGCCTCTTCCGCCGAATAATTCAAATCGACACTTGCCAGCATGGGTGCATAGAGATCGTAGTAGTGTAATGTATCCACGCCAAGGATACGTTTACGAAGGTTGAGATAGCGATGAAATGTCCCGAGGTTCTTGTTCACATTATCCACGAGACTGTGATACACCTGCAAGGAAATGTTGGCCCCATCGAGTGCACTTTGGAGACTTGACTCGTAATTACGCGCCCTGGCATAAAACATATTCTTCTTTACTTCTGCATAAATCTGAGTACCGAACGTTCTGCGATAGTCATTCATCCTTCCAAGATATGCGGCGAAGACCTTTTTCCTGTCATCCCTGTTCACAAGCACTCGATATCTGTTAAACCCGGCCTTATCAACCTTCACGGTTTTGCCATCGCTCAACGTCACTTCCGGAAAGGGAAACTCGGCATTAGAGAATACATTGTTTATGCTTGATGCCGCATCGGACACAAGGCTTGCGTCAGCGAGAATCTTCTCTTCTCCTTCGGTGCCCGTGTGCGCTTTCCGTCGCTGGAGATCATCAATGTATTGACGATAGACCCCGAGTTTTTTTTCCTGCTTCATGAACTTGTCAATAGTAGCTTTGCTCATCTTGAGGATCTCAGGATCCAGGAACGCGGCCTTTGCTCCAAAATCCGCTCCGACCTGGTTGATCGCCTGCGTCATTGCAAGATTGGTCGCGTCACGCGTGTCCTGGTCGGACATCATGCTCGCATACACAGCAAGACGGACATATTCCTTGTTAAGCTTCGCTCCATGGTCAAGACATGCAAGCAACTGTTGCGCAGACTGGTGCAGGGTGCCTTTGAATTTTTCTATCGCGGAAAAATCAACAACGAACTTATCCTTCGCCTTCTTCCACGCGTCGTTGCTTTGATAAATGTCGGCCAGATTCCATTTGTACTTGTCTGCGATCTTGCTTCGATCTCGTTCCTGGCTGCGTGAGGAAACGGCAAGAGTCAGCATGAGCAGGACAAGTGAAATGCGTGACAGTGTATTTCCAGACATAATGCTCCTTAATGTTGGTGTAACAGATATGGTGAGAACCGGGGTAACTCTACTACGGCTTGATGAACATGGGGTTGCAGAAAGGAGAAGCTAATTACTCATCCGAGAGAGGATTTGCTCCATCTCATCCATTACTCTGTTCATCTTTTTCATTGTTAATTCAAAGGGATCTGAGGTTGTCATATCAACGCCCGCTTTTTTTAGAAGATTGACGGGGTAATCCGACCCTCCTGACGAAAGCAACTCCAGGTAACGTTTCGTCGCGGCCTTGTCGCCCGCCAGAATCAATTCCGAGAGTGCAGCAGATGCTGTAAACGAAGTGGCGTACTGGTACACATAAAAATTGTAGTAGAAGTGTGGGATGTTGGCCCACTCACTCTTGATCTCATCATCGACGATGCACACACCCGCGTCGTGTCCATAGTATCTCTTGTTGATCCCGTCGTACAATTCGCCGAGAGCATCGCCTGTCAGTGCCTCGCCCTTCTCCACCTTCTCGTGGATGCGCCATTCGAATTCCGCAAATTGTGTCTGGCGGAATACGGTGCCGCGTATGCCATCCAGATAGTTGCCAAGAAGAGAGAGACGTATGCCATCATCCTTGATAGACTTGAGCATATACTCCATAAGGAGGGCTTCGTTCAGAGTGGAAGCGACCTCGGCAACAAAGATGGAATAATCTGCGGTGGCAAACGGCTGGACTTTGTTGGAAAGAAAGCTGTGCATCGTATGGCCAAGCTCGTGCGTCAATGTGCTGACATCATCGTAGCGGCCATTAAAATTGAGAAGCATATACGGGTGGACGTCATACACGGCGCCATTCGAGTATGCACCAGACCGCTTCCCCTCATTCGGGTACACATCCAGCCACCGTTCAGCAAATCCTATCCTCGCAACCTTCACATAGTCGTCACCCAGCGGAGTCAGCGATGCCAACACATGATCGAGTGATTGTTCGATGGTGTATTTGAGGTCAACTTCAGCAACAACCGGACAATAGAGATCATAGTAATGTAGCTGATCCACGCCAAGCATGCGTTGGCGCAGTTTCAAGTAGCGATAGAATGAACCGATATGGGTGTGAACGTTGTTGACGAGGCCATGAAAAACCGCGGGCGGTATGTTGTTGCCGTCAAGTGCCCGCTCGAGACTGGAAGTATACTTCCGCGCTTTTGTGTAGAACAGGTTCTTTTTTGTTTCAGCATAGAGCTGCGTGCCAAATGTGCGACGGTAATCGTTCAGGCGGTCGAAGTATGCAGCGAAGACCTTCTTCCTGTCTTCTCTGTTTGGAACCGCCCGGTACACACTAAAGTTCGACTTGTTCAACTTCACGGTGCCGCCATCGTGCAGCGTTGCCTCCGCGAATGGGAAGTCCGCATCGGAGAAGACACTATAGATACTATGCGGAGAATCTGAAATAAGACTTGCGTCCGCCAATATCTTCTCTTCCCCTTCAGTCCCCGTATGATCTTTCCGTCGCAGGATGTCATCCAACCCATGCCTGTAGAGCTCAAGTTTCGGTTCCTGTTTCAGGAACGAATCAATGGTTTCTCTTCCGATCTTCAGAATTTCGGGTTGCATATACGAACTCTTTGCACTGAAGTCCGAGCCAAGTTGTCCGATTTCCTGCTCCATGCCAAGATATTTGGAAATCCTCGTATCCTCGTCGGAGTGCATGCTGGCGTAACAATAGAGACGCGTGTATTCCTTGCTCAAGCCGGTGATCAAATCGAAACACGCAAGAAGAGATTGTGGTGAGTCTGCAAGCTTCCCTTTGTACTTCTCTATCCCGGAGAGTTGTGCAACAAGTTTCTCCTTCGCCTGTTTCCAAGCCTCCTCGTTGGGATAGATGTGGCTCAGATCCCATTTGTATTTGTCGGCAATCTTTGCCCGGTCACGCTCTTGTATGGCTGGAGATTGTGTCTCGACTTGCATGAAAGGAAGATCTATGCTGAAGAGGTTGGTAAATCCGATACGCATTGACAATTCTCGTTCTTGTGTAGCGATGGTATTGGCAAACTTTGGGGTATTAATGTACGAGGAAGGGGGTGAAAGGGCAACAAAAAACAAAGGGAGCCTCAATGAAGGTTCCCTTGAAATAGTGAAACGATCAAAAACTTTCTACAACTTCGGCGATCCCGCGATATACATCTCGCCTGTGGGTTGCGGCAGGCCACCCTTGGGTTCGAGTGTGACCGCAAACGCGCCAATCTCTTTGGGGTTGGTCACGGCGAGGTTTTCAATCTTGAAGTAGTTCGATTCGGTATTGCTCACAGCGAATACGCCCGCGCTTATCGGTTTCTTGTCCTTGATAACCCAGAGCTGGTAATCTTTGCCGGATGGAGCCGGCGGCAGGTCGGACACTTGAAGAATTGCCGTCCTCTTTTCCGGATCCCAGATAATCTTGCCATAGGAAACCGGACTTGTCTTCATTCCATCCATCACCGTGATCTCAATGCGTCTGGACGCAAGCACTTTGAGCAATTCTTCTTTGCGTATGACTTCGTCTTTGAGTGCAACGAGTTGAGTCTGAAGTTGCTTGCGGTCCTGTTCAACAGCAACGAGTTGCTTGTTCTGATCGTCGATGGTGTTCAACAGTCTCAAGGCAAAGAGAGAGAACAGCGCTATCATGCCCAGCACGGCGACGATTCCAACCGGTATCCAATTGCGACGCACCGCAGGGGTATTCTGAGAAAGATTGTCCGTTCTCCGGTGTACAGCATCCTGCGCGCGGGCTGCAAGCTGAACCTTTTGCATTACCTTTTCTTTTACTCGCGGAGGTGGTGATTTACGCTCAAGTGCCAGGGGAAGCAATGATGCAGTACCTGCAAGCTCGGCGAGCTGACTGAGTTCGTCCTTGCTTGCAGTGCGAAGATATCCTTCAAAGCGTTTTAACTCTTCGCCCTGCAACGCTCCCGTTGCATACGCACTTGCTTGTTGTATGAACTCTTCGTTATCCACTTATTCCATCCGCTCTTTCAAATAATCTCTGAGTTTGATCAACCCTTGTCGCATTCTCGTCTTGACGGTTCCAAGCGGAACACCGAGTTTCTCTGCAATCTGCTGCTGCGTGAAACCCTCGTAATAACTCAACTCGAGTATCGTGCGCTGGTCGTTTGTCAATAGTGCCAGCCCTGCCTTCATAAGTTCCTCGTACTCGGAGGAAATCGTTGCATGAAGCGGGTTCGCCGCATAGGCTGCATCCGGCACTTCGAACGTCATCTCGTCGTCATCCAGACTCACTCCCTTGTTCACATTCTGACTCGAACGGAGCCTGTCGATTGCTTTGCGCCGTGCAATCGTAACGATCCATGTGTACACGCTCCCTTTCGTCTCCGCAAACATCGCCGCCTTGTTCCAGACCTGCATAAATACCTCTTGCACGAGATCCTCGGCTTCATCCGTTGCCTTCACCATCTTCAACGCCATTGTATAGACCAACGCCGAATACCTGTCGTACAGGGCTGACAATGCAATGGTATCACGCTTCACGACCTGCATCATGAGCTTAAGGTCCTCTTCGTTGCGGACAATCTGGGTATGTATGACTGCTAGCAAAAACACGCGTATTGTCTACCCTTAATACGAAGGCTGATACTTCTTGGATGATCCAGCGCTGATTTCTGTGACGATCCACACGAAATTGCCACATTCTACTCTATGGATAGAAACCGGCGGAGCTCCCCACCCACGTAAGGTTTCTATTATAATCCACCCCCATCATCTTCCCTCTTCCCAAGCGGACGAGATTCATGGCTGGCCGCAGTTCATCCACCCAGATGTACATGAGGCGAACCTCTGCCTTGGTTGCACCCGGAATCGCATCGACCAGAGGGGCGTACTCCACTCTCTCCTGCAAAACATACTCATTCCGTTTCGACTCCGGCACTGCATCAACTTCGGCACGGGTTGGCCCCACAATCACTCCGCTGCCTGCAAATGAATAGAGCGGCTTGAGAACATAGTTGTGGAGATAATCGGGAATGTTGTTGAGTTCGTGGAGGAATATTGTTGTTGGGACTGTGTGATGCTTCAGAAATGGAAGCGTGAACTTGCTCATCCGGAAGAACCAATTCGGGTGTCCCGCCCACTCAATGTCCAATTCGTCGCGGAAACTGAACGGAAGCACTGCGCCCGATTTGACCAACTCATCCGCAATGGCGCGGTTATAGATACGCTTAATCTGCGTCTTCTTTCCGTCCTTCATATAGAAGAGGCTCTTCCCTTCCTTTATGACATGACGGATGTTCACGGTCTGGATTCCGCATATGCGTTCAGTGAGAATAAAGTCTGCCCGGGTCTTTTGTTTTTCCGGATCCAACTCTGTCAGCACCACATTCTCGGGGTCATGCGAACCGAGAATCGCCTTACGCAACAACGCGTAGTATCCATCAAGGTCAAGCCCGCCAAGCAGGTATTTCAATTCCATCGGCAGACCGAATACTTCCTTGAAGAGCTGTGACTGCACAGGCTCGAAGCCAAAGAGCGAAGGAAAGCCCTGTAGCTCAATCAGTTTCGGGACGACTTTTCCGTTTTCATCCTTTACCAGCCCAAAATCAACTGCTGCGAACAACGGGCGTGCAGTTTCATTCGGAGCATTGAATTCAGGAGGGATTATCTTCGCGGCCAGGTTCTGATACTCGACGTTGGAGACGAGTTGCGTAATGATTTCCTTCCCCGCTTGTTCCATCGTGGCTATTAATGAAGGGGGAAGAAACACCGGGGTTTCAGCAACGCGGAATTCGACGTGACAACCGGACACCGCATCGAGGCGTTTGAGGAAGAGTTGGTACTTCTCTTCGGTGAAATTCCTGTTAAATTCAGAGCGAAGGTGGGGGATCATAGAATTGACAATTCATAGATTGACAATACACAATTGTCAACTAAATGAGGAATGCTCCTTCTTGCATAATCTTCAGGTCATCAATCCAAATATCAAACTTCGTCCCGACGACATCGATATGCGTCGTGGACTTCCAATCGGCGCCCGTGTGCTCAGCGTACGGATGCCCGAATGCAATGTGGTTACCGGGAATTTTTTCGTCCTGCAGAATGTGGCCGATAACATGTGTGAGTTGGATGTTCGTGCCGATAGCAAACTCGCCAACGCGCGGACTGTTTTCATCTGTGTGCGTGTACTCCCAGAATTCCTGCTCAAGTTTCTTATTATCTGAATAGACTTGTGTGATCTTATTGTCCTTGATCTCTATTGTCAGAGGCCCATCGCTCAGATTGCCATACTTCGAACACAGGTAGTCACCAACCACGCCATCCACGACAAAGGTGCCGTTCACCATTTGCGGAGCAGTGAACACTTCGCCACCCGGAAGGTTGCCCCACTTCTCCGGACTGATGATGCCACTCGTCTTGAGCCACTTCAATTTTGGACTGAACTCAGCGGTAATGTCCGTGCCAGCCTTCGTCTTCGTGCGAATGGTTTTTGCTTTTTTCCCAAGCTCCCACACTCTCGTACTGATTTCATCCACCTTCGTGAAGTCCGCCCGCATCCCCTCCAGCATAATCTGGTGGTTCACGTTGATCATATGCCCGTGGCGGATCTTATGCTCTCCCACCACCGCGGTCATTTGCATGCGCGTTCGCAATTCGCCCTGTTGACCCCATGCAGCGTAGACACTCACCTGGCTTGTTGCAAGATCGTCAAGAATCGGCTGGGGCATATTAACGTGCGGGCGGGGACCGAAATCTTCGAGCACAAAAAACTTGCAGATCGCTCCAACGGCTGTTGCTTCGCGACAAATACTGGTGGCGATATCGCGGGTTTTGTGATCAGTAATAACGGTAACCTTCTCATTCGGTTTGACGCGTAAGCACACGTTGATTGCGTTGTGCGCACCCGGAACCAATGATTCATCAATCTCTGCATCAGGCAAAACAGGGTTCATGCACTACCTTATGTTGTTTTCATTTTGATCTGCGAGGGCACGTCCAGCCCGACCTTGGTTTCCTGTATCATGTAGTCGACCACCGCTTTTAGATCCTGCGTTTGCTCAAACACGCGGAGTTGTCGTTCAGCTCCGGTGCCCATTTCAAGAATCTTGTGGACATAGCTGATCTCCTCGCGGCTGTCAAGTTCGTCAACCACATCATCAACAAACTGGAGCAACTCGTAGATGAGATCCACCGCGGGCATTTCCACCTGTCTCCCAAAGTCGATAAGGTTGCCGCGGATGCCGTACCGTAGTGCCCGCCATTTGTTCTCCATGATGAGCGCGCGGCGATACAGGCGGAAGCCCATATTGGAAGCATACAACCTGTAGAGTTTTACAATCACAGCCTGCATCAAAGCGGCCAGCGCTATCGTCTCGTCGGCGCGCATCGGGATGTCGCAGATCCGGAATTCCAGCGTGCCGAAAAACGGATGCGGCCGCATATCCCACCAGATCTTCTTGGCGTTATCAATGCAATTTGTCTTGATGAGAAGATTGATAAAGCTTTCGTACTCACCATAACTCTGGAAGTAATCCGGAATATTCGTACGCGGAAATTTGTCAAACACTTTACATCGGTACGAGTGCAGCCCCGTGTTGCGTCCCATCCAGAATGGCGAGTTCACCGAAAGTGCAAGAATATGCGGAAGGAAATAGCGGGCCGCGTTCATGAGATGAATCGTTGCCTCTTTGTCTTCTATCCCGATATGCACGTGCAGTCCAAAGATCAGGTTGGCGCGGGCGACCTGCTGCATATCCTGCACGATGGTTTCGTAGCGCTTATCGGGAAAGATATCCTGCCTGTGCCACGCGGCAAAGGGATGCGTTCCCGCCGCCGCAAGACGGAGTCCGTTTTCATAGGCAAGATCCACCATGTGCCGGCGCAACTCGAATACCTCGGCCTTCGCCTCCTTGATGTTCTTGCAGATGCCTGTACCCACCTCCACAACGGACTGGTGCATCTCCGGCTTTACACGTTCCTGCAGTTGCTTCTTGCTCTTCGAGATGATCTCTGCGTGGATGTGTGAACGGAGATCGCGCGTTTCGGGATCAATCGTCTGAAATTCCTCTTCAATCCCCATTGTAAAGCTTGGTTGCATACCCTCTCTCTACTTTCTGGACGCTTTCACGCTCCGCTTTGGTGATGGCTTCTCTTCCGTTTGACCGTTCAGAAAACTTGCCCAACGATACTCGGCAACCGCAGGCACGCCGCTTAACACTTTCTTCACAGCAAAATCGGCAACGGCATTCACAATCCATGTGAAGTTGTCGGGACCGACAGAATGAAAATCCGCGTCGGGTGCGGGATTCAGAAAATCGATAGCGTACGGAATGCCATCACGTACAGCAAACTCGATGGTGTTGATATCGTACCCAAGTGCCCGGCAGATTGTTTTGCAATCCTGTATGACGCGCTCGTACAGTTTCGCTTCAATGGGAGGTGCATTCTTCACGTAGCGGCTCTCATGCGGTTGCCTCGGGTCGTATCGCATCACGTGTACATTCTCCTGGCCGATGCAATAGCAGCGGAAGTAATCGACAAACTCGATGTTCTCCTGCAACGTCATGACCAGGTCAGCCGTCTGGTGATAGTAATGGAAGAAATCCCCTTCATTGTGAACCTTGTACACATTCTTCCATCCACCGCCGCTATGCGGTTTGAAGAACGCAGGAAAGCCGACATAGTCGAACGCGGCTTTCCAGTCAATCGGGTATGTCATATTGCGGAAGGACTGGGATGTTGTGCTGGGCGGATGTTGATGAGACGGCACGAGCACGGTCCTCGGAATTGCGATACCAAGTTTCGACATGAGTGCATAGTTGAAGAACTTGTCATCGGCGCTCCACCAAAAGGGATTATTGGCAACAATTGCTCCCCCGAGAACGGCGTTCTTCAAGTATGATCGATAATATGGAACATCCTGGGAGATACGGTCAATGATAAGGTCGTACCTGGTGGGCTCAGCCATCGTGGTCACGCCGACCTGCACGTCTTCTGCAATCACTCCGGCATTCATCTCGTTGATCTTTGCAACGAGGGCTCCGGGGAAAGTGTTCTCCATGCCATACAACACACCGACTCGTTTCATGTGGGTCTCCAATGTAGTTAAGATAAAGACAGCAACCAGAAGTAAGTCATCGTCGAGAGATCGATGGCTGACATTGTGTAGTGCCTGACTGATATTTCCGGTTTCATCAAAAGGGGAAGTGTTTCGGGAAGCTTTGATATATATAGAGATTTCAGAGTAGAGAGTCAAGAAAACATCCACACCCACGGGATCGTTCTAAAAGTCCATTGATTCCCGACCCTGAATTCGTACATTATTACAGCTTCTATCCTTTTCCAAATTGGAGTTACACTATGTCGCATCGTACGGTCACGATCATTGCTTTCCTTCTTCCGTTCATGCTTTCCTTCGCCCTCGTGCAAAGAGGAAGCGAGCCAGGGGAGAACGAAGCTGCGAAGAAAACCATGCCTTCAGATTGGTTCTACCGTCAACGGGCATACCCGCAAGGTTATATTGACCCGGAATTGAGGAAGATGTCGCTTGAACAAGCCTCGCTGTTACAAGCACGGACAAGCCCTCTTACGAGTGTGCAGTGGATACCAAAAGGCCCCTCAAACATTGGGGGCCGCATCACGACCATGACGATCAGCCAGCAAAACCCGGACATACTCTATATCGGCGGCGCAGATGGCGGCGTTCTGAAATCCACAAATGGCGGAATCAACTGGGAGCCACTGTTCGACACACAGAACAGTCTCTCTATGGGAGCTGTTGCAGTGGATCCAACCAACGACAACATTGTCTACGCTGGAACGGGCGAGGCAAACTCGAGCACCGATTCTTACGATGGCATCGGTATGCTCAAGACGACAAATGGCGGTGCAACGTGGTTCTCACTTGGGCTGGAAGAAACACGTCACTTCGGCAAGATCGTGATTGACCCGCTGAATACCAACATCGTATACGCAGCAGCAATGGGAACGCTCTATACTCCGAACACGGTACGCGGAGTGTTCAAATCGACGGACGCAGGCACAACATGGACGCGAGTTCTCTTCGTCAATGATACAACGGGCGTTGTCGACATTGCCATCAATCCAACGAACACGAACATCTTGCTCGCAGCAGCATGGCAGCGAAGGCGCGGCCCTCAGGGACGTGTGTACGTCGGCGGAGTGAACACCGGTATCTACAGATCGACTGACGCTGGATTGACATGGACACTTCTCTCGAACGGACTTCCCGCTCCGGCACCGAACATTGGCCGACCCGGCGTCGCAATCGCCCCCTCCAACCCATTGGTCGCGTACGTGGCCTACGCTGATGATCCGGGAAATTTTTTCGGTTGCTACAAAACCACGGACGGTGGTGATAGTTGGATACGCACCACCGATGGCGCGCTTTCAAGCCTGTACGGCGGCTTTGGCTGGTACTTCGGCAATGTATTTGTCAATCCTTTTGACGAGAACAAGGTATACGTGTGCGGCGTGTCGATGGGCAAAACAACCAACGGCGGTACAAGCTGGACAACACAGAATACTTCCCATGCAGACAACCACGCCGTTTCCTTTCATCCAACTGATCCGAATCTTCAATTCATCGGCAACGACGGCGGATTCTGCCGATCGACCAACGGCGGTACAAGCTGGTTTCGCGAGACATACCAGGACCTCTATCTCGCACAGTTCTATGCCGGCTACATCGACTACTTGAATCCGGCTGTCAGTATTGGAGGATTGCAAGACAACGGAACACCGCGCACCACCACCGGTGCCACCAACAACTGGGCAAGCATCAACGGAGGCGATGGTTTCTACGCTGTCATTGATTACACGAACTCGAACTTTCAATATGCCGAATCTCAAAACGGCGCGATCCGGAGAACGACAACCAATTGGAGCAGCAGTTCGAGTGGCACGACTGGCATTGGGTCCGGCGATCGAAAGAACTGGTCTACACCAATCGCGATCGACCCGACGAATCCACAGGTGCTATACACCGGTACGCAATACCTTTACCGGACAACGAACCGCGCCGCAAACTGGACCGCCATCAGTCCCGACTTGACCAATGGACTTGTCCCCGGCTTTAGCGGTTACGCAACAATCACAACAATTGATGTGGCCAAGACGGATTCCAACACCGTCATCGTCGGGACCGATGATGCAAACGTTTGGGTCACAACGAACGTGGGCGCAACCTGGACTAATGTGAACGCAGGCTTGCCGAACCGGTGGATTACACGCGTGCGTTTCGATCCCACAGACAGGAACATTGCCTACGTCACCTGCTCGGGATTTCGGTTTGACGTCAGGCTGCCTCATGTGTTCAGAACAACCAATCTCGGCGCAGCATGGCAGGACATCAGCAGTAATCTGCCGGAAGCGCCTGTTACGGTCATCCTTGTTGATCCGGAATTTACCAGCCGACTCTATGTTGGTACTGACGTTGGATGCTACTACACAACTAACACAGGCGCATCGTGGTCGTCAATGGGTACTGGACTCCCGAATGTTGCTGTCAGTGACATGCAGCTACACCAGCCAACGCGCATTGTCCGCGCATTTACCCACGGTCGATCCATGTGGCAGCTCAGTATTGACAGCCTCGTGACAACTGATGTCGTCGAAAGAACCACGATGCCGTTCCAGTTTACACTCGCACAGAATTATCCCAATCCGTTCAATCCTGTAACAACAATAACATACAGTCTCTCTGAAGCGTCTGACGTACGCCTTACCGTATTTGACATTGCGGGCAACGAGATCAATACCCTCGTGAATGATCGAGTCGCATCGGGAACTCATAGCATTACATGGCATGGAAGGAACGAGAGAGGACTCGTACTAAGTTCGGGGGTGTACTATTATAGACTTGCTGTTGAAGGAGTGCAACAATTGACAAGGAAAATGTTACTATTAAAATGATGCGGTCAATTCATAACGCCATTACATTACCGTATCAACAATGCCTTCTTTGTCGCAACGATAGCACTCCCGACCTGTAGACGATAGACATACACACCGCTGGCAAAACGCCCGGCATTGAACTCCGCAAGATGGAGACCGGGATCCTCATCGCGGTCAACGAGTGTTATAACTTCACGGCCGGCAGTATCATAGATTTTCAAGCTTACGTGTGTACGCTTCGAAAGCGAGTACGAAATCCGCGTCGAGGGGTTAAACGGGTTTGGAAAATTCTGATGGAGTACGTATCGTTCCGGTATGACTTGATGCCCCTCCTCCACACCGGTGGGAACACTCGACAACAACCTCCGTGTATACACACCATTGCTGTGTGTTGCAAGCCTGATTGATCTGCTTGATGGAGATATGACAAGATCTCCCGCAATTACCGCTTCAAATAAACCCTCATTGAAACTTGCCCAGCTCGCTCCTGCATCTGTTGAAATGAATACACCCAGGTCATCGCCGACATAGACGTGATCTGTGTTGAAGGGATCAATGGCGACTGCCGTCGTCGGTACGTTCGGCAGCGGAGCGCTGATGTGAGTCCATGTGAGTCCGGCATCAGTTGACTTAGCCAGACGGGTCGTATCAAACCCGCCGAACGCGACGTATATGACCTTCGAGTTGCGCGGATCAATCGTGATGTCGAGTGGATAGCGATTGGGAAGATCGCCGGTAACATCACTCCAGACGGCTCCACCGTTTGTGGTTCTGAAAACATGGATGCGTCCCGTACCAGGAACCGTGCCGACGAACACCGTGTCGTGATTTGTCGGCGCCACCGCCATGGAGAGTGATGGATTACCATCGAGCGCGGCTCCGCCATTCGTGGCCGTCCAACTTGTTCCGGCATTTGAGGTCTTGTAAATAATGCTTCGTCCGAAGTAGAGATAATTCGGATTGGAAGGAGAGAGCACAAAAGGCGTGTGCCATGCCGAAACGCCACCCACAATGCCTGAACTCGAAGAAGAAAACGATACACCCCGGTTTATCGATTTGTAAATTCCACCGCCACCGCGATTCCCGGCATACACGATATTATCGTTTGATTGATTGATGGCTGTCCACCCAATCTCATCCACCCCGCCCGTTGGCCAGGTTGGAGAACCTGTATACATCCACCCGAAATGATCCTGTACCTGGCCGAGCGCCCGGTTGGAATCCTGTGCAGAACATGAGAACCCGTTGTAGAACTGCGACGTGATCAACCCTGCACTGACATCCTGGTATACGTCACCGAAATCCGTCGAGCGCCAAACCCCTCCATCATCAACTATATAAAGAGTGTTGGGACTAGTCGGATGATGCGCATAGTTATGATAGTCGGCCCATCCCCCGGACGAAATGAACGAAGAGATACCGCCGTTTGTGGATTTATAGATATTTTGTCCGCCGCGTACCATCTGCATGGAGTCGGTCGGATGAACGGCGACAAACTGCGAGTACCATCCCTGCACACCATAAAGAGCTTCTGCACTGAGCAATGACCATGTTGCACCGAAGTTGGTGGACTTCCATAAACTTCCAGCACCCGTCGTGCTATCACCAAGACTTGCGTAGACGGACCGTGGATTGGCGGCATAGATCTCCAACATCCCCTTCCCGGAATAATTTGGCAGGCCCGGTACAAGAGTAAAACTCACTCCACCATCCGTCGAGCGATATACCCCGTTGCCCGCAGATCCGAAGTTACCACACGTTGCAAGCACGTTGGTTGTGTCCATTGGATTGATAGCAATGTCTTGAGCAAGGAGCACATTCAGAACCCGCAACCATGTTGCTCCGGCATCCGTTGATCTGTACACGCCCTCGGAGGTCGCGGCAAACACTGTGCTCGGATTCAGCGGGTTGATTCTAATGCATTGAACACCGCGCTGTTGTTGGTACGTCCAATCGAGGCTCTTCGTCCAGGTTGCGCCGCTGTTTGTTGTCTTGAGAATTCCCATACCGTAACTGCCGCGTGTTGTGCGAATCACGATGCCGCCGGTTGAGCCGTTGTATCGATACACTTCACCCGTGCCGATGTAGATCATATTGGTGTCAGCAGCATGCATAGCAATGGCGTTGACGCCGAGAACAGGAAAGCCCGTGGACACGCGTTGCCAATCAGCACCAAGTCCACCGGTACGCGAACGCCACAGCCCTCCTGCAGCGGTCCCAATGTAAATCGTATTCGGGTTGAGAGAGTTGATCGCAATGCAGGTTGTTCTTCCGGCAACGTTGATTGGTCCGATCGAAGACCATGGCGGCGGAACTGATGAGAGGGCTTCAGATACTCTACGCATGTTCTTTGATTCAATGAACGCATTCGCGTATCCCGCCGCGGGAATATCGGCTCCGGGATATGCACGCGACATTGTCCAGAGATCAAGAGCCTCGAGAGCTTCAGAAGCAACGGCTTCTTTCCCATCGCCCGATCCACGGTGTGGAGGAGAGTTAAAAACAAACAGGAATAGAATAGAGATCATGAGGAGCATGACAACGCGAGGCCAGTGGTTCATTGTGGGGCTCAGCATCTTGGGTTCAGAGGATTGTGAGAGCGCGATCTGCTTCAGGACTTGCTTCCACCAATGTAGCAAGTTGATTTACCTAAGTCAAAGCCCTTTTTTTGACTCGAAATTGAGCATACATGATTTCGTGAAGGTTGGTCATATTGACCACAAGCTGTAGAATTTGCACCGCCTTAGTAGTAAAAAATTCCCTCTGTTCGGCAGCCATGAGGTGACCTCCTTCGAGTAGTGGTTGAGATGAGTGCTACATCAGGGCAAAAAAAACAGCGATTACAAGGACGCTCCTCTTTGGATGGTTATCCGGGCATTGAATTTGTCAGTAGGTTGCCGGTGATACACGCGGGGACTCTGGCATGAACATCTTAAGGGGATTCTAATGAGTGCGGGCCACACGCTTCTCACAATATGCGCAATGATGTTGCTGACAACCATCTTACTGAATTTCTATAAGTTGCTTTCCTTCAATGGTGACACCATAGCGGGGGGGCAGGATGGAATTCTGCAGTCAACTCTTGCCACATCATATATGGAGCTCGCATCAGGGTTGGCGTTTGATAGCGTCAGTGACACATCCGATGAAGCCATCGGGGTTCCCAGCAAACTCACCGCGTACAACTACCTGGGCCCCGAGGCAGGAGCTGGCGAAGACAGCGTCTTCGAGTTCAACGATTTTGATGATTTCAATAACTTCGTGGTAGAAGAGAATGCAAACGGTTCAACGCGCAAGTACAAGACCTCTTTCACGGTGCGGTACGTTAGCCCGACCAACATACAGACTGTCCTGTCAACGCAATCGTTCACGAAGCGGATGGACCTGAAGACATGGAGGACGTTTCCTCCGGGACGGACAGATACACTCAAGCTATCAATGGTGATGGGTTACTTTCATTTTGACTGAAAGAGGAGCTTCACATGGGAACAATGCTTGACCTTTTATCTTCAACGATTTTCGGCGGCGTTCTGCTCGTCATTATCTTGAATGCAAATGAAATGGCCGTGGAAAACAGCTTCAAATACAACGGGGATGAAATCGTTCAGGAGATGCTGGTGTCAACGGCGCGTCTTCTTGAAGGCGAATTCCGAAACATGGGGGATGGCGTCAAGGATACCGCTAATACGGTGCTCCTTGCCGACACATCGAGGGTCACCTTTTTGTGCAAGAACCGTACGACATCGAACATGGACACGATCAAATACAGGATGGGTCCAATCTCGGAACTCACCAAGACAAAGAATGAGATAGACAGGTTCTTGTATAGACAAGTCGGATCGGGAATGGATGCCAAGGTTGGTGTGGTCACCGTCTTCAAACTGAAATACAAGAATATCTCGGGCGATAGCCTGGTAACTCCCGTCGCCGGAGACGAATTGTCAGAGATCCACGTCGTCGAACTTACAATGGAAGTACAAAACCCCTACGCCATCAGCCGCAAGGCGGCGCAAATCAACCCAGGAGAACGAACAGCGTTGTACTCCAGTTCTCTCTGGCAACAAACACGACTCGCTTCGCAAAACACTCGCCGATAAACTGGAGAAACCACTATGGTCGGAAAAGCTGGATTAATAGCAGTCATCGGATTCTCTGTCATCCTGGGGTACACCTCCATGAACATGGCAAGGATGGCAAAGAACTCCGTCGGTGTCATGTCCTCATATGCCGACGCAACAATTTCGCATAACCTTGCAACAACCGGTATAAATATCGGGCTGGCTAGGTTCTATATTGATACTACCTGGTATCCAAAAGATACCACACAAACGCACAACGGGCCAAATATTTATGGAAGCTTCAGAATCAAAACAGCACCGGTGACGATCTCCGGAGTCAGTTACATCAAGTTGAGCAGCATATCAACATACACATCACCCACAACGCCTGTGGCAGAGACTCTCCATGATACGATCGAGGTGCTCTTTGATAGAAACAGGCAACAGACGTTCTCCATTTTCGCGTGGATGACGAACAGCGAGAATGGTGTGAACTGGACAACTGCGGATACAGTGTGGGGGCTTGTGCATTCGAACGGGACGATTTATGTAAACGGCAAACCGGTGTTTATGGAAAAACTGACCACATCAGCATCTTTTAACAAGAACCCTGGAACGAGCCCGAACTTTGCCATCTTCAAGAAATCGTATGAAAAAGGAGTTGCAAAAAAGGACCTCCCGACCGACCTGAGTGAACTCAACACAGCCGCAGGTGCTGTTGTGCCTCCCTGGGGGAAAAAATATACCACAGATATTTGGGTAACTCTGCTTCCCGGAACAGGGTCGAATAATGACGGGAAGGCGGTCGTACGCAATTCTTCATTTACAACTGGAACAACCAACGATACCATCTCGCTTAGCAATCCGCTTTTCAACGGAGTCATTGGCGGAACCGGGGACGTTCACGTAAAAGGTACAGTTGACGGGAAACTCACGATCTCTGCCTTAACCAAGGACATCATTGTTGAAGATGAAGTAAGATACGAAACAAATCCGCGGGTGACACCCTCCAGCGACGACTTGCTCGGACTCGTTGCAGATAAGAACGTCAGAGTTGCGGACAACGCCGCAAACCGAGGTGGAGTTGCGATCGATGGGTGTGTGTTTGCTCGAGCCAACGGGTTCACAGCGGACAACTATAACAATACATCCCCTGTTCATGCCACTCCTTTGTTCGGTGAGCTCAGAATTCTTGGTTCAATTGTCCAGAATACCAGAGGCCCTGTTGGTACAACTTCCGGTACCACGCTGGCGACCGGGTTTTCGAAGCGATACAGATACGACGATCGATTGGCAAACCCTGCATTTCGCCCGCCATTCTTTCCGGGCTATTTCACAAAAACGTATGCCATCGCAAACTGGTGGGAGAGTTTTCGCGTACCGAATATAAATCAGTAAACAACGCAACACTTGCCTCTGAATGCCCTCCGGGTTTTGGCCGGAGGGCCTTTCATTGATTTTGCACTCCCTTTTCTGTTAATTCAACGTAGACTTGGGCTGTTGCTCTCTCCGGCATTGAAACACGCCCGCATTTCTCTAACCCTGTCCTCCTGCGTATTCTGATGTCAACGCCACTCATGCAACAATACAACCAGGTGAAGGCAAAGTATCCCGACACGATACTGTTGTTTCGCATGGGGGATTTCTTTGAAACATTTGAAGAGGACGCCGTTGTTACTTCAAAGGTACTGGGAATAACCCTGACGAAACGCGGCAATGGAGCGTCGGGCGAAGTGCCTCTCGCCGGATTTCCGCACCATGCCCTTGATGCCTATCTCCCGAAACTCTTGAAAGCCGGGCACCGTGTTGCCGTGTGTGAGCAGATCGAAGATCCCAGATTTGCGAAAGGGATCGTAAAACGGGATGTCGTGGAGGTGGTCACGCCGGGTGTGGCATATTCGGACAAGGTACTCGAGCAGAAGCAGAACAACTATCTCGCTGCCATTGCCCTCCCATCAGCAATCGCAAATGCGCAAGACCCGGTTGGACTGGCATTTATCGATGTGTCAACTGCTGAGTTCAGTGTCAGCGAATTTCCACTCAGACAGCTTGCTGAGCAGGTAAGCGCTCTTGCCCCATCCGAGATCCTCGTACAACGCCGTGACCTTGTAACACTTCAGCAACTGTTGAAGGGTGCATATCGAGGTCTCTACACAAAAGTGGACGACTGGGTATTTCATTTCGATTACGCGTACGAACTGCTCGTCACACATTTCAAAACCCAATCCCTCAAAGGATACGGGGTCGAGGAGTTGCGACAGGGAGTGATTGCCGCCGGTTCCGTGATGAACTATTTACAAGAGACGCAGAAAGCCAATCTTCTTCACATCAAGAAGCTTGCGCGGCACGACGTACGGGAGTTCATCGTTCTCGATCCTTCAACAAAGCGGAATCTGGAAATCACTTCTTCCATTGCCGGGTCAAACGAGGGGACACTCTTCGCTGTACTGGACAAAACCCAGACTCCCATGGGCGGACGCTTGCTCAAACGATGGATCAACCAGCCGCTCAATGCTCTTGAGCCGATCAAGCGCAGGCTCTCTGCCGTTACTGAACTGGTGCAACAATCCGACATACGGAAGAAAGCCACCGAAATTCTCTCCCGCATCGGCGACCTTGAACGACTCAATACAAAGATATGCACGGGACGGGCAAACCCGCGAGAGATCAATGCCCTAAGATCAATCCTCACAGAAATCGGTAACCTGAAATCAGTAATCCCCTCGACATCCTCCTCTTCCCTCTCCTCTATTACGGAGGGGCTCTGTCCTCTTCCGGAGATTATCACGCTTATAGAAACCGCCATTGAACCCGAGCCGCCACTCGCTCTTGTCGATGGAGGCGTGATCAGGAAGGGATTCAATTCCGAACTGGATGAGTTGCGCGGTCTTGCATTCAGCGGTAAGAGCTGGATCGCTGAACTCCAAAGGAAGGAGCGGGAGCGAACGGGCGTCTCATCCCTCAAAGTCGGATTTAACAATGTCTTCGGCTACTACATAGAAATTACGCATACTCACAAGGACAGGATTCCCGCCGACTACATCCGGAAGCAAACGCTGACGAATGCCGAACGTTTCATTACGCCGGAGTTGAAGGAGTATGAAGAAAAGATCCTTCACGCCGAAGAACGGATTCTCGCGTTGGAGACAAGGCTCTACAACGAACTCCGTCTCAACGTTGCCGAACATGCTGAAGCAATTCAGACGAATGCGCGACTGATCGCTGAATTCGATTGCTACCAATCGCTTGCATCTGTTGCCGTGGAATACGGCTACGCGTGTCCGGAGGTTAACGATTCAACTGCTCTTGAGATTGTTGATGGAAGACATCCGGTGATTGAGCAGCTTCTTCCGCCGGGAGAAAAATACGCACCTAACAATGTCCGACTTGATACCGGAAACGACCAAATCCTGATCATCACCGGACCGAACATGAGCGGCAAATCGAGCTATCTCCGGCAGGTCGGACTTATCGTGCTGCTCGCGCAGATCGGGAGTTTCGTCCCTGCGAAGAAGGCAACCATCGGGATTGTTGACAAGATCTTCACTCGTGTTGGTGCAAGTGACAATATCGCATCAGGTGAGAGCACATTTCTTGTCGAGATGCACGAGGCGGCACACATCGTCAACACGGCAACGAAGAAGAGCCTTATCCTGCTCGACGAGGTTGGCCGCGGCACAAGCACATTCGATGGCATCAGTATTGCATGGTCACTCACGGAATACCTGCACGAACGCGTCGGCGCACGGACTCTCTTTGCCACTCATTATCATGAATTGAATGAACTTGCCGACCTCTTCCCACGCATCAAGAACTACAAGGTTGAAGTGCGTGAATATGGGGACAAGGTGGTCTTCCTCCACAAAGTCACGCCCGGCTTCGCCGATCACTCCTACGGAATCCAGGTCGCGCAAATGGCAGGCCTGCCGGAAGAAGTAACGGAAAGAGCGAAAGAGATTCTGAAGAACCTTGAAGGATCGGAATTGAGTATACAGGGAGATGGGAATCAGGAGGCCGGAGACAGGAAGACGGAAGCGGGAGGCCGGAAGAAGAAACAAGGACGAGTCACAGCACCCGAAATGCAGTTGACGATGTTTGAGATGAAGGATGATACGTTACGCGAAGAGCTGAAGAAGCTCGACGTGGACAAGATGACACCGATGGAGGCGTTGCAGAAGCTGGCTGAACTGAAAAAGAAAATCACTTAAACTCATGTTCAAGAACTTCATCGAGCAGCTCAAACTCCGCAACGTCCGCAAGACGATGGCGATCTACGGAAGCTCCGCGCTGACGGCGATCGGTGTTATCAAGCTTCTCATCGAAGCGTATCACATCGACGTCCTTGAACGTACGTTTCCGATTGTGGTGACGCTGCTTCTGACGGGCGTGGTGAGTGCGCTCATCTTCGCGTGGTTCCATGGCAAGGAAGGCTCACAGCTATTTCAACGGAAGGAACTTCTTCTCCATGCGCTTGTTGCCGTCGTTGCTGTCATCCTCTCGTACACGATCGGAATGCCGGGGAGCGTTGAGGTTCGTCCCCATATTGGAAAATCCATCGCTGTCCTTCCCTTTACAAACACAAGCGGCAACAAGGAGGATGAATACTTCAGTGATGGGATTACCGAAGACATCCTTACGCAGCTTGCCAAGATCAACGACCTGAGAGTGATTGCGCATGCAACAGCGATCAAATACAAAGGCACAAAGAAAACCCCGCGGGAGATCGGCAAAGAACTCGGGGTTGCAGCAATCCTTACCGGTGGAGTCCGGCGCGACGGAGACAGTATCAGGATCAGTGGACAGTTGATCAGCACGGCATCCGACGAGTACATCTGGGCCGAGACGTACGACCGCGAGTTCAAGAATATTTTTTCCATTCAGAGCGAGGTTGCGCGGCACATTGCGGCAGGATTGCGCGCCCGCATGACCACGGACGAAGTGAAACGTGTCAATACTGCTCCCACAACCAACCTTGAAGCATACGCATTGTATCTTCGGGGGCGCGACCACGGCGCAAAGGAAACGGCGGAAGACAATACCATCGCCATCGGACTGTTGCAAAAAGCCATAGCACTCGACCCGCTGTATGCGCTCGCGTATGCGGAACTTGGTCTGGCATATCGCCAGCGGTACATCGCACACGGATACCCGAGTATATGGGCAGACTCTGCCGTTGCGCTGGGCCGCAAAGCAACAGAACTCGATCCGGCAAGTGCAAATGGTTATCATACGATGGGAAGAGGGTATGAGGCGCTCGGGAAGTATGGCCTGGCATTGCAAAGTTACAATAAGGCCATCGAGTTAAGTCCGAACCATGCCGGGGCAATCTCCGGTGTTGGCTGGGTTGCATTTAACAATGGCAATCTGGATGAGGCTCTGGCATGGATGCGCAAAAGTGTCGATCTTGCACCGGATGCTGCGGCGAAGTACGCGAATGTTGGATTGTTGTACAACCTTCTCGGCGAGGATTCGCTCGCGTTGCACTGGTTCAACAAATCCCTCGACTTGCAACCGGATCTCCTGACAACATACAATCATCTTACATACTTCCACCTGTTCGCCAAAAGGATTGACGAGGCACGCAAGTATGCGAACATTGCCCATCAGAAGGCCCCGAAGGATATTTGGACTCTCAGTGTATGCGGTGACGTCGAATTGATGGCGGGCAATTTTCCGCAAGCCAGGGAATACTATGAACAGTGCGTTCAGCTTTCTTCTTACGTGGACGGGCCCGGGAATCAACTTGCGTTCACCCTGCTGAAGCTGGGAGAAACAAAGAAAGCAACTGCCATTCTCGACTCGAACCTTGTGACATTCAAGCAGTTGAGCAATGAAAACCCTGAGAACTACTATAACCCTTTTGTTGTAGCAACGATACACGCAATAAAGAACAACCCCGAAGAGGCGCTTTCGTGGCTCCGGATTGCCATCGAATTAGGTTATGTCGAGTATCGCTGGTTGAATGTCGACCCGACAATCGACAGCCTGCGAAAGCATCAGGTCTTCCGGGGTATCATGGACAAACTTCAAGAACGATTGAAAGCGATGCATTCACGGGCAGAACAACGCGGGTTGTTCCGGCAGTAGAATCAATTTGACGTGTACATTTCGTGGTAAGCACTGTGTCAGCACAACAAACATTTCTTTCCGAATTGAAGACACGCAACGTCCGCAAGACGATGGCGATCTACGGCAGCACCGCGTTGACGGCGATCGGTGTTATCAAGCTTCTTATCGAAACGTATCACATCGACGTTCTTGAACGCACGTTCCCGGTCGTGGTGACGTTGCTGCTATCCGGCGTGGTGAGTGCATTCATCTTTGCGTGGTTTCACGGAAAGGAAGGCGGGCAGAGATTTCAGAAAAGAGAAATTGCACTTCATATTGTTGTTATCGTGGTTGCGATGTTTATTTCCTTCCGTGTTGGTAGCGCCCCCTTGCGCGACCTTGCCGTTCACCGACTTGGGAAATCCATTGCAGTACTCCCGTTCAAGAACATGAGCGAAGAAAAGGATGATGAGTATTTCAGCGACGGGATTACGGAAGATATATTAACGCAGCTTTCAAAGATTAGCGAGCTGAATGTTATCTCGCGGACAACAGTCATGAAGTACAAGGACACGCAGAAGAGTCTTCGTGAAATCGGCAGTGAATTGGGCGTTGCCGCTATATTGGAAGGAAGCGTCCGGCACGACGGAAACCGGGTCCGCATTGTCAGCCAGTTGATCAACGCAGCGACGGACAAACACATCTGGGCGGAAACCTACGACAGGGAATTGAAAGATATTTTTGCGATCCAGAGCGAGGTCGCACAGAAAATTGGCTTGGCCCTTAAGGCGCAACTCCTTCCGGAAGAGAAACAGCTTATTGAAAAACAGGCGACGGGGAATCTGGAAGCATATGGATACTATTTACGCGGCAGGGAGCTGTACTATCGCCTGACCAAAGAGGATAATGAGCGGGCTATCGACTTCTTCAAGAAGGCCATAGCACTCGATTCAACCTATGCGCTTGCATTTGCAGGGCTCGCAGATACCTACGCGCAGCGTGTGCAACGGTTCAATTTTCCATCTCAGTGGGCCGACTCTTCCATCGCTCTCAGCAAGCATGCAATCGAACTTGATCCCAATATTGCCGAACCATACAAGTCGTTAGGGCTTGCGTATTATCAGCGCGAATGGTACCGGGAGGCGATTAAACAATACGAAAGGGCATTGTCACTGAACCCCAATTTCGCTTCTGTGTATGCGAACATGGGAGAATTAAAATTATGGACCGGACACCAGGATGAGGCAATATGGTTGGCGAGGAAAGCAATCTCTCTCTCGCCGGGCCGTGTACCGTTCTATAATACGCTTGCAATCGCATATACTGAATTGGAGATGGACAGTGCGGCATTACGCTGGTTTGAAAAAGCGATCGAGTTGCAGCCATCACTCAGACAATTATACGTCGGGCTTGGCGAGCTTTACCTTTCAGAGAACGAGATTCCAAAAGCCCGGCAAACTCTCAGAGGCGCCATTGAAAAAGAACCGGACTATACCCTTTTGTTAGAAACCGCAGGTAAGATCGAACTGTACGACGGGGAGAACGAGGCTGCCCTCATCTTATTCCGAAAAGCATACGACCTGTCAGAAGACAAAACGGGTGGGCTGGTGCAATTGGCATTTGCGTTGGCAAAAACCGGAAAGGGAAATGAGGCTGAAAAATTTCTCAATAGAAGTTATTCCGAGGCCCAAAGGACAATTGCAGCGTTAAGTGAAGAAGGTTCCTCACGCTACGAGCTTGCATGCATTTATGCGATTCGAAACAACGCCACCGAAGCGCTGAAGTGGCTTCGCGAGTCCATCACACTCGGATCGAGATCGTATCGACTGACTGTGCGCGACCCGCTCCTCGAAAACTTGCGTGGCGTCCCGGAATTTAGCCGCATGATGGAAGAATTGCGAAGCAGGAAAATGAAGCAGCGAACCCGCGTCGAAGAAGAGCAAACACAACAATCGGCGCAACGATAGGACCAAAGTTTGAAACAAACACCGGACGGCTCATCGACAAAGAGCGGGGAATTTCACCATCATCCGGAGATACTCACTAGATGATTTCGGCTCTTCTCCTGGGGATTGCCAGCGGCTGCGTGCTTTCCATTCCACCCGGACCGCTTGGAGCGGCAGTGACAAAACATACTGTGGGCTATAACTTCCGGTCGGGATTCATGGTAGCACTGGGCGGCGCCGCGATGGATATCGTCTACGTACTCATTGCAGCGTTTGCATCGTCGGCTATCGTCACGGCACTTATCGATCTACTCACCGACCATGTGTGGGTATTGGTTGGCTTTCAGGTTGTCTGCATCGTTGTTCTGATCGTCATGGGCATCCGATATATGCGGCACAAACATGATCCAACGGAAGAGACGAGACTTCTCAAAGTGGAAGAGACCCAGGAAGCAAAGGCTTTGCGGCTGGGGTATTCCTCGCCGTTCTTCGTGGGCGTCCTCATCGCCGTTGCGAATCTCGCCTCGCCAATGTTCATCCCGTCCATGATCAGCGTGGTGAGTTACCTTCAGGCAAACGGATTGCTCCGCCATTCAGCCGCTGACAACGTTGCGTATGCCTTCGGCTTCGGTATAGGGACGGCAGGTTGGTTTGCACTGGCTGGAAAGATGCTCGTGAAGCACAGGGAGAAATTCACTGTGACCGTCCTTTCCAATATCTACAAGTTCGCAGGCGGCACGTTCATCCTGTGCGCTGCTCTTCTGGCGTACAATGTTATCATGTCTACGGATTGGTCAATGCTAAAATGAGAACAGTCTGTTTAGTCGAGAGTCGATAGTCTATTTGGTCCCAACTGTAAAAACTCTATAACTCTTTCCTACAAGGATAATCATCATGACTCTTTCCGAGCTCAAGCTTCTCCATGCCTACAACTCCTGGGCGACCAACCAATTCTTCGATGCACTCGCAGAACTGCCCAATGATAAATTCATGCAGGATATGAAGAGTAGTCACGGGGGTATTCACGGCACACTCACGCATACTATCGGTGCGGAGAAAGTCTGGTTGGAACGTTTCCTCGGTGATCCCCAACCATTCCTCACTCAAGAACCGCCGAAGTCACTTCAGGAACTCAAGGTGATCTGGGAAAAGGTGGGTTACGATACGGCAAAATGGCTCAGCGGCATGACCGACAAAAAACTGCAAGAGACATTCACGATGAAGACCCTGAAAGGTGACACGTTCGTTCAGATTTTCTGGCAGGCATTCCAGCACGTTGTGAACCATTCGAGCTACCATCGTGGACAGATTGTAACCATGCTGCGCCAGTTGGATGTGAAACCGCCGACCACGGATTTGATCCGGTTCTATCGTGAGACGGGGAAATAAAAAGAAACCGCAGAGGCGCAAAGACGCTGAGTGTTTTTAGGATGTTTCTCTCCGCGCCTCTGTGCCTCTGTGGTTAATTCCTAAAAAATGAAACACACACTCCTCATCCTGAACTTGTTGCTTCTCGCGTACCTCGGTTACCTGGTGTACTTCTTCATCAGCACCGATGGGCCCGCGGGCTTTGGCTATAAGCCGCCGTTCGCCCTCTTCATTCTCGATACCATCAACCTCTTCATTCACGAGGCGGGACATTTCTTTCTGAGGCTGTTTGGCATGTGGGTCTACATCTTCGGCGGATCGTTTATGCAGTGCTTTCTTCCTTTGCTACTCGCGCTCGTCGTGGCGAGGCAGAGTATGGCCAATGCAGTCTGGCCGGCGTTTTGGTTTGGAGAAAATCTCATCAACGTCAGCTATTATATCAGGGATGCGCCATACAAACAGCTCAAGCTCATCGCTGCCGGACTCATCCATGATTGGAACTGGCTGATGTCTGACAGCCTCGACTCCTCGGAAACACTCGGCCTACTCGTGTGGATCTGCGGCCTCGTGATATGTATTGCATCTGTGGGCGCGGGAGCGTATTATGCAATATGTTCATTCAGAGATTATACCGGGGAGGCATTGGATTGATCGTCTTGTAACATGCCTCCATGACTCAGGAGGATAACATGCGTTCCCTACGTTTAACCACGCCCTTCGCTCTTTTCATCCTTGCCTTTTCACTCTTCGGTTGCGCCACCGACGTACTCTATCTTCAGGATGTCAGTATCAAAGGCCCCGCAAGCCAGCCGCCGGTTCACATCACCAACGGCAACATGGAGAAGAAGCTGCGCATCAGTCCGCACATTTCGTTCGATGCCGGCAGAAACCGCACGCTTGCCGGGCAACTGGACGGCCACTCCCCCGTCGATGCGAACGGCATCTACCGCGTCGATACGATCATCAACAGCAATAACACCATCTCGTTTCGCGAGAACGCTGCAAACACGATGCCCTTCACGGGAAGGAATCTTCACTGGACAACCCCCTCAACCTCATTCGGTGTGGATGTGGACTACACCATGAGCAATCACTGGGCGCTTTCCGTAGGCACGAGTTATTCCACTATTGAGGGGAACGGGCTTTGGGGCTATCGCGCCGGCTTGGGATTGTACCACGAGAATCCAACCACAGCCATACGCGTTGACGTGGGTGCTCAATGGCAGGAGCTTCTTTACAACGCCTCCACAGTTGTGGTCACGAGTGGATACGCTGTAGGATTCTTCCATGACAAAGGCAAAAGCATGCCGATGGATCTCTACGGGGCTTTTACGTTCAACACCAGGCGGGAGGATTGGTTCACGAACATCTTTGCCCAGATTGCATTCAGCAAACAGTCGCTTGCAAAGTTCAAGCCCACGATTGTTGAGCCCGTTCTCTTTCCATTTCCTCCTCTCGCCGTGGTTCACGATGAGCGTGCAACGTTTTCCTCAACGTTCTTTGTCATCACACCGGGTGTGTACTTCAATATCGATCCCACCGTCCGGATACTGATCGGCGTGCGCATTAACCACCAGACACAGATTAATGAGAGTTCGCCCGATACCATGGTTCTTCCGTTCTTCCAGCTTGACTGGATGCTGTAGCTCCTCGCCACAGGGTCATTGCGGGGAGCGCCCCTGAGCGTAGTCGAAGGGTTAGCGACGAAGCAATCTGACCTTTCTGGCGTTGGGGTTCCTCTTTTTCCTCCCCCATCTCTCCGATTCCCTTTTCCGCTCACCGTTCTCCATTCGACCCTTTTTCTATCCCCTATACCCATACCCTATACCCCATCCCCTGACTCCCGTCTCAGTCTCCTGTCTTCGGTTTTTCCGCCTTGACTTTCCCCTTGCCGAAGGCTACCTTTTCGCAGTAACTTTTCTCATGCTTCACCCCAAAAGCTGCTCACGTTCCTTTCCTGTTTAAACGCTTCACCGTGCTGGAGGCAAGAAGATGCCCAAGATTAAGGAGCTACGCCCTTGACTGCACAGCCACACGCAACGCGGTGAAACCAGAAAGGAAATAAACGCAACGTGTAGCGATTAGCCCACCCTATTGGCTGGCTAAACGCAATGCGTACTTACAGTAGTTATGGCGTCATGGGTGAGGGTGTACAGAGACGAGGAGCTTAGAGAACAAGAACGTCGTGGCGCAGCAGCGCCACGGGAGCGAGTTGGGGGTTCATAGAAAAAAAGATGGGAAGGTACAGAATTCGGTAAGTTGAGCAAA
>JANNSJ010000022.1:0-25373 GCA_031402435.1 Bacteroidota bacterium | reverse complement strand
CCATACTCAACTCAGGCAAATACAGGTATAAGTTCGTCGTTGATGGCATGCTCTGGATGGAAGACCCAACAAACAACGACAAAGAGCCGGATGGTTTTGGTGGATGGAACAGCAGGCTGGCAGTCGCGGGCAACGTGTAGCGTCATTCTCTTTCTTCGGCAAGATCACCCTTCCCATCTCCCCGCAACACAATCTCAGAATTACGTTGAGAAACCTTGCAATATTCATCAATTTCCATTATAGTATTCCCAGACTTCACACTCTGTCCGTGATGCACCAGTTGCATTACTGGCGTTCCCCTCACTGCAACAACCATCGGAGTTATGAATGGCAAAGACTGCCCCCACAGCAAAGCCAAAAGCCGGCAAGGCCTCAGCACTCGATCCGCTCATTGAAAAGCTCAATTCGTTCTCCGCAGACAACTACTGGGACCTAGGAAAGTTTCTCGTGGAGAAGGTCATACCGATCGCTCTGAAAGAAGGCGTCTTCGGAGAGCATATTCTGAAAAGAATGTCCGACGTGCCGGGGTTCAAGTTCCCGTATTCCATGCTCAAGCAATGCCAGCAGTTTTATTCATACTACCCCGACGTTCAGAAACGCCCGCTTCCCGAGATCTTTTACTTCGAGCTCGCAACAAAAGTGGACGAGAGCCGTGAGCGTGATCGTTACGAGAAGATGTCCATCAACAACAAATGGACTATTTCTGACCTTCAGAAGAAAATCCGTGAAGAGGAGCTTTCGCGCCGTGAAGATGAAAAAACGAGGTTTGGATTCGATCTGAAAGAGCGGAACATCTGGTCATTTGATGTTTCCGATCCACGGTTCGGCAAGTCGGGGTACAAGGGAAGGTTGCCCGGACAAATTGTTGCCAATGCCCTCTTCTACTATACACAACCGGGAGCTGCCGTTCTTGATCCGATGGCGGGAAGTGGAACAACCGGCGACGTCATCGCATCGGTGCCGCACTTCAACAATCTCACATTCAAGATGTACGATGTCGATCCATCTGATGACCGTATCGTCCGGGCGAATATCCTGCTTACGGGAATTCCCGAACAGTCCAACATCTTCGACTATGTGTTTCTCGACCCGCCATCCGATTTCTATCCCCGTGGAGATGATTCAGACTTCTCGCCTGCGGCCGCCAAAGCGGAGACAATGATGAAGTTCAAGACCATTGCCCGGGAAAGCGTGCGTACACTCAAGCCCGGCGGAAGAGTCTCGGTAATCGTTGAGGCATCTTCCGGCACATTTGGAGTGATCGATTTTCCGTTTGAGATGTCCCTCGTGTTCCGGGAACTAGGACTCACACAGATCGGCAAAGTGTATCTGCCACGACGAGGTGAAGCGGCCAAATTACGCGCGCATGTTGATGGACTGAAACCAATGGCCTCTGACTGTCGCGAGCTGCTCACATTCGAGAAGCCAAAAGTCTAGCGCTGGAGTTGTGTAGTATGGGTGAACGAAAGAAACTCTCCAAACAGGAACTTGCGGTCTCGCTGAAGTCCCTCAGGGGTTGGACTGTTGTGAAAGGGAAACTCCACAAGGAATTCAAGTTTAAGAATTTCGTGCAGTCGTTTGGCTTTATGTCGAGTGTCGCTCTGATTGCAGAAGGGATGAACCATCACCCAGAATGGTTCAATGTCTACAACAAGGTCGTCATTGACCTTACCACCCACGACCTTGGTGGTATCAGCTCGTTCGATATTGAGTTTGCGAAGAAGGTGAACAAGCTGTAAAGCGTGGGCAGACCACTGAATCAAAACACGAACGCCGCCTCACATTGAGACGGCGTTTTTATTTCGAGAGTCGTTGAATGTATTATTTGGATAGTGAATTCACCAGACTGTTGAAGTCGGCCCCGCTTGCAGCAATAGTCTTTGCAGGACCGGTGAACTTGAAGAACACACTCCCTTCCGGTGCGTCAACAATCGCCCCGAGCAGACGATAGTTTTCTTTTTTTCCTTGTGACTGCATCATTGGGCCGGAAGGCGCAAGGTATGTTCCGGCAATCTGCACAAGTTCAACCTTCAATCCATTCACTTCCTTTGACGATCGAGCGGGTTTACCGGCATTTTCAAACTGTGTTGCCCATCGGTCAATGTTGGCGTTGACATCTCCACCCTGACCGCTGCCGAAGTGGAACACCGCACATTCCCCTCCTTCGGCATCTCCCTCCACAGGTGGAGCAGTATAGGTCGCGATGCGCATCTGTTTCGGAGGCTGAACACTCCAGCGCTCAGGCCGGGCCCAGTGTATTCCGGCAACAGTGTTTACATCATGAGCAGTCACTACGCCAACGTTCTGCTGTGGCATCTGGCCTGCAGATTCCGGTTGTTTTTTGTTGCATGCAACAATCGCCAGAAGTCCTGCCGCGAGCAACACTTGTGTGACGCCGGGTGTTTTCATCGTGTTCCCTTCGAATATGGTGAAATTGTTTCTATTGACTAAAACTGGAGCGATGCCCTAAACCGCCAAAACGACCTTCTAGAACATGACCGCAATCCCAAGTCCGAGTTCCATGCCAGTAATCGAGTCACCGTTCTTGAGCTTGCCGAATTGAAATTTTACTCTCGCGGGTATGGTCATGTGAGAAGAGACCTGGATTTCCGGCGCGAGTCCAACACCAAACAGGTTTACACCGGAGAGAGTGCTCGCAGTTTCTTGATAGAATCTGCCTTCCGCAAAAAGGGAAACAGAAACATTACCACTGACACGCAGATGAAAACGGCCAGACACGTCCAACAGGTTTGGGGCAACTTTTCCCTCTTCGGCGACCAGAGCACCCGCAATAGCTATGTCATTTACCGAAAGTGAACGATAACGCGTTGAGATGAGCAGCTCGTGCTGGCCGATCGATTTTCGAAACTGTACATTGGTCGAGATCCTGCTCCCAGATGCAAAAACATCTTCTTCGTCGAGTTTGTCGGCCCCGTATTTTGTGAAAACAACATCAGCAGCAAGAGACGAAGTCTCACCGAGCCGGACATCAATCCCTGCCGTGAGAAGCAATTCATCGCCCGGATCATAATCACCGTATTCCGCAAGCGGTTTGTACTTTGCCCTGTAGTGATAGGAGGCGCCCGCACCAATGGAGAGATTGTCTCCGAACGATGCTGCCCAGGCGAGACCGGGCTGAATAGTCAGACCCTGCCCGACATTTGGCGTCTGCAAATCAAATACATCATTACTTATTAACAAACTTGTTTCGAACTCTTCCTGGGTTAATTCGCTTTTGCCTGTTGGCAGGCTGACGCCGCAACTCAACACCACTCCAGGTTTTTCAATGTAGTAGTTGAGCGAAAGCTTGGTATCTGCCAGCCCACCCAATGATGTAACATCTCCAGTTGTAGTAACGTGAGCAGCATGCACAGTAAGGCCAAGTTCCTGACTCAACGGCGCATACGCCGAAAGCCCAACACCCAATTGTGAGAACGCCATCTCACTTCCGACTGACCAATGTTGATACAATGGAATGAGGCGCACGAATGATTGCTGGCTGATAACATACGCATCAGGCTGAGCAACTGTCGTCCGCGTTGCAGCAAAGAGCCCAACCACGAGTATTGCAGTTCGATATATTTGAACGCGGATCATGGGTTAGTGAATGAGAACCATTTTGCGTATGACGGTGAAGCGGTCTCCGGGACTACCAGTACTGGCTCCTGCTTGAAGCCGATACATATATACTCCACTACTCACCAATCGCCCCGCGTCGTTGGCACCATCCCATGCAAGCTCATACACGCCGGTTGTTTGTTCGCGGTCCACCAGCGTGCGTACTCTCTGACCAACGATGTTGAATATCTCAAGTGAAACCAGGCTGCGCTTACTCAGTTGATAGCGGATCTTCGTTTCCGGATTAAATGGATTGGGATAGTTTTGGGAAAGATCATATTGAAGCGGCACAAGTGGGATGTCGTCGTTGTGTTCTTCCGCGAACTTCTTTGTCCCAATGATCACCCGGAGCGAACGCTCCAGAGTGCGAACATACAGACTGAATGCATATGCTTGTACCGGAATCATGGCAGCGTTATCTCTATCAAGTACATACATTTCGAAGCCCAAGGGTAATTGTCCGTGTTCAGCCAACCGAACAAGTACATCCCTGTTTTGCAATGTTGTCGAGAGTTTCATGTCCCAAAACGTGCCCTCCTCCGGCACCTGTTTCAGAGAAACAAGCTGGCGCTGAGAACCATCCACAACCGACAATCGAACAAACTCATCAGCAATAATGGGAGGTTCAGGATGGATACACGAAGCAGTGGAATTGCCAGTAAACCCGATGATAATCTCAGCATCCGCCAACCCACTGCCGGCTGCCGATGCAGAGAATCGAATTCCATAACTCCCCTCCTCCGGCCAATCACTTGCAAGTTGAAGCAAGGAATCGGCTTCCACTGTTGGAACGGCAATGGTTATCGCTTGTGTATTGGCATTGTAGACGAAGTACCCCTCCCACGGCTGAAGAACTCGTACTGTCGTTGCCCGGAATGCGCCACGATCGTAGTAGTATGGACCGGAAAGAAGATTGCCACCGGCAACTGAATCCCAATCGACCCGGAACGCAAACGGGTTTGCAATTTGACTCCAGCCCGGTGGAATAGTCAACACCTGGGGTTGACGCGTGCTCACCGATAGCCCCTCATCAACATCAAATGAGGTCCCCGCATGCGTGATCAACCAGAAGGCATTGCCCGGTGTAATGGTTGCTGCAATATTGGGAAACTCTACGTACCCTGCTCCTTCCCATTTAAACACGCGCCATTTGCTGCGGTTATACGATCCGTAGTCATCAACCAGTGCTCTCGTGATCGAGCGATCGGTGAGATCAATGGGAACTGATACCATCTTGTATGTGCGTCGCTGGAAAGGCGTCGTGGCAATAGCATTCTGAACCTGAACTCTGATAACAGCCGGAAGTAGTGCGGGAACCGAATCAGGATACGTAACCGGCGCCTGCCCATCGGAAAGGAGGACATAGAATTCGACACCCCTGATGTTGATATACGCGGGCGGTATTGCAGCCCGAAAATCAAGTCCAACCCGAGTCATATCCAGCGAGTCGTATGCAGTTTTTCCACCATTCCGTATGAAGAGCCTTGCCAGTATCGTGGCGTAGTTTGCGGGAGGTTGCACAGCAACAGCGGGACTCGATCCGGAGATCACCGTATCAGGTGCGGCCACACTCAGCGCACTGATGGCAAAAACATTGTCGCTTGTGTCGACGATACCCGGCAAACCGGGTTGGGGAATCATGACCCGGACAAGAGCACGTGTTGTTCGCGGCGGGGTGACCCTCCAGGCATACGTGCCCGAGTTGAGCACGTTCGAATCAATGGCAGCGAATGTTGTTCCACCATCCCGGGAGATTTCGATGCGAGCATTCCCTGTAACGCCACCTGACGCCCACCGGATTGTATCAAAGCCTGCGATCTGCCAGACCTCCCCACCGTTGGGACGAAGAACCGTAACGAACGGTGGTGGCGCAATAGTGAAGTTGTTGTCGCTAACGTCAACGGTTGTACTAGTGACAATGCTCGTGATCCTCACGCGAGCTGTTGTCGTGGCCGGGCCGGTAACGACCCAGGTGAATGTCCCGGTATTGTCTGTGCTATCCGTTATGACGGAATAGTTCGTTCCACCGTTTCTGGAAAGCTCAATCATCACCTTTCCGGTAACGTTGGCCGAAGACCAGAGGATGCTCTGCATGGTTCCCGTCTGCCAATTTTCTCCACCGTTTGGAGACACGACAGTAATTGTGGGAACCGGCACTGCGCTTATGGAGAACAGCGCATTGCTTGAATCAATGAGAACGGGGTCGACATAACTGCTGACACGAACGCGTGCCTGAGTAGTTGCGGGACCACTTACGGTAAATGGAAAGGTTCCTGAGTTTACGGTACTGTCAACAAGAGTTGTGTAGGAAGCCCCAGCATTTCGCGTAAGCTCAATCCGCACCTTCCCGGAGATGTTCACCGATGTCCACTGTATCTGTTGAGCCGAGCCAATTTGCCAATCCTCGCCTCCATTCGGCTGCACAACGGTAAATGTTCCAACCGTGGATTCGACAGTGCGGAATACAATGCCATTGCCGCTTCCACCTCCTGCAAAGAGAATACCGGTTGCATTCGGCACCAGTGTGCGGATGACAGGATCGGAAAGGCCGGGATTAATTGATCTCCAGACAGTACCGCCATTTGTTGACCTGAATACTCCACCTAACGTCCCGGCGAACACATGGCCAAGTCCGTTAAACGTCAATGACAACACCGTGGGATTGGAAACTCCGCTGTCAGCAGGAAACCAATTTGTACCGTTATTCGTCGATTTGAAGATGCCTGCAGTATCGGTGCCCGCATAGATATCGCGAATGGGTGTCACAACAATGCTGAGTACATTTCTGCTGGTCAACCCGTTGTTGACAGGATTCCAATTTACTCCAGCATCTGGCGAGAGGAAGACCCCGTTATCTGTTGCGGCCAGGACAAAGCCGAGCGCCGCGTTGAACGCGAACGATGACGGCGTGTTAACATCCAGTGGTGTGGAATTCCACGTTACTCCGCCGTCGGTGGATTTGTGCACACCCAATCCCAGAACGCCGGCGTAGATCTCCGTGTTTGATCGTGCAGCTACAGATCGTACCTGTTGCCCACTGAGGTTGGTCTGGAACCAGACAGTCCCCTGATTTGGTAGACGGAAGAGACCTCCATCGGTTCCTGCAAGAAGGGTGCCTGCAGGAGTGACAGTCAGATTGAAGATGTTAAGACTCGGGATCTGGCCATTCCACGCAACCCAGGAGTTTCCGCCATTCGTTGACTTGAACACTCCACCGCCGGCTGTGCCCGCGAACAGACTCCCGTCAGGATGGGAGACAATCGCCGCCACTGAACCCTGGCTTGGCCCTCCTGTTGATTGCCAGAAATTCTGGCCAAAGAGAAGGGTACGCCCTGTGAACAGGAGAACCGCAACAATGTTGAGCTGTCTTGTCATTGAGTGAATCTATCTGTTCGGTGGTGGTGGCGGCTTCGAGAGATTGCCAACTGCCGCACCTGATGCTGCAGCTTGTTCCGGCGCCTTACGGTTTTCAGAACCGGGAACAAAACCCGAACCGATATTGTCTCCGAGATTCTGGAAGCGTGACCGAAGCACGTCAGGGTGGTTGGACATGCCGTCCGGTCCCATTGGAGGATCCATTCGTTGAGCAACTGCGAGCGCGTTGTCACGAGGCCCGCCGGCAGTGCTCAACGCGTCTGCCTCGTCTGCTTTTGTTTTCGCCTGGGCAAAGCCAGGGTCAAGGGCTGCAGCTTCCTTGAAATACGTTGATGCCCCTCTGAAATCCCCTGCGTCCTGACGTTCGAGACCAATCGAATACGCGAGAAAAGCCTGAAGGTTCTTTGTTGGAATCAGTTGGATCTTCTCTCGTTCTGCGGGGGTGAGAGTTATTCCCATTTGCTTGATCACGCTAAAGACAAGATCTTTCTCCATCCTAAACAAATTATCGAGCGCGTCAGATTGCGTTGTTGGATCGGGAAACTTGCGGCCAGGGACATCATACGAAGCAACATCAACGCGGAGGCGGTTGTTGCCAGAGACATTGAACGTGCCGGCAACCATACGCCCTGAGCCAAGCAGGCGGCCCAATCTCGGTGCAGTCGCAGGGTCAACGAACTTCGATGTGCCAAAGTTGAGCTCCTGCAACAATGCTTCGATGCGGACACGTTCGACGAGCATGAGGCTTCGTACCTGCCCCAGGTCGCTGATCATAAGCTCGCTCAACCCTGTTCCGAGGGCTGCAAACTTCTGGTCTGTTCCTTGATAGACGATGGGAAATACGGCAACGGTTTTGGGGGCCATCTTCTTGTCCGTCAGAGAATCTTCTCTGGCAATCAGCGACTGGATCTGCTTCTGAATAATATCCCGTGTTAATTGCCGGTAGCGGCCTTCCATCAACTTGCGGTACGGGGAAAGGGATGAAGCGTCGGCGTAATTCAGATAAACGGCAAGAGCCGCCTCCTTCTTGTCCTGATACTCAAGTGACATCCCGTAATAGAACTGGGTTTTGGGATCTCCTGGCCGTATCGCCGAGGATCGTTTCAGATACTCCGTGGCCCGTGCAAACTGACCAGTTTGAAAGTAGATCACACCGAGATCACGCAATGCATCGGCATCGTTGGGGCTCTGCAACAATTTCGCCTGCAGTTTCTTCACTGTTGCACTGTAATCATCAATATTCTCCCCCATCTTGACCGTGACGCAGGAGTTGATCACGACAAGAGCGGCAGCAACAACCACCAACAGTATGTTTCGACTGATCATCAAACGACCATCCAGTGTTGACCTTATCCCAACAACGGTTTAATGCTTTCTCTCTTCTGACGGGCTTTCTCATAATTTGGATCGAACGTCAGGGCTTGCTCAAATTTCCGGTACGCATCGGTATAGTTGCCCTTTTCAAGGAACGAGAGGCCTTCGGAATACGAAAGCATTGCGTCCAATGACTTTGTTTCCAATGCTTGTGATTCAGTTGCCGATGATTGGGCGAGCTTCACATTGATCCCTTTGGCAACCTTCTCGGTGAGTTTGTCGGCAAGCTCGAACACGTCGTCGACATCACCCTTGATTTCCTCGGTCATGAGAATTTCACTTGTCTCGACCTTCACAAGCCGGGCAAGAAGCTTGATGTCATCCTTGATCTTGATAAAACTCCCGAGCAGCACAGTATGAACACCGAGCTGCTTGCCAACACGCACCGCCGATTCCGTATCGAACTTGCCGGGATTATTCTCAAGGCCGATTTCTTCGAGGATCCACTGGATCCGTTCGCGTTCAATCACTTTCAGGTTTGTCGCTCCGTTCAAAGAGCCGATGACCAGTTCAGAGAATCCCTTTTCCATCGGATCGAACTTCTCCTTGTCGTCAATGGATCTATTTTTGAAATCCAGAACGGCAATGGTTCTCATGCCGGGATCGGCGCGGACGGAATCGGTACCGCTCTTATTCTTGCGGGCCGAATAGTACACCTTCATGAGTGGCGGGCACTCCGTGTCGGGGTCCGGTTCAATCGATGGGGGCTCCAGTTCAAGCATCTTTGACATCGCCCCGAGGGCTTTGTCCTTTTGGCCCTTGGCCACATACGCCCGGCCCAGGCCGAACAGCACATCAATCTGATCCTTCTTCTCCAGCTTCTTTTCTTTTTCAAGCTCAGAGAGAATTTTGATTGCTTCGTCGAACTTTGCCGAAGAATACAGCTTCATGGCACGTTCCAGCTTGTGCTTTGTACTTCCACCTTTTCCTTGGGCAAGGATATGCACGGGAGCGAATACTCCCATTGCAAGGACAAGCAGCAGGCTCGTAATTGCCTTGTTAAGAATCATGACGCTTCCTCCTCTTACTGTGTTCTTCTTGTTCACCAACTATTGCTTCTTCAGTGTAAATACCAGAGGAATGACTTTTTCCTCGAGCCCGGGGTCAACAACAATTTCCTGCATACCTTCAAGTGTCGTATACCCCGATTTTGTTACGGTGATACTGTGCTTGCCGGGTCCTAAAGGATGACGATTCAATGGTGTCACAAGATCGGCTATCTTTCCATCAATAACAATCTGTGCCCACACAGGTTGTGCAAGAATGTTCACGTACGATTCGAAATAGCATGTCAGCCTCTTACGTTCTCCAGCCTTCACTTCAACATTGAATGATTTGGAACCATAGCGAGGATGAGTGAAGGTTACCGTCCGTTTTCCTGTCTGCACTTTGATTTCAGTCTGGCGCTTTGCATCATCTCCCGTTGAGGCGCCATCAACCATGATGGAGCCAGAGGGAACGGCTTGCAGGATCAGTGTTGCTGGCAGGGCAACGCCACTTGATCCTGACTGAATCGGTGTCGGTTCTTTTTTGGGTTCGTTTGAGTTTTGCGCAGACGGCAAGGGTTCTGCAGGCAACTTCTCCAGCGATACCGCAAGGTTCAGGGTCTCTCCTGCACTCATGGCAAGGGTGGTGTCTTTGGACTTGAAACCCGGCATGATAAGAGTAATGGGAATTGTTCCAGGTTCAAGCGAGTATTCTGATAGCGGAGTGATGCCAACTGGAATACCCTGTATCACTACAGATGCGCCAACAGGAATACTCGAAACCGAAAGATGAGCAGAAGAAGGTGGGGCAAACTGACTATAGAGAAGGAAACTGATCACGAGTGCGAGAATTGTCCCCACCGCAACAACAATCGGTCGCGTCGACTTGCCGGCTGAAGACATTTCAACGATACGCGTCCCTTCAGCTTTGGGGGTCTTTTGTTCCGGCAACGACTCGCGCTCGAATTTCTCCAGCGCATCGCGCATCTCAGCAGCAGTCTGGTAACGCTTTGCCGGATCCTTCTCAATGGACTTCATGACAATCTTCACAAGCTCTTTCGGAATTGCCGGATTGAGCTTTGAGGGTGATGGGATCTTCCCTTCAACAATCGCCTGCCGGATTGCAAAATCAGCGTCGGCATCTGCAAAGGGAACCTGTCCGGCCACGGCTTCGTATAACGTCATGCCGAGCGAGTAGATATCCCCTCTCTCATCTACATTGGAGAGCCCCCTGATTTGCTCCGGTGACATGTAATAGAGCGTTCCCCCTGTGCCCATGGTGACAGTTGCTGTGGAGACCTGCTGAATCTTTGCAAGCCCGAAGTCCGTCACCTTCACAACATTCTGTTCCGTAAGCATGATGTTGCTGGGCTTGATATCGCGATGAATCACGCCAACCTTGTGGGCATGATCGAGGGCCGTCAGCATTTGCTTAAACACGGCAACAGCCAACTTCACCGGTAGTGGGCCCCATTGCTTGATTTTTGCGGCGAGGGTTGTCCCTTCGACGTATTCCATGATGATGCAAAAACCAAGCTCCGTCTCACGCAGGTCAAACACCGTTACGATGTTCGGGTTCTGTAGCCGGGCAAGCGCTTTCGCTTCCGACTGAAAGCGCTTGAGAAAGCTCTCATCCCTGGAAAGTGAGGCATCCATCATCTTGAGCGCGACGTCTTTTTCGAGCGCGCGGTTTCGCGCTTTGTATACCACACCCATGCCGCCCTTGCCCAGAACAGCAGTGATCTGGTAGTTATCAACTATTTTGCCGATGACGCTTTGTTCCATCTTAACGGGCTGTGTTAGTGTGTCGGATTCGATGTCGTACACGGTTCGCGTTCTCCTTCGTACTTAGTACGAAAAGAACATATCGGCGAGATTGCTTCGTAACGCATACTTCGGTGGCCTCCGTCACTCTCATTTAAATAACCGGCCAAGGAAGGAGTTCGTCAATTCCACGCAGACAACGAGAACGGTGATGTTGTCGTATCCGCCGCGGTCGTTTGCCATATCCACGAGTTCATTGCATGCTTCCTGCGGGGGAAGTTTCTTTATCATCTTCAACATCTCGTCTTCTTCCACGTGATTGACCAGGCCGTCAGAACAGAGTAGAAAAGTTTCCGATGTTCCGAGTTGAATATCGTTGACAGTGTCGATCTGAACATCAGCTCTCACACCAAGCGCCCGATAGAGATGAGAGCGCTCGGGATGATGCTTCGCTTCTTCCTTTGTCAGCATACCGCGCCGTTGCATCTCGGCAACATTCGAATGATCGTCAGTAAGTTGAACGATACTTCCCCTTGTTATCTTGTAGATACGACTATCCCCGACATGTGCAATGTACGCACGATTATCCTTCAGTACCAAGGCACTGCAGGTGGTGCCCATGTTCGTGAAGCCTGCGTGGGTCGTACTGTAATCAAAGATTGCTTCATTGGCTTTTTGAAGGGCGCTCTCCAAGCTCTTTGCAATGTCTGCTTCGGAATCGGAGAAGTAGTATTGGTTGATCGTATCCACAGCAATCGTACTTGCCTCGCGACCTCCTTTTTGTCCACCCATGCCATCAGCCACAATAAAGAGCTGTCCCTTGGGTAAAGTGATGTCATCGCTATCCTCGGGGAACTTGCCGTAGGAATCCTGATTCTCCGAGCGAGATCGCCCCAGATCCGAGCAGGCTCCAAACGTTATTGTCGCAGAAGTCTTCACAAAGTCCGTTATCGTCGCACTGTCATTTTCCAAGAATCTCAATCTCAATTGAGCCGGACGGCTTTACCATGCACGCCAGCCGATACTCACCGGGTTGAAGTCCGCAGATATCTTCAAGTGTTCCCTTCTCGTCACTGCCGAGCGGATTCACGTTTTCCTTCCCTGCAAGAATACGGATCGCATCGCTGCCGCAAATTCCTGCATGGCACTCTGCTGTTATCTTGATGCCGTTTCTCTCCGCAACATCACAAATCGTCTGCCCCTTCTCAAACGGACACGGCTTGTCAAGATTCTTGAATTTCACTGCAACACCGCCAGCGTCTCCAGTTGAAGGCGTTGGGCGCTCCTCTTTTTTGGGAAGAGGTTGAACCACGGGAGGTATTGAAATGCGAGTTGTCAGATGAACCCTTGCAGGAGTTCCTTCCCGTTGTAGGCTCAGCTTGAACGACTGCTTCCCGACACGGAACCCATCGCCATCTTCCAATTTGATACTGCTCTTCACCTTCAGGAACGTGCCATTCACACTCTTCAAATCTTTGATGAAAATCTTTCCGGCTTTCACGGCAATTGACACGTGCCGGCGCGAGAGAGTCATATCCTTCGGGTCAAGCGTTACATCGGGAGCTTCCCGGCCAAGCACAATTGTCCTTTCGTCAAGGTCGTGCTTCGATACCTGAATTCCTTGCTGATCGTAATGGATAAACATCGGGCGGTTGTCTTCCATGCCGAACACGAGGAATTGCCGGCCCAACCTCACGATGTCACCAGACTCAACTGCCAGCGGTCGTCCTTCAGGCGCCCTCAAGAAGACGCCGGTTGCACTGCCATCGTCGCGCAGCAGGTAGCCCTCGGCGCTGTGAGACACTGACGCATGACGTTCGGACAGCAATTGATCATCCGGAAAAACGATATCGCAGAACTTCTGCCCAAGAGTGGTCACCCCGGAAACATTCAGAGGAAACTCATCCTCCTCCACACTTCCCGCAAGCATCCTGACAAGGAATGCCTTCGGTTCAGCATTTTGCTGTTGCTTCGCTGCCATGGGAGCGCTGGCAATGATTGTTGCCAACGGAGAAGCCTCCATCTTCGGTGCCTGCTGAATCGGGGCGTCTTCGAATTCAAGCTGGACGTCGAGTTCCTTCTTACCGGCAACCCTCTGCGCTGCAACCTTCGCAATGAGCACTCCGTCGCAGATTGCCGCTTTGATGTTGCCCCGATGCTTTACTTCTTTGAATGTCGACGGATCGCCGGAGAAGTTGTCTGTTTCGAGATACACCTGGCTGAGGATGTCACCGATGAGATACACATTCGGCTGCTGCGTCTCAAGGAATTGCGTTACCACCATACGCTTCTTGTTTGCCGGACCACCAGTTGCCATGGCAATGCCCATGGAGTTCAGGAATCCCTCCGGGATATCCTCACCAATACAGGCAATGCAATATTCTTTTTGGAATTCAAAATGCGACGTTTCGTTCGGTCTTCCTGAAATCAACCGACGGTCAGTTCGAATCGAGAGGTATTCCTTTCGATCGTCGGATGTCACAACTGCTACCGGCTCACTATTTGGGTAGTAGCGGATGTTGCCATTTCCCATGTACGCTTCGAAGAACACATCGGCAAGTGCTTTGGAAACTTTAGGCAGCTTATCGCCGCGGTATGACCAATACACCGCAGATTCATTCTTCGCCTTTGCTTTCGCATTGCTGATCGCGATCACCGCTTCGGCGGCTGATGTGCCTCCACCCATTACGAGCACCGGCGCATCAACATATGCATTCGCATCGGAGAGACGGTAGGCGATGCCATCCGTGTTTCCCGGAATGTCAAACCTCCGCGGCACGCCACGCCCGATGCCTATAGCTACATGCCTCGCTGAGTATAGCAGCTCGCTCTTGGTATTGTGGTTCCATGTTTTCACTTGCCATACACCATCAGATGCCCGCTGCATGCCAAGCAACTCGATGCTTGACTGGGCAGGAACATTGTTCTCCTGATAAAAACGTTTCCAGGCTACGCACATTTCATCCTTATCAAGAGGCGCGAAGTGAAGAAGCGATACCAATGATCCACACTTTGGAAACTTCATCTGATCGCCGCCACCGAAGTCGGGAAGGATGAGCTTGTCCTTGGGATAGTCTCTGATACGTTTCAACAGATCGTCATAGTCAATCACCAAAGCAGAGAGGCCCAGTTCCTTCGCGTGGAACGCAGCCGCCGTACCGGCTGGACCACCGCCGACAACAAGCAAGTCCAGAACATCCGGCAGCTTCACCGGTTGCTTCAGCACCAGCATGCCATCCGGCAGTATGTCGATTGCTTCTCCCATTACTTCTTTAGCAACATGGCTTTCACTATTCCAAACATGAGATTCGCCCCGTTCCGAATCTCCACTTCGTAATTCAACTTTTGATTTCCCAGAAATGTGTGGTTCTTACTACCGAGATCCTTTATCATCACAACGCCCGCTCTGACAATAAGCGCAGCATGCTTGCGTGAAAGTGAACCGTCTTCAATTTGAATGGAGCATCCGTTCTCCCGTCCGACAACGTTCTCACCCTCAACAAGTTTGAACGATCTCGGTCCGCCGGGCAAATCTTTGAATTCAACATAAAACTCACCCACGGGCACCTGCCTGCCTTCTTCCACCTTCGGTGTTGGTGCCGAAGGTTTCTCCGGAGCAGGTTTGATTCCCGGCATAGGAAGAAAATCGTCGCCGATGACTGTCTTGTTCCCGGCATCAACGGCCGCGAGTTTTGGTGGTGCCTCAGGGGCTTTCTCAGGAGCAGTTGTCGGAAACCTGGGTAGCAGCTGGAAGTCATCACCAATCACTGTCTTGTTTGCGTCGGCAGGAACGGATTTTGGGGCTTCACCGAGTTTCGGCATCATGTCGAACCCTGCATCGACGACGGTTGTTTGCTCTCGAGGGACATTCTTTAACGCTTGCTTTGTAGCCGGTTGAGCCGAAGCTTGAGGTTTCTTTGGCGGTGATGGATCCGCAACTTTAGCTTCCCCTGTACTGATTTGAAAGATGAAATCAAACTGTCCGGCAAATGTTATGACATGAAGTGAGCTCAGCTTTTCTTTACCGACCACTTTTATCCCATCCACCTTTGTTCCGTTCCTGCTCCGAAGATCCTCGATGAAGAATGCATTGGCTTTCTTATCCAGGAAAATCCGCGCATGCCGACCGGACACCAGCGACGGATAAAGCTGGATCGTGTTCTCCGGGCCTTTCCCTATCGTGGCTTCGTCAGAGACTGTGTAATTCGCTCCGGCCAATTGCCCCGTCTTGCAAAAGAGTTTCGCGTGCATTGCTCAGCTCGTTCTTATGATCTGGAAATCAGAACCAAAGAAAATACTATTTGTCCACGAAGAACACTAAGTATCACGAAGGAAGAGGACCCTATCGCTTTCCTTGTTCGAGTTCGTGTTATTCGTGCCAATTCGTAGATACGCTCTACACTATCGTTCAACAAAGAGTCGGAAGTTCGCCCTGTTCGTTTTGTTCGGGTGCATGTAGTGACACGTCACGCATGTGTTCGACGCGGTGCTTGGTGTGTGACACTGAAAGCAATTCTCTATGCGCGGGATGTTCTGCGTCCTTGCACTGTCTATCGCATCAGCTTTGGGCTTGAGGGAAACAACACTTGCAGAATCACCCAATAGCATTTGCTCAACCGGAATCTCGTTATGGCAATCGAGACAGTACGGACGCTCAATAACATGTGCCCGGTGGTTGAACTCAGCCCGTCGCAACACACGTTGGTCAACCCTTACGCGAAGAATGCTTGCCTGCTCCACATGGTGACACTTCTGACAGTCCTTTGTGAGCCTGCCTGCAAATTTCTCAAGGTCGTTTCTCTGATCAAGGGTCAGTCCCGGATTTTCGTTTCCTGCAGATGCAAGAAAGCCTGATCTCATTGTTTTCATATTTGGATCCATCAAACGTTGCTGGGCGACCTTCAATAGTGAGTCGATGCGCGCAAGCTCTATTTGTACTTCCGGCTCAGGGCGAACAGCCAACTCTGCGCGATATTCCTTGAGTGTTTGTATCGCTTCAGCGTACGCATCAGCCTTGTCATCAATCATCGGATTGCCGGTTGCTTTCAACAGATCCGTAAGGCCGAGATCCGGATACAACACCCTTCGCAAGGATGCGAGGTTTTCCAGAATCCAGGGATCCTTATGATACACCGGCGACTTCACGACTCTTCCACCGTCGTTACGAAATTCATTTGGATTGGTATAGAAAGCCCAGAGTGTACCCGGTCCTCTACGGCGTTGAATCATATCAAGCGTTTCAACGCCGGGTTTGTCTGAGCCATCTTTAATTGCAAGAGATGGTGTTTCAGGAGCAACAGGATAGTGACAGCTTCTCGCACAATGTTGATCAAAGTTTATGGGCTTGAAATGTTTCCCGTCCGGTTCAGGATTATGACAATATAGACAGGCCTTCACAATATCAACGCTCTTGTTGAGCTTCTGCTCAAGTACTAGTTTGGTATGGTGGATATGCGTAAAGATGAGAGTTGATTCGTCGGGCAACTGTTTGCGGGCAAATTCAAATTCAGGGTGGTTCCTATTGAACGAGCCATACGGATGACAGGAAATGCATCGCGCATCGGATACATTCGTAATCATGGCCGAGCGGCCCAGATGGTCCGGATGGCATGTTGCACATGGCTCTTCCTTGCCGGCGTATTCCTTCTTTGCTGACGCCAGTCGTGTCGTTCGATCTCCGGATCGGTAAACATAATGGGCGGCAAAGGTATAGACACCCATGTTGTCCCCGGTTTTTTCGTGACAACTCTGGCACTTCCGGTCGTTGACGGCGCTAAACGATGAATGACATTTCGAGCAGTCGGATTCGAAGTTTGCATGATTGGAAGAGAGCGGACCGCGTGCTATGAAGCTGCTGTCGAGAAGGAAAACATCCGCGAGAAAGTATGCCAGCAAAATGATGCATCCCAACGCGCCAAGTTGGATCATTCGTTTGCGTGACATCGGGAAGACGTACTTCCTGGTTACGTCCAATCGGATATCGCCGAACGTTCCTTTCTTCCGTTGTTCTTTTTCCTGATCAGCCATCTTTTACATCATCTCAATAATACCAGACAGCGTACAAATGGAGCGCCACGAGAAGCAACAGAACAATAGACAACGGTACATGCGTGTAGAGCCACAAACGAAGCGCCTTCTGTAATGTGTAGTGTGCGTCCAACTCAAGCTTGGTCTTGAACATGGATTCAAGCCGGTCCAGTTTCTCCTGTTCATCGGCAGAAAGCACGCGCCGCAGGTATTCGAACTGGCGTGTTCGAGACTGAATGCCTCCCGTAATATCAAGATAGTAAATCAGCTTCGGTTGTGGCGCTGCAAGAGCGACGGCAATGTTCTTCCGGTAGAATTCCTGAACAGGGTCGGTGCAGGTTTCGATGAGTTTCTCTGCGCGTGTCCGTATCTGTGCGATCAATTCCGGAATCCGTTCATACACGGCCTCTACGGAAAGTCCGGACGTGAGAATTTTCGGAAGCCATTGCTGGAGAGCGACACCGAAGAGTCCACTGATTGTAACCCAGAGGGACAAACCCCAGAGCCACCAGTTCAACGCGCCGGCAGGAAAGTGAAAGCCCGAATGCATGAACACCAACAGCATAAACATTGTGCCGCCGTAGATATGAAAGAGCACCCATGTCTGCGACTTGCCTATATTCAGTCCCGGTTTCCTTCGACGGATACCATAAAATGCCGCGCCAACCATGAGTAAGGAGGCAAGGATACCGTAGGTGAGGCCCCACCAGTTCCCAGCATTGATCTCAAAGAAGAAGGCGTTGATCCCATACGCCAGCAAACAGATAACCACAGACAGCACAAATGCCTGAAACCATTCGGGAGAACGCGACCGCCTGGAGATGTTGATGGATTTGATTGGGAGCATCACGCCTTCCACAGGAGTTGCTGGAACTCGTCGAGCGACTCAACCCGGTAGGCACAGCCATGAGGACAACTCCGCACACATGCCGGGCCAGCAGGATCGGTGTAACACAAGTCGCACTTGGTGGCAATCTGTTGTTCTTTGCCGCGCAAGCCTTCGGGGATCATATCGGAGGGCCACATTTCTCCTGTGTCGTACATGATGATGGCATCATAAGGACATTTGTTCGCGCAGGTCTTGCAACCGATGCAAAGCTTTTCATCAATCTCAACGACGTCGCCAACCGCAGCCCGACGGATTGCCCCGGTGGGACAACCAATTAAGCAGACGGGATCCTGACAGTGGTAGCATGCCCTAGTGACGAGAAAATCCCCAACCCTGTCCCCTTCCCGGACAAATCTTGGTATGTCATCATGAGTTGACGCGCATCCACGTACACAATCATCGCAACGCGTGCATACATTCAGATCGATAACAAGGATGCTATTCCCTTCAACCAATCCCTTGTCGAGGGCGGTGTTGATGAATTCCGATTGGCGGATATTTTTTCGCGCGTACCCTGATTCCTTGATGCGGGCAACAGCAGATTGCCAGAGCATCTTCTCGACATTCGGATACTCGCCGATAAGCTGAACGAATTCCTCACGCGGGATTTTAATCAGTTCCGAGTACTCCTTGGATGAAGCAGTGTAGAGCCAGCCCGCACTCCCTTCAAGCAACAACTCGATCTCGCCAAGCGTGCTCCCTTTGGAGAGATACGATACGACAATGTTTCCTTCGCCATACTTCTGGGAAAGTTTGACAAAGCCTGACCTGACCATATACAATGCACCGGGTGGCTCACCTTCCCGTATGATGGTCTCGTCAGGTTCACATGAAACCAGTTCCATCTTTGCGGCGAGCGCCTGAAGAAAGTCATCTCCCAGTCCACGAAACAGTGGCGTCACTTTGAGCTGTGAGAGCAGAGCCTGGTCTCTGTAGATTTTGTCCAGCCGTGCCGACCATGCCTTCGAGCGCTTACGCATCATGCGGATCGCCGCTGACCGGATTTGCACGAACTGACACTGGGACGTGGATCGAGCCGTAACAGATTGTGGCCAGCCGCTCAATGCACCAATCTCACCAAAGATATCACCTGAGCCAAGAGTCTTCGCCCCCCCAACAGGAAGGTTGAAGTCCATCGCCGAGAGAAACGCTATTTGCGTTCCCGATCTCTCCTGTTTGCCTACCTGCGCCTGGAAGAATGTCTGCCCACCGGCCGGTGCCTGTACTGACCCGGCACTTTGAGCGTCACTGGCAATGACCGTTCTGGAACGATCGAATATCGGGTTGGCAGCACTCGCCTCCCCAGTCTTCTTCAAGTACACATCAACTGACCCTGACGCGATGAAAAAAGCAACATCAACGTAGCTCCCTTCTTCAAAGAGGACGGTATTCTTTTTCCATTTGGCGATGGAGATATCGGGACTGATTTTTTCGAGGAAGTTATCGTCATATTCCTGAAAGATCTCGAACTTCTTGAGCATTGCAGGCGTGGGTTTCTCGGAGATTTCGACGATGCCGGTGTTTGCACCATACGAAGTCCAGCGGTCCTTGTACTGTTCCAGCCGTTTGATCTGCGTTTGGCCAAGCGGCGTATTCTTATCCGGACTCATCGGTTCCTGGATGTCTTCTGATACAACAGTTCGAGGCGCTGCTTCACTTTGAGGAGAATCTCATCCACCGAGGCGCTATCGCTTATTGCGGGAAACGGAGGAAGATCAATTGGCCCTACCGATTCCACAACAATCGGGCTTGCTGCAACTGGACGCGGGGCTGGGATCGGTCGAGCGGGTTCCGGCCGTGCCGCCGGTTGATCTGTATTTTCATTTCCACCAACATCTGACGGAGCCGCCGCCTTCGTTGGAGTTGCGTTGACAAGCTTCACTGTTCCTCGCTTTGCCTTCGCATTATCGAATGGCAGCCTGTTCTTCAGGTCGTTGTCTGTCGGGGCGCGCTTCCAATGCTTGGCAACAGATTTCATTCCGGCAAGATAATTGAACCGCTCTCCTGCAGGGTGACCGGCATTGATCAGTTTCTGCTCCGTCATGTAATGGCACCGGACACATGTCACAGCTCGCGTGTCAAGATTCCCCAGATCCAGCATTCCAAACGCAAGTCCCTTTCCTTTCTTCTCCTTGTGGTTATCCTTGTACCCGCTGCCCGGACCGTGACAACTTTCGCAGCTTACTCCCTCTTCCACTTCCGCGTTCGCTTTATCGGTAACGATGGTGCCATGACAGGTCATGCACTTCCCATTGCCGACAAGATATTTGTTCTTATCTACACCATACTTCGTCAGTATCTCATCAAGCCGGTCTGATGTGCTGAGGTTGTCAATAGAATTCTTGTGCTTGTCCACCATGTTCTTGGTTTCTTTTGCATGGCAATCGGTATTACCCGTACCGCAGCTTCCCGGCCCGAGTGTCTTGTACTGCTGGGCAGAAGAAACACACAGCCCCGTCAACACAAAACCAGCTATGAGAAACCCCTTCATCATATCACTATGTCACTTCCTGGTTCTGACTTCAACTTTTCCTTCGTCGGTTACGGTCCAGAGCCTTCCGTTCTTGAGATACATTCGTTGTTGTTCTTCGAGCGTGAAGGGGCGGGAACCCAGTCTTCCGAATACACTCACCTGATTTCCACTTTCATCCACTGCGCGATCGCGGTCAAGCGCCTTGGAGACGGACAACGCACGTCCGCCCGTTTTCCGCGTAGCAATGAGCTGTGGAGTTGGTTTCGGACTGAAGCCAAGGTAGCCGGGCGTGTCCTTGGGAGATGTTAATTGGATGACTCGCAGACCGTTCAGACCATCAGCAACATAGGCAAAGACGCTCGCATTTGTCGAAGCGACCTTCACTCCTTGAGCATCGTTGATCGCCCCATCAGCCGTGAAGATTTTTTCAAGTACCATCTTTTCCGGATTCTCAACATCGATGATCACCATGCCTTGAGAACCGGCTGCGACATATGCGTATGTGCGGGCGACGTAGATATCGTTTGCCCCGGAAAGCCTGATGAGATTGTTAGGGACAACCTTCGGATCCTCTTTCAGTGTGATATCAACAACCTTTACGCCCTCATCATCACACACAAACGCGTAGCGAAACTGAACAGCGACAGCCCTCGGCTTTTTGAGTTCGGTCAGTTCAGCAACCAATCGTGGCTTCAACGGATCCTGAATGTTCACAACCACAAGTCCACGATCGCAACAGACGTAGACATAGTTCCCGGCAATCGCAAGGTTGACGGCGCCGTTAAGTTTGCCGTCAGGATTGTACGTGAGCGCACGTTCGAGAGAATTGTTGGTAGGATCCCGATCCACCAGGTTCATGACATCAACAAGAATAAGCCCTTCTTCGCGGTCGGTGATATACGCATAGCTGTACAACGGATGCATCGGTTGTTCCTGGTTTTCGGGGCGATTCACGCGACGCGTATCGATGGGCATGTTTGTTGGAAGGGCAACTGCGGTCGCGTACTTTGTCGAGACATGAGCGCTTTGGCCGAGCGGAGAAACCGGTGAACTCACAATCCGTTCCGAGAATCCTTTGTTGTCGATGTTCGCAACGTCGAACACGCGAAAGCCATCCGGGCCATTTGCCGTGAAGAGGTAGTCGCCGCGAAGCTGCACACTACGAATGTCCGACCCGCCATGATGATAGGCAGTTGTTAGCTCTTTGTTGTTTGCCAGATGTCGCTTGTAGTAATCAGGATATGCAAGACTCTGGAGATAACTGCCGATCACTGCTTGAGGCTCTTCGCTTTCCGTCACGGCAATGGCCTCGAGTCCATCTCGTCCCGTCGCAACGTACACGTACTTGCCCATGAAGTTGACCATGTTCGTCCCTTGCAACAGCAATTGCGCCATCCACGCGTTGTTGTCGTTGTTTGATGAGACATGACAATCATTGCATGTGCGCGTCTCTTTTGCGCGAACGGTATGAGCAAAGTGAGGATTGAACGCCTGACTGCTGTATCCCGGAGATGAAATCGGTGGTTGTTGCAGGTAGATCATCTCACGGTTCGCATTCATCGAGCTTAGAACGAGTGCACTGGACGAACGTACCGTGGTAATCTTGCTTCCCTTTGTGGTGCCTGTAAGACCCAACATGTAGCCGTCATCCCGAACTACTTGAGGGTTGTACGTTGTCCAATTGCGGGAGGCCTCTCCTTCGTAATGATTCGTCTCTTTCTTCCAGTTTGCCTGCTGGGGAAGATGACAGCCGAAGCAGTTGGTAATCCATGAAGTGTGGCAACTTTGACATTCCATCTTCTCGTATGAATGAGCAAGAAGTTTTGGATCCATCACATCTTTCCACACTCCACCATCCCGCGTAACGAGATGAGCCGCTACTGCTTTCTGGTTGAACAGCTTTGATTTGGAATTATGCGAATCAACGGTCTGCACAATCTCCCACCGCAACGTATCGACAAGCATCGAACGCTGATAGATTTTGTCGCCACTTTTGCGAAAGCGCTTTTCATTGAACGGTGTGTACATATCCGTGAGGGATGTCCCGCCGGAAGGGGCAGCAACACCTGACGTTGTCAATGAAGCCGTTCCGCTGATAGTGCCATGACAATCCACGCACTGAACCTCAACGGCGTTGTGGAATTCTCCGTAGAGCTTTCCATTGCCGTGCATATCCTGTTTGAAGTGACAGTCAACGCAGTGCATTCCCTTTTCAGCGTGGATGTCCTTGAGATGAACGGCCTTTTGAGCCTTTCGACTGACATCTGTTATCGGTGGAATATTACCACCAGCCAACGGAAGTACACCTTCAAACTTGTACGGTGAATCCTCCGGAATGATCTTGTTATCCTTGTCGAGCAGATTCCCTTTCCGGTCTTTCTTGAATACCGCGCGGAACATCCACCCGTGTCCATGATAGTCAGCGAACTGGGTCTGCTTCAACTTCGGGTTCAGATCCGTAACGTTCGTGAGGAAATCCAGATTGCTCCAATTCCCACGCAACACGGCTTCCTCCGGGTTCTTCGAGAGCATGTTGAACGCTTCGCCAGATGAAGGGTATCTCTGCTCTTTGGGATACATCTCCTCTCCATCGGTTTCATAGTCCCACATCTGGAAGCCGAGGAACGTGTTGACGAAGGAGTTGGGCTGGTGCATGTGGCAACTCATGCACTGGCTTGAAGGAATCGAGCGGGTGAACTGATGTTTGATGGGATGGCCGGATTCCGTCTTCGAGATTGTCGTGTCACCGGTTTTGCTCTGGCCACGGTTCCCGAACGCTGCCCACGGGCCGGAGTTGTAGATGGCCCGATCGTTTGCGTAGACCACGTGACAGCCAGAGCAACCACTGGAACGATAATCGCCCGGGTGATCGTTCGAACCGAGGAATGAGAGGTGAGGATCATTCAACCGTGTCTTGTGAATGTTCAAGACCGGTGAGCTGATTCTCAGCTCCGTCCCAAGTCCGCGGGCACTCAGCTTCATATCGGGCTTACCCGGTTCTTCAAATGGGTTCGGGATGCCGATCTCGGAGGGATTTACTCGTGATACTCTTCCGCCTCGTTCAAAACTTCTGAAATTATCCGGCGGTTGTGTAACCTCCCATCGCGGCAATGGATACAGCGAGGAGAGCACACCCTTATTCTTCTTCTCATCATCGCTTGGTGGCGGGACAGTGTTCATTCCTTGCGGCAGCCCGTCATCACTGTAGCTCTCTCCGAGGATGTAATTTTTTGTAGGGAGAATACCGTTGTTGTATGCAGCACCACCCCACAGCAATGACGACGTCGTCATCATGCTCTTCTTGACATTCGTCAGGATCGGGTCTTCGGTCTTGTTATGGCACGTGCCACATGCGCGATCTGCAACACGCAGGTCACCGGGATTGACAAACTGTATGAAGTCCTTATTCTCCTTGTTCAGCAAGGTGTATGTTCGAACCGGATTTGCTGACGTCGGCCAGCGATCAGGATAGCGAGGAGAAACATGGGCTGCATCTTTCGTGGAGGCTTCGGCATTACCGCCATGACAGTCAAAGCAACCGAGATTGACCGTGGAACTCTTGTGCATGCTCTCAATCCCGCTGTGACACGTGATGCACCCCTTGCTCTTCCTTGCAGCATCCTCAGGGGTCTGCTTGATAAGTTCCGACTGCTGGGAATGTGCAGATCGTAACCCGGCAACAACAAGGAAGAGAAGAACAATCATACTCCCCGATGCGTTGATCGATTTCTTCATGCTTTTCTTTTGATGTGTCATTGCACGTCGGGGGTCAATAGGTAAACACCAGCGAAGCAAACGATGAAAATTGAACATCAGATGTCTCATAGATATCTTTGAAACCATCCATCGGCGATAATGCGGCAACGCCAAACGTGAAGATAGCATTGTTGTTCAGGAACGGACGGTAGATAATGCCAAGACTGTAGTCAAGACCGATCTGTTTGTGAATCCGCGGCTGGTTAAGGAAATTCTGCAATACGGCCGTGTTTACAAAACGGAGGTAGTTCACGTTCACGATTGCTTTGAGCTTCTGACTGATTTCGGCATCGTAGCCGACATTCAAGAGCAACAGCCCCGGATTGACGAAGTTGGCCTGTCCTTCAAGCTTGCTGCTTCGCAACGATGGAAGGAAGCTTGATTTCTGTACAAGTCCCACACCCTGAAGACCGATGCGCTGCGAATTCCAGTAACCGAACGGCCCGCCGGCAAAGAATGGCTGGTCGATAATGGCATCGAACCCTTTCCCGACCTCATCTTCAGGATCAGAATCGCCCGAAGCATAGAAGCCGGAAACCTTGAACCGCATCCAATCGTCATCCATCGAAAGCTCGACTGCCGCCATTTGGGCGTTCAGCGTAATGTCATGGTTCGCAAACGGATTGAAACTGTCATCACCAAATACTTGATAGAATGCGTGCGTGATGTTCAGTGATCCGAAATGTCCATCGCCGGTCCAACCTGCGTAGTATGCCTTGATTTCATGCTCACGGATGAGTCCAACCAGGGCCGGCCGGACTGGAAATCCATTCTCGTCGTAGTGGGTACCGGGTTTGTCGTTGTTGTAGTGGATGCTGAATTGGGTTGTGTAGCCTGGAGTGAGAAAATCCTGAATGTACAGATTCCCGATGACCACATCCTGCTCTCTTCTTTCGAATACGGTGTTCAACTCACTATTGGTTTCCTTCTCCAACATGGGAAGGTAGATGAGATTCCACTGAAGACGGTTTGAACCAAGACTCCCGAATAGCCGCGCTCCAAGATTGAAGTCGGAAAAGACAAATCCGCGGAAGTCACTGGAAAATCGCTGGATGCCGGCTTTGAGTGAGACGAAATCATAACGGTCGCTCACATCAAAAAGATGCTTCTC
>JANNSJ010000021.1:0-13652 GCA_031402435.1 Bacteroidota bacterium | reverse complement strand
CTGACAAGGGAACAGCAAACGAATCCGTCGAGTCAAAATCAACGGTAACTCTCGAAGTGAAGTCAAGCTACGGGCTTCTGCTTTCAAACCTGCAAATTGTCAACGGAACTCTGGAGTACGTTGACCACAAAGGGAATTCCGCCACCTCCCTTGAAGGAATGAACCACACGATACGAGCCTCAGCCCCAGCGGAAGGGGGAGAGATCACCGCAGAAATACAAAGCTCGGTCGATAGGTTCAGTTACGGTTCTGTCACAACCCCTCTTATCTCCAATGTAAAATTCACATCTGTGCAGAAAATAGCATACGATGCAAAGAAGGACGTGCTGAGGTTATTGCCGGGAACAGCAACGGTTCAGGAAATACCGTTGAACGTGAGCGGCGAAATATTAGAATGCACCAAACTCCCAGTGATGAACCTCCTTGTCGAATCCGACAAGGTCAGCATTCCAGAGCTGCTCTCTCTCGTGCCGAAGGAATACATGAAAAAGGCCGAAGGTGTTAAAGGAAACGGCGTAGCAAAGGCAAGAATTGAAATAAAGGGCAGTGTCACGGATTCAACCAATCCAGATATCACGGGAATGATTTCGGCAACCGAGGCAAGCATCCAGTATGCTCAGCTTCCCAGACCCATATCGAACGTGAACATTGTTGCCGATTTCACGCGTGCAAAGACGAAGCAGGAGTTCAAGATAACAAAATTCTCCGCTGCCCTGGGCAATAATCCTGTGAGCGCAACGATGACGGTTGTGAATTTTGACGATCCGTCGTTGACGATGGCCCTCAATGCCGCAATGAATCTTGCCGAGGTAAAGGAATACTATCCTCTCGAGGCAGGGACTGAACTCGCCGGGGCAATAAAGGCCAATGTCAACATTGCCGGAAAAGTCAGCAGCCCCTCGGCGATGAAGGCCGGGGGGACAATAGAGTTCCAGAACGTGACGATCAAAACATCTTCGAGCAAAAACCCCGTTCAGAATTTAAGCGGCACGGTCGTTTTCAATAATCAACTTCTCGAAGCGAAGAAACTCTCGATGACGCTTGGAAAGTCCGATATGTCGCTGGCATTTTCGATGAAGAATTATCTTTCGATGATGTCCGACGACAAGAAGGCGCCCAAAGCAACAGCCAACCTTACCCTGACGTCCAATCATCTCTACGCAAGTGACATTATGGGGGACGAGAAGGCGGCATCTCCATCCCAACCCGCAACGAAGCAGAGCGGAGAGCAAAAGTCAACACCCACCAAACAGGCGGAAGCCAAAAAGGCAGGCGTGCCACTTCCGAATGCCGACATGGACATCGTTGCCAACATTGGAATGCTGACCATGGAGAAATTTGAGTTGAAGAACGTGCGGGGCACAATGAAGATAGCGAACGGCGTTGTCAATCTGCAAAATCTTACCTGCAATGTGTTTGAGGGCGCCGTCACCACCAAAGGAACACTCAATATGCAGAAGCCTGATCATCCTGCATTCGATCTGGCGTTCGACATGAAAGGCGTTGATGCGCATACAATGTTGCCGAAGTTCACATCGTTCGGCGAGAAGATGTTCGGCAAGCTTTCCATGAGCACTACAATGAAAGGCACACTCAACGATACGCTTGGTCTCGTTACGCAGGGCCTCACCGGTACGGGCAATGTGGATGTTCAGCAGGGCAAACTCACCGGTGTGAAAGTGAACCAAACAGTCGCTTCACTCCTGAAACTGCCGGACGTTGAGGAGATCAATTTCAAGGATTGGGCGAATGCATTTACGATCTCTGATGGAAGAATCAATATCAAGGACCTGAAGATTTCCGCTCTTGGCGCCGATTATCTTGTCAATGGTTCGCAGGGCCTTGATGGCTCGCTTGATTACACGATGTCAATGCTGCTTTCTGATCAAGCATCTGCGAAAGTAGCAGTCCCGGGCTTCGCAGGTGAAGCGGCGAAGTTATTCAAGGAGCCAGGTGGAAGGGTGAAGCTCGATTTTGCTGTGGGCGGAACTTCAGACAATCCCAAAGTTTCGTTGGATACCAAGTCTGCACAGAAAAGAGCGGAGGATCTTGTGAAGCAAAAGGTGACTGAAGAGGGAAAAAAGATCGGAGAGGAAGGCAAGAAGAAGGCGGGTGATGTGCTGAAAGATCTCTTCAAGAAAAAGAAGTGAAGCCACCACGGCATGCCGGCGAGCGTTCCCTTCGTCCGAAGAAATCTCTGGGACAAAACTTTCTGCGTGATGAGAATATCTGCCGGAACATTGTCGCTGTGTTCAATCCCAAGCCATCGGATGTTGTTCTGGAGATCGGTCCCGGCGAAGGAGCGTTGACAAAATACCTGGCACCGGCCGTGAAGCGGCTGATTGTTGTTGATGTTGATGAGCGCGTCATTCTTCGGATGCGCAGAATGTTTCCGGCTATTGACGTTGTGCATCAGGATGTTCTCAAATTGGATCTCGAAGAGATTGCCCGAACCAATGGAAGCACGCTCCGCGTTATCGGTAATATTCCCTATAACATTACCAGCCCGATCCTCTTTCACCTTCTCGATCATCGCACGAGTGTTACCGATGCGACTCTGATGGTGCAGAAGGAAGTGGCAGAGCGACTTATTGCGCGGCCCCGCACAAAGGACTACGGTATCCCCTCGGTATTTGTTCAACTCTTCACTGATGTTGAACTGCTGTTTGATGTATCGGCGAATGCGTTCTATCCAAAACCGGACGTCACGTCCTCCGTTATCCGTCTTGCCCTGCTGCGGAAACCCCGTTATGAGATTGCTGATGAGCAGGTCTTCCGTTCCATGGTTCGCTCGGTCTTTGGCAAACGAAGGAAGATGCTGCGGGGCTCTCTGAAATTCTTCTGCGATACACAGGGTCATATACTTCCGGACGGGGAGTTTGATTTGACGCGACGTCCCGAAGAACTCTCCATCGGTGAGCTTGTACAGTTGAGCAATACATTGGTGGAAACAACACGGATCAATTAACAGCACTCGCCTCATCCAAACACTCAAAGGCATGACCGTTCGCAAGTTTACCGTCTACCTTCACTCTGCCGATGTTCTGGTCATTGTGTTCTTTGGGATTCTCTCTCTCATCAACATCGTGTTTGCTCCCCGCATTCCGTATTGGTGGATAATGGTCATGATCAATTGTATCACGAGCGTTCTGGTCTGCTGGCTTGGGTACGCCCGTGCGAAAACAGGCCTGCGCATTCTGCGTGACATTCACGAATGGTACATTGCACCGCTTGTATTTTTTTCATTCAAAGAGCTCTACTACATGATCAAGCCAATCCACATGGGTCGGGATTACGATGATCTGTTGATCGCGATTGACAGGTGGATCTTCCGTGTCAATCCCACGGAATGGCTTCATCACTTTACCCACCCCGTGCTTACGGAAGTCCTTATGATCGCATACACGTCGTTCTATTTTCTCTTTCTCATTGTTGGGTACGAGTTCTACAAACAGAAGCAGATTGATTATTTCCTCTTCTTCATGTTCACAATCATGTATGGGTTCTTCCTCTCCTACCTCGGCTATTTCTTCCTGCCGGCAGTTGGCCCGCGATTTACTCTTCATGATTTTGCAACGCTGGATCAGGATCTACCCGGCTTAGTCCTGACGCCGTATCTCCGATGGTTTGTCAATGTCGGGGAATCAATTCCCCTGAATGTGCCAAGCGCGATATCAATGGCAGGAACGCAGCGCGACGTCTTTCCGAGCGGTCACACAATGATGTCCCTGGTATTGATGTATCTGAGCGCGCGCTGGAAAGTGAAGGCGCGCTACATTGTCTATGGTGTGGGGACACTATTGATTATCGCGACGGTGTACCAGAGGTACCATTACGTGATCGATCTTGTTGCAGGATTCTTCTTTGCCGTGGTCTGTATCGGCACTGCATGGCCGCTGTATTCCTACATCAAGCGCCGGTTTGACACACTGGAGAACAGGTTTCCACCCACCGAAACAGGTAAGCACCTCCAATCCATTGGCATCGGGTTTTGACCGCGAATTGACAATAATTCTGTTAAGATGTATATTTGCATAGTTGAATAGTTGTTCAAGTGTTCGATTGAGGTGAGGAATGAAAATGGAAGCAGTCTCCTTTGTCCACAAAGACAAGGCCAGTGCCGCCCGCAAGTCGATACATGATAGCGATACGCTTATCGGGCTGAGCGAAACATTCAAGATGCTCGGGGACATTACGCGGCTCAAGATCAGTCTGGCGCTTTCGCGGCAGGAGTTGTGTGTGGGTGATATTGCGGGACTTCTGGGCCTTACCGATTCCGCTGTTTCCCACCAACTTCGTATCATGAAAACGATGCGACTTGTGAAATACCGGAAGGACGGCAAGATGACGTACTATATGCTTGACGATGAACACATCGAGCAGCTCATACGGCTTGGTGTTCGACACGTGCAGGAAGACTGAGCAGGATGAATCACAACGCAACCACAAAGCAATCGTTCTTTGTTTCGGGCGTCTGTTGCGCCGCAGAGGAAACCATTGTACGGAAGCACCTTGACGCACTTGTTGGCGCGGACCGCTATACATTTAACCCGCTCACGTATGAGTTGTGTTTGCGCGATGGGATGAAGAGCAAACAGGTGGTGCAGAAGTTGATGGACGCCGGATTTGCAGCTCGCAGCAAACAAGATCTCGAACGGCCGCTGACGTTCAGGGAGCGTCATATGGATGGCGCGGTGGCGGGTGTTGCTGCGCTATTTGCTTTGACAGGTATAATTCTTGAGCAGATAGGAATGCCGGATCTGGTTGTACATGGCACCCTGTTGGGTGCCATTGTTATTGGTGGCTGGAAGGTTGCTGTGAGAGCATGGAAGTCAGTGCGTACGTTTGCATTCGACATGAATGTTCTCATGTCGGTTGCTGTCATGGGTGCGATGCTCATCGGGAAGTGGGGTGAAGCGGCTGCTGTGGTTGTTCTGTATGCCATCTCGTTGATGCTGGAATCGTACAGCAACGCACGGACCCGGCGAGCCATGCAGTCGCTCGTGAGCCTTTCGCCTCCACAGGCCTGCGTTATGCTCGACGGGAAAGAATCCGTCATGTCGGCACAAGACCTTATTCCCGGTCAGTACGTTATCATCCGTCCCGGCGAACGAATACCGATCGATGGTATTGTGGTGGGAGGGCGTTCGTTTGTTGACCAATCTGCAATCACCGGCGAAGCAACACCTGTATCCAGAAACATCGGACAGCAGGTCTATGCCGGTTCCATGAACCAACAAGGTGCGCTTCAGGTCAAAGCCATCAGTCGGTACGAAGACTCAACGATTGCAAAGATTGTCCACCTTGTGGAGGAAGCGCAACTCAAGCGCGCACCGATTCAAAATGCTGTTGACCGTTTTGCCCGAATCTACACGCCGGCTATTCTTGTTGTTGGCCTTGGCGTTGCAGTGCTTCCCCCGCTTCTTCTGGGGGCATCATTTGGTGACTGGCTGTATCGCGCGTTGGTGTTGTTGGTGATTGCATGTCCGTGCGCGCTGGTTATTTCAACACCGGTGACCATCGTGAGTGCGCTGACCAGCGCGGCGAGGATGGGTATCCTCATCAAAGGTGGGCGCCAACTCGAAACGATCGCCAATATTCAGGCGCTTGCATTCGACAAAACGGGAACACTTACTCATGGCAGACCTCGGGTAACTGATATCGTTCCCTTAAACTCGTTGTCGCGCGAACATATTCTCCAGGTTGTTGCTGCTCTCGAACATCGTTCTGAACATCCTCTCGCATCTGCCATTATGCAAGAGGCACGGCGCCTTTCTATTGAGTACGATCAGGTTTCTGTCGCGGGATTTGAAGCGCTTCCGGGGCGCGGGGTGAAGGCAACGATAGATGGAACACAGTTCTTTCTTGGCAATCACCAGCTCTGTGAAGAGATTGGGTTCTGTTCGCCTGTTGTCGAACGAGCACTTGAACAGCTTGAGGGTGAAGGAAAGACAGTGATGATTCTCGGCAAATCGAACGAGGCAATCGGCGTTCTTGCCGTAAGGGATACTGCTCGCGATCATGGTAAACGCACGGTGATTGTTTTGAAAGATCTTGGCATTGAAAACCTCTGGCTTCTCTCGGGTGATCAGGAGTTGCCCGTACGACGATTGGCGGAGGAAGCAGGCATCAAGGAATATCGCGCGGCGTTGCTTCCTCAACAAAAGATAGAAATAATTGAGCAACTGAAAACTCGATACGGTACGGTTGCAATGGTGGGTGACGGTATCAACGATGTGCCCGCGCTTGCGGCGGCGTCGGTGGGTATCGCCATGGGGGTAAGCGGCTCGGATGCCGCACTTGAAACCGCAGATGTTGTACTGACGGGTGACAATCTTTCCAGGATCCCGCTCCTTGTCCAACTCAGTCGTAACGCGATGTCCATCGTGAGGCAAAATATTGCAATAGCCCTTTCGCTGAAACTTCTGTTCCTGATACTGAGCGTTACAGGTGTAGCAACACTTTGGATGGCCGTGCTTGCTGATGATGGCGCTGCATTGATCGTTATTCTCAATGGTCTTCGCGCCCTATCGTTTGGGAAGGAAACATGAGTCCGGACAGACGTCGATCCCATAAGGATGATTTCGTTGCCACACTTCGAGACGAGAAAGTCGCAGTTCAGTTTACCGACGCACAAGCTCTCCTGAAACGCCATCTTGTACATACAAGGGATATTCCGAACGGAAAGGATTTCTATTCCTCGGTCCGGAAAAGGAACTTCATGACGCACTCAAATTGATCACCGAGATTGAGCACAACAGCAGCCGTTTTCTCCATATTGACTTTGCCCGGGTGGATCAGTACTTCCTTCTCAGAGTGGTAGGTTTGGAAAAAGACCAGAGCATCATTGTTACCTACTTTGAGTAGCATCAATACCTCCAGAGTTTTCCTTTGACTTTCTTCCCAGAATTGGTTACTTTCATACCCCAAATTATGATGAACTTTGAACCCCTGTAGAGGAATCACACCATGTACGCAGTTGTCGATATTGCCGGAAAACAGTTCAAAATAGCCAAAGACGACAAGATTCTTATCCCCTCTCTATCGGGCAAGGTTGGCTCCAAAGTGAAATTCGACAGGGTTCTTCTGCTCGGAGAGGATAAACAGATCAGCGTTGGTAACCCATTGGTGGCTGGTGCAAGTGTTGAAGCCACCGTCCTCGATCATATGAAAGATGATAAAGTGATCGTTTTCAAGAAGAAGAAGCGCAAAGGGTACCGTTTGAAACGGGGTCATCGTCAAGGATACACTCAAGTTCAGATTACGAAGGTCGGAAAGTAGGTAAAGGACTATGGCACACAAAAAAGGTGTAGGAAGTTCGCGCAATGGACGCGACAGCAACGCGCAACGCCTCGGTGTAAAGCGCTTCGGTGGAGAAGTTGTTACTGCGGGCAGCATTATCGTGCGGCAGCGTGGAACACGGTTCCAGCCGGGCGTGAATGTTGGCATCGGCGGCGATGACACGTTGTTTGCAACATCGGACGGCATTGTTCATTTCAAAAAATTCAGCAAGGCCAAGAAGGTTGTCAGCATTCTTACGAAGGCATAACAACCTCAAGTAGTCGGGCTGCCGTTGGCCGGCCCAGTCCGTAGAATTGTTCATTGGTAACAGGCCTGTCCAGATATTCGGGACAGGCCGTTGTGTTTCATGCTGTTCTTCTGTTCAACCCAGTCTACTAAATTCATACACGCGTTCATCCCGGAGGTTGGAAATGAAAATCACAGTCATTGGCGCAGGGAATGTTGGGGCAACAACTGCACAGCGTATCGTTGACAAGCAATTGGCGAACGAGGTTGTTCTTGTCGATATCGTTGAAGGGATTCCCCAGGGCAAGGCGCTCGATATGTTCGAAGCGACACCCGTTGAAAAAACCGACGTGAGAGTCATCGGCAGCAACGGATATGAAGAAACGGCGAACTCCGACATCATCGTCATCACGGCAGGCATTGCACGCAAGCCGGGTATGAGCCGCGATGATCTCATGAACACCAACAGCGCAATTGTGAAAGCATGCACAGAAGCCGCCGTTGCCAAATCGCCACGATCAATCATTATTGTTGTATCAAACCCGCTTGATGTTATGACGTATGTTGCATGGAAAGTCAGCGGCTTCGAGCGGCATCGCGTGATGGGTATGGCCGGTGTTCTCGATGCGGCACGCTTCCGGTCTTTTATCGCATTGGAATTGAATGTTTCAGTTGAAGATGTAAATGCATTTGTCCTAGGCGGCCACGGCGATTCAATGGTGCCTCTGCCACGCTACTCCACCGTTGCCGGAATCCCGATCACGGAACTCCTGAGCCAGGCAACAGTGGACCGGCTCGTGAAGCGCACGCGTGATGGCGGTATAGAGATCGTCAACCACCTCAAGACTGGCAGTGCTTACTACGCACCCTCCTCATCCGCAGTGGCGATGGTGGAGGCAATTGTGAAGGACAAGAAGAGGATTCTTCCGTGTGCTGTACACTTGCAGGGAGAGTATGGGTTGAAGGATACCTTTGTGGGAGTGCCGGTGAAGTTGGGAAAGAAGGGCGTCGAAGAGATTATTCAGATCAAGCTCAACCCCGATGAGCAGGCCGCACTCAAGAAGTCGGCGGATGATGTATCAGAATCCATAGCGAAGTTGAAAGTGTAGATGAACGACATTGCGCATGGGAGAGTCGGTCATCTTCACCAGATGATGGTGATTCTCCCATTGTTATTTGTGGTTCTCTCCGGTTGTAGAGAGGGGATCCCGCCGGAATCTGATCCTGAACCGGCGGACGTGCGGTTCGCATTGTTGCTGAATGCCTACTACAGCTACGACAATTGGAAACTTGATCCGGATGGCTTTCGCATTCCATCTTCAAAATTCCGGAGTGCGTGGAGAGTGACGGACACCAGCGCTGTTGTTGCCGGGTTTCAGGGGGTTGCCATTGTCATTGATAGCACGTTTGCGAAGGACGCGCATGGAGTTGATTCGCTTGTACGTACGGAGTACCGATACTTCCGAACTTCCCCCAACGGGGATGTAATCGAGTTTGGGTTCATTGCCCGTCTTATCGAACAGCACGATACGGTGGATGTTGGCTCAAGGTGGGACAAACTCTTGTCGCCCTCAGCAACCGCCAACACTTCGTGGATCGTGGAAGCCGGCGACTCGTTGGCAGGGGGGAACATCTATGGCACATTCTTCCCGGCACCGGAACTGGTGGGAGCAACAATCAACGGTGTCCAGAGTGGCGTACTGGCATATCATGTTCAGGTGACAGGAAGGAATCTTGACGTGCATGTATGGATAAGTGGCACGCCGTCAGCATTCGCGCGCTTCCGTGATGATTCGCCCGGCAGTGGGACCCGTATCTTTCAGGAACTGGTCGTACTCACGAACGCGCAATAGGCGGGGTTGGTCGGTTCACTTGTTTAGATCAAGCCACAACGCGACTTGTGCACCGGAAGCTCCCATCTCGAACTCCACTTTGTCCATCAGCGTTCTCATGAGAAAAACGCCGCGACCATTCTCCCTCATGAGATTCTTCTTTTGCAGCGGGTTGCGCACCTTCTCCGGCTGAAACCCCCTGCCTTCATCCCGGACGAACACCACCAGCGATCCAGGCTGAACCTCGCAACGCACGCGTACCATCTTGGTTTGGTCTGATTTGTTTCCGTGTATGATCGCGTTATTGACCGCCTCGGTAACCGAAATCATCATCTTGTGCATCTGGATCTCATCAAGATGTGCTGTGAGATTCACCTTTTTCAGGAATGCTTCCACGCGGCGGATGTTTTTGGGGCTGCTCTGAAACGTCATCCTGAATACTGTGCGCTTCGTTGTCACGAGATGTCCATTAAAGGTTGATGATGATATTCATGCTCAGGTTCGGCAATGATCGGCTCGACCCCTGTGCCTGTGTCTGGTTTCCGGTGAATGTCCGCCGCTCAAGCCACCCTTTGAATGTCAGGCGACTGTACGACCCGATATCCCAGAGGATGAGGCATGTTGGGCCTACACTTCGGATGTACGCATCAAGAGTTTTTACCCCGCTGGCAAACGTGTAGCGCGATTGGCTGAAATACCTGAGGCCGATCGCAAAGAGAATCCCCTCCTCCGGACTGAACCGCAATTGTGAAGCGAGAGTTCTGTCCAGAAACGAATTTTCTGTCCGTTCCGAGAAGTCGGCCCACTTCAACTGCCCCCGTTCATATAACTTCAAATAACTAAAAAAGTCAAGGCCAACCCTGCTTGTTAATTCCACACTTGACGAATCGACCCATCCGAATTGACGGTACGAAAAGCTGCGAACGCCGGAAACTTGTTGCTCAAAATCATATACAGTATAATTGGCAAGCACTTCAAACGTGTTCGTGCTTGCGATGTCCTTCGTTGGCCTGTACGTCGTTGTTGGAGCAAGGCGAAGGACACGGTTATAGTTATTGTTTGAGCTCCGGCTTTCAAAGAGATATACGGTGTGACTTAACGTGCCATCCAGGCTGACGCCGACACCGAAGTATTGGCTGATTCGGTGTGATGTGGCGACCGAAAGTACGATCAGCTGTTCGTCCCGGTCGTCGTCATTGTCTATGCTGGGAGTATCATAGCGGAGAATGCTTGCCGCGCCGGAAAACGAAAGCCTGTCTGAGAATGAAAGGGGGATCTGCAAGGATCCGGAGAATGATGTCCGGCTGGAGAGATTGTTCTTCCGTTGTTCCTTATCGTTCTCCTGGTTCAACAGGATTTCGTTGGGTGGCGACCCCGGCATTGATGTTGCCGAATGTTCCTCGTTGCGCTCGCTGTGACCGAACCGGAGCATTGCCATCAGGCCATGATCATTCGACTTGTATGCCGCTTGCGCGTATGTTTCCAAACGAAACTCTTCAATGGTTGTATTGAAACGAGTATCGGGGTCCGGTATTACGCTGAAGTGGCGGATATCCCTGTCAAGCGACCGGTTGGACACGTTGACGAATATGCTTCCAAGGAAATTAGAATCGAACTCATAATCCAGCAGGTTGAAAAAGGAGATGACATCCTCGATGCGACTCTCGATGTTTCCAGCAGTGGCATCATAAAACTCACGGCGATTTCTGCTGTATCCGATTTCAATGCTATCGCGAGTATTGCCGGAAAAGAGCTTCTGTGCACCAAGACGGGCGAAGTGTCGGTGGAGCACACGCGGGTTAAGGCGATCCTCGTGAAACTGTGCTGCGCCGGTAATCTGATATCCATCCACGTCAACATTATTGGTACGAGCTGCCATCGTGTAGCTTAGACCTTTGTCACGTATTCCCACTTGATCCTCCCATCGGTACCCTACAAGGGGGGTAAGAGAAAGAATATCCAATGGAACATACTCGATGCCACCAAGCAGGGAATGGAACTCCGCATTTCCCAGTCCAACTGATTTGTTATCGGAATACACAAGCGAGGCCCACTGGAGTTGGGATGTCAAGTCGCGTGTAAGATGACGGCCCAGGAGTAGGGAAATATTCTGCTGGTTGCTCTGGAGTTGGCGCGACGATGAAGTACCGTCGAGGAGGATGAGATTGGAGGAATATTGTTGATTCACCGTCACCTTGGTGCCCAGCATGGTGGTGTCAATGCGCGCCCGTCCGACCCAGTTGAAGGTATTGAGATTGCGGTTTAAGCTTATGCTGGCCGAATTGACTCGAGTCGTGCCGGTGGAATCTTCCGGGCCGGGTTCCGTGGAGACAGGAGACTGGGCATGCAATTGTGCCGTCAAAACGAGCGTCAAGAGGCACATCAGGTCGATCGGCTTCATTCTCGTGCCCGCAGCTATGAAAGGTTCACTCTGTCGCCGCGCGAAGGTATAGCCACGTTGCTAAAGCCCGATTCGTGCAATCCGCCACCTAGTTTCTCTGCCTGGTCGGCATCGCCGTGAACAAGGAACACCTGTTGCATTCGTTTCCGATCGAACAATTGTGCATACGCAAGCAGCTCGTTCCTATCCGCATGGCCGCTGAAAGAATTCAGGACAACCACTTCGGCTTTGAGCGGATGCGGTTCACCAAGGATGTTCACAACAGGCTCCTTCATTACCAATCTCTTGCCAAGCGTGTGCTCGGCTTGGTAGCCGACGATCAGGATCAAATTTTTTGGCTCTTCAACGCTGTTCGCAAGATGGTGAACGATACGACCCGCTTCACACATTCCTGACGCAGCAATGACAACGAACGGTCCTTCTCGGTCGTTCAATGCCTTTGACTCATCAACGGTGCGGACGTATCGCAGTTGTGCAAACCCGAATGGGTCGTTGTCGTTTGGTGAAGAGAGAATGTCCAGCGTCTCTTTGTCGAAACACTCCGGGTGTTTCTTGAAAACGTCCGTGACATTGACCGAGAGCGGGCTATCCACAAACACAGGAAGCCGATCAATCTTGCCTTCCACGTGCAACCTGTGCAATACATACACGATCTCTTGTGTACGTCCGACGCTGAACGCCGGGATGACGATTTTACCCTTGCGTTGACAGGCTCTGAGGATCGGTTCGAGAAGCTGGTTCCCCATTTCAGCAACCGGCTGGTGGAGCCGTCCACCGTAGGTGCTTTCTGAAATCAGATAATCGGCGTCACCGATGAACACCGGGTCGCGCAGGATTGGAAGGTGCGGTCTGCCAAGATCCCCGGTGAATGCCAGCGTCCTGGCGATTGAGTTTTCTTTCAGGGTAAGGGATACAGAGGCAGAGCCGAGAATGTGCCCGGCGTCTTCGAATCTGCATTCAATTCCGTCAGTTACCTGAAAACGCGTTCCATACTCGATTCCTTGAAAGAGAGGGACGGTGTTGTCCACATCTTCTCCTCTGTAAAGCGGCTGGATCAGAGGGAGGTGCTTTTTCCTGTTCTTGTTATTGATGAAATCGGCATCCTTTTCCTGGATGAACGCACTGTCTTTTAGCATCACCTCGCAGAGGCTCTTTGTTGCTTTTGTGCAATAGATTGGACCGTGAAATCCCTGCTTCACCAGCCCCGGTAGGTTACCACTGTGGTCGATGTGTGCGTGCGAGAGGACAACTGCAGAAATTGTAGAGGGGTCGAAGGGGAAGTGGCTGTTGCGATCACGAGCTTCTTCGCGCCTGCCATGGTAGATACCGCAGTCGAGGAGGATGGTACGTCCTCCAACAGTGAGCATGTGCATGGAGCCGGTAACGGTCCGCGCTGCGCCTTGGAACTGGAGATGCATTGAGGAATTCGAGTCGCTATCAACACTATTATTTGGCTACAGTGTAGCGAATCGAAGAGTGAGAATCAATCGCCAGGCCGTCTACAGGGCCGCGCGTCGAGACCCTATTTTTCAGTACACAAAACAAATGATAGTCTCCGGATTGAGCGTTCCTCTGCGCGAACCTTTTGCGGAGTGTATTGACTTGTACAAAGCCGGGGAATGACCTGACCAGACTCCTGAGCATCTGTTTTCCAGTTCCACCCTTTCCCTCCGACATCCGTTGTATACTTTCCAGTTTCGGGAAGCCATGAGCGTTAAGGTATACAATGGTCATGTTCAACGAGTCTGCAATGTAGTGACAAGCCTTGGATGTCAGGTATTGCATATGCTCAAGGTCGACTCTGAACACAACCGGCTGCGGCTCCCTGTTTACAAAAGAAGCATTTGGCGTCCAAATCGATAGCAAACCATCTGGCGAAAGTAAACTCTTTG
>JANNSJ010000020.1:0-21561 GCA_031402435.1 Bacteroidota bacterium | reverse complement strand
CCCCCGAACTTGCAAACGCCGACACGATACTACAAAACCTAACTCCCAACTGTTGTAAAAAAGTACGTAAATCGAGAGTGGTAAACAACCGTAGAGAACCTTCGTTGGGGCCCCCCGCCGGGCCGCCCCTACGATGGAAATTGCTGGAGAGGTTACATCGTTGCTGCCATCTTCGCTGCCTTCATCCTGATGAAGGCATAATTTGCCGCGGGCAGTGTATTGTCATGTGCTGCCTTCAGGCAGAACTCTTTTGCCTTCTCTGCATCCTTCTTTCCCCAATACGCAAGCGAGAGCCTGTAGAGATTATACGGATTCAATTGATTCGCTTGCTGCAATTCTGTAATTGCTGCGTCATAGTTCTTTTCTTCGAGTGCAATCGATCCGGCCAATTCGTGGGCCTGCCTGATCTGGAATGTATTCCGAATCGCCTCCGCTCCCTTTCTGAATTCTTCCGCCTCGGTCTTTGCAAGCTTCAAGTCCTTCTTCTTGATTGCAACAGTTGCAACATTGAAGTGGTGCGCAAGTCTGGCGTTATCCTTGACCGCCTGGGACACGTCGGATTCGTCACTCAGCTTGAGTGATTGTTCAAATGTTGCCATCGCGTCATCATACTTCCCCATCTCACGGAGGATGTTGGCTTTCAGGGCAAGGTCGGCGGACATATTCGCCTTATCATTCACCTTCTCTGCCACACCATATTCCTTGTCAATTTCCATCAACGCTTGTTCCATCTTTCCATCATCAATATTCAAGACTGTCATGACAAACAGCGCTGTACGTCGCTCACCATCATCACGCGCCATGTCATACAGCTTCTGCAGCTGTGCTGCGGCTTCATCATGTTTTCCGAGAAGCATAAAATCAGTGGCTACTCCCACGTGTGAGCTGACAAAGTTCGGATCAATGGCCAGCGCTTTATTGTACATGGCAATCGACTCATCGAACCTCCCCATCTTCATCAACAACTCGGCGTATGAATCGGGCGGGTTCGGGTCGCCGGGAATGAGTTCCGTGTACTTCTTGAATGCCTTTTCGGCATCATCATACCTCTCCATTGCGCGGTACGCGTAGCCAAGTGAGTTATACACCGGGGAGAAGTTCGAATCGATCATTGTGCTGTGGGTGTAATGTTCCACTGCTTTTGCATTATCCTGCAGGCCGGCGTAGTAACCGCCGAGCACAAAATGCGCACGCTCATCCTTTGGATACGCCGCCACAAGTTTCTCATACATCTCCTTTTGTTTGGGCTGATCCGCATCCACCCCCGCCTGGAATCCCATGATCAGCAATCGCTCGCCTTCCGATGCTTTGTCCGAATGGGCGACTGCATGCTTCATATTTTCAAAAAAGCCCTTCGCTGTTGGCGCGGCCTGTGCAAGCTGAAAGTATGCAATGGCAAAGTTCGGGTCCTTGGCAACAGCATTCTCCAGATGTTGGATGGAGTTTTGAAGACGAAGCTTGTCGATGAGATCTCTACCAGTCAAGAACTCCTTCTTCGCTTCCTCTGATGTTGTGGTGATGGGAATCTTTCCGTCATCGACTTTCTTCTTCGCACACCCCGTGAAGAGAAACAGCATTACTGAAAGAGCAATGATGGCTCTTGAAACCGCGTGGTTCCTCATACTACCTCCGAGAAATGGTGATGGAATTATGTTGGATAGATGTTTGTACAAACAGTCCGGACTCACAATACCCGTCAAACGAAGATCAGAAACTCAGGCAAAAGAAGGATGGTGTGTACTTTCCTGAGTAGAATTGCACGGCAAGGTTACTTAAAACGGAGTGTAATGTCAAGGAGATTTACGTGACATGGATGCCAGATGGTGCCGGCGAACTTGACAAGCACAACACAGCAGAAGAATTGTTTGCTCTTGATTTCTGTCCAATATGTGCTAACATTCTGCCATCCCAATCGAACCAATCCACAGCGAACCCCATGAGCCATCGACGAAAATCGGATCATCGAGACAAACACCGGCAGGCAACCAGTCCAAAAGGGATATCTTCGAGGAGTGCTTTCATTGTGGGTAGTGCCATTGTACTGGTCGGCGTGGCTCTCTTCTTTGGCATGAAGGAAGGAAAAGGACATCGCAAGGAAATCCCCATAGTCCGTGCAACGCCGGTGAGTCAACGTTCAACCTATCGGCCTACCGAGAAATGGCTGCAACGCGCGTACGCAATCGACGAGCGCTTCCATAACGTGTACACACCATGCTGGGAAGGTGCGAACGGCGCCATCGGCGATGCGTATCTCTTTGCCACAACACTTGACTCATCGTTGATGCAATTTCATCTCATTGAGCATGACATGAGGCAGATGTGTGTCGGCACGTGGGTGGATGATCGTGCATGGGTTGGACTTGCCGAGTTGTACTGGTGGCGCTTCACAGGCAGAACGAATGCGGCGCTCGTCAAGGATGCCGAGCAACGTTACATCGAAGCTCGCAATGAAGGCCGGCTTTCACATCATGAAGGATACTGGACCTGGTACAACTGGCCTCCCCGTGCAGCAGTGAATGAACGCATCTTCACGAACAGCAACATGAATCAGATGGTCACGCTCGCCTGCATGTTGTTCGAGGCTACCGGTGACAGAAGATTCCAGGACGATGCTCTTCTTGTGTGGAAGGGAGACAAGACCATTCCCGGAATCGAGAAGACATTGTACAAGGGAAAAGGAAAATGGGAGGGCAAGGCAGGACGTGCGGCGTTCGGCAAGGAGCTACCGTGGAATGGCTCAGAGTATTGCACCATCGGAGCGGCGATGTTCCGGATGACCAAGGATCCAAAGTACAAAGCGATCGTGGTCGCTACAGCGAAGCGCATCATGGATCCCGCAAACGGATGGGTTGACCCGACGGATTTTTTCCAGATTCACATGGATGGCAACGGCAACTTCGTCCACTACCTGATGGACGCGTACGAGATTGCACCGAAGGAGTTGGCTGACATTCCGGATAAGGTCGGCAAGATGTTGGAACACGTTTGGACAAACCATTACGGCAGGGCAACGGTCACGCTGCGCCGCCAGTCAGACAATGCTATTCGCAACGGATGGAATCCGTTGGGCGGAGAAGATGGTTACGGCGTGGATGAGGTCGGTACGGTACATGCGCAGTCGCAAGCGGTGAGGGCGTTTGGGGTGTACGCGTATTTCGTGAAACGAAAATAACAATTGTTGTTGCGTCCCGTAATTCCCAGAGTCCTGCAAACGAGGCAAACCTAGATCAACTGTTGAAATTTCCTTTGGGGAAATGTTTCGCAACGCAAAAACAGATCCCATCCCGAACAGCTACGGGATGGGATCCATTAGCAGAATGCAACCGCTCCTTCTCGTTACTTGAGAAGCACCATCTTCTTCACATCCACAAAGCTCTTTTCCCCGCCCTGCACCAAAACCCGGTAGAAGTACATACCGTTTGCAACACTCCCCGCATCCCACTGCACGGTATACTTCCCAGGCTGTTTTGTTTCGTTTACCAGGGTTGCCACTTCTCGCCCAAGTATGTCGTACACTTTGAGAGAAGCGAAACCAACCGTCGGCATCTGGAATGTTATAATGGTTGATGGGTTGAATGGGTTTGGATAGTTCTGTTCAAGCGAATATGTCAAAGGGATTCCTTCCTGTTCGGGCACAGCCACGGGAAGAGCCCGAAGCAGCGTATCAGCAAGGAAACCACTGATGACGTGTGTACCGGGTTGAAGGGATACTCCTACAAAGTTCTGTCCCGCAACAGACTTCACGACTGTTCCAGGGGTTTGAGATTTTGCAAAGCCCATGTTGAATGATGACCAGGCGACCTTGTTCTGAGAAAAAGAACAATTCGCTGCAACCGCCAGGCAAAGCAGTTGAAATGAAATCACTCGTCGTACATTCCTAAAATAAACTATTGAATTCATGACGTCACCTTATTTGTGAGTTGTCAATGGCTCTAGCGTTTTTTTGCAGGAGTATCAACAACACTGCCGGTGTTGTCAACTGGCTTGGTCACGGCTTTTGTTGGCGGGACTGACGCAACACTGCCGGTGTTATCAATTGGCCCATTGAAAGCCCTTGTAGCCGGGACCGGGTCGAGACTGCCGCCTGATTGGCTTGCAGCATCCTGAGGCTTTTGTGCAACTGGAACTGTTTGAGTTGGCGAGCTTGCTCTGTCTGCTTGCCCATCGTACGCTATGCCTAGCGAAGCAGGCAGATTGAATGCTGCCGGATGCAGGTACTTGCCTCTGTTAGCCGATTCTTTTTCCACAGCATTCGGTATGCGGTTCATATTCGCATAGGCATCATGACGGACACCTGTTACCATCCAGCTTACTTCAATATTGGGCTGGTTGGTTGCGATCTCAAACTGATTATTTTGCACTTTTCTTGAGATGATTGCCTGTGCAAAGGTACCAATGACTGTCAACTGATAACGGAATTCCATGTTCAGCGATTCAAAGTAATCCGGCAATGTGACGACAGCCTTTCCAGAACCATCCGTTACGATGTTGCCGTTGTAGATGTTCATCATATCAGGGCTTTCCACGAAGCTATGATACAGGTATTTGTTTTCCGGATCCAAAGGGTGGTCAATTTTAAAAGCACCGCCGCCTTTTGAAAGTGTTCCGGTAACGTTCACCCGACCTGAAAAATATCCTGCATAGCCTACAGTGTTGCTGCCGTCATTGTTTCCGAAAATTGCTGCTCCATTGGTCGCAACACTGCGTGCATAAACACCATTATTCGATGTTGCCAAAGCCGCTGTTGGACCTGCTGTGTTTGTTGCATTGATAGTTCCAATGCCGGTACTCGGAATAGCTGAAGTTGCGTTAACTGCGGTTTCCGTTGCTGCAGTAACATCCAGCCTGGAACCGGGAACAGTTGTATTTATACCAACGTACCCGGTTGCATCCTGGATAACAAAGCGACTACCGCCACCACCTAATTCGAAGATTTCATAATAATCATCAGCAGGGCGGTTGCGTGTATTCCACTGGTTAACTCCGGCCCTCTGGAAACGCAAAGCGGCATCACCACTTGCTGCATCAATGTCAACGACAGAGAAAGAACCAGTTGACTTGCTGCGGATACCTGTTGAACCACCATGCTCAACATCTAATTTATAGGAAGGGGCCACTGTTGCACCGATACCTACGTTACCGGTGGCATCTTGTATAACCATACGACTTCCGGCGCCCTGTTCGAATATTTCCAAGTAATCATCAGCCGGACGGTTACGGATATTCCACTGGTTCACGCCCGCTTTCTGAAAACGTAGGGCTGCGTCACCGCTCTGAGCGTCAATATCCACCACTGAGAAGCTGTTGCTGGAACGGCTGCGGATACCGGTCGCACCACCGTGTAGCACATCCAGTTTATACGATGGGGCAGTGGTTTCACCGATACCTACGTTACCCGTAGCATCCTGGATAACCATACGGCTTCCGCCACCACCCAATTCAAATATTTCAAGATAATCATCAGCAGGACGGTTGCGGATATTCCACTGATTAACACCTGCTTTAGCAAAACGCAAAGCAGCATCACCGCTTGCTGCATCGATATCCACTACTGAAAAACTTCCAGAAGAACGGCTGCGGATACCTGTTGAGCCGCCGTGCAATACATCGAGTTTATAAGCCGGAGGTGTTACTGCACCAATACCAACAGCACCACCGTCGTAATAAATATCAGGGCCGACGGTTGTCCACTGGCTGCCGCTTCCCCCAGCACCAGCGGAGTCATTTCTCGCCGCCCACGCTGTGCCGGTCCACTTCATCACCTGTCCGGTGGCTGCGCTATTCTGTGCCACATCGGCAAACTGGATCGTGCCGTCTGCGATCTTTGCACTCGTGACGCTGTTGTTTGGTATCGTCCCCGCAATTCTTGCGGTGTCCGCACCTATCGAATTAATACTGTAACCAACTGCCGAGAGTCTGACCCGAGGGGCAAGTTCCGCGGTGACGCCGACTTGAATGCCCAACCAGTACTGTCTGTCGAACAAGACTGTCGGGCCAAAGGGTGTTGTTCCAAACGTTGTGATGAAGAGACCTCTATCCACTTGAAGGCTCTCTGCCTGTGTCCAGATCGCCGCTCCGCCGGAGCTCACATCATACAGCTTGAAGGAAAAAAAATAGCGACCGTTCGGTCTCGGGACACCTGCGTCATCAGTCAGCACTCCCTGATATGAAATATTCCTTGGTATCTGGGCGAAGAGGTTCCCTGGCGACAAAGCAACGAGGAGCAAGAGAAGTAGTATTGTGTTTCGCATGGTGAATCTCCTTATTGGATTATTCGGAATAAGTTGATTTGACCCTTCTAAATACACTCAAATCTATCTTGCTGGCAACGAGTTTTTCTGTCAGTGACCAGGAGGTTTCTTGCTCCCCACTGCAAATCAATCTACGCTGCAACGCTGTCAACAACAATCACGCGAACGCGGGATTCAGGCAGGAGAATAAAGGTCCCGCAAGTCGTGATAAGAGGTGGGGATGAAAGTGGCTACAACAAATGCTTTTAAGGCTATGAAACCCACTTCGCACAGGAGTCCTGGTCGCCACGGTGAAGCGCATCATGGATCCGGCCAACGGATGGATTGACCCAACAGATTTTTTTCAGGTTCACATGGATGGCAACGGCAACTTCGTCCACTACCTGATGGACGCATACGAGATTGCGCCCAAGGAGTTGGCCGACATTCCCGATAAGGTCGGCAAGATGCTGGAACACGTTTGGACAAATCACTACGGCAGGGCAACAGTCACGCTGCACCGACAGTCAGACAACGCTATCCGCAATGGATGGAACCCTCTTGGCGGAGAGGACGGCTACGGAGTGGATGAGGTTGGCACAGTGCACGCACAGTCGCAGGCAGTGCGGGCGTTTGGGGTGTACGCGTATGTTATGAACCGGAGGTGATTCCCGGTCTTTGCGAGGAGCCCGCTTATAGCGGGGTAAGCTCCGCGACGAAGCAATCTCGTTCTTCCTACTGAAATCCCACAGTTCAGATTGCTTCTCCCGACTTCCGCCAAGAAAATGGCGGACAGGTCGTCGGGATCGCAATGACTCGAAGGTGGATCCTGCCTATTTTTCAACCAGCTCCACCACCAGGCCATCCAGTGCTTGTGGATCAATAATAATACTCTTCGCCGAAGACTTTCCGAGAAGGTTAAGTGATGTCAAGTATGTTTCAGCCTCCGCAAGAGAACGTACCTTAACGACTATCTTTTCTATCCCCTCCGTTTTTGACCCTTGTAGTCGTAACGACGGCCCTTCTTGAAAACCAAAGAGGGCATCACCTTGTTTTTTTATTCCCGGCAGTTTTGTCAGCGCTTTTGTGTATGTTGAAATATTCCTGGCGCCAAGAACTATTTCCTTGAGAAGAACAACTCCCAAGGGTCCACCCTTCCGAGTTCCAAGCAAATCCGACGCCTTTTTCCTGGTCGAGGAAACGTCTTCTCTACTTTTGAAGTCATAAACAGAAAGTCCCACCTGCCCAGGCAACAGTCCCCTCAAGGTTATGGCTGACCAGACCGGCACGGTATCGTTGTCGGTGTGGCGTTCAAGAGTATCATGCAACACCTCGGCCCGGTCAAGTTGCAAGATGAATTCTTCCGCAGGTTGGCGTGGTTCCAACGCTATACGTTCAAATGTCGTTCTGGTCGCACCATCACGTGTGCCAATTTCAAGGACCACATTGCCAAGCGTAACACCGCCGCTTGCAAAATCACCCCAGTTCTGGAAATTCCAAATTGCTGGCAACCCCAGTTCTTTCCTAAAAAAGTTGAACAGTTCCTCTGCCTTCGGTGAACCGGCGAAAATATGTTCGACTCTGGTTATTTGTGCGTTGACTGAGATCGAGAAAAGCTGAACACAAATCAAGATGTACTTTTTCATAAGAGCCTATGTTATTCTTTTGAGGAATTGTGAATGCATTCGGACTTGTAGACTGGAGTCTTTGCGAGGAGCGAAGCGACGAAGCAATCTCAATCTTCCTATCGGAATCAATGGTTCAGATTGCTTCGCCTCAAAGAGCGAGGCTCGCAATGACTCGAGACGGACTTCACCAGCTCACTAGTTTTCCACCAGTTCAACCAGCAAGCCATCTATTGCCTTCGAATCAAGAACAACGCCATGCCCGGATGATGTTCCCAGAAGGTTGTGTGACTTCAAATATTGTTTGGCCATGGCAAGAGAATGTACCTTGATGACAATCTTTTCTACTCCCTCCGTGTCTGACGTTTGCAATCTCAACGACGCCCCATCTTGAAAACCAAACAGCGTATCGTTCTGCTTTTTTATTCCCGGCAATTTTGCCAGTTCAGTTATATGTCGTGAGACATTGTTGGAGCTGACAACTATTTCCTTCAGAAGAACAACTCCCAACGGACCGCCATGACGATTGGCAAGCGAGTCGGATGCCTTTTTGCTGCTCGCCGCAATCTCTTCCCTGTTTTTGTAGTCACAAATGAAAAATCCAATAGTATCAGGCAACAGATTCCTCAAACCTAAATTTGACCAGCCAACCACTTTACCGTTCTTCATGGTAAATGTGTTGGGCTGAATGGTATCATGCAATACCTGGGCCTGATCCAGTTGCACCATGAATTCCTCCACTGATTGGCGTGGCTCCAATGCTATACCCTCGAAAGCTGTTTTGGTCACGCCATCATACGTAACAAATTCAAAGGCAACATTGCCCAGCCAAACAGCGCCACTTGCAAAGTCACCCCAGGACTGGTATTTCCATGCTACAGGCAACTTCAGATCGTTCTTGAAGAATGTGAACAATGACTCTGCCTTTTGTGAGCCGGCAAAGAAATGATCGATCCTGGTTACTTGCGCGCTCACCGGAATCGACAACAACAGGATACCAAGCAAGAAATATTTTTTCATATTAACCCTACATTAGGAACTGTGATGCTGTTCTGTTTGACCTTGTCGCTTTTCTTTTTCAATTCGTGCTCCTTCGTGCCTGCACGACGGAGTGCGTTTTCGGCACGCAGGCGTGTCCTTCGTGGATAAAAATCATCCACCAAGACTGTACCTTCCCTTCACAAGAATTGGAAATTTCAGAAACATTCCCATCTCATTCAGGCCATTCTTCTCGAAACGAAACGTATGGCTGTAGTATGGAATCAGAAGAAGGCCAAAATAAGGAGTCACGCCGATTCCGACATCCGCTGACTCGCCCTCGAGAATTAGTGTCGGACCGACATCTACAACGAGATACTCTCCACCCAGATGGAATTTAAACCTGTTGGCGTTGCGGCAATAGTCCATTGACGCGACTACACCATAGATTCCACCTTTTTCCCGGGTTGCGAGCTTCGTGTAGCTGACTTCGAGTCCTATCGTGAAGCCGGCATTATCACCGAATGTGTGCCCGAATTTGAAACCGGGATTAAGGAAGTAGGCATCTTCGGAGAGGGCGGCTGGGGGCCTTAGCAATACACACAACACGATTGCAACAAGGAAGCGGGCAAAGCGCATTGTCTTCATTCTACTATGACTTCTTTCGGATGGAGTTGAGGTTCAGGGAATACTTGAAACATACTCTTTTTCCTTCTCATAAATCCTGTCCTAAGTGTCGCATTGCTGATCAAAGAGGAGAATCGGATTTGGCTGGCCAGGTGGTTGGGAGAACAATGGCGAGAGCGGACTCAAGAGTAGTCCAAGAAGTGCCAGGCTTGTATATCGAAAGAACGACTCGCTCATAACGTGCTTCGCGATTAAGCATTCATTGGCACGCTGGTAGCACCGCGCGCCACTCCGAAACTGGCCGTCATGACGGCGCCTATTGCAATGCATTGCCAGAGCGTCAAGCGCTCACCGAGCACCAGAAAACCTATGACCGCTGCATAGGCCGGCTCCATGCTCATCAAAATGCCGAATACTTTGGTCGGCATACGCCGCAAAGCTTCGATTTCAAAACTGTATGGAATAACGGAAGAGAGTAGCGCGACCGCAGCGGCAAACGGTAGAGCTGGCAGGATATTCAACCACTGCGGCGCATCAATAATTTTCACCGGCACCAATAGCAAACTGCCTACACTCATCGCTATGGTTACACCGAGTGCGCCCGGCGTCGCACTACCCAGTTTCTCGCCAAGGATAATGTACAGTCCCCAGCAAGCACCGGCAATTAACGCGAGTACAAATCCGATCGCATCGACATGACCGCTAAACGGATTAAGCAGCACAATACCGAGTGCAGCAAGTGCTACCCAGACAAAATCGAGCGCACGATGACTGTGCCAAACCGCCACGGCTAACGGTCCAATAAATTCGATGGTCACGCACAAGCCGAGCGGCAAGCGTTGCAAAGACAAATAATACGCGACATTCATGCTGACCAGCGCGATGCCAAAGATTATGCTGGTCTGCCATTGCTCGCGACTTAATGCGCGCAGCACCGGACGCACGATAATCAGCAGCATGATCGCAGCAAGCGCAACGCGCCAGAACACGACCGTGATTGCACCGAATTCGGCAAACAGGGATTTCGCGAGTGCAGCGCCCCATTGCACGCTGATCATGCTGATGACGACTAATAACATGGGATGAATGCGTTGCAGTATTTTCATTTTGTTTTCGTGTTCGTCGCATGACGCCTAACGTGTGCGCCAACTACGCACCGTCGACACTTTCGCTTTTAATGCCTTACCAAATGCTGTGAGTATCGTAGTTGGCGCTGTTATGCGCAGGCATCCTTTATTGTTGGTCAGGCCTTGGAGCCCGACGGTTTGTTGTCGCTTCTAGCATCGATCATAACGATATGATTATCCGATGTGAGTTTGAGCTGCTTGAGAATCTTCATCACTCGCTTTTCTTCTGAGGCAGAGAAGAACACTATCACTTTGTAAGCTGTAGAAGCATCGCTAGCCCTCTGATATATTTCGGCCTGTTTCTTCAGATTGCGTTTGAGCTGTGAATTCGACGCCAATTTCATTTCGACAAGGGTCTTGTCTTTGCTGCCACGAGAAATCTTGAAATCAGCGGGACCTCGTCCATCATTGACCTCTCTGCTGACATCAGACGGGGAAGCAAACCACGTGAGTCGGTAGAGTATCTGGAGATCCTCTTCGCTTCGAATTGGTCTTCCTCCCCTATAAAACAGCCGATGCCCACCTTTGTTTTCGATAACATCCTTAAAGAAGAGCAAACGCTTGTGCGCCTCTTCAGAAGTGAAGCCAAGCAGGGAATAGAATTGAGTATGGTCACGTAGTAGGCGAATCAGCTGCCCGAACTGATGTACATATAGCTCTTTGGATTCCTGAACATGCGTCAAGCTCCGGTCAACCGCCTTCCCGCCATTAAGTTCTTTGTACTTTATGTAGTAGTCGATGATCTCTGGGTACTTAAGGGCGACTTGTCGAACAGCGTGATCAACATCCTTTTGCTTGGCTTTCCTCGGCAACAAAGCCAAGAAGTAGTTATTGATCTGTGCTCTTAGTTGCTCGTTCGGAATGGCAGCTGGAATGTCGTCGAAATCTCGAACGAGATCGGTCTTGTTTATCCACGTGTCATCCTTTGTAAGGACGTCTCTCGGCGTCAACAACACGTACTCTCCATTGGCAAAAGGCAATTGATACGTTCGTGGTTGCCAACTCTGCGTCCGATAGTTGAACCTGACTTTCTCGACGGCTACCTTTCGTCGTTGGTGATCCTTTAGGTATCTTAGCGCAAACTTCTGGGTATAATCGAGTAGGAACTCCTTGATGAGATTAGTGGTGAAGTCACTAATGGTATCACGCCCGACGCCGTTCTTAATCAAACACAACTTCTCCAAATGGCTCCCCTTCGTGATGCGCTCACGCCCAAAGTCAGAGAAGATTTGTTGCAGGTTGGCATTCAATGCAGAAGCAAACTCCTTTCCTAAACCCCTTCCGCTGTTGCCGCTCCCGCAAAAACCCAGCCAAGTTTGCTTCACTTCGCCAAAGTAGTACCAAGATTTCAGGAGTCCGTCTGAGACATTTGTCTCAGTTGATTTCTCTTGTAGGAAACGAAGGTACCGAATCATGTCTGCATGGAGAGCCTTGTATGTTCGCTTTCTGCTGTTGAAGAGCAAGAACGGGTCGATGAAAAGTGGCAGATCTGTAACGAGGGAGACGTTGAAGGCACCGTATCGTTCTACCTTCTTCTCAGATATTCCAAAGAAGTCGGAGAAGTATATGTCGATGGATTCTTGTTTCATCTTAATTCATGGATGAGGACTTACGCATAACGTTTAGCAACAGCGCAACGCCACACTCTATGCTTTTGTTTTTCTGGCAAGAAATGTGTGTGGCGTTGAACGAACTCAATTCATAACGCAAACGCTGCTTCAACACAGCCTACCAGAAGATGTGAGTGGCGCTGTTGCATTTGTTAGTTGCAGTTGCCCGTTATCTGAGTAGAAAAAGTTTCTTAGTCTCTATAAAGGATCCCTTCGAAGAAATCACCATCCGTTGAACTTTACTAAGATCGGCGCCCCACACTTTGCGACCATTTGTGGAGACAAGGCAGGGCTTTTAAGTCTTGCATTGAGAATCCTGGCTCTGAGAAGTCTACTTTGGTTTCGGGAGAATACTAACTCTTTGTGGGGCGGCGGGTGCTGACAGGATGATGCTTCCCGACCCTCCGGCCTTTATCCAATATCCTTTAGCTGGCCATAGTGTATCAGCAACTACATAACTCCCAGTATATTCAAAAAACGGAGACAACAAAATCCCGGGAGGGAGTTGTTGCACTGCAGATGTATCTACTGGGCTCGATATTGTTCCGACGATATTCCAGCCAGAAACCACATGCACGGTGTCATTCGGCCTCACAATGCCGGAGATTATAACATTTTGTGCCGAAGGAAACTTCAGCCAATATCCAGAGCCATTCTGTAATGTATCTCTGGTGACATATCCTAACGGGCCAAATGCGAACGCGTTGCTTGTCGACATGGGGAACAGGGATGCCTTCTTTGCATCACCAACTTTCAGTGGAAGCGATATTAGATTCCAGGAATTCTGGAATGCATACTGGGTTCCTGCGTAGCCATCTTCATGGTAGAGTTCCTGGATGGCCGAATCTGTCAGTGCATAGTTGTAGATCCGGATGTCATCCAAAATTCCTTTCATCCATCCAACGTTTGAATCGACATACGGAGCTTGACCCTGCCAACTGACATCCACCCCCAGGGCGAGATCGGTGCCCGGTGTTGCTGTCCAGAAGGACAATGTTGAATCCGTAGATATCAGTACCCCGTCAAGATAGAATTTTGACCCTTCTGCGTCAGACGTCACTACCACATGGTGCCAACCTCCGACCATATTGAGGGGGGAATATGCAGCCAGGTAGGGAGTCGTACAATGTTGAGAGACAAAGTAATATGTCGGATTGCCAGTCCAGGCCCCAAGGAAGAATGAACTCCCGCAGAAAGGTCCTCCTCCGTACCCAAAAAGAACGGGGTGGTATGCATCCCCGTCAAAATCATACCACACAGATACAGTCCGCGATGTCGCAGGCATCTGATCACCCGGAGCCTCGATCCAATCGCCCGCCCCGTTGAAGTAGTACGCTTTTGAGCTTTGGCCAAACCGATCGTATGTGAGTGTGGCCCCATATACGGTCCCGTTGTTCCCGTTGCCACTTTCATCGTTCGCATTGCCGTTGAAAGGGTAGTAAGCTACCAAGCCCGCTGCAGTAGTATCCAACTCGAGCGATAGCGTGTAGAAGCCAGTGCCAACTCCTGTGATGTCCATCGCCAGGATCGTGTAGCTTCCACTTGTCGGCAGGTGAATGGCATCAATGCTTGCTACGCCCCCTCCGCCGGAGGCTCGCTTGAGCAGCGCGCCTGTAGTGTCGTACAATTCAACTTGAGGTCCGCCCGTCCAGCTACTGTACATCCGTATGAAGATAACATCGTCGGCAGATCCGGAGAAGGTATAGGCATTCATCTGTCCTCCTCCCGCCCAAAGCGTATCCGGAAGCGTCTCTCCGTAACTGATCGAGGTGGCTTGCCCTGGGCTGAAAGTCCGTTGGAGACAGAGTACGTAGTTGCCTGTGCTGCCTCCGTCGTCATCCATCACCAAGATCGTGTAGCTTCCACTTGTCAGCAGTTGAAAGGTATCAATGCGTGTTACGCCCCCTCCGCCGGAGGCTCGCTTGAGCAGTGCTCCGGTTGTATCGTACAATTCAACCTGAGGTCCACCTGTCCATTCACTGAACATCCGTATTGTGATAACATCGTTGGTAGATCCGGAGAAGGTATAGGCATTCATCTGTGCTGCCATAATAACCGTACCCGAAAGCATATCTCCGTAACTGATTGAGGTAGCTTGCCCTGGGCTGAAAGTCCGTTGGAGACAGAGTACGTAGTTGCCTGTGCTACCTCCGTCGTCATCCATCACCAAGATCGAGTAGCTTCCACTTGACGGCAGGTGGAAGGTATCAATGCGCGTTATGCTCACTCCGCCGGAGACTCGTATGAGCAGTGCGCCTGCAGAGTCGTACAATTCAACTTGAGGGCCACCTTGCCAGCTACTGGCCATCCGTATTGTGATAACATCGTTGGTAGATCCGGAGAAAGTAAAAGAGTCGATTTCACTCGGAGTCACCAAGGAGCCTTGGAGGAGATCGCCATAGTTGATCATAGTCTGCGCAGATGCATCTGAGATTATTCCTCCAAGCAATATCCATAAACTGAGTGTCATTGCCCCGACCAGGTTGCGAATGCGCACCAAGCAAAAACTGGAATGATTAGAGTATTTCATGATGATCTCCTTATGATTGTGAAAGGGCAATTGCAGTTAACGTATAGAGTGTTTGTGCATTGCCGTTGCCAACGCTCTTTATTGACAGCCAACGGCATTGAACGAGAACTATTCAGAAAGGACTTTACCAAATGACGAGTGACACAAACACGATTGTTAGCCGCCGTTGCGATGCGTATGCCAAATTTTATCTGAGGGGGGACGGAAAGTATTTGGACATCATTGCTTCCATGTTGGATGCTGGCCTACCATTCACGCAGGATTGGTTTGACTGTATGTTGATTGACAAACTAAGAGTAAGAATTATTGATGCTGAGATCATGGTGGCTGATTGCCCATCCGATGTTTTCTGGACGGGACGATTATCGTTGCTCAAAGAAATGGAATCCGACATTAAACAGGGTGATTCGTTGTGCATGTGCAGCGAGTCTTAACACGACTGATCGTGCCGTGTCGGCTTTTTATGCCGCCAACTGGTTGCCGTTGAGCTACCAAGTGCATTCGGAGAATAATCAGTGCATAACATCTGTACGATGCTCGCAGCAAAGCGCACTATCCAGCAATGGCGGCTAACTACTGTAAGTACGCATTGCGTTTAGCCAGCCGATTCGACACGATAGTCGCAATGCGTTTATTTCGGCTGTGGTTTAAGCTTACCAATTCCGCAGAGCAAATGCAATCAGAGGGCAATTACAGCCCAACATCCACCTGCAGCGCCAACCGGTTGTCAACGTCTCCAAGTATCTCCGTGACTCCCGACCCCATGCTGGTCACTCCCTCCTTCTGCGTTTCAGAGTACTTCGCCGAGAGTGTGAGAATGTTTGCAACATTGCATCGCACCATCATGTACCAGCGTCTGCCAATACCGTACAATGCCGGGTTGGAGAACACGCCGCGGAGATCGTTCTCGTATTCATAGAGCCGTGAGTCGTAGGAATCCGTATGGAAGAAGATGAGCCGCCCTTCAATCGAGAATGCCTTTGAAGCGCTGTACCGGAAATCCTGGAACAACAGGTATCCACGTTCCTTCCTCCCCAACACGTCATAGTTCACACCCGTGAATTCGAGTCTGCCTTTCACGGTCACTCGCGGCGTGGCCTTGTAGCTCACGGTCATCCGGTATTTCTGCTGGCTCCGGTCAATAATCGGGCGGGTGTCTCTTCCGAACGGATCAATCTCGGACTCGGTGCCTTCCGTGGACTTGTGTGTGAAGCGAAGAGCGAGATCGACCTTCGGAGCAACGTCCGCCTCTGCCTGTGCGAGAATCTCATGTCCGGTGGCCGGCAAAGGGTTGGAGAACGTCCGCCACGGGAACCTGAACTGATCGACATATCCCGAAAACTTCAGCCACCGGAGCGCCTGGATATCCAGTCCGAAGTAGAAGCCCCGTTCGTTCTTCGTATCTGAATGTTCGCCGAACCCGCTTGCGTGGAAATTGTTGAACGCCGGGCCGTAATCCCTGTACACCAGCGCAACGTTGGACTTCCTGCCGATATTCAGAATTGTTCCTGCAATTCCCGCAACCGCCCCGTCTCCTGATCGTGCCACTTCACCAAACGCCGAGACCCTTCCCATTGATACTGCCGCATCCACGCCGAATACTTGCTGTGTGCTTCCCGTAAATTCATAGATACGATCCGAGGCAATGGGCTTGTCGAATGTTGAACGGTATGCCGTTGAACCAACACTCCATCCATCTACGCTCGTGAATTGCACGCGTCCACCGGCAAGTTGCTCGGTCACGGCTCGTTGCTTTTGCAACTCATTCGTTGTACGGAACAATCCTTCTTCGTAGAAGCTCGTAACGCCTTCAATCGTGTCAGCGCTTGCATCCAGCAATCGCCGGGAGAAGAATGCCGTAACATCCAACCTTCCCGCCTCGAAGTCAACCGATGCATTTGCAGCAACGCCTCTGAAGAAATTGAATTCATCCGTTGAGCGATAGGGCTGCGCCCCGGTGCCGGATTTCTTCACGGCGCTCACACCATCGCCTCCCTTGCCAAACGCAGAACCCCTCCACAGTACCAGTCCCTGTCCGGCATCCACATTGAAATCACCAGCCACGACTCGCGAGAATGGTCCAATGTCGTTGATGGCAGCATATCCCGAAACGAAGCTATTCGAAAAGCGCTCACCACCGTCCTTCTCAAATAACGCTCCCGCTTGCAGGTCGCCCGCTCCAATGGAGACTCTGTTGTACGACTTGAACGATGAGCCGATAAATGTACTGTCGAGAGTGCCGCGCCGTGGCTGCAAATCCCGGCTTGTACGGGAACGAAGCTGGAGGGTTCCTTCCCTGCTTTCGTTCATGACGATCACGTACGGCGAGAGCTTATCATACAGATCTTCACCGACATCCTGAATGACTCTCAGTTGCCTGACGGCAGTGAATCTCCTGACGCCTGATCTGAACTCGATGAACCTGTCCGCTTCAAAAGGCGTTATGCCGGGGAGCGACTGAAGCTCTTCCTTTGAAATGGTATTGAGATCGAAGGGATGATCCTTGCGCCATGCGAGATCATCCAATAGCTGAAGGTCGTCTGACTCGGTCAGGAATTGGTCGAAGAGGTTATCGCTCCCGGATGATTCATGCTCAATGGGTACTACGAGCGAGTCCACGTCAAGAGAGTCCGGTTGTTGCCCGAAACTCCGACAGGAGATCAGCAGCAATGCGACAACGAACATGCGTACCATCTCATAGGTCTCCGAGTTGGAGTGAGAGAGATACCTGATGCGTCGCGCCAAGCTCGGCATGATTCGTGAACGCGTAATCGAGTTGAACAACGGAGTAATGGATGCCGAGTCCAGCACTCAACATGGATGGATCACCCGTTGTACCTGCGCGTACCGCGACCAGATCAAGAAGAGTATACTGAAGTCCAACGTGCAGCTCAGCGGGGTAGCGGATATCCTTTTCAAGATCGGCAACGAGCGTGCCTTCTGGGATCGGTGAATACGTGACGCCAGTGACGAACGTTTGCGAGAGTTTCTCCTTGGCACTACCGATCTTCGGTGCATTCACGTTGAAGGCGGTGAATCCCCAGCGTATCTCGTCGGTGAGATGCGCAAGCACTCCCACATCAACGCCAAACGTTTGCGCAGAACCATATCGTTCAATGCTCACATGATAGTAGTGAACGCTGGTCCCCGCGGAGAAGAGATCACTGACTTTCGTTCCAAACGAAAGCTGAAGGTCAATCTCGCGATAGAGGTCAAAGCCGAACCGCGAACCCGAGGCTGCAAACGTCCCGATCGTTGTTGGCTCAACATACGAAAACGCTCCGTGCGCCAGTTCTTTCATTCCGAAAGGCCGAGGTGAATAATACATGGAGAGCATGCGCTCGTTTACTGTCGGCAGGCCGCCCGGATTGGACCATGCTGCCCATGGGTTTTCCAGCATCGCAACCGAAGCGCCACCCATGGCAATCAATCCAGCTCCACGGGCAAGATGCTCGAAAGCCGCCCGGGTCTCACAACAGGCAAGGACAAGAAGCACCAACGCTGCATGTTTCATGACATTCCTCCTTCTGCAAATGGTAGAGTGTTGTTGATAGACTGATACAAAAGGTTTATATTGATGCGAACCATCATGTCCATATTCAGATAGCGAGAGGTTTTCCATGTCTCAGCGAGCGGTTATCCTGACAGTTCTTCTTCTTGCGACACTTCTCGTCCCTCACAGCACCACAATTGCCCAGCAAATTGAAGCAACCGTAACAGTGAACTACGAAGCCGTTGCAACGACGAATAAAGACCTGTTGCAGGATTTCAAATCAGACATCGAAACATACCTGAACAACTACACATGGAACGATGATGGGAATCAGAACGACAAGATCAAATGCAACTTTGATATTTTCATCAAAGGCGTTGTCGGTGAGGACCGTTACTCGGCACAGGTATTCGTGGGAAGCAGGCGAAACCTGTACAAGTCGGAGAAAACCAGCGCAGTCCTGAGGATCTTCGATGAGACGTGGGAGTTTGCCTATGTTCGGAACCGCTCGATCATCCATAACAGGTCCACCTTCAATGACCTGGCAAGTGTTCTGGATTTCTACGTGTATGTTATTATCGGCTATGATTATGACACGTACGACAAGCTTTCAGGTACACCATACTTTCAGCGCGCCGCCGATATATCAAGCCTCGGACGTTCCAGCGGACAAAAGGGCTGGCAGCCTTCGAGCAGCGGGTATAGCAGAGCGCAATTCAGCGATGATCTGAACGACAACAAATTTGCCGCGGTGCGGAGCGCTTCATATCACTACCATTTTGCAGGGCTGGATACACTTTCCCTCCGTGAAACGCTCGCAAATGTGATAGCGGCATTCACAAAACTTGGCCCATCAAATAAACTTGACTCACTTCACAGACTTGACTCACTCTACCAAGCAAGGGGATGGACAAACATCCTCAAAGCACTCGACGTCATTGCTAGGACGAAAACAATCGTCGATCCGCGCAATGTCGTGATCAAAGCGTTTTTCGATTCAAAATACATGGAGCTGGCAGACACATTCCTTCTGTACCCTGATCGAGCGGTGTACATCAAACTTTCCAACATCGACCCCGCTCATATAAAAACATACGAAGAGTACAGAAATGGAAAGAATGGTGGCTAGTTCTTCGGGGGTGTAACACTTCCCAAGAACTTCATGACCTCGATTCTATCCCCAACCTGCATTGCATCAATAACATCCATCCCAGTAGTCACTCTGCCGAAGATTGTGTACCGGCCCTCGAGATGCGGTTGGTTCGAGTGCGTAACAAAGAACTGACTCCCTTCGGTGTCCTTTCCTGAACTCGCCACTCCGACCGTTCCCCGCTTGTAGTGTTCGTATCCGAATTCCGATCTGATGGCATACCCGGGTCCGCCCCAGCCATCGCCGTGAGGATCGCCGCCTTGCACCACGAAGTTAGGCACCACACGATGGAAGGGCAATCCGTTGAAGAAACCTTTCCTGATCAGCGTTGCAAAGTTGATGCACGTGAATGGAGCCTCGTCGGTGAGGAGCGCGAGAGTGAATGTCCCGCGAGATGTGCGGACTTCAACGGTCGGATGCTTCCTTATCCATTCCAACAGCGTCCAATTAAAATCAGTATATGCCGGTCCTGCCTGCGGTGGCAGCAATTGTTTATAGGACGAGCCGGTGATCTTTTCAAGTGCAGTTGCAGCCTCAAGAGCGACTGACCGGTCCTTATCCCTGAGCAGTGCCGTAAGGGTTGCTACAGCCCCATCTGCTTTGAGAACTGCAAGAGATTGTATGATTGCGCCCATGGCCTCGGCATTGTCAGCGGACTTTAGGCGCTGCAGGGCGCCGAGCAAATTTGATACGGAAAAATAATCGACAAATAATGACTCGACAAGAGCACCTGCCGCAACAGTAATTACTGCATCGTCGTTGGATGATAAGCCGTTACCAATCGCTGTCTTTGTACTGCGCAACATGGCAGTAGAAAGATGAATGTTCTTTGCAATACTTAGTGCGGATTCCATGGCCAAACGCTGTGTCCGGGGATCATCTTGGCGGGTATACTCGATCACTTCCCTCAAGGCCGACTCTGTTGGAATAACGCCAAGCGCTTCAACATAGGAGTTCTTGAGCAGCCTGCCACGATTCACCTGCTCGAACAGCATTTCGTAAGAGTTCTCACCGCGCAACTTTGCAATGCTGATCGCAGCCTCTCGTTGCTGCCTCCACGAGTACCGACTTGATTCATTGGAAACGATTCGTTTCAACGCTTCGATTATCGGATGACTGTCATCGAATTGCTTCGCATCCCTCGATCCAACGGCAGATAGCGCTGCCAGGGAGATGTGTTCGTTGGAATCGTTGAATGCCATGACAATCGTAGTCGCAAGACTGGAGGATGCAGGCATATCAAATGCGGCAAGCGCCTTTAAAGCATTCACGCGCACGCGCCAGTCAGGATCGGATCCTGCAAGAGACACGAGCGGCTCCAGGTTTGGCGCCGTGAGAGCTTTTCCCAACGCCGTGGCAACATACATCCGCACATCCGGATCTTTGTCTGATGCCGCATGAGTCAATGTTCTTGCATGCGGATCGAGCAGGCTTTTCTCCCCGATACGGAACATGGCATACGCTGCTTTCCATTTCTCGCTCTTCTTTCCATCTGCAAGAACTGTTGCGGCAAAATTCGCAGCCGCAGGGTTCTTGATGCCCCGGTACGCATAACGACCAACGGAAAGGGCCGCTTCACCCTTTGACGCACCTAATCCCGATTTTGTCATATACTTCATCAGCGCGTCGAGGCTCAATGAATCACCCGTCTTGCCTAACCCTTCAACGATTCGAATCTGGACAGCTTCCCTATTCTCTTGTCCAAGTCTCTTGATCAACGCCGCGGATATACCTCGCCGTTGCACACTATCCACGACAAAGTTCATCTGACCCAACGCAAAGGCAGATGCACAGCGGACGTTCGAGTCTTCGTCATTGAGAAGCCACGCGAGCCGGGCAATCAATGAGGTATCCTGCACAGACCCTGCAGCGAATGCCGCCTTTGCCCTCGTTGCAGGGCGTGAATCGCGAAGGAGGACATTCAACGCCTTCACATCCCGCAGGTCCTGAGCGGTAAGGATCTTTTGCCGCGTTTCGTTTGATAGAGATTGCGCGAGAAGCGGGGTTTGAAGCAAGAGAAGGAGAGCAACAATCAGCCGCGGTGCCATAATAAACGATGAACTATGTAGAGTGGGTTTGCGTTGGGTTAGATACTACATCAGAACAGCTACATGGCAGCATGAAGCGGGCGAAAAGATGTCCCGTCCCAGCGCAAATATATGATTTGTCTTTTTGAGAGGCAAGCGGTTCG
>JANNSJ010000019.1:0-60374 GCA_031402435.1 Bacteroidota bacterium | reverse complement strand
ATTCGCTTTCGACACATCTCAATGCAACTATCAATCAATCCGGTAACGAGAATTCCTGGGTTGTCTCATCTGAAAAGAGCTTCAAGTCGGTGTTGGGCGAAAAAGAGGTGGGTATCGTTTCAGAAAGTAATGACTTCGCATTAATAAAGGACTTCGCCCTCTACCGTTTGGCCCTTGAATACACGATTGAAAATGGCCTGATGACTGTAACGAACGTGAAGGTTGTCAATGCGAAGATTATCGACGATATAAAAATCGTCGATTGAGTCCGGGAAGAACACTGGACAAGTCGGCTCCCCCGTGATACGACACCTCCTGCCCGACCGGACAGGAGGTGTTATTTCTATTGAACCTCTACAGCTATTTCAAAAACAAATCAGCAACCGGGACAATCGTTACATCACCGGCCTTGATCTTCAATGGAAACACACTGATCTCCTTGTCCTCATCAAGAACATGCTGGGGTTTCGTTGTCTTGTAGGTAATCGGACTCGGGGCGTCGTTCACCAACGCATCCTTGAAGCTCTGCGCATCCTTGGTGATAATGGCAATCTGCATGTTGTTGTATTGCCAGTATTTTTTGATCGCCGCGTTCACATCCTTTAACGTCACTTCGCTCATTGCCTTCCGGAAGTTCTCCAAATGGCTTCCCTTGATCGCGTAGAACTTGTCATCGATTGCGTAGCCCAGCCGCTCCATTGTTGTCGGTGCATAGTGGAGAACAAAGTTTCTCAGGAAAGCGCTGGTGAGCTTGAAATCGTCCGCAGTCATGCCGTTGTCCACGAGCTTTTTGAACTCGCGCAAGGCTGCACGCAATGCAAAATGCCGCGCCTCGTTCGGTACGGGCCTGATCCATATCTCAAGGATTTGCTGACGACGTGAGACGTTTTGAGGGGGAACCGTCCTCGCTCCCGCGTTCGGGAAGTTTTCGATGTACGAGTAGTCGCCGTAGTTCAATCCTCGCTCTTCACGAATCACAAGGTACAGGTGACTGCTCTGGTTGCGATGCTGCCCGAGCCACGAGTTGGCAATGGCAAGCGCGTACCATTCCTTTGAACCACGCACAATATTGATCGGAAAGCCCATGCTGATCGCTGTGGAAGCCGCATCCTTTTCCACGATCGTTACCTTCTTCCCTTTGATGGGTTTCGCCTTCGGTTTGGGCACCTGCTTTACAATACCGGCAGGGAGTTTCTGCAGATCCTTTTTTATCTGATCCACAAGAGCGCCATCATAACCGCCACCCAACCCAATCGCAACGTTGTCCCGCGTGTAGTGGGACTTGTAGAAATTCTTTACGTCGTCCAGCGTGATGTTCTTCACGCTTTCAATCAGTCCGGCACCGATGTGACCGTATGGCGTTCCGGCAAACACATTATTATACAGGATGGCCTTGCCGAGTTCCTCATCGCTGGCATACCGCAACTGGTTCTCAAGGTAGTTCAATACCTGACTCTTGATTCGGTCGAGGTCTTCCTGTTTGAATGCAGGCGAGAGAATCGCCTCCGTGAGAAGTGGATAAAAGTCGCTGAGGTTGTCTTTGTGTGTACGTCCATAAATCACCGTCATCTCCGTCGAGCTTGAGGCATTGTAGTTCGATGCAAGGGGATACAGCTTGTCCAGAACCTGCTCGTAGCTGTTCTGTTGCGTTGCCGCGTCCGTCAGCATCGAGGCGGTAATATTGGCAAGCCCCTCTTTTCCGGCGGGGTCGTCCTGTGAGCCTACTTTGAACCAAAGCCGTAACGAAACCGTGGGATCATTTTTTACAGGAAGAAGGATCAGATTATCGGGCACGTTTTCATCTCCGAATGTCAGCGTTGGTGCTATCATGGTCATGGACAGAATCAAGATACGCAGGTAGTTCATTATTGCGCTCCTTTCAAAACAACAACGGTACGGCTCTCTGGAACGAAGTATTTTTTTGCCGCGGCCATGATATCATCGGGGTTGACGTTGTTCAATGCAGTGTAGAACTTCTCGACAATCTCAATACCGCCTGTCAGCGCTACGAACCGGGCAAGACCGCCGGCAACCTTGTCCGGCGTGTCGAGGTCCATCAGGAAGCTATATTTGTTTCGCTTCTTCAGAGCGTTCAGCTTTTTCTCGTCAACCGGAGTTGTCTTGTATGCTTCCAGCGTTTTGTAGATTTCATCTCTGACGTAATTCACATCCTCCATCTTCTTCACCATCGAGAAGATTTCAAACAACGGCATATCCCGGTTGACGGGAATGCCGGAACCAAGGTTCTGCACCTTCTGCTCCTGAATCATAAGCTTCTTGTACAGGTCACTGCTTTCACCAAACGCCAGATCGCCAAGCAGGATTGCTGCAACAAAGTTCTTGTTGTCCGGATCAAGCGCATCACCCTTGTATGCAATGTCAATGATTGGCAGGGTCTTGCCGGGATACGTTACTTCGGCAGTCCTCTCCCCTTTCTGCGGAGGCTCCGGGACAATGCTTGGCATCTGATAGCCTCTTTGCCATTCACTGTAGTATTTGGAGATAAGATTCAGAGTTGCCTTGGGATTAATATCTCCCGCAATCACGAGCACGACATTCTCGGGACGATAAAAGCGATTAAAGAATGACCGGCTGTAGTCATACTGTTCCGGCATCGCCTTAATGTCTGCTTCAAACCCGATGGTCGTGTGTTTGTAGGTGTGCACGTCGTATGCAAGATCCTGCACTTTCTCATTCAATAATGAAAATGGACTCGTGATGCTCTTGCGGTATTCACCGTAGACTGCGCCGGCTTCCGTTTGGAACGCAGGCTTCTCGTAATGAAGATTCTGAAAGCGATCACTCTCGATCTCGATGACTTTCTCCAGGTCTTCCTTGGCAAAGTTCAGATGGTAGGCGGTATAGTCATCGGTCGTATAGGCATTCGCCTTCGCACCGATGCTCGTCACGATGCTGTCGTACACAGGACCGGGATACTTCTTCGTGCCACGGAACATCATGTGCTCAAAGAAATGTGCGAAGCCGGACTTGCCCGCTTCCACTTCATCGCGGCTCCCCGTCCGCACAACGGAATAGTACGCCACCAGTCCCGGACTTTCCATCGGAATCATGATGACGGTGAGGCCATTGGGGAGGGTTTCCTTCTCGTACTTGTAGGGGAATATCGATTCAGACATTGCCGTGCTTCCCATAATGATTGAAATGATCAACACATACAGACCCGCAATTCGTCGTTGCATACAGCACTCCTTGATTGGGATGAACTACGATTGGCGACCACGCAGAACGAGTGGACGGCTACAAGATAGGAAAAAACTTGCGGGGGAACAAACCATGCTTGACGGATACAACAAGAACAATCGTGGAAGATAAAACTCCAATCTCAGGCAACTAGTGAAGAAATAGGATTGAGAATAAGATCTTCATCGCTATGGGTTTCTGGGAGGGGTTTTTGTAGATCACCACGACTCCGTCTGAATCCTCGTTGGTGAAACTTGCGCTTGCGACGAAGTGCATTAACCCACGATCAAGAGTTGGATCATAGTATGACTGAACGAGGGCAGGTTTACATCCTATTACTGTTCTGAAACGTCGGTATTCCTTCATGCGTTTGTTGTACTGGCCTCGCGATGCCATGAGAACAATCATGCTGTCGCTTTCATAGCTTGGGCCCATCGTCTTAACAATCCCGGGAGGCAATCGAAAGCTGTAATGATCGTATTGCATCAGTATGGTTTCCCAATCGGTCGGTACAACTAAATATTCTCCGGGAATCTCAAGAGTTGCATTACTTGTCAGACCAATCGAGAGAACAACCTTGGAGCCACCGCCAATAAATATTGCGGCAACTGTTGCTGGCGAATAGCCAACATAGGTGACGCGTACCCATACCGTGTCCGGCAAAGCTCCAGCAAATGAGTACATCCCTCTATTATCGGAAGCGGCACCCCAGGAGGTCCTAATTGCTTGAATGTTCGCTCCAACCAGAGGCTCTAACGTTTCTGCATCATAAACAACACCTTCAACTACCCGTCGTCCTACTATATCGTGCTGCCGACTGAGCGACGTAATGCCGAAGAGAATGGTAAGAAGTAAGAGCCGAGCCATCATCGTGATCAATGTGATTAATTCACAGAACTAAACCTGTCCAAAAATTCCCGCTCACCCGGCAGCAAACTGTTAACGCCTGTTGCATTAATCTTATCCAGAATGCGGTCAAGCTCTGTCCGGTTCACTTCGTGCAGCTTCTCGCGGTTGATGCTTTTCCACTTTGACGTATCGGGGGGAGGAAGGACGGAGACGATCTGGTCAATGACTTTCGTTTTGTGGTCCAGGAATTTGAGGAAGAGAAAGCCTCCCAGGAAACCACCGAGATGGGCGAAGTGGGCGATGTTGTCCATGGTGAATCCGAAGCCGCCGAAGAGCGACATGAACGTCATGAACGCAACCATCCAGCGCGCCTGCACCGGCAGCACTCCCCAGATATAGATATTCTCCCGCGGCCAGTAATATGCAAATCCCATGAACACGCCATAGACTGCGCCCGAAGCGCCGATGATGGCAGAGAACGGGGTAACGAATGAAAGCAGTCCCGCCATCAGTCCACTGACAAAGTACAGAAGCAGGAAGTTCCTCTCGCCCAGTTCAAGCTCGAGGCGTGGACCGAAGAACAGCAGTCCAAGCATGTTAAAGAGAATGTGGCTGAAGTCCCCGTGGAGGAACATATAGGTAACCAGCGTCCACGGCTTTAGAAGAATCAAAGCCGGGATGAATTTAAATTCGTCGGTAATGAGCGGCCGCGCTTGTTGAAGAAGATACACAAGCGCGTTGGCAAGAATAAGTCGTAATACCCAGCGTGTCAGACCCAACGGTAAAGCCTCATGATGAATGTGTCAACCAAAATATCCGGAATGTTGGAGTGAATAGCAAAAGGAAGGAGCGGAGCCCGAAATTCGTAGGTCAGACATTCGTGCCCGCCCCGCAGATAGCGGGGTCTGACCGCAGCGGACAAACAGGAATGTTTGTCCTACACCTCATGGCCTTTCGCGCAAACCAACAAACGATGCCTGTTTCATGAAGCCTTCGTGTTTTCTTTCACTCTCCACAACATCAATGCAGAAATACATCCCCATACAAACGTTGCACCCCACAACACCGGACCCCCGAAATGCTGAAGCATCGACGTGCCAACCCATCCGCTGATGGCAAACGCAAAAGCGAACGTCATCTGGAACCATCCCATATACACGCCGCGCCTTTCCGCGGGAGCGATATCTGCCATGTAGTTCGCTGCCCCCGGAAAGAGAATCATTTCTCCAAACGACCAGACCACCACTGTGAGTGCAACGCCATAGATGCCACCCACGAGTCCCATCATCCCGAATCCGAGTCCGGAAAGGAAAGATCCAAGTGCCAACGCACGGCGGTGGGACCAATGCGACATGGCAATGTTGAGCGGAACCTCGAACAGGATGATGAGTCCCGTGTTGATGGTAAACAGCAAACCGTACGTCGACTCTGAAAGATGAAGATCGTTCACGAGGTACAACGGCATCGCACCTTCATGCTGGAAGAACACCACAATCACAGGAACGATACCTGCAAGGAAGTAGAGCAATCTTCTATCCTTCCAGACACTTGAGGGAGTAGCGGCAGGAACACCCACCGGCTGTGTTCCGCTCTCCACTGGTTGCGCCGGAACCTGATGATGCACCGGACGCCATGGAACCAGCAGGAGAACAACTCCGGCCACAATTGATGTTATGCCATCGACAATAAAGAGAAGCGGGTAGGAAAAGAGTATGAGGAATCCGCCAAGGGCAGGACCGATGCTCATCCCGAGGTTGATGGCGAGGCGGTTCACGGCAAAGGCCGTCTTGCGTTGCTCGGGCGTTACAAGCTCAGTGATACTGACGAGGCTTGCAGGACGAAACGCTTCGCTGATGACTGCCCATACAACCGTGGCAACAAGAATCATTGCGTAACTCTTTGCCAACATAAGAACGAACAGCATCACACCACCCAACAGCAGCGATGCAATCATGAGGCGTCGTGCCCCGATGAAGTCGCTCATGCGTCCGGCAAACGGTGCGCTCACAAACGCTCCGGTTCCGTACACGGTAAGGGCAATGCCGGCATCCTGCACGGAGAAGCCAAGCGTTCGGTGCAGGTAGAGCGCGAGGAATGGCAGCACCATCGTTCCGGAACGGTTGATGAACGTGGCACTGCATTGAATCCACACTTCTTTCGGAAGAGCACCGACTCCGCGCCAGGAGTTCATGGGAACATCTGGTCGATAATCATCTCAAGTTATAAAGCGCACTGATTTCGGCATAACTCAACTCCCGACGGTAGATACGAATATCATCAATCTTGCCGTTTACCCAGTATCGATATGAAGGATGTTCAGTCCCGCCAATCCAGACATTACTTGTGTTCAGGCGAAGTGTATCTGAGATGGTCAGAGTTGATCTGAGAGTTCCATTAATAAACAGCTTCATAGTTGTACCATCATACATGCCTGTTACAAAGTACCATTGCCCAAGACCGATTCGCGCTGAATCCTTGAGCCCATTTCGAACCTGGCCGTTGAAATTTGCTGCAAAGCCAATATGTTCATTGTCGGGTTCGAAGGAATCGCAGGCAAACGGGTCGAACTCGTTATCGTCATATGCCAGTGAAAACACCCCGGGTTCATCTGCAGTGAATCCCTTTGTCAGAATTGAATTGCCCTGACATCGTCCAATGTAGAAACCAACTGGAAACACCCACGCACAGAGCGTGAAGCAAGAAGAAAGACGAAGAGAGGAATTGCTGGTAATCTCCAAATAGTTGTTCACACCATTGAAACTGTAAGCAGCTTGAGCGTTTCCAAATCGATCAGATGTGAGTGTTGCACCGTGGTTCGTTGCATGGTTGTTGTTTCCACTGGAATCGTTCGCATTTCCATTGAACGCGTAAAATGCTGCCAACCCATCTTCCAATCGTGTTGAGCCTGTGCCAAAACTCCAAACAGCACCAGTTGTAGCGCCACCGTGATTGTCTTTTGCAACAATTCGCCAATAGTAGGTTCTACTTGTATCCAACGCACTGGCAGTAAATACAGTGTCTCTGTGCACTGTTGCAATCAAAGCGGTCGGGGGCATGGTAGCCCCGAAGAATACATCATATATCAAGAGGTCGCCATCGGGATCTGAACATGACCAGACCAATGTCATTGTTGTCGGTGTGTTCATTGAGCCATTCATCGGAAAAGCTACGGCGGGAGAATCAGGAGAGCGGTTGTTTGCATATACGAGGACCTGACTTTCTTCATTCTTACAGCTAAACAACCAGCACGAAGAGACAATAAGAAGTTTTATGCATGTACTGCGCATGGCTACCTTCTATGGATGACGTTCAGATTCTATCCCTTCAAGCACCAACTCCGCAATATCCTTCACCTGTACTTTCTCGCCTGCATCTTTCGCCTTGACACCATCGGTCATCATCGTCATGCAGAACGGGCAGCCCGTGCCGACCACGCCGCAACCGGTGGCCAGCGCTTCCTCCGTCCGCTCAATGTTCACGCGCTTTCCTTCACGTTCCTCCATCCACATTTGCCCACCGCCCGCGCCACAGCAGAAACTCTTGTCGCGCGAACGTTTCATCTCGACGCGCTCCGTTGCGACCATATCCACGATGTTTCTTGGAGCGTCGTACTCATCATTGTACCGGCCAAGATAGCATGGATCGTGAAATGTGATCGTGGCTTTCTTTTCAGGCGACATCTTCAGCCTGCCCTGTTCGATAAGCTCGTTCAGGAATGTCGTATGATGAATGACCTCGTAGTTGCCGCCGAATTGTTTGTACTCCTTACCGAGCGATTGCATGCAGTGAGGACAGGTGACAACCATCTTCTTCACGTTGTACTTGTTGAGCGTTGTAACATTTTCGGTGATCAGAGATTGCGCGAGATATTCATTACCCATGCGCCGCGCGGGATCGCCGGTGCACTTCTCTTCGGTACCGAGGATGGCAAACTTGATTCCGGCAATCTTCATCAGCTTCGCGAACGCCTGCGTGACTTTTCTATAACGTGCATCGTAGGCGCCGGCACAACCAACCCAGAACACCACTTCGGCGTCGGGCATGTTTGCAAGAAGCGGAATGTCGAGATCTTCCGCCCAATCTGCACGGGTGGAATGACTGAATGCCCATGGTGTGTAGTTGCGCTCGAGGTTGGAAAACGTCGTTTTCAATTCCTCAGGGAAGCGGGATTCGTTCAAGACCAATCCGCGGCGCAGATCAACGATTGTATCCACATGCTCAATCATGACGGGACATTCCTGCACACACGCCATGCAGGTGGTACATGCCCAGAGTTCCTGCTCGGTAATGAAGTTGTCGAGAAGTTGATGACCCATGACTTCGTTGTGTGCGCCATCGCTCCCGGCAACGACCCCACTCACCATCAGCGGCGCCTTCTCCAACGTGCGGGCGCGAAGATCAACCATGATTTTCTTTGGGTTCAGCAACTTACCGGTCGTGTTCGCCGGACAAACAGATGTGCAGCGTCCGCATTCGGTACAGGTGTAGCCATCGAACAATTGTTTCCAGGTAAAATCCTCGATATCGGTTGCGCCGTACTTCGTCAATGTCTCATCGGCAAGATTGATGGGTTGCAACGCGCCCTTCGGAGTAAGGTCTGCGAAGTAAACGTTGAAAGTTGACGTGATGACGTGAAGATGTTTGGAGTACGGCAGGTAGTTCAGGAAGCCAAGCACCATCACCATATGTCCCCAGAAGAAGACATGGAACCACGTTCCCGCTGACTCAGCAGAGAAGAGTCCGGCAAGCATCAATGAGACGAACCGTGCCTCATTCGAATGTCCTTGCCCGATTACCATACGGGTTGCATTTTGTCCAAACATGGTGATCATAACTGTGAGGATCATTGCAAGAATCAACACCGCATCCCACTTTGAGTGGCCACTCACCTGGAGACGTTTCGGGGGAGCAAACAGCCGGCGAAACAGCGAGAGAAGAACTGCGATGACAACCAGCGCACCGAACACATCTTCAAGGAAGATCAGCGGAGGGTAGAGTGGGCCCAAAAAGGAAAATGAGAAACCTGGAATCAATCCCTCCCCTATCGACTCCAGTACGGCGCCAAGAAGAACGACAAATCCCCAGAAGATGAGAACGTGCAGGATACCGGCAACCGGCTCCCGCAATATCTTGGATTGGCCCAGCGCAATCTTGAGCGTGTTCTTGATGCGCACCCCGACCTGATCGAAGCGGTTCTCCTTCTTTCCCAATCGCAAGTAACCGATAAGGCGACGGGCATTCCAGCCAAAGAACCCGAGGGCACCAATCAGGACGAATGCAAATAACAAGGATTGAAGGGACATGTCATGATCCTTTGTGGGAATGGAAGTTCGTGGAATTACCTCAATGCCGGAAAGAATATAGGGGGAAGATGTGAAAAGAACAACAGAAGGTCTTGTTGGTAGTGTCTCAGTTTGAAATCCACGTCAGCTGAGCCCCGACGTGTCGGGGAAGCCTGTTAAGCGATGAGCATCTCGCCACTAAACACTGTCACGGCTCTCCCACCGATACTCACGCCTGCAACCTGGTGGTCACGCACCGTGAGTCGGACAGTCACACGTCCCTTGCGACCGATTGCATCTCCCTGCTCGGCGATCATCGTTACCACGTTGTCTTCATCGACAGTTGGTTTCTTTGCTGCGCCGGCTGTCCGGCGTGGTCGTTGTGTACTGCCGCCCGGTTCGATTGCTCCATTCTCAAAAAGATATACGCCGAGAGGCCCATTTGCTGAACCGGTTACCGGGTCTTCATTGATACCCAAATGAGGCGCAAAGAATCGGGAGTGTACGGAGGAAGTCCTGTCGATGGTTTCAGTGGTAAACACGCACAACCCTGAAAGGTTTCTGTTGGTAAGAAACTGTGACAGGGCAAAGAAATTTGGCTGCAATGCAAACAACGTGTGGAGGCGCCGGACAGGAACATACAAATACTTGTCGGCAGCGATCGGGAGGCGGGTTTCAAATTCGTCCAGCGAAATATTCAGAATTCTCATAACGTCAAGCTTTTGTATGCTTGCCCGTTTGAACACGGGGAGATTGAGACCAAACCATATATCAATCGCTGAACCCGTCTTCTCCACGGTCACCGGCAACAGGCCGGATTGAGACTCCAGTGTGAAGTTGTAGGTGCCTTCCTTTTTCATCCCATACATCCCCTCTCCACCAAGAGCGTGAAAACTCGCGATGGTTGCGTGCCCGCACAGCGGTACTTCGACAGTCGGGCTGAACCAGCGAATACGGAGGTCAGCATCCTTTGTCGACGGGGGAAGTACGAATGCCGTTTCAGGCACCGACATCTCGCGGGCGATGGTTTGCATCTCCTTGTCCGTCAGACCGTTCGCATCAACGACAACACCGGCGGGATTTCCGGTCATCGGAGTTTCTGTAAAGGCATCGACCTGCTTGATGCTGATCTTTCTGCTGCCGGCGGCCTGGCTACCCGGTTGTGCCACAGAAGTCGCAACCTCCAAATGTCTTGCTGAAGTGTTCATCGACGAGGTCTGTCCTAGCTGGTGAGTTCACGAATGTTCACTGCTGTAAGTTCTGATCGATCTTTAATGAAGTAGAGCATGTCTTGATGAATAAAGAATGAATCCGGAACAGCCGCTGGAACATTTTTGTTCAGAGTTTCTGTCAAAACAATTTCACCACTCCTCAGGTTAATAACTTTCAGCATGTTTCTCAGGCGGCCTTTGCCGTTACTCCCGCCGTCGGTCTCATGATAACTGTAGAAAAAGTGTTCATTTTTTTCAAGTCCTTCAATTGACCCGACGACGTTTTGCACCCGGGAATGCCTGGATACAAAAGTTGCCGTGCGTTCATCCATCGGGCTTGATGTTCCGAATAGCACGGGGAACTCCGGCTCGTCCGTCTCTCGTGTACGCAACCGCGTTCGCGCTGCACGCAGCACATCATTGTTGTCACCCCATGCATGAAGTGTTTCCCCGGTACGACAATCCAATTCGAACAGCAGTGCAGAATCCTTTGTGGCAAACACAGAGCCATCAACTGCGAGAATGAAACTGAAATCGGATCTATTCCAGGCAACCCTGCCGGTGATTAAATCCACGGCTGTGATACCCATGTGTTGCGGCATATCCGGTTTCAAGAATCCATGCAGGAATACGCGATCACCGTGAACCGCTTCGACCCCGATCCACCATGCCTCATTGAATGCTCGACGTTCCCACAAGACTTTCCCCGACCGCTGATCAAGACAGAAGAATGTTGTTTCCTTTGATTCAAGGTTCCTATCTTCTCCAACGAATAACCCGGATTCTGACTGTAGCAACCTCCAAAGAACACGATTGCTGATATAGGTCCAAGCGGGCGCCAAGGCTTTTCTGCTCAAAAAATCAATAACTGCCATATCCCGTCAAAAGACATTCGCTAAAATCTTTGAACAAGATAATGATTAGCCAATCTAACTTCAATTGGCAAATGGGCTTGGGAACTAAAGATGGGAAATCAACGCGGGTTTGATGCTTTCAACTGCCCTTGCTCTGTGCGATAGCTGGTTCTTCTCTAGAGAAGTCATTTCAGCAAGAGTCTTTGAATATCCAACAGGAAGGAAAAGGGGATCGTAACCAAATCCATTGGAGCCCCGAGGACTTTCGAGGATGGTACCTTTGCAAACGCCTTCGGCTGAATGGCATGTATTGTTCTTCCCGATGAAATACAGGACGCATCGAAAGCGCGCCGCTCTCCGGCGAGGAGGAACACCGCGTAGATGCAGGAGAAGCTTCTTGCAATTATCCAGGTATGTGGCATTCAGTCCGGCATATCTGGAAGAGTAGACACCAGGTTCTTCATTCAGGTAGTGGACTTCCAAACCGGAATCATCTGCAAGGGTGGGAAGGTTCGTCAAGCGGAATACTTCTTCTGCTTTCTTCTGCGCGTTGCCTTCAAGCGTGTCGGCATCTTCGATGATCTCACCGACTTGAGGAAAGCGATCAAGAGAGAGAATCTCCACATCAATGCCGCCCAACAACGCTTTGAATTCCCCGGCTTTGTGTTTGTTGTGCGTGGCAAGAACGAGTTGACGACCGGCCATGGCTTTATCCTTTTCTCAATTCACACGCTGTAACAGAAGCCGCAACTCGTGTTGAGCATTAGTCACAACGCGCGATGCATCCAAGGTTTGATGTTCACCGTTCCGATACAACCAACGGCCATCGACAAGAACACTCTGAACATTCTCGGGAGACCCTGTATACACAATGCTCGAATAGATGTCTGACATCTCGTACGGATTCCATGGACGTTCAAGGTCGAGAAGAACGATGTCCGCTTTCTTTCCCGGCTCAAGGCTGCCAGTTTCGCGTTCCAATCCAAGTGCAACCGCACCTCCAAGCGTTGCCATCTCGAAGAGCGTCTGCGCATTCATCGCACGTGGTCCATGGATCGGCTTCTGGATCAATGCGGCCAATCTCATCTCTTCAAACATATCAAGTGTGTTGTTACACGGAGCGCCATCGGCACCGAGGGACACTGCAATCCCTTGTGCAAGCAGTTCGGGTACGCGCGCAATACCGGAACCAAGTTTGAGATTGGAGGATGGACAGTGTGCAACCTTTGCTTTGCGGTCACGCAACAGACCGACTTCGTTATCATTCAACCAGATACAATGGGCAAGGCACGTATTGGAGTGGAGGATGCCGATCGATTCGAAAAACTCCACGTTATCCATGTTGCAACGTTTTCGGACCGCATCCATCTCGTTACGGTTTTCCGCGGCGTGTGTGTGGAAGAGTATACCGGGAGAAGCTTTTGTCAGTTCGTATGCTTCACGCAACAGTTCGTCTGTGCATGAAAGAATAAACCGCGGGGCCACCGCATAGTGAATTCTGCCGTTTGAAGAATTATGCCACTGCTCTGCCTGGCGCCGCGTTGTGTCAATCGATTGTCTCGTCGGTTCTTTCAGCTTTGGATAAATATCATTCACATCCATCATCGCCTTGCCGGCAAATGCACGGAGCCCTGTCTCGTCAAGCGCCCGGATCACTTCTTCTTCATGATGAATGCTTCCCATGTCGAGTATCGTCGTCGTGCCGGAACGAATGAGTTCAGCAATACCAACCATCGCCGATGCGTACATCGATCGCTCATTGTGTGCGGCTTCAAACGGAAAGATTTTCAGTTGAAGCCAGTCGAGCAGTGCAAGGTCGTCCGCCAACCCCCGGAACAGCGTCTGACATAAATGAAGATGCGTCTGGATGAACCCGGGTATGGCAACGAGCCTACCCGCATCAGCGACCTCACCGTCGAAATCCTTCATCCCGCTCAGTTCTCCCTGCGTCAGCACCGATTCGATCCGGTTTCCCGAGAGCACGAGTGCGCCTCCATGGATCACTCTGCGTGAGTGATCCATCGTCACGATAGTCCCAACCTTGATAAGTGTTTTCGTCATGAGGAACTTATCTTGAGTGCACTATCGATTGCCTGGTCGATTGTCTCGACTTCTGTCAGGTCAATTTCACTGTTACGGAGTTTCATATTGTTTTTGGGAAGGATAAAACGTTTGAAGCCAAGCTTCCTGGCTTCTGTAATGCGCTTCTCAATCTGGCTCACCGTGCGTATTTCTCCTCCGAGGCCAACTTCTCCCACAGCCACGATGCGCGCATCTACCGGAGTATCCTTCAAGCTTGAGACTATTGACAACGCCATGCCGACATCAACCGCCGGTTCGTCCACACGAATTCCTCCGGCAACATTCACAAACACATCATACTGACCAATACGTAATCCCACACGTTTCTCAAGCACAGCAAGCAACATTTGCAATCGCTTCGAGTCGAACCCGGTGGACGAGCGTTGGGGCATGCCATAACTTGTCGGTGCAACGAGGGCCTGGACTTCCACAAGAAGCGGTCGCGTCCCCTCTATGCTGGCCACTACTGTTGAACCCGATGCACCGGCTCTCCGTTCAGCAAGAAATGCCTCAGAAGGATTCGCCACTTCCCTCAGTCCCTTGTCATGCATTTCAAAGATGCCGACTTCATTTGTCGAGCCAAAACGATTCTTCAGTGCCCGCAAAATACGATAAGCATGATGCTGCTCGCCTTCAAATTGCAACACGGTGTCCACCATATGTTCAATGACCCGTGGTCCGGCAATCACTCCCTCCTTCGTTACATGTCCAATGAGAAAGACGGGAACATCGCGCGTCTTCGCATATCGCATGAAGAATGCCGTCGCTTCACGCACCTGACTCACCGTCCCCGGCGCACTTTCAAAGTCAGGCCGGAACATTGTTTGAATCGAATCGACAATCACAAGATCCGGCGCAGCTTTTTCAATGAGTGCGCCGATGATATCAAGATTGGTTTCCGCCAACAGGAACAGCTTTTCCGATGGCTGTATCTCAAGACGTTCTGCACGCATCTTTATTTGCTGGACGGATTCTTCGCCCGTAATGTAGAGCACGATCTGGGATCTCAATGCGGCAGCCATCTGCATCATCAGCGTTGATTTACCAATACCCGGATCGCCGCCGACAAGAACGACGGATCCTGCAACTATTCCCCCTCCAAGAACCCGATCAAACTCAGGGATGTGAGTTGAGGTTCGCGGCTCGGAGGCAATCGTCACATTTGTTATCGGAATAACTGAAGAAGCGGGTTTTGGTCCGACGGCGTGTCGCCCCTTCGACTTCGGTGCGGCAACTTCTTCAACGAAGCTGTTCCATGCTTCGCAGTTAGGACACTTGCCGATCCAACGTGTTGACTCGTATGCACACGATTGACAAACGTATTTTGAATGCACTTTGCTCATGGCGTGTTAATATAGGTAGGGAGGCAGTGAGATTCAACGCTTCAATCGTCATTGCGAGCCCCGATGCTGTGTATCGGGGCTCGCAATCTCGCTTTCCGTATGGATGAAGCGAATGGTCATCTGAAGAACGCTGTTCAGTCGACTATAAAAATCAGAGTCATCGGTCTTAAATCCATTGGCATAGATTCTGTGCGACAAAGATTTCCAATTTTGCGCTTGACATACCCCCCCCCGTTCGCGTATATTGGCGGTGCGATGTGGTTCGTTCCAACCTGTTCTTACCGGACTATTTTGCAATCTGATACCTACCTGTTAGATTCATCCAGCATCCAGTTTATTTGCAGTGGAGTGAACAATGAGGCGTCATTCATACCTCGCATATCTTGGCAGACGGACCTTTCGATGGATTGAGTTATTGATTCTGTCGCTTTGTATCAGTCAACTCAATTGTATCAAGGATGATGTCGTGTCGGACCTTCCCCCATTAAGGTTGTGGACAACCTTCGGCGGGCCATTCACTAGTGATTCTCCCGAATATGTCCCGTACGCATGGTATGGATTCAATGGCCCTAACCCCTACGGTGTGCAAGTAAAATTGAGATTAGTTGACGAAAACAATGACTTCCTTAAAGCCTTATGCCAGGGAACGTTCAATATCCAAACCAGTGGTAGTTCTACTATGTTGTGGGACGGCAGAATTTGGGCAGTCGGATTAGCAGCTGGAAGAAGATTGCCGATCGTGCCTGGAATCTATAGGGCGCGTCTGTGGACCCCAGAAAACTACAACACGCAAACCGTCTCGATGCAGATCGTCGCGAATAATTGGGATACTGATAGTGACGGAATAAGTGATTATGTTGAAAACGAAAATGACGGGACTATCACAACACCTCCTTTCGATCCTCAAACATGGATCAGCTACAACAGCAACGCCCAATTCACTACGTATGATGCGATTTCTTTGGCAATTCCAACATTGATCCCCGAAACAGACGTTTCTCACCCCAACAGGGGAACGCACGACTACTCGATTGCCGGGGGCAATGTAGGAGGCAATGCCGGTCCTGGCTCGCTGGAGAATGGTCTTCGAATAGCGAATTTCGGATACGGGTACTACGACAAGAACTGGGATGATACATACCCTAACCCGTATGTACATGATGAACACAATTCGGGTACCCTGGAGTTAATTAACATTTTGGAAAAGGTTGCTCGCCAGTGGAGAGAGAGCCATCCGCAGGGACCTCGGATGGGGATTGGAGACCTTAGCTTGACTGTAGGAGGAAACACCTCGGATCATCGTACTCATGAAAATGGTAGAGATGTTGATATTAGGTATACCCGAGTCGACAACGCAGGGGTACCCGATGAACGACCTTTGAATGTTCAGTATTATTCTAGCGAGATGCATCATACCAGGCAAATCGAAATGTTCCAGTACTTCCTTGACGATCCAAGAGTGCAGATAATTTACATTGATCCAAACACAGGAATTACATATAACAATTTTCCAAATGGTCGAGACCCGAGTGGTGTTTTACGAATAGCATGGGATTGGGATACAAAAGAGAACAGTACCGAACGCGTTCACTCAGATCATTTTCATGTATTGATTTACGATCCAGATGGAACGCAGCCAGCTCTCTGATCTTACGAAAGGAAGGTTGAAATAGCATGAAATCGAGTTTATTGGTAACGCTATCTGTTAACTTATTACTATTCTCCAATGTTGGCAGTCCACAAACCTCAAAAGGGAATATTGATGGTGTAATGGATGGAGATGTGCTTGCAAGTGAGGGAGGGGGCAAATATCGGCAATTTATGATCTACGCCATTTCCGACTCCGCACCTGAACCAAGGCTCTTTTCTGACCGTTATCAGGGCATAGGATCACGACTGTCTCCCAAGGGGAATTATGTTTCCTTCTTTGGAACATCTGACCTCAATGAAAAGCTCTTCAAAGAATCTGTCGGTTGGAGCAAGGCATTGAAACTGCTATTGTTTCGTACTAATGGAGAGTACCTGCGTGCGTTTGATATTCCTGTAGCCAGCTATCAATGGGCACCCGATGAGAAATCGATTGTATACCTGACATCAAGCGGGTATCGTGAAATGAAGAATGATCTCGTGACCGGGGCTTGGATTCTGAGCATTGAGGATGGAAAGGAAAAACAGATTAGTGATTGCCAATGCGCCGTCAGGTGGGCCAGCTTTGATGGGAACATCTATCTGCGCACTGAGGACTATCGGGCAGTCTTCAAATACGACCCGCATAGCCTTACGCTCGAGGAAACTAAATACAAGGACATTGAATTCTCCCAAAGTGGCAAGTACTATATGTCTCCCGGAGGAGGCGAGGGGGGAGTCTTCCGTCTTTACATCACGAGAACCAATGAGGACATCAGCGCGAGAGTTCGAAGTGTGATGAGTAACCACTTGCGTGGAGTGACTAAAGACTGGAATCCCTCAATTGCGCCTTTGTGGACCGGCAGAGACCAAATCATTTTCCCTGAAGAAAGATATACTGGTGAACGGCCGAATTTTCTCTTCGATGTCACAAGCAACACTGTTGTGAAATCATTTGACGGGCACTATTTGGGGCTTGATCAAGCAGATTCGGGGAAGGCTCTAATCCTACGGCGAGGTGCAATTCAAACACAGAGAATCAATAATTAATTAGTTGGGGTTTGAACCCCATTGGCTATGGCCGTGTTTTCTAGGTGATCGATCTTTCTTCACTTCTTGTTAGTGAAGGCAATGTATGGGGGCGAACAACAGAAGTACTATCTAACCCCAACGCAAGGTTATGAAGAAAGTACATTTCAATTCACTCGTGCGTTGGACCAAGCTTTGCGCATTGACCTTCCTTTTCCTAATTGGGGGCTGCAAAGAAGAAGCGCCAACAACTCCGCCGCCTGCAGCCTTGGCGTCGCCAGCTTTGGTAACCCCGATTGATGGCGCTTTCGTCAATGCGAATGCTGTGCGGCTTGCATGGACCAGAATTCCTGGTGCAACGTTGTACCAATGTCAAATCTCGCAAACGGCTGGATTCGCCACACTAGAGTATGACTCCACCGTCGCCGAAACGACAGCAGTTGCAACGCTTGCGTCGCACTTCAAAGATCATTGGCGGGTGAGAGCGAAACACAATTCAGGAGTCACTGGTGAGTGGAGTTCTCCGGGTAGCTTTAATCGCTGGGTAGCCATTCGTGAGGGATGGCCTTATGACGCCGGCTGCAATTCTGTTCAGCAGACTACCGACGGCGGATTTGTTGCTGCAGGTTATACCCATAGTTCGGATTCAAGCCTTAACGATGTTTATTTACTCAAAACCGATGGGAACGGAAGTACTGAATGGAAACGTGCCTTCGGTCAGAACAATAGCGAGAGTGGATCTTGTGTGAAGCAGACGGCGGACGGAGGGTTTGTTGTGGTAGGCACTTCTTTCGGCGGCGGTTCATCTGACATGTATCTGATCAAAACCAATAGGAGTGGAAACCTCGTCTGGTCTCGAACCCTGGGGGGAAATCGTGGCTTTTCCATTCAGCAAACCGTTGATGGTGGCTTTATTATCGCCGGTTCAACGGTTTCTTCCGAGGCGGGGGGGTATGATGTTTGTATGATAAAGACGGACGCAAATGGGAATCAACTGTGGACGAGGACCTTTGGGGGCAACGGCTACGATGAAGGCTACTCCGTGCAGCAGACCACAGATAATGGTTTCATTGTGGCTGGCTCTACGTCTTCCTTTGGCGCTGGCGGGAAAGATGTTTACCTGATCAAGACGAACGCGAATGGTGATACCCTCTGGACACGCACGTATGGCGGCAATCTCACTGATGATGGCAGGAGTATCCAGCAGACCACCGATGGCGGATATATCATTGTGGGTGAGACCTTTTCCTTTGCTCCGGGATTTTGTGATATCTATTTGTTGAAAACCGATGCAAGCGGGACCTTGCTGTGGACAAAGACATTTGGCGAGCGCGGCGCACCCGACGTGGGCTCTTCGGTCAGGCAGACAACAGATGGCGGGTACATCATAACAGGAGGAATTGTTGTATTTAGCCCCCTGCGTTTGCTGGACGTTGCAATGCTCAAGACCGATGGAAATGGAAATCTCCAGTGGTTAAAGTTCTACGGCGGGACAAATGGTGACGTGGGGAAATCAGTTCAGCAAACAACGGATGGCGGATACATTGTCGGGGGTACGAGTGGAAGTTATGGTGCAATCTTTCTCATCAAAACCGATATAGATGGGAATATCGGTCGATAGCAAGTCAACATATTCCGGAACCAAGTAACAAGCGAGGCTGCCATGAAAGCGCTATTCACAAGACCCAAAATACTGACATACCTTGTCGCAATCATTGTCCTCTTACTCTTCACCGGATTTCCGTTTGTGGATGCATTGAAGGATCTGGTGATGAAGCCCCCGCTTCCTCTCGTACGCGTAAACACTGAAGCGATGCGGCAACTTATGCAACAGCAGAAGGCGGCATGGGAGAAGCGATTGCGTGAACCTGGCGGTTCGCCCCGGATGAGCCCTGCAACGATTCGCATTTCCGACCGTGCCCTCATCAGCGTGAATCATCCGTGGACAAACACATCTGTCATCAACGCTACGGCAACAATGAACGAGATCCAGCGGAGATTGTTCAGCGACAATGCTGTGATGGACTTTGATGTTCTCTACTTCAACAGTGCCGATAATAATTCGGCGGTGGGATTCTTCCTTGATCCCTTTTGGAACAGGATGGTCTATACGAAGAGAACAGAGAACTGGATCTATGCGCTCGGGGAATTGCAGGGCACCCCTTTGTGTACTCCACGAGCTATGACCGTTGACATCAGCCCCAACAACGCTCTGTATGTTGCGGACACAGAAAATGGAAGATTCCTCAAGCTCCAGTATATGTCTGGAGGTATTGGGGGGGATGGATCATACAGCTTTACTGTTCCCGGCATTGTCCATCCGGTTGATATTTGCCTGCCTTGTTCGAATGTCGGTTTGGGTGACGGAATTTGGGTTGCAGATGACTGGAACGGAAAACTTGTTGAGTTTACCAGGCCGACTGCTCTACAGGTATTGCACACTGTGGAGAGCTATACGATCGGCGGACAAACTTACCCACTCAACAGGCCCCGCAGCATAACTGCAGACAATGGCCTCCCGAACATGGTCATACAGCGAATTGCATTTATCGATGGCGAAAGGAATGCCTTCGTCGTTTGCGACCCCAGTTCAATCTCCGGAACCATGATCACTGCCCTTTCTTCGACCGAGTTTACTCAGCCAGGTTCTCGGCTTACAGCAAGCGGGGTGGATCTTACGCAGAATTGGTGGGTTGCTGATCCCGGTCTTGGTAAAGTCCATTTTTTTGACTATGTCGGCGGCAGCTACCTCGCTTCATACAACCCTCCCGTACCGGTGAACAACATTTCTTCGTCGCCATCATATTTTGATGAACACGGCGATTTGCTACAGCCCTTGTATATCTATACGGCTGAACCGTGGAGTAACACGAACGGATTACGAGCTTACTTACCCGGTGCTGATGTTCTTGGTGTTGTTGATATGCAGATTGAGGAAACAGAAACACTTTTCAGATTCCCATTCGTATTAACGAACGCGTGTCAAGTGAATACCAAGATCGTGCGTGCCAGCGATCATGGTCTCGTCCAGTCAATCAACACGGGCTATGGTTACGCGGGCTCACGGACTGATGAAGTGGCAAAAGGACCTCTACCATATGGAACCTATAAATTCCAAATAGAAGTGTTGCCTATGTACAATTCGGACTATGAAGGAAACCAACAAGGTTGGTTAGTGGAGCGTTCGCCGGAGTTCTCGCATGGCCCTGTTCCCCCGGCACCACAGAATATCCTAGCAACGGGTTACCCCGGCAACATCAAGCTCACGTGGGCTCCGATCTCCGGGGCAGGCTACAGGGTAACTCGCGATGGGGAACTTCTTGGCAACACAGGCGGCGCGTCATATTGGGATGGGAGCGTAGCGGCAGGTGAGATACATACATACACGGTAAGAGCATATATAGGAACCCGCGAGGGGCCTGTGTCAGATCCGGTTACCGCACAAGCCACACATCTTCAATCTGTTTCTTCGACGGCGCTTACAAGCAACAGCCAACGGAAGATGGCGGCAATAAAAGGATCCGGCTCTGATCCAGACAAGTTGTTTATTACATACGAGAGTAACGGAGAGGTATTCGTTACGATGTCTACCAACCAAGGCGGAACTTGGTCAATGGAATCCCGCGCGAGTGAGGGTTGGGGCACCGCCAGTGCACCATCTATTGCTACGTGGATTAGCGACGACAGAGTCGACAAGGACGTGTATTGTGCGTATCGGGAGCTTTTAAATGGCTATTGGGAGATTTGGATGAAACCCTTTATTGAGAATCTCAACTATCCTGAATTCCAATGGGGTACGGCACGCTTTCTCGGTTCAGTAACTGATCAAGTTGATACTCGCCCAGTTATTTCGAGAACCTTCACGAGGGACCTCAACGAGGTCCGCAACGAACGGTTGATCGTTGCATGGGATGATGCCGATGGTTTTGTTGTGGCTGACATCCTCAAAGATGAAAATGGATGGGGGCTTCCGAACAGCGAACAAGTTGTTGGATATCATCGTCCTAGTCTTTCGACGAATTCGCTTGATGGATTGTATTGGCATCCTATGATTGGCCTTACATATGACGATAACAAGGATATCTATCTTTCATATGCAGATTCTCCGCTAGGCTACGGTCTTCAAGTGCCCGCTAGTATTGCACCCCATTCCTACGGTTCACAAATTGCCGGTGAATGCTTACAAGATTTGGCTGGGGGTTGGACTGGCAGTTTTCACATTGTTTGGGAAGCAGTACACAGCGAGGTGCAACAAACGGACGGTGGAGTGACATGGGGAGAAGGAGATGCATCGTCACAACGGAAGAAGGTAATGTATCAGCAATTTGACAATAGGATTCAGTCGTTCACCACGGCGCACGAATTCGTCAATGGGAAGTCAGGAAGCTTTTATAGACCCACGGTAACATATTTGGCAAATGATGATGTTGTGATGACTTGGGATGATGGAACAAATACCTATAAGGCCGTGTATCACGCAAACGCATGGACAATCACAGAAGCGTATTGTAACACGATTGCCCCTCACGTGATGACGCATGGGACCAACGGTCTCCTTTCTTCCACAAAGATTTCCGGAATCTCCCCCTCTGGCCCTCCATACCAAGTGAAACTTGGCAGCATATGCGCACCAACCAGTGATCAGGACGATGGTGTGGAAGTTATCGCATCAGAAGAAGCGGCAGCAGAACCACCATTGAGCGATTCGCATCGCAGTGATTCGACATCCTTCTTCTCTGTCCGCCTGGAAACGGCAAAGCTCAAGCTGATGGACGGCTCGATTGTTCCTTTGATCTTTACTCCAACGCCAGACACGCTTCGGCTTCATTCGGGCAATGCCTGGCAACGCCTGACTACTCTACCCATCACGCTGCCTTCTGGGATCGACAGCGTACTATTGGATGGATCTGCTGCGCTTTCCGCCCGAGGTAGGTTCTCTGGCAACAATATGGACAAAGGATTAAGACTCTCGTTCGAACTCATTGATGCAGAAACAGGGCAGATCATTCGCAGGATTGGAACTGAGCGTGGCTTCAGTCGGGATACAACACATGTTCTACGAATTCGTGAACGCCTAAACTCTTTGGCACGCAGAAAAATCATCGTTCGACCAAACATCAATTGGACTGGTCGTGGAACTCAGAGGACGAAATACACTCTCGTTCATGTCCACACACTCTATGTTGATTCGGCAGCCACATCATTGAGCCAGCTTGCCAAAGCGACGGAACCTGAGAGTATGCTGCCAACGGTGTTTGCGCTCCATCCAAATTATCCCAATCCGTTTAATCCCTCCACCCAACTCAAGTTCGATCTCCCTGTTGGTGGCAATGTCAGCTTAGTCGTCTATGATGTTCTTGGCCGGGAGATAACGGAATTGGTGAGTGGGTACCGCGAAGCAGGCTATCTCTCGGCAACATGGAATGCATCTGATCGGGCAAGTGGTGTGTACTTCGTCAGGTTCAATGTAACAGATGCAGAGGGAAAAGTAAAATACTCAAAGGTCAACAAGCTGCTGTTGATGAAGTAACCTCATCGGGCAAAGTCCGATTTACCAACACGTCTGTTCAAGAGCCTGGCTTCTCTCGCCGGGCTCTTTTGTCTTCCGTCCACACTCCCGCAACTCCTTGCATCTCAAGAGGTTAATCGGTATATTTTGCCGAATCATTCTCACGACTAAAGAACAAGGCGTGGTCACTTTTACAGAGCAACGCATCAAGGAACTGCTCAAGAATTTCACCGGCAAGCGTATTGCCGTTGTGGGTGACTTGATGGTGGATAGTTATTATTGGGGCACTGTGAGTCGCGTTTCTCCCGAGGCGCCAGTGCCGGTCGTGGACGTTATCTCCGAGTCCGTCCGACTTGGAGGAGCAGCCAACGTGGCGAACAACATTCAATCGCTCGGCGGGAAACCCGTACTCATTGGACTGATTGGTGATGATCACCCGGGGAATTTATTTCTCAAGATTCTGAAGGAACAAAACCTGAGCAACGAGGGTATTGTCAAGGACCCCTCGCGTCCGACCACAATCAAGACGCGTGTGATTGCGCACGGACAGCATGTTGTACGCATCGATAACGAATCCAAAGCCGACTGCCCGGAACAATTGGAACACCGCATCATTGACGCAGTAAAGTACAAGATCCATGATATCGATGGTATCATCCTGGAAGATTATAACAAGGGTGTCATTACAAAACACATTATTCACGAGATCATCGCCGTCGCACGCAAGTACAACAAGATTGTCACCGCCGACCCCAAGTTCAACAACTTCTTCGAATACAAAAACGTTACCGTCTTTAAACCCAACAGGCGCGAGGCTGAGGAAGCCATTGGAAGCAGACTCCTGACAAGCAACGATATATTGCACGCGGGTCGAAAACTGATGGAATCACTCCAGGCAGAAAACGTTCTGCTCACGCGTGGCGAGGAGGGACTGACGCTGTTCGAAAAAAACGGAGAGGTCAGTAATATGAAAAGCCTTGCCACAAATGTCCAGGATGTCTCCGGCGCTGGGGATACCGTAATTTCGACATTGACAATGGCACTTGTCGGTGGAGCGACCATTCGTGAAGCGGCGACGCTCGCCAATTGTGCCGCCAGTGTTGTTGTTGGTGCCGTCGGCATCGTACCGATCCAACCCGACCAACTCCTTGAAAGCGCACTGCACGTGACAAATCATACAGGCGGTTTGTAAATGGGCGCCATTGTCAACGTACAACAGCTCCTCCGGTCACGTAGACAGATGCGCAGGCAGAGAAAAAAAGTGGCGTTCACCAATGGTACGTTCGACATACTCCACCGGGGGCATGTTGAGTACTTGCAAGCGGCAAAGAAACTTGGCGATGTGCTCATCGTTGGACTGAATACCGACGCGTCAATCCGCCGGATCAAGGGCAAGGGACGTCCGGTAAACAAGAATGCAGATCGGGCTATTGTCCTGGCTGCTCTCGGCTGCGTGGACTATGTATGCTTTTTCGGCGAAGACACCCCGCACAATTTGATCAAGAAGATAATACCGGACGTCCTGGTCAAAGGCGCCGATTGGAACGTGGATGACATTGTGGGAAAAGACATCGTCGAGCAGCATGGTGGCGTCGTCCGAACGGTCCGGCTGACCCGAGGCCGCTCTACAACAAACACCATCGAACGCGTGCTGAGGGCATATTGTACCAGCGGTGGAAGCGGATTCAGGAAGGCCTGATTCTGCACTCAAGGAGTGTTGGTTGATGCGTGTGAAGAAGCTGTTGAAAATATTTGCATACGGTATCTTTGGGTTCGTTGTCTTTCTCCTGTTGCTTGCCGGCATCACCCAGACACAATTCTTTCGTGATCGCCTGCGTTCATACGCTCTCTCCGAACTCGACTCCATTCTTGACGCCGAAGTGCAACTCGGCACAATTACCGGCAATCTCGTCTCGGGTTTTTCGATCGATCATCTTTCCATCAAAGTTAAGCACGACTTCCTCATTGTTGCCGAACGTTTCGACCTGCGGTATGACCTGTTTGAAATTCCCGGAAGGATCATTTCCGTCGATCACCTCTCGCTCATCAGGCCCCAGATATCATTACTGAGGGGGCGCGACAGTGTATGGAATTTCATAAAAATGATCAGACCCACATTCAACGATACATTGGCGTCAAGACCCTTCGACTGGACAATACGACTCAAACATTTTAGCATTGAAGATGCCACGATCATGCTTGTCGATTCGGCATCGCTGGAACGCCCCGACCACGCCCGTGACGATCCGTATTACGTTGAATACCACGATGTGGAACTGAGGCGCCTCACCCTGGAAACATCTCTCACGATCAGCCCGACGGAAAAACATGCGATCATCTCCGTGTTCAGGTTCGAGTCTGACCAACCTGATTTTACTTTGAAGCAGCTTGCTGGAGATTTCCGTGTGACCGGAAGCGGGGCTCGCGTCAAGGGTATGGAATTAATAACGGGCACATCCGACATCCGGCTGGATGCGGAAATGAAAGACTTTGACCTGCTTGGTGGTGTAGACCTGGAGCGCCTGCAGAAAAAGCCGGTCAGCATCTCACTTCACGCTCATGACATCAATCTGGATGAACTCAAGCGATTCATCCCGGAGATCGACGTTCTCAGCAACAGGGTATCACTCGATCTGGTCGCCAACGGAGAATTCGGCGAGATCGATGTCAAGGAACTCGATCTGCAAATCGGTGGGTCAGTGTGCCACGTCTCGGGAACACTCTTCAACCTGCATACGCCGTCTCTTCTCTTTATCAATGCGAAGCTTGACAAAAGCAGTCTCTCTTCGCCGGATGTCAGAGCGCTTCTTGCAACATCAGATCTGCCCGACTTCGAGCAACTCGGACGCACAAAGTTGAACCTCACCTTTACGGGTACACCACTCGACTTTCGCACAAAGCTCTCGCTGGACACCGATGCTGGAAGGGTCCGCGCCGAAGGTACATTACGGATTGGTGGACTGGACCGGCTGGAGTACAAAGCTGACGCAGACTACAGTTCCCTCAATCTCGCGAAGATCCTGGACGCACAGCAACCGATCAGTAGTCTCAATGGTACGCTGCACATCGAAGGCAAAGGGATATCGCTTGAAAACCTGAACGCTTCAATGGACGTGCGGCTCGACTCTTCAGGTTTTGCAGGACGGCATATCGGGAAGACACAGTTCCGGATTGATGGCGCCGATCGGAAGTTGGCTGCAACGGGCACTCTTGCCATAGAAACGATGCGGGCTGTGTTGAGTGCTTCATTGGATCAACGGGAGAAGGACAATCCATCGTTCTCGCTTGAAGGAAGCGTCGCTTCGCTGAATTTGCAGGAACTGCTGCAGGAGCCATCGGCCAACAGCGATCTGAACTTCGCAATCAACGCGCACGGCACAGGATTGACCTGGGGATCGTTAAATGGAGAATTCGTGCTGGATGTTCTACCATCGAGATATCATGAATATACAATTGATTCGAGCGATGTGCGCCTTGTTGTCGACCAGCAGAACCCGCTACGTAAACGGCTGGCACTGACATCCAGAATCGCCGACTTCTCTCTCTCTGGTGCATTCAATACCGAATACATGAAAGACCTTGTCACCTACGAAGTATTGAACCTGAGAAAGGCTGTCGGTGAGAAATTTGTCTCTCTCGATTCCACATTCGGCGCCAGTATTGATCACACCGAACTTGCTGCCCTCGAAAAAAAACTCTCCGCCCAAAGAGAACACCTTGATGCTTCATTCTCCCTCCAGATCAAGGACCTGGAACCCCTTTCCATGGCAACGAGCAATCGGACATTTAACGGCATCGGGATTCTCGCTGGAACTGTACAAGGGGATTTCCATGCCCTTTCGCTCAAGGCGCGCTTGACGTCCGATGATTTTTATTACGGCAATGCAGATTCCGGCATCCTTATTCATGCCGGGACAGCAACTCTCGATGTCAGCAATCTTACGCCTCACACTCCCCTCAAGGATATCGGCCTGCGCTTTTCGGCAAATGCGGAGAATATGCACCTGAACCGGAGCGAGTTCGATAGCATGCGGGTGACATTCAAGTATGAACAGGAATACTCAAGCTACACCGCAACCGGCCGGTATAACAATGACACACGTGTGGTCATTAACGGTTTTTCCAGTATTGCCGGGGACTATCTTGTGTTCACCCTCAACAGCTTTGAGTTCGGGTACAAGGATTTTGCCTGGCAGGCGGAAGGTGGTGCAACTGTCGGCTTTGGACCGCGCGGCATACAGGTAACGAACCTGACCATGCATCGGGACACACAGGTTGTCAGTCTTTCCGGATCACTCGTCAAAGGTGAATCACTCAACGCAACGCTTTCTGCAGGCAATATCAATCTTGAAGATCTCAAACATCTTCTTGCGAAAGAGGACTTTGAACAGAAGCGTGAGGCATTTGCCGGAATTGCACAGTTGCAGGTTACTGCAACGGGAACGCTCCTCAATCCATCGTTTACAGCTTCTCTGAATGCACGAGGTGTTTCGTTTCGTGGGATGCCGCTTGGCAATCTCAGTGGCACCTTTCAGTATCAGGACCAATTGCTTTTGACATCTCTTGACGTGATGAATGCTGACCTCGCAGGCTCTTCCAGCCCTGATCTCGTCGTCAAAGGTACGATCCCCATAAACCTTGCGCTTGCCCGCACAGAAGGACCTGACGCCGAGCGCTCAATGAATCTCCACATTCAATCGGCAGGCATCCAGATCGGTATCCTTGATCCGGTATTGCCAACGTTCAATCAGCTGAGCGGAACAATGAAATGCAATGTGACGATCGGTGGAACTCTGACGCATCCGGACTACGACGGCGTATTTTCGATTGACAGTTGTTCGTTCCTGTTCGTGCCAAATCTTATTTCATATACACTTGGCGGGCGGTTCGAACTCCACGGAGATCGTATTCATGTCGTCGATGCCGTCGTGGAAAGCAAAAAATCGGATGACCAGTTCAAGAGGCCGGGGCGCCTGCGACTCGCCGGGGATTTTGCCTTGAGAAACTTCAGGCCATCAGATTTCAATCTCACGGTGAACGGCGGAATACTCGTTGTACGGGAAACGACAAGAAAATCTAGCCTCTCCGTGTATGGAAACCTCTTCATTGAAACCGGGCCCGAGGGGCTGCGGTACACGGGCGAGATCGCGCAATCATATCTCAAGGGGTACGTTCTTGTCAAGAACTCAACATTGGTGTTTCCTCCAACACAACAAGCTGTGAACGATGAGTTCTCCAACACCGTTCCTGTACGCGTTGTGGACGATACTGTTACAGCCACAACACCCCACTCACGAACACTGGCAACGCAATACTTCGAAGTCGATACTGAGTCTGACCGGCCCGATGCCAGGGATGCTGACGTGCAGCAACCATCCAAATCATTTGTGGATGGCATCCGTTATGATCTTGACATCGAATGCGCGGGGGGCAACACCCAGATCAAGATGGTCTTCAACAGCGCGACGAGTGAGGAGCTGCTGGGCAATATCAACGGGAAGTTTTCGATCACGGAAGATGGCAAACGATGGATTGGAACGCTCACGATCGATCGTGCATACTATCGCTTCATCAAGCAATTCAATGCCGACGGCACCATCAAGTACTCAGGCGATTTCCTGAACCCGGAGTTGGATATTACGGCGAAATACGAAGGCGTTCGCGCCGGTATTGATTCAACTTCATCGAATCGACCGGAAAAGGTTGTTGTGTCAATGAGCATTACTGGCACTCGCCTGGCTCCAAAACTTGAGTGGTCGATGACCATCGACGATGTAGACTACTATTCATACAAAGGTGCCACGTCTTCAGATGTGCAAACCGACGCCCTGGCATTCATCCTTGCCGGTACGTTTCCGCTGAGCAGGTCCCAAGCCAATGATGTTGCGGCCGATCTTCGCCCAACGGCCCGTTCCTCGTTGGTTACCGGTGCAAGCTCACTCATAACGAACGCATTCTCTGATTTTCTCAGGCGGGAGACAGGGTTTATCTATTCCTTCGAATTCAGTTATGGGCTGGAGGACAAAGTCGGCGAGGCCGCAGACATTCGCCTCAGTGGAGTTGCGGCCGGTGGTATCTGGAGATATGGCGGGAAAATCCTGAACGACCCTTTCTACAACGCCAATGTCAGTCTGTTGTACTCGCTTGGCGAAATCTTCGAGCGCCCGTCGTTACGCAATTTTATGTTCGAACTGGAACGCCGGGTTGAAACCAGTTCGATCGGTGAAATAAATGATAGGAAGCTGACCAATTCAGCCCGTCTATTTTATCGTTTTTCATTTTAACATTCTTCTCATCTATTCATGTGGAGCATTCCATCGCCAATCTCAAGAAACAACTCCTCACATTTCTCTCACACAAAGCCAAAGCCCGGTTTACCGTAAAGCAACTGGCCAAACACCTGAAGATCAAGAGCGCCGATGACTACCGCGACCTGCGGGATCTCATTGAAGACCTTGACCAGCAAGGACAGATCCTTGTGGATGATAAGGGCGGGGTCGCGTACGCCACCGAACGTCAGAAGAGCGAAACAAGGAAACCCAATCGCGTTGTCGGCAAGTTGAGCGTAAATAAGCGCGGTTTTGGATTCGTCAGCGTCGAAGGAGTTGACGATGATATCTTCATACTGCCGAAATCGATGAAGACTGCTCTGCACGGTGATGTTGTCGAAGTGGTGCTCTTTGCGCACCCGACGAGAAAACAAAAGGGTCGGGAAGATGATCGCGCTGAAGGCGAGGTCGTGAGAATTGTCGAGCGAACACGCACAACGATTGTCGGAACGCTTGAGCAGAGCACCCGGTTCTGCTTCGTCATTCCCGATGATCAACGGTTCGCCCGCGATATTTACGTTGGCAGGGAAGACCTGAATGGAGCCGTGCATGGGGACAAGGTTGTGGTAGAGTTGCAGACCTGGGAGGATGAGCAAAAGAACCCTGAGGGAATTGTGCTCGAGATTCTCGGCAAGTCAGGTGATGCACGCATCGAGGTGCTGAGCGTTGCCCGCTCCTTTGGCCTCCCAATGACATTTCCGAAAGAAGTGGAGAAGGAAGCGGCGCAGTTCGGCGACACAATTCCCAATGAAGATATTACCACACGTCTTGACCTTCGTGGAACAATGTGCTGCACCATCGATCCGGAAGACGCGAAAGACTTCGACGATGCAGTCTCATTTGAAGAACTCCCCGATGGCACCATCCGGCTCGGCGTCCATATTGCCGATGTCAGTCATTACGTTCGCGAAGGGTCGGCGCTCGACCGTGAAGCAATCGCACGCGGCACCAGTGTGTACATGGTAAATGAAGTGATTCCCATGCTGCCGGAGCATCTCTCCAACAACCTCTGTAGTTTGCGGCCGAACGTTGACCGGCTCACGTACAGCGTGCTGATGAACATCACCAAGACCGGCGTGGTCGAGAATTACACCATCCGGAAGAGCGTCATCCACAGTGTGCGGCGGTTTTCGTACGAAGAGGTGCAGAAGATCATCGAAACCGGCAAGGGCGATCTCAGCGCCGTCATCCTTCCGCTCTTTGCGCTCACACAGGTTCTTCTCAAGCAGCGACGGAAAAACGGCAGCATCGACTTCGATACCGGCGAAGCAAAATTCAAGTTCGACGAGAGAGGCTTCCCAACCCAGATCATCAAGAAGGAACGCCTGGATGCGCACCGGCTCATCGAGGAGTGCATGCTGCTGGCGAACAAGATCGTGGCGAAGCACATCGGCGCTGTCAAGAAAGAGGAACAGGCAAAACCATTCATCTACCGGATACACGATGCGCCCGATCCCTCGCGGCTTGCCGATCTTGCCAACTTTGTGAAGCCATTCGGATTCTCGCTTGATGTAAAGCAAGGTGTTTCGTCAAAGGCTCTTCAGCGCCTCCTCGAGCAGGTGAAGGGATCTGAAGTGGAAACCCTCATCAACGAGGTGACGCTGCGTTCAATGGCCAAAGCGATTTACAGCGAGAAGAACATCGGCCATTACGGATTGGGGTTCGACTACTATACTCACTTTACGTCGCCCATCCGCCGCTATCCCGATCTGGTTGTGCATCGTTTGCTTCATGAGTATGAAAAAGGTATCTCTGCTGCCCGTCGCGAAGAACTGGCGCAAAGGCTCCCCTCATTGTGTCGTCAATCGTCGGATCGGGAGCGGCTTGCCGTTGAAGCTGAACGGGAATCGATCAAGGTCATGCAGGTGGAATACATGAAGCGTCATGTTGGGGATGAGTTTGACGGCGTTATTGGAGGCGTGGCAGAGTATGGGATGTTCGTTGAAATCAGTGAATTACTTGTGGAGGGGCTTATTCACGTGCGCGACCTGGGCGATGACTACTATCTCTTTGATCAAAAAAACCATACTCTTCGTGGCCGCTCCTCAGGAAAAGCATACCGGCTCGGAGATAAAGTAAGAGTACGCGTTGTATCTGTCAATCCCGAAAAGAGGGAAATCGACTTTGCAATTGTCAAGTGAAGATGACGTGGTTGAGGAAAGCGGAAATACCGCAACCGTGGCAATAATCAAGGGTCAAACCAATTGCATTTCCCGCCGGACTTTCTTAGAATTGTTGTGGTGAATATCTGTGTGCCATTTTGAGGAGGGGATTATGTTGATGAAACATCGTGCTGCGGGAGTTCTTGTTCTCTGTCTGATGAGTGTGATGGCGTTCGCCCAGGATGGGCAGTTCGGGAAGAACAAGGTTCAATACACAAAATTCAATTACTCTTTTATACAGTCCGACCATTTCGATTTGTATTTCACGGACGGCGGCGAGGGCCTCGCGGAGTTTACGGCAGCGGCAGCGGAATCTGCATACACGCGCATCAGTAAATCCTTCCGGTACCAGCTCGTCAACCGCATCCCGTTCATCATTTACAACTCTCATAATGATTTTCAGCAGACAAATGTCATCGGTGAATACCTTGAAGAAGGTATTGGCGGCGTCACCGAACTCTTCAAAAACCGGGTCGTTATCCCCTTTGAAGGGGACTACAAAAAATTCCGCCACGTGATCCACCATGAACTTGTTCATGCTGTCATCAATGACATGTTCTACGGCGGCTCAATCCAATCTATCATTGCAAACAATATCACCCTGCAACTGCCGCTCTGGTTCAACGAGGGGCTTGCGGAATACCAAGCGCTGCGATGGGACACCGACTCGGACATGTTCCTGCGCGATGCAACTGTGCATGAGTACCTTCCCACCATCCAGCAACTGTACGGATATTTCGCGTACCGCGGCGGCCAGTCACTATGGTGGTACATCGAACGCAAATACGGCGAACAGAAGATCGGTGACATTCTGAACCGCATCAAGAGCATGCGCAGCGTTGAAGCCGGCTTCAAGGGTGCCATCGGATTGAGCCTTGAGGAGCTCTCCGAACGATGGCAGAAAGACCAGAAAGTAATGTACTGGCCGGATATCGCAAAGCGCGAAGAGCCCGCCGACTATTCGCGGCGACTGACCGACCACCGAAAAGGCGGAGCGTTCTACTACGGCATCAGCCCGGCCATTTCGCCACAAGGCGACAAGATCGCGTTCCTGTCAAACCGAAATGACTACTTCGACGTGTTCGTCATGAGCGCTCTCGACGGTGAAGTGACCGACAAACTTGTCAGCGGGCAGACGACAACTAACTTTGAAGAACTGAAAATCCTTACACCGGCAATCACATGGTCCCCTGACGGAAAGCAGGTTGCACTCGCCACCAAAGCTGGCGATCAGGATGCCGTGCTGGTTGTGAACGCAGAAGACGGGGATCAGGAGAAACTTGAATTTGGCCTGGATGGAATTTTTTCGGTGGATTGGTCACCGCGCGGAGACAAGATTGCATTCGTCGGTGACAAAGGCCCCCACTCTGACGTCTATATCTATGACCTCAACACGAAGGAGATCAAAAATCTGACGAACGATGTATTTAGCGACTTCGATCCCTCATGGTCCCCGGACGGCAAGACGATCTACTTCTCGTCCGATAGAGGGGCAGACGTCGGCCCAACAAGGAACACTGTCAACATCGCAGGGCATGACTACAGTCAGACCGATCTCTACAACATCGATGTTGCCACGCAAAAGATTGAGCGCGTTACCGATTGGTCCAACAGCAGTGAGGGTTCGGTGGTTGTATCACCAGACGGAAAGAAACTGCTGTTCGTTTCAGATCGGAACGGCATCAACAATATTTATCTTATGGATCTGGAGACGAAAGCATTCAGGCCCATCACAAACTCGTTGAGTGGTGTGTACCAGCTTTCCCTCTCATCCGACGGAACAAAATTGGCGTTCTCTTCTCTCAATCATGCGGGATATGATATCTTCCTTATGCGAAATCCGTTTGAGAGAGACATCAAGATTGCCGAGCTTGAGCAGACCGAGTTCTACAAGGGACGAAGCGCTTCCAACACTGTGGACAGGAAACCCGAAGCTACAGCGAAACAGGAAACGGATACAACGGGAGTGTACGGAAAAGACATTCAAATTGACTTCAGCAGTTTCGCGGCGAATGATAGCGTGGAAGAAACTGTCACAAAGGACACGTCGGCGCGCAAGTTCCCACACATTGCCGACAATGTCGATGAGAATGGCAAGTACAGGGTGAACAAATACAAACTGAATTTCTCCCCTGACATTATTTATGGTAATGCGGGATACAACACATTCTATGGCGTGCAGGGATCTACGGTCATGGCATTTAGCGACTTGCTGGGAAACCACCAGATCGTTTTTGTCACCAATTTGCTTCTCGACCTCAAGAACAGTGACTACGGATTGCAGTATTATTATCTTCCCGGCCGGATCGACTACGGCGTTGGCGGCTTCCATAGTGCCCGGTTTGTTCTTGTCGACGACCAATTCGGCGGGAGCTACTACCGGTTCCGTACCTATGGAGCAAACCTCGCCGCTTCCTATCCGATGAGTCGCTTCAAGCGTCTTGACTTTGGCCTGAACTGGTACAACATCTCAAGGGAAAACCTCGACCATCCGGAGAGCCCGTTGCAAAAACGCACCGTGCTTGTCCCGTCGATCAGTTACACACATGACAATTCTCTCTGGGGATACATCGCACCAATGAACGGGACCAGGTACAGCGCAACGGTCTTTGGTACGCCGAAGCTGGGCAGCAATGGATTGAGTTTCGTCAATGTAACGGCCGATTACAGAACATACCTCCGGCTTGGAAAGTACTACAGTATCGCGTTGCGGGCGGCGGGCGGCGGAAGCTTCGGCAGGAATCCCCAGAAATTCATTATCGGCGGCGTCGATAACTGGATCAACCGGACGTTCGAGCGCGGCTACGTGCCATTGGAGAATGCTGAGGACTATATCTTTCTCCAGGTTGGTGTTCCGTTGCGCGGATACAATTACGTTGCGTCGATCGGATCGCGCTACAGCCTCATGAACTTCGAACTGCGATATCCTCTCTTTGCATTCCTTCAGGCGGGTCCACTCCCCATCGGACTTCAAAGCATTGGCGGTGTCATGTTCTTCGACATGGGCGCGGCATGGAACAAGGAGCGCGACTTCGTCGCTTTTACACGTGATTCCGAGGGACACGTCGTGACCCGGGATCTCCTGATGGGCATGGGAACCGGTGCCAGGATTTATTTTCTCGCATTCCTTGTGAAGTTCGATGTGGCCTGGTCATGGGATGTGAACAGCTTCTCACCACCGAAGTACTACTTCTCCCTCGGCACAGACTTCTAATCCGGCATAACGGGAACCAAAAACAAAAGGGCGTCGCGAGACGCCCTTGTATTATCCTCCCGCGGTAAATGCGGAGTTACTTCTTCTCTGCCATCTTCACTTTTTTGTGATGATGTTTCTTGGCGGGTTTTGCATCGTCCTTCTTTGCTTCGGCTTTCGGCTCTTCGCTTTTCACTTCAGCCTTCTTGACTTCAACGGTCTTTGCCTTTTCCTGAGCCGCGGGCTTTGTGGCATCCTGAGCGAGAGATGTGAACGTGAGGCTAATTGCCCCGTGTAAATTCATGAACAACATACACAACAAAGATGAAGCCTCTGTTAAAGCGTGGTTAAAGAATGTTAATCGCCGGAAGGGTTGTTAAGTGTGTGTAATGCGGAAAACTACGGAGGAAAAAAGACTAGCTGATCGGCAACTCGACTGTAAACACTGTGCCCCTATCCACTTCGCTCTTCACGCTGATCCTGCCCCGATGCAGCTCAACAATCCACTTGGCAATGGAAAGTCCGAGACCGGTGCCCCCAACGTCACGTGAGCGGGCTTTGTCCACACGATAGAAGCGGTCAAAGATCCTGTCTACATCCTCCGGCGGAATGCCAATTCCTGTATCGGCAACTTGAACAACAGCCGACCCATTCTGCCGCTCAAGGGAAAGCGTCACGCGGCCGCCGTCCGGTGTGTACTTGATGGCATTATCAATAAGGTTGAGGAAAAGCTGCCGTAAACGCACCTTGTCACCCACAATGGTGATTGGGTCCTGCCTCGCCAGGGTGACCTGTATGTGCTTCCCTTCCGCCAGGACTTCACTATCATCATGAAGTTCTTGAACGAGAGAACCAAGGTTCACTTCGGAGAAGTTCATCTCAGAAGCACCTTGATCAGCTTTTGCCAGTGCAAGGAGGTTCTCTATAATAGAACTCATGCGGATAATCTCCTCCATGGCGCTTTCAAGAACCTGACGGTACTCCTCCGGTGTTTTCGGGTTTCGCAGCGCCAGTTCAATCTCACCCCTCATGACTGTCAGCGGTGTTCGCAACTCGTGCGATGCATCAGCCGAAAATTGCCGCACCTGCGCGAATGAACTGTGCAGGCGCTCAATCATGTCGTTAAACGTGGAAATGAGCCGACCGATTTCATCATCTACTTCTCGCGGCGGGATTTTTTTGTCGAGGTTCTCCGCGGTGATTTTCCTGGCTCGTCTTGTTACCTCATCAACGGGTTGCAACGACTTGTTCGCCAGATACAACCCTCCGACCACTGACACAACAAGCGCAATCGGAATGAGAACCAGGAAGACGGAGAAAAGATTTTCGAGCGCCTGTCTCAACTCGTCAACCGGATAACCAACAAGGAATGTGAAGTTCCGTTCCCTCAGTGCCGCAACGCGAATAGATTGGTCGTTGAGCCATGCATATTCAAGGAAGCTCGTATCCCGCGCCAACTTTGCGTCGAGGTGGAGCGTGTCCACCCCGAGATTGATGGAACGATACAGAAGAGCGCCCTTTCGGTCGGAGACTTGAATGAACGTCTTCTTGGGGCTGTATAAGGTATGCTGATAGATCTGGTTCCAGATTTCATCTGCTTCTTCGGTTGCTTCACCTTCGTCGATAGAATCCTGAACGACAACTTGCTGCTTTTGTCGCTGTCGCATCAACGACTCTACCGACCGCTTCGTAGGCTTCACCTTGCTCTCCCGCGGCTGAATATAATCCCTCACCCATCGGACTTCCGTCCGAAGGGAAAGATCAAGGTTTTCCGACAATGTGTTGCTTGTATAGTAGTATGTCACGCCTCCGAACGCAAGGAGCGTAGAGAGCACAAGAACAGTATACCAGAACGTCAGGCGTGCCCGTATGGATTGGAACCAGAACTGCATACTCTTTTATTCCTCCTTCATCACATACCCGACGCCGCGCACCGTGTGTATCAGCCGCTTCTCGCCTTCGACTTCAATCTTGTTACGCAAGTGGTTGACGTACACATCTATGACATTTGTCCCGGTATCAAAGTTGTAATCCCAGATATGCTCGGCAATGATTGTACGGCTCAACACCCGGTCGCTGTTTCTCAAGAAGTATTCAAGCAATGCATACTCTTTGACGGTAAGTTCAATCATCCGGCCCGCACGGCGCGCCTTATGAGTTACCGTGTCAAGATCGAGGTCGGCTAGCGAGAGTACCGTCGATTTCTCTTTGGAGCTTCTCCGAAGCAATGAGCGGACACGCGCAAGCAGTTCAGCAACCGCAAACGGCTTGGTCAGATAATCATCAGCACCGCTGTCCAGCCCTGCGACTTTATCCTCGGTGGTTCCCTTTGCCGTCAACATCAAGGCCGGCACTGCGCCTGTTCGGGATCGATACTCCTTTATCAAGTCGAGGCCGGATCGTTTTGGCAACATCACGTCGAGAATCAACAGGTCGTAATTCTCGGACAGAGCCATCCGCAGTCCCGTCTCACCGTCGTGAGCCACATCGACAGTGTATAATTCTTCTTCCAATCCCTGCTGAACAAACCGCGCCACTTTCTTTTCGTCTTCGACAACCAGAATTCGCATAGTGGTAAGTATTGTTTTGAGATGAAGTACTACCAGAATAGTACCTCATTTTGCCAATACTTGCAAAGAGACCACCTTGGATTGCAGGGCAATTTTAGCTATATTTTCCCGATTTCATTCCACATACAACATCATGAAACTTATTCTTTCGCTGTTCTGTCTTTCTGTGCTCTTCGCATTCACGGGCTGTATCCAGCAGATCGCCATCTCGACGGTGGGAGGAATTGTCAACGATGGATTCGACGCCTTTACCGAAGAACAAGACCTCGAATTTGCGGCACAAGCCCTCCCCTCGAACCTCAAACTATTGGAGGTGATGCTCAAAAGCGATCCCGACAATATCCGCTTGTTGCGTCTGCTTGCTGAAGGATACAACAGCTACGCGCTCGGGTTCGTCGAAGACACGGACCCTGAACGCGCAAAGGTTTTCTACCAACGTGCCACGGACTTTGCACTGAGGCTTGTGCGACAGGACTCGAAACTTGCAAAAGCATTCGACAGCTCACCCGACAGCCTGAAGGCTGAACTTGCAACACGCGGCAAAGACGATGTTCCCGGAATCTTCTGGGCTGCTTTTGGTATGGGAAGCTATCTGAACCTTGCGCTCAACAATACGGACGCCATCGCCATGCTTCCGAAGGTCGAGGCCATGATGAAGTACGTTGCTGCCGTTGATTCTTCATTCTACTATGCCGGAGCCGATCTCTTTCTGGGAACGCTCTATGGCAGCCGCCCAAAAATGCTCGGCGGTGATCCCGATTTGTCGCGTCAATATTTCGAGCGGGCAATCCGGATCAACGGGGGGAAGTTCCTGTTGACACATGTGTACTATGCACGCTCCTATGCCGTCCAGACCTTGAACGAATCCCTCTTTGATGAACTCCTAACGACCGTAGACCAAACATCGCTTGAGGTGTTCCCCAGGTTCCGCCTCGGGAATGCCATTGCAAAGAAAAAAGGGAAACTGCTTCAGGCGAAGAGGGCGGACCTTTTCTGATTGATTATCGGAGAACAATAATCGCTTTGAGATTGTTCAGTTGATGCGGGTGTGTTGTTCCTTTTGAATGAGGAGAGTATTGTGAATTACAGACTATTGGCTCTTGCGGGATTTTTGGCTCTTTGCTTCAATATTTCCGGCGCACAGCCATACATCATAAAATTTGCTACCATCGCTCCTGAAAATTCCACATGGACGACGGTGATGAGAGAATACGATGCCGCCATCCGTAAGGAGAGCGGAGGCCGCCTGGGTTTCAAGATCTATGCGGGCGGCGTTCAGGGCGAAGATAAGGATGTTCTTCCAAAAATTCGCCTGGGTCAATTGCACAGCGCCGGACTGACGGGCTTCGGGCTTGGCAAGATTGCGCCGAAGTTGCGTATCCTCGACTCCCCCTTCCTGTTTGAAAACTATGACGAAGTCGATTCTCTCTACAATCGCCTCGACGCCGAGTTGAACAAAGCTCTTCTCGACAATGGATTCGTCAACCTTGGTTGGGCCGAGGTCGGATTCGTGTATGTCTATACCAACATACCGGTCAAGTCACCTGCCGACATGAAGGGCGTGAAAATGTGGATGTGGGAAGGCGATCCAATTGCTGAGGCCACGTTCAGCGCATTTGATATTCAGCCAATCCCGCTGTCGATTGTTGACGTGCTGACCTCGCTGCAAACAGGATTGATCAACGGTGCCTACACTTCCCCGCTTGCGTGCATCGTACTGCAATGGAACACGCGTGTGAAGTACATGATGAACATTCCCCTTGCCGATGCATCGGGCGCGGTCATCATTTCAAAAACCATGTACGACAAGATCCCGTCTGACCTGCGGGAAATTCTTGTCCGCAACGGGAAGAAATTCATGCGCGAGTTGACACTGAAGAGCCGCAAGGAAAATGCCGACGCTATTCTGACGTTGAAGAAAAACGGCATCCAGGTTATTGAAGCAAACACGCCAAAGGCAATGCAGGAATACAACGCCGCAGGAAAACGTGCCCGCCAATCGCTCGTTGGTAAGATCTATGACCAGGCCTTCCTCGACCGGATCGACAAAACCCTGAACGACTATCGTAAACAGCGCGCCAAATCGAAATGACGCTCCTCCGATCCCTCGATCGCCTCCTGTACAAAATCGAATTCGGCTTTCTCGTTGCATTCCTGTCAAGCATGATTCTTCTCGCCTTTATGCAGGTCGTGCTGAGGAATGTATTCGGCACTGGCATAGTCTGGGCAGATACGATTGTACGTCATCTCGTCCTCTGGTCTGGTTTTATCGGAGCAGCACTCGCAACCGGAAAAGAGAAGCATATCAGCATTGATGCACTGACCAAGTATCTCTCTGCGCGTACCAGGCACATCGTCATGGTATTCACCTGCACATTCGCCGTAATCACCTGCTACTATCTCGGCAGGGCCGGGTGGACATTTGTGCTCGAACAGCAACTGAACGGGGGCGAACTCGTTCTCGGAATACAAACGTGGGTCGCTCTGCTGATCATACCGGCGGGATATTTCCTTATCGCATTCCACTTCCTTATCAAGCTGATTGAGAACGCCATCAGTACGTTCGATGGAAAGCAGGAGGCCAAATAGGAATGTCACCCATTCTCATCGGCATCGGACTTGCTCTTCTCGCCCTGCTCGGCGCTCCGCTCTTCGCGATCATCGGGGCGATCTCCATGCTTTCGTTCGCCGGAGAAGGAATCGACATCTCTGCAGTTATTGTTGAGTTGTACCGGATCGGCAGCAATCCAACACTCGTGGCCATTCCTCTCTTTACCTTTGCGGGATATGTTCTTGCCGAAAGCGGCGCTCCAACACGCATGGTCAACCTCGCAAGAGCTTTCTTCGGGACAATCCCGGGCGGCTTGTCCGTTGTTGTGCTCGTAACCTGCGCGCTCTTTACAGCATTTACCGGTGCTTCCGGTGTTACCATCGTTGCTCTCGGCGGACTCCTCTATCCAATCCTGCTAAAGGAACAATACCCGGAACGATTCTCACTCGGACTCATTACAACATCCGGCAGTCTTGGCCTGCTCTTTCCGCCAAGCCTCCCGTTGATTCTCTATGCAATCACGAGCGGGATCAGTATCGATAAACTCTTCGCTGCCGGTATCATTCCCGGCATCCTTTTGGTACTCATTCTTGCGGCATATGGTATACGACAAGGAAAAAAGCTCAACATCCCCAAAACACCGTTTTCCTGGATGAATGTTATCAGTGCGTTGAAAGCAGCAGCGTGGGAAGTGCCGTTGCCGTTCGTTATCGTGGGGGGAATTTACACCGGTACGTTCACTGCAACCGAGGCAGCAGCGGTCACGGCCTTTTATGTTCTTGTCGTCGAGGTCTTCATCTACAGAGACCTGAACCTCTTCAAGGACATCCCGCGGGTCATGAAGGAGAGCATGATCCTCGTCGGCGCTATCATCATGATCATCTGTACAGCCATGGGACTGACGAACTACCTCGTGGACCAGGAAGTGCCGATGAAACTGTTTGAGTTCACCAAGACATTCATCTCCAGTCCGGTGATGTTCCTCGTCGTCCTCAACATTTTCCTTATTATTGTCGGGATGATGATGGATATTTTTTCTGCGATCATCGTTGTCGTTCCCCTCATCATTCCCATTGCCGCAGCGTACGAGATCAATCCTGTACACCTCGGAATTATCTTCCTCACAAACCTTGAGATCGGCTACCTCACCCCTCCGGTTGGACTGAACCTGTTCATCTCCAGCATCCGTTTCGAGAAGCCAGTCTTCACCGTGGTGAGAGCAACGCTACCGTATATTCTCATCCTGCTCGTAGCACTCATGGTGATCACGTACGTGCCCGAGCTGAGCTTGTGGCTGGGTGACACTCTGAATATAAAATAGGGCGACGTTCTGTCACTCCCGTGGCTTTTCTTTCCACTGCCATCCATCATGATCATCCGCCTGACATTTATAGAGCGTCTCCTTCATCGTCTTCACCTTCTCCCCACGCCGATCGTCGATGCGTTTGGCGGTATCGTGTTCGGCAGGGCATTAACGATTGCAGTGCGACGTGGCGTCTTCGAAGCGCTTGCTCATACACCACGCACCGCTGCTGAACTTGCGGGAACAATCGGTCTTAGCACGAAAGGCATCGAGTTGTTGCTTGAATCATTTGTCGTGGCGGGATATCTCTCCGCACATGGCAATACCTACTCTCTCACGCCCGAAGCTCGAAAGTGGCTGCTCAAGGACTCGCCGTTCTATCTTGGCAACCTGATCCGTTACTTTGAAACGTTGTATGAACGCTGGACGTACATGGAACATTCTCTTGAGCATGGGGCTCCACCGCGTCCGTATTATGAGAAGTTCACGGATGAAGATTGGAAAGTCTACGTGCTCGGCATGCGAGACCTGGCCGGACTTCTTCTCCGCAACGTGATGAAGAAAATCTCCCTGCCGGATTCTCCGCTTCACCTTCTGGATCTCGGAGGATCGCACGGATTGTATGCCATCGCATGCTGTCGCCGTTATCCCACTCTTACGTCAACCGTTGTTGATTTTGAAGCAGCGCTCCGGCACACAAGAGCACTCATCGAGAAAGAAGGATTGCACGGACGGGTTCAATTGCTCGCTGCTGACTTCACGAAAGCAGAGCTTCCCTCATCTCAGGATTGCGTGTTGATGTTTAATGTGATTCATGGCTTCACTGAAGAAGAGAACCGTAAGCTCATCCTGCGGGCGCTTGGCGCATTGAAGCCGGGCAGCAGATTGTACATTCTTGATCAGTTAAGGGAAGAACGAAAACGAGCCGGGCTTGCCCGATTCATGCCGCTGATGGTGGGATTGAACCTGCTCAACGAGATCGGAGGCAACACCTACTCGTTCGATCAGGTGAAGAGTTGGTGTGCGGAAGCCGCAAACGTGAAGAGGATCAGATTGAAACTGCCGGGTGTTTCGCTTGTTGAGGTGATTCGCTAGGAGCTACCGCCGCACGTCCATCGGTTGCTCAATGGTAACACCTCCCGCAACCAACCGCACGGCATACGAACCGGATTGCAAACGGTTTCCCGGCACTGCGACAATGTACGTGCCCGCGTTCTGTACTCCGCTGGCCAGCATGAGAACAACACCTCGCGTTGAATCAGCCCCTTGTCCCACAACCTGAAGAGAGACTGACGAACGGCTTGCCACGTTGTAGGCTACGAGTGTCGCTGTTTCGTCATCATGGGCCAGAGATGTTGAAAGGCTCGTAAACTCTGAAAGTTTTCCCCGCAGATCTGTCAACTCCTTCAGTGTCACGCTCGATACGCCCGAGAGGGGGCTTTCATTATTTCCCTTGTCCAACGCTGACACAGCATAGTAATACTTGTAGCCATCACCTGCGTGTACCGTATCCATGAAGAACGTTGCATTGGTGCTTGTGATCGCAACAAGTGAACCGGCATCATCGGAACGAATCTGCCCGGAGGTGGAACGATAGACGTTGTAGTAACGCGCCCGGTCTCCATCACGTGCTTGTGAAGGGCCAAGCCATTCGAGATGAAAGATACTGGGATTTGTTTCGGTGACGGCAAGATCTCTCGGCGGCAATGGCGAAATGGAATCCTTCCACGACATTGGCGGGATGTTGGCAAGCGTGGCATAGCGGCCGCCAAAGACTCCTGGATCACTCACATGCTCGTAACGAAAAAATGATTGTCCGTCGGCGCCAAGGATTCGTGAAGAATCGATCTGCTGCGGCAGTTCACGCATCACCTCCGGCTTGTACGCTCCTATGCCTGACCAAAGTTGTCTCCCGGATGAAGCACGATTCCATGATCGAAGCAGGTCGGCAAATCCTGGATCACCCTTTGTGTCCTCGAAGTCCCAGTACAATTGCGGAACCAGGTAATCATGCTTGCGCCTGGCGAGCCAGCCCTGCGAATCCTGGTAGTACGAACTAAAAGCTCCCCAGGAATTTGCACCTGATCCAACGCTGAAAACACCGAGCGGAGCCGAGCCAACCTTAAGCATCGGTTTCAGACGCATTGCACTATCATAAAGCGCCGCGACAAACCTATCGATGTTGGAACGTCTCCATTCATCACGCCCCATGCCATTGCCGTAGCGACGAAAGCTTTCCCCGTCGGCAAAGGTCCTGCCGGGATATCGAATGAAGTCGAAGTTGATCCCGTCGATGTCATAGGCGCGAACAAGCTCAAGTGCAACCCGCACAAGATAGTCGCGCACTTCCGGCACACCCGGATCAAGCCATCCTTCTCCATCAACTTCATACAACGACGCTGCAAACCGTCGGGCCGGATGGAGGGGAACACTCATCCCCGCCGGTGATAGCCCGCGTACTTTGTACACATTGAACCACGCGTGTACTTCAAGCCCTGCGGCATGAGCTTCTGCAAGGAGAAATGCCAGAGGATCCCAACCCGGATCCTTGCCCAGCGTGCCGGTGAGGTTCTCGGCCCATGGTTCGTAGCTCGACCGGTAGTATGCATCGCCGCGAGCACGGGCTTGAAAAAGTATGGTGTTGAAATGGGCGGCTTTCAAGTTCGCAACGATTTCCCTGAGAGCCGATTGCTGTCCGACCCGATCAACCGTTCTGGGCCAGTCCAATCCGGCCGCCGTGGTAATCCAGACCGCGCGGACTTCCTGCTTGGGAGGGCTGGGGGCTTGCTGGGCGCGTACAATGGCACATGTACAGACAACGAGAACTGCTGTTGCAAATATTCTTGCGGAAGTGGTTACATGAGACATGGTGGGTAACAATGTACAGAGGCGGTCAAAGAGAAGCAACGCGGTATCTGTAAACGGAATCTTCAATCAAGGAGAGTGGAAAGGCCCTTCACGATCTGGTCGACGGTGATGCCAACCCGATGTTCGTCTGTAGGGATGATGATATCTGCCTGCTCGTAGAAATGTTCGCGCTGTGTATACAATTCCTGAATGCGGATCCGGAGCGCATCTTCACTTAAGCGGTCACCGGAAACATCCACAAGCACCGGGCGATCCGTTTTATGATGCAGCCGCTTGAACAACTGCTCGGGAGAAGACTTGAGATACACTAGAACGCCTGAATCGCGAATCGCAGCAAAGGTCACGGGGTCTGCAATCGTACCACCGCCAAGCGAGATCACCATGTAGTCCTTCGTCCGCAGATCCTCAAGAAGAGTACGCTCGAGCGTTCTGAAATGTTCCTCTCCGTGACTCTGGAAAAGCTCCTTGACGCTCTTCCCTGTTTGACGCTCAATCTCTTTGTCGCTGTCAATAAACCCGTAGCCAAGCGTATTGGCAAGGATCGGCCCGATGGTGCTTTTCCCGCTTCCCATGAAACCGGTGAGGTACACGCGGTGGCCTCGTTTCTGCGTCGGAGTGTTCATCAGTGCACGCTCTCGGGCTGCATGTGGCCGAGAAGAATCGTTTTCGCTCGATTGGCGCCCGGCACTTCACGCGATGTCATGGAGACCCCGAAGCCCTCCCTCTCTGCGTGCGCAAAGAAGGACATCCCCGTCGTCCTATCCGGGTCTGTGAACAACGCACAACCGTCGTGCTTCACTACGCGTCGAATAAACTTGAGAATCGGAAGAAAATTTCTGCGTTCGTACACAATGTCGGCTCCGATGATCATATCAACAGACTCAAGCTGCTCATCAGAGCGCCAATCAAGCAGGCGAAACTCCATGCGTATTTGCAATGCAGTCTGCGGTAGATTCCGCAACGCGTTATATCGGGCAAACAGGAGCGCATCAGGTTCATAATCCGTGAACGTGACATGCGCGCCTGCTGCGGCAGCGGCAATCCCTGCGAGACCGAGACCACAGCCGAGTTCAAGAACAGTCTTCCCTTCCAAGTTACATTCTTCGAGGCAATGTCGCGCCAGCTCAACCGAGGAAGGCCACAGCTCTGCCCAATACGGTAACCGTTCATCAACTGCAAATGTAGAAGGGGGAAGTGCCTCAAGCAACACGTTCGTGTCGCGTATCCTGAGCATGGAAAATAAGCACACGCCAATCTTGATTTCCTCATCAATGATATCGTAACGCGAAGCAAGATCAGCACGAATCAAGGCGGGGTCGGAAGAGTAGTGGTCAAGGGAACAGTTGGGAGGTGTGTTCACTGTAACCAAGGGCTGCACTTAGAAATGGAATACCGTGCCGAGTTGGTAGATCACCCCATCGGTATGAACGCGGGCATCAAGGGCCGTCCGGTTAAGAGGAATGACTATTCCTTTGTAAATGGTTGTCGAAGCGGAAAACCGGTTGGTGGTCCGGAACTGAAGGTCTCGGAATTTCATCTCGGCGTTGAGCGAAAACCATTCCGTGAACCTGTAGCTTAGTCCACCGAGGACATGGATGCCGAACCCGTGCCCGACATCGGTGGTCAGTGCTTCGGCTTCGGCACGCTTGTAGATACGTCTGCCAAAATACCCGCCAACTCCTCCACCCATAAACACACCAAAGGTCCGGCCCGAGACAGGAATAAGGAAATACCCCGTCAACTCAACCGGAATAACGCGGTAGCCATCTTCAACGGGAATGGACATTGACGTGGATATGCGTTCCGAATTGGTCACTGTGGTCCGGATGTAATCGGCGGAGAGCCCGAGTGCAATATTAGTTTCGGGAAATTGATAGCGTACCTCTACACCGTACCCAAAGAAATCTTCCAGAGCAAAATACTGGCTCCTCTGAAACGGATCGGTGGAGTTGGGATTGGTGAACAGACGTGATGCGGTGGTGAGATGCCCATTGAGAGCAACAGAGATATTGCGTTCCTGTGACCATGCAGAGCGGCCAGACGGCACGTTGAGGACGAAGAGCACTGCGCACAGAACCCTACCCGACATAGCCCACCTCACTTCCCGGACTTATCTGAAGAAATTTTCCCTGTCGTCTTCAATATCAGCATTCTCCTTCAGTTTTGCAATCCACTCGGTCAGGAACTTGTTCTTCTTTTCCTGAAACAATTGGTTTCTCAACCCCTCACGCTCGGCGGTGTAGGCTGTTGAGTCAAATGGAGTTTTGGAGAGAAGCTGAATCAGATATGCACCCCGGAACCCGGAGACAGGCGCAGAGATCTGACCTATGGCAAGTCCGGAAACGGCGCCAATGAAATTCAAATCGCGCCCCACTCCGGGCGCTCCGGCAGCAAGAGTAAATTGGCCGGATCGCTGCACTGGAATTGCAGGGTTCAACTCACGAACCTTTGCGAGACTATCCGTTGGGGAGAGTTTCGCCTTGAGGGATGCGGCAAGTTCCTCGGTCTTTGCAAGTTTTTTCTTCCGTAGAACGAGCGGCTTTATCGATTCCTTTACTTCATCGAGCGGTTTTACGCCGGCGTTTTTGATTTCAGCGACGGTGAATACCGCATGGCCGCCGGGAATAGTGTACGGTTCGCTCACCGTACCAACTTTATTCTTGAAGGCCCATCGGGTGACACCCTCGTTCAGTCCGATTCCCGGAACAACGCCACCCTTCTCCTGCACCTGGGTCTCCTTCACTTCCACGGCAATCGACTGTGCTTCTTTTGTAAACTCTGATGCGCGCGCACTGTATGCAAAATCGCGTGACCGTTCAAAGATATCGTTCTTTGTTTGTGAACCTGGCGTCAACGGCAGAATGATGCTGGCCACTTTAAGCTCACGGCTTTCCTTCGCGTTCAACTTGATCACATGAAGACCAAACTGTGTACGTACCGGGCCAACAATTTCACCAATCTTCATCTTGAAAATTGCACCCTCAAACTCCTTGACCATCCTTCCCTTTGTAAACCACCCAAGATCGCCGCCACGACCGGCAGAGCCCGGATCTTTCGAATACTGCTTCGCAAGCTCGGTAAAGTTCTTGCCTGCCTTTGCTTCCACAGCAACTTGGCGCGCTTTCGCCTTGACAGCATTCGTGTCCTTCTCGCCTTCGAGTGAAAACAAAATATGACTGGCCTGGACATAGTCGTTACTGGATTTTCGTTCCTGGAGGATCTTTGTCAGATGATAACCGTCCGCCTGAAAACTCGGTCCAATAACATCACCGACCTTTCCCGAGAACACGATACTGTCCAAAGGCTGCGCCAATTCACCGCGCCGGAACCATGACCCGCTATCAGCCTTATCCGTGTAGGTCGCCGTTAACCCGACGAAATCCATCCCGCTGCGGGCTTTTGCTGCTGCGCCTTCAATCTCGTCATGTCGGGCACTTGAATCTGCGGATGAAGCCATCTCCCTGAACTGTACATATTTCAGCTTGCGCGTTGCTTCTACTTTGTACTGGTCGAGATTCTCGTCGTAGTATGCCTTCACATCGGCGTCGGCAACCTGAACCTCATCATCCTTGACCAATTGGTTGGCGTCGAACAAGGCGTAGAGAACATCATGCCGTTGACGCTGATCGGTAAAGCGGCCGAGAACATCTCCCTCACTTACTCTGATCGAAGCAAGAACAATACTCTGCAACTTTTCCTGCGAGCGGCGTTGCCGCAGATTCTTCTCGAAATCCACCAACCAGTGCGTTCCATAATTTGGATTGGCACCCTGCGGATCACGAATGAATTCGTTGGGGTTTGCAAGGAAGCGTTCATAGATATCTCTGCGGAATTGACCGGTTGAATCAATGAAATTGCGCTTTAGGTCATCCGGGGGATTATCACCACGCACCCATTCCCGCAATTCATCATCAGTCACCGTCACGCCAAGACGGTTGATCTCTTCTTCGACAAGACGCTGGGTAACAAGACCCTGCCACACCTGGTCGCGTATTTGCTTCAATTGATTTTCATCGGGCTCAGAACCCGATTGTGCCTTTTGGTTATCTGAGTAGACCTTCAGGAGGTCGGAGAATTCCTTGTAGGTGATTTTCTTTCCATTCACCGCCCCAACAACATCTGCTTTGCCACTCTGGCCGCCACCAAGATAGTCCATTCCCCATTCGAAGATTATCGTGACGAGGAAAGCAGCAAGAAGTCCCCATAGTACAAGTGGCATGCTATCGCGCAGGCGGGTCATAATCGGCATAACGGGAAATAACCTCCAAACAGGTGAGAAGTAATGCTAGAGAACCATGTCCAATATAACTTAAACCGCTTGTAGATGCAACGTGTTTTTTATTGACTCTTGAGGGGGATTGGTTTATATTTGTGAGCTAAAATTTTAGAAGAAGTCTCCTTCCGTTTTGTTTTTTTCCCGAACGATTGACCCCGGAGGTTTGTAGTGCGCAAGAATCGAGGCAAGGTTTTTCTTATTATTGCAGCCGTGTTGCTATCCCTGTATTTTTTGTTTCCCACATACGAGGACTATCAACTCCGTAAACAGATGACTGCCCTGCAAGGCATCGACAGTGTTCAGTTTCTGGAGACGAAAGAGAGCGAGATACGCGAAGCGCGAGCCAAGCGAATCAAGCTCGGCCTCGATCTTCAGGGTGGAATGCGTGTCGTCCTTGAAGTGAATGTGCTGAAGCTCGTTGAAGATCTGGCAAAGAACAAGGATGCGACATTTGCCGGTATCTTGAAACAGGTGAAAGAAGACAGCAAAACATCCGAAGAATCCCCGGTCCTTCTTCTCCGGAAAAGATTCGAAGAACAGCAGATCAGGCTGAGCAGGTATTATGGCAGCTTGCGAGATGAGAACGACAGGATTTATTCGTTCCTGGAGGACGAGGCAAAAAAAGCCATCGACCGCGGCATTGAGATTGTGCGAAACCGCGTTGACCAGTACGGTGTCTCCGAGCCCTCGATCCAGAAGCTTGGTGGAACCAGGATTATCGTAGAACTCCCGGGCGTTTCCCGCGAATCAGAAGTCCGGCAGCTTCTTCAGGGAACCGCGTTACTTGAGTTCAAGCTTCTCAAAGACCCTGAAATGTCTTACAGGATTCTCGAAACCATTGACAAGGCACTTGCCGCCGCCGGCGGTGTCACCGATTCAACGGAGACGGCGGACAAGGATACCACCAAGATCTCAACCCCGGAAGGAGAAAAAACCCCGGAGCAACTTGCAAAGGAGCATCCGCTTTTTTCATTACTCGGCGCCAGCCAACAGTCAGGGGAAGCCGCGGTCCCGGAGGAGTATAAGGAGAAAGTGCGCCGAATCCTCGATCGTGATGAAGTCAAAGTTCTTATCCCAAAAGACATGATGTTTGCCTGGAGTGCAAAAGCCCGCACTGCCCAGGATGGACGAAAATTCTATAATCTCTATCCCATCAAATCAACACCCGAGCTTACCGGTGGGGTGATTGTCAACGCCAGGGCAACAATGGACCCGAACTCCGGCCTCCCCATCGTCACCATGGAAATGAACAGCGAGGGTTCGCGGGATTGGGCACGCATTACCGGCGCCAACATCGACAAGCGCGTCGCCATCGTCCTTGACAATGCCGTATTCTCCGCTCCTGTGGTCCGCAGCAAGATTATTGGCGGCCATTCACAAATCGAAGGCATGGACAATATCGACGAAGCGCGGTTGCTTGAGATTATTCTCAAGGCTGGTGCACTTCCGGCGCCTGTTGAAATTGTTGAGCAACGATCAGTCGGCGCCTCGCTCGGAGAAGATTCGATTCGCAGCGGTCTGATCTCATCTGCAGTCGCAATAGCCATCACCATCTTTTTTATGTTTTTCTACTATCGCACAGGAGGTGCGGTGGCCAATGTTGCAATGCTCTTCTGCATGCTCTTCCTCGTCGCTTTGTTGGCGGCCTTTCAAGCCACCCTCACACTTCCCGGCATCGCAGGCATCATCCTTACGCTTGCAATGTCTGTTGACGCAAACGTCCTTATCTACGAACGTATCCGCGAAGAACTGGCGACAGGCAAGACCCTTCGCGCCGCCATTGATGCGGGGTACGACAAAGCATTCACGGCAATCTTCGATTCAAATCTCACCGCGTTCATCACCGGATTGATTTTGTACCAATTCGGCACCGGCCCGGTGCAGGGCTTTGCTCTCACGCTCATGATCGGAATCATCGTCAGTATGTTTAGCGCAATTTTTATCACACGAGTAATGTTCGAAGTCATCGCCGACAAGTACGCATCCAAAATCAACTTCGGGTAAGCGAAACGGACTGACTTCAGGAATCATTGGGAGAATTTATAGATGCGATTTTTTGGGAAAACAAATATTGATTTCATGGGAAAACGGAAATTGTGGTATTCCGTCTCCGCCGGCGTCATTCTGATGGGCATTGTCTCCCTTTTGGTCAAGGGAGTTGATTATGGCATCGACTTTAAAGGAGGGACTGAACTGGTTGTCAAGTTCCAGAACGATGTAGAGATTGCAGACGTTCGTGTCGCCATGGAAAAGGCGGGGGTAAAGAATTCGGAAATCAAAACATTCGGGAGCCAACGCGATATCCTGGTACGCTCACCCGAGCAAGAACAGGCGGGCTCCGTGGGTGAGATCATTCGGTCGGGCCTGAAGCAGTCGTTTCCCAACAACTCGTTCGTCTTGTTGAAGGAAGACAAGATTGGACCAAAGGTTGGAGCGGAATTGCGTCGCGATGCCATCTATGCCGTCGTCGCTTCACTGATTGCAATTCTGTTGTATGTTGCGTTCCGCTTCAAGTTTATCTATGGTGTTGGCGCTGTCGTTGCCTTATTTCATGACGTGCTTGTGACACTCGGGCTTGTCTCCATCTTTGATGGAATCCTGCCTCAGCTTACTCTGGAAATCAACCAGAGCATGGTCGCGGCGTTCCTTACGTTGGTCGGCCTCTCCGTCAATGATACCGTCGTTATCTTCGACCGCATTCGTGAAAACCAAAAGATCTTCCGGGGTATGGGACTGGTCGAATTGATTAACAAGAGTATCAACGAAACGTTGAGTCGAACGATTATTACAATGGGAACGATCATCGCTGTTCTCTTCGTCCTACTGCTGTTCGGCGGCGATGTCAACCGGGGATTTGCGTTTGCGCTCGTTGTTGGAATGGCCACCGGCACCTATTCGTCAATCTACATCGCCAGCGCCGTTGTTGTTGAATGGGCGGTCAGGACCAAGAAAGATGCAAAGATGGTCGACTAGAGTTTGTTCATCGTGAGGTTGACATGAAATCCAGCGTTGCTCAACAAGGTGTCGCCACCGTTATCAGTCTGCAGGGAAACCTGATGGGCGGACCGGATGCGACAGGCCTCAACTCCCAGATACACGAGTTGCTGGCAGCCGGGAAGAAAAATATCGTCCTTGACCTCGAAGGCGTGGAGTTTGTGAACAGTTCCGGCCTCGGCATGCTCATCGGCGGGGCATCAACATTGAAAAACGCCGGTGGCAAACTCAAGCTTGCACACGCATCCGAAAAAATTCGGACCCTCATCAAGATTACCAAGCTCACTCCCGTCTTTGAGCATTACGATTCCGTGAACGCTGCCGTGGAGAGCTTCAAGAAATAAATTGCTTCTGACAGTCGAATCTCCGACCTTTTACACGTGAAGGCGGAGATTTTTTTTGCCGTTGTTGGCCGCCCGGAAACGCAGTTCCCGTCATTCTACTCACACCACAACATTCGTCAGGATAACATTTTCGCATGGCAGTTCAAGTTATTGTTGGAGCCCAATGGGGCGATGAAGGGAAAGGCAAAATCGTCGATATGCTTTCCGAACATGTCGACATCGTGGCCCGCTACCAGGGAGGCGCCAATGCAGGACACACCGTGTGCATCGGCGACAAGGAATACATCCTCCATCTTATCCCTTCCGGCATCTTCCATCCCCATATCACCTGCGTCATTGGCAATGGCGTGGTGATTGACCCGACGGCTCTCCTTCTGGAAATCGCAAAGCTCGAAGCCGCAGGCGTCAGCATCAAGGGCAGATTACTCATCAGCCACAATGCCCATCTGATCATGCCGTACCACAAACTGCTGGATACGATCCGCGAGAAAAACACGACAAAGATCGGCACAACGGGACGCGGCATCGGCCCGGCGTACATCGACAAATTCATGCGCAGCGGAATCAAGATTGTCGATCTGCTTGACCGCGACGGTCTCGCCGAAAAACTCAAAGCCAACATCGACGAGAAAAATCAGATCCTGACCAAAGTTCACGGCGAAACAAAAATCGATGTTGACGCTCTCATCAACGAATATCAAGCATTCGACAAGACCATCGACGAGTACATTACCGACACTGCCTGGTATTTAAACCACGAGCTGAAGCAGGGCAAGCGCATCATCGCCGAAGGCGCACAAGGAGCTTTGCTCGACGTCGATCACGGCACGTATCCATTCGTGACATCCTCCAATCCAACTTCCGGCGGAGCGTGCACGGGACTCGGCATTCCGCCCACAGCAATAAATTCAATCGTCGGGATAGTGAAGGCATACTGCACGCGTGTCGGTAACGGTCCTTTTCCCACTGAACTCAACGATGCAACAGGTGAACGACTGCGTTCCGTCGGACATGAATTCGGCGCAACAACGGGACGCCCGCGCCGCTGCGGATGGTTCGACGCCGTCGCGATGCGCTACTCAGCAATGATCAACGGCATTGAGAAGATTGCCATTACCAAGCTGGACGTACTCGACGAGTTCGACGAGATCAAGGTGTGTACCGGATATGAAATTGCAGGAAAGCGGCTCAAGTCTTTCCCTACCGACGTTAAATCGCTTATGCACATCACGCCGCTGTATGAATCGTTTGAAGGTTGGAAGACCTCGCTTGCCAACGTGAGATCCTATGGGGACCTTCCGGCAAACGCACGACGTTACGTTGAAGCGCTCGCACATCTCAGTGGCACGCCACTGTGGATCGTCTCCGTTGGGCCGCGACGCGATCAGACCATCGTGCTTGAGTAGCCCTCCGCCGCAATGAACAGGCCAACAACAAACACGTTCAAGATTTTCCTGCTTGTGTTGGCCGTGGGAATTGTCGCCGCGTTGTTGTTGTATTCCCAGAAGATCATTGACCGCCTGCTGGACAAAGAACGGGAGGTCGTCGATCTCTATGCGAAGTCGCTCGAGAATGTTTCCAAGTCCGCATCCGGTGACCTGACGTTCCACTTCGAAGTCATCCGTACCATCGACTTCCCGATCATCCTCACCGATACAAAAAGCAATCCCATCTATTCCCGTAACCTGCCCATTGATACAACAATGACCGGGGCCGACAGTCTCAAGTTCTTCCGTGAGACATTAGCCGAGATGGACGCGCAAAACCGGCCCATCGCCATTGCCATCAATGACACTCTTGTTCTCAACTACGTTCACTACGGCGAATCGGATATTATCAGGAAGCTGCGCTGGCTGCCGTACATCGAGCTTTCCATAGCGGCGATCTTCATGCTCGTGGCGTACATCGGCTTCAGTTACATCAAGCGGAGCGAGCAGAGTAACATCTGGGTTGGGATGGCGAAGGAAACCGCACATCAACTCGGAACGCCTCTCTCCAGCATCCTGGGTTGGCTGGAGCTGTTGAAGTCCAATGCGGAAGGAAATCCGGCACTGATGGAATCGGTGTCTGAAATCGAGAATGACGTTGACCGGTTGAACAAGGTGACGGCGCGGTTCTCCAAGATCGGCTCACGTCCCGACCTGAAGCAGGAGAACCTTGCGGAAGTAATCCAGGGAGTGATCAAGTATATTTCACGCCGACTTCCGAAGTCCGGCAAGTCCATTGAGATTACAATTGAGACGCCGGGAGAATTCCCCGCGATGATCAACCGGGAGTTGTTTGAATGGGTGATCGAGAACCTGATGAAGAACGCCCTCGATGCGATGGAGAATCCGGCCGGACGTATTACGTTTGCCATCTCGCAGAACGGACATCGCACGACGCTTGATGTATCGGACACAGGAAAGGGCATCGACCCGAAACATCACAAAGATGTTTTCCGGCCCGGCTTCAGCACAAAGAAGCGCGGCTGGGGATTGGGATTGAGTCTTTCAAAAAGGATTATCGAGGACTACCACAAGGGAAAACTGTATGTGAAGCAGAGCGCACCGGGGGCGGGAACGACGTTCAGGGTAAAGTTAGTCGAATGAAGCAAGTCATTAGTTGTTAGTCGATAGCCCGCTCAACACTTCCTTCGCCTTCTCCCTTCCCATCTCAAACGTCTCTCCCAGTTTCGGCTGGACAAATTCCGTATCCTGCACGGGCAGCTCTTCATCAGGCGCAATCACCACCGGAGTAATGATATGTTTGTTCCCTTCCTTGAAGGAGAATTGTGATTCCTCTCTCTTGAGAATTTCCTCAAGCCGAGCGCGAGTCACCTGGTCGGGTGCCGCATTCAGCATGGCGGTTTTCATTTTCTCCCATGCTGCCAGATCGTTATTCACATCCTTCACCGTATCCATATCCCGCAGGAAGTACAGGTTGGGCAACAACTCAACGGCGGTTCTGATCAGGAGTGAAAAGACATTCGGGAACGTTGCCCTGATGCTGTGCTCGGTCTTGTTCGGGTAACTGGGATAGGTGTTGACGACGTACAACTCTTCGACATCGCCGGTATGGAAGATGGCTTTCAATGGCGTCTTGTTGGAAATGCCGCCATCGGCATAAAACTGCGGCACGGCACGGAGGTGAGACGGTATCCCGGGGTCATCAACGATTGTCCTGACCGGCGGATACGCCACGGTCGTAATGGTTGACGCCATGATGTAATCCTTGGCTTTCTCATCGTCGGGTTCCGCGGTAATTGATTTGTGGTAGGCTTCGCCGGTGTTCAGCGAGCAGAGAGATACGAAGAACTCATCCACGATGTGGCGGGCGCGGATGGCGTCCATGTTCAGATAGTTCTCCACGTACTTCTTGTACAACGGCGCGTTATCGAAGAGGGACGTCACGCCGGGAACGGTCGGCCAGAGATCCATCCGCGTCGTTGCAAACTTCAGTATCAGTCCGAATATTTCCCAGCCGCGGACCTGATAGATCTCGTCGTTGGTGATGGTCTTCCATTGGGACTCGATCTCCGCCCGCGCTGAAGCAAGCGAAGTGGACTGCGCAATAGCCATCCCCGTAAGCGCGCCAACGGATGTGCCGGAGAGTATGTTAATCCGCTTTCCGGTGAGCTCGAAATATGACAGCAGTTCAACGATAGCCCCGGCTTGAAACGCACCGCGTGCGCCACCGCCGGAGAGAACAAGTGCCAGTTTACCCACATAAACCTCTGAATTGCAGTTGGGACAAAAGGAGCAGGGACCGTTGAACGACGATAAGATAGAAAAGTCCGGGGGGAGTTACAAGGAACGCCAGTGCATCATTGCTTTGAGAGGATCTTCCTGGCCCTATTGAAAACCTTGTCCAGCATCGGTTCGGTGAGCCTCCCGGTGAACGTGTTCTGCTGGCTTGGATGATAGGATGCGATGAACGTGAGTTGATCAAAGGTGTGAACAGCACAATGAGAGAAGGCGGGCTTCTTCTTGAACTCTATTTCACCTGCCTCTTTGTATGCGTTCAGCGCGGCATCGAATCCAATTTTCCCTAATCCTACAACCACGCGGACATTCTTAAGCAGCGCGATCTCACTCAACAGGTATGGCTTGCAGTTGGCGATTTCTTCGGGGAGGGGTTTGTTCTGTGGCGGCGCGCAGCGGCATGTGGCGGTGATGTAGCAGTCCGTGAGTTTTAGTCCATCGTTCCGGTGAACGGATGTTGGCTGGTTCGCAAAGCCGGCCCTGTACAACGCCCGGTAGAGCCAGTTGCTGCTCTCGTCGCCGGTAAACATTCGTCCTGTCCTGTTGCCGCCGTGCGCGGCAGGGGCAAGTCCTACGAGGAGTACGCGTGCCTTCGGATCACCAAAACCCGGAAGCGGTTTGCCCCAGTATTCCTGATCGGCGAAGCGCTTGACCTTCTCACGCGCAACCTGTTCGCGCCAGTGGACGAGGCGCGGGCACAGACGGCATAAGATAATTTGAGATTGAAGGGTCTGGAGTTTGGTCACGATGGGAAAGAGAGGATAATATATGTAGGGGCGTATCGCGATACGCCCCTACGAAAGCAAATCAAAACCTTGTCCCCAGCACATGCGGCAGCATCGATCGCCACGTGGGCCAATCGTGTGGAATGTCGTAGCCCCAGAGATCGACATGGTGAGGAATGCCTTTGGCAGCAAGAATGCTTCCAAGTTGAACGGAACGCTCCGGCGCTTCGTAGTCCCCCTGACCGGAAAGAATATAGACGTGTTGCTTTGACCTGAGTTTGCCAAGCATATATTCGTCGTTCAAGTTTGGCAGGTAATCAACGGGGCTGTTGAAGTAGCAGTTATCGTCATAGTAACCATCGCTGTACGCCTTGATGTCGTACGAGCCGCTCATCGCAATTGTCCCATCGAACATATCGGGACGGCGAAAGAACGTGTTGGCCGCATGGAGTGCTCCAAGGCTCGCGCCCGTGGTAATGATGGACACATCCTGGCTGCAATGGTTCCTGATGAATGGCACAACTTCCTGTACAATGTACTCATTGTACTGCTGGTGCCGCACGGCGCGGTATGGCGGCGGCACGTGTTCGTTCAGCCAGCTCTCGCTGTTAATGCTGTTGATGGAGAACGCCTTGATCTTTCCTGCATCGATGAACGGCCTGATGGAGTCAATGAGCTGAAAGCGTTCATACTCCAGGAAGTCGGCGGCGGCAGTCGGAAACATCAACAGCGCGGAGCCGTAATGTCCGTAGACTGCAATCTCCATTTGTTTGTTCAGGTTGGGACTGTGCCATGTGTGTATCTCGCGGTTCACAAAATCTCCTATCGGGATAAATGGTGGATGACATTGGCTGAAAACGCTAACCACAGAGAACGCAGAGGTCACGGAGAAAATAATTCAAGGGTAAATCTTGTCTCTACGGATTCTCAGCAAACTAATTAAAATAGAAACGCCCGGTAACAAGTGTTGATGTGTTGAAGTGTATATCTGATTCTTCTTTGGGAGTATCACGCTTCAATTGTACTTCAATGCCAAGGTTGTGTTTGATGCCAAGGGTGAACCGTTCATCAAGAAAGAACTCCGCTCCGAGTACACCACTGGCAATAATCGAATTCTTCGGATCAGGAATAACAGTGAAGAACCCAGCCGACTTGGTCGATTGGAATATCCCTTCAAAACCGACGTATGGTGACACGCGGTCATGGGTAAGATGAACGATGAGCGACAACCCGCCCCGAAACGTTAAACCGTTGACTTTTGTCGTACCGGTCGGTGCGGTTCCACCGGGCATATCGAGATCACATCCGGCAATCACCTGAATCGCAAACTGATTGTTGAAGAAGTATTTCATCAAGAGATTAGGAGAGCCTGTGATACCGTCAATGCCGAGACCGATCTTGCCTGCATGAAGATACGCTGGCCGGGTACGGGATGAGTCTTGAGAATATGCATGATGGGTTAGTACAGAAATAATGGCCAACACGAGCAGCTGTTTCTTCATCGAAAATCCCTTTCAATTTGTGGGTTACTTCCCCAAACAGTTCACTTTACTTTCCGATTTCATTTTTGTACACCTTCCCATCCTTCATCACGAACCCGACATGTTCAAGTACGTAAACATCCTTCAGCGGGTCGCCGCTCACTGCAATGATGTCGGCAAACTTACCCGGCTCAATACTGCCGACCGTGCTTTGCATGTTCAACGCTTCGGCGGAGACAATCGTCGCCGAGCGAATGGCTTCCATCGGTGATTGTCCGGCTTGTACATGAAGGCGGAACTCCTGAGCCGCGAGTCCATGCGGCAGCGTCACCATATCACTCCCGAAACATGTCTTCACACCGCGCTTCATCGCCTTGCCAATGTTGTCCATCATCTGCTGGAAATACTTCTTGCTCAGGTCGTACGCTTTCTTCCTCCCGACCGAAGCGTTTGCCGGTGGTTCTTCGGCAAGCACTTCTATTGTGCGCAAGGTGGGGACGAGGAACGTCCCACGCTGTTTCATCAGATCGATGCCCTCATCGTCGATGAACGTGCCATGCTCAATGGTATGCACGCCTGCTTTCACGGCGCTCTTGATCCCCTGCGTTCCATGTGCATGGGCGGCAACATATTTGCCAAGACGCGTCGCCTCTTCTACAGCAACCTTCATCTCATCATCGGAGAAATGCTGTTGGCCGGGATCGTCGCCGGCAGAAAGGAAGCCACCTGTCGCATAGAGTTTAATCCAATCCGCGCCGTACTTCACGTCGCGACGCACTGCCTTTCGCATTTCTTCCATGCCATTGACAATGTTCTCGGGATCCATCTCACGTTCCGGCGCAAACCCGTTGTAGTCACCATGCCCACCAGTGATGGAAAGAAACCGCGGAGCCACAACGATACGCGGACCATCAAACCAACCGCGGTTCACCGCATCACGCACTGATACGTTGGCGTAGTTCGGCGAACCTCCTCCCGGATCGCGGATTGTTGTGAAGCCGGAGAGAAGAATCGTCTTCGCATTTCTCACACCGCAAAGCGCGTTGTCAGCGGCAGAGCCTTTCGTATCGCCATCCGGATTGTCGAGGAAGTGGCAGTGAAGGTCGAACAACCCCGGAAGAACGGTCGCACTCGAAAGATCAATGACTTCAGCATCAACGGGAATCTGTACGGATGAGCCAATGGCTTTGATCCTTGTGCCTTCAATAAGAACCACGACATTGGTGAGAGCCTTGCCCGATTGCACATCAATCAGCTTGCCGCAACGGAGTGCAATGCTTTGGCTGATTGCAAACACCGGCACAAACAGTAACAACAGTATGTGGGAGATCACGCTCATTCAAATTCAGGGCTGGGTTGGTGGCTGTACCGGAGGAGCCGATGGTGGATCCACATTCATCATGTGCGGTTTTGGTTTGTAAGCAGAGAAGCCTATCAAACCACCAAGAAGGCCAAAGAGCGGGTCTACAATCAGGGCGGTAATAAATGAAATGCCCATCGAGAACGGGGTCATCTCCGATGATTGTTCAAAGCTCTTCTCTATCTGGTCCATTGCTTCCGGAGGAAGACTGAAATTTCTCAACACATTCAAGACCATGTCGTTCGACACGTTGCCGATTGCTGCGATCGTGATGAGATGGAGGGAAGTTCCGAACAGCGCTCCGAAGATTCCGGCGAGCGCGCCCAATTGCATCGAGTCGCTGCTCGTGAGTGGGGGTGCTGAAGGGACAAGATCATTCTTATAGAACATCACGCTCAGAAAACCTCCGAGCAACACACCCGCGCAGCAAAAGCAATTCACAATGTTGAGAACAGGAAGCCCCGAAATGGCGCCGATGATGAGGCCGCCATACAGAGCTGGCATAAGTTTACCCGGTCTTTCAGGCATGGCTTTGACCTTTCTTTGCATCGAATGATGAAAAAGGGTGGAATGTTGCCAGGAGTTCTCTTACTCCCTCCTGAGCAACCGGCACAATCGTGTACGGAACAATCAGTCCAAATATTCCCCCGCTCATGCACCGGGTGAGTATTGTTGATTGGTGGATACCAATGACATCCAGTAAGACATCAAGAAGCATCGGGACAACTGATAAGAGCAGCACAGCGCGTTGTGATGCACCATTTCTTACGCGACGACCAACACATGGGTACAACAGAACGCCGACAAGAAACCCGGAGTAAATTGCCATGCATCTGACGCACACTGCCAGGGGTTTACCGAGAATGTGAAATGAACGGTCGTCAAGTTGATGGCAAATAGGGTGAAAGAACTTGTACTGCACTACCCCCAGGAACCCAACCGGACCGCCTTCCGCAATACATAACGGCGCTGCGACAATCGCAATGCACCAGAGCACCGCACCGCCAAGGATAAGGAAATATGTTCTATCGGAAGCCACTGCGAAAAGATTAACTGAAGGTTGGCTATTCGGGATAGGTCAATTCTGCTGCGTCAACATAGCCGAAAAACTCTGCATTGTCAAGAGCAGTCATGCATTGTGGTTGTTGCATTTCTGTCATGCGTGACCTATATTTGTCCCACAATCAAAGGAGCTTGGAATGCTCGACCCCTCTTTTCTTTCTGATCAATCCGACAGTCTTCGCATATTCATGGCAGCAGGGGAAGTATCAGGAGACCGGCAAGCGGCCTTTCTTGCCCGCGCCATGCTTGCACAGCATCCGCAGCTTCTTCTGTATGGATCCGGTGGCGAGAAAATGCGTGAGGCGGGGGTTGATATTCGGATTCAGACATCCCATTACGGATCGGTGGGGTTTCAGGAATCGCTCCGCTTCGTTCGGCCATTGAGGCGTGTGATGAGCGAGCTGCGAAACCTTCTGCGACTGGACCC
>JANNSJ010000018.1:0-148472 GCA_031402435.1 Bacteroidota bacterium | reverse complement strand
CCCAGACTTACAGCGAACTCGGACTCGCCCAAAGCAAGCTTTGGCCGAAGGGGACAATCTGCATAACCATCGCGGCGAACATCGCAGAAACCGCCATCTTGGGCTTCGATGCTTGCTTCCCGGACAGCGTCATTGGCGTCGTTGCAAACCCGAAAGAGGCCGAAGTCGGCTTCATCGAATACCTGCTTCAGTCATTCAAGGCGCGCATCCAAGCGTTGGGCAAAGGAAGCGCCCAAGCCAACATCAACATGGGCACGTTCGAGCATGAGCGGTTTCCATTTCCGCCGGTTGCCGAACAAACACAAATCGTGGCCAAGCTCGACGCATTGTCGGAAGAAACCCAACGCCTCGCCCGCCTCTACGAGCGGAAGCACGCCGCGCTTGAGTCGTTGAAGAAGTCGCTGCTGCACCAAGCCTTCACGGGAGCATTGTGAAATGAAAACACCCGCGCCACCTCTTCGTTCAACTCTCCGGAATTTCCGGATGGTTCGTCCATCCTGCCCAACTTGTAAGGCTCGCTTACAAGTTCGCCACTCACCGATTCTGGAGTTCCTGCCATGAGTGACGAATCTCTGTCATCCCCTCCGCCCGGTGGCCAGTTCCTCGTTTATCAGACGGAGGACGGAAAGCTGAAGCTCGACGTACGCTTCGAGGGCGAAACCGTCTGGCTCACCCAGCAGCACATGACGGAGTTGTTTCAGACGACCAAGCAGAACATCAGCCAGCACATCCAGAACATCTACGAGGAGCGGGAGCTGGAGCGCAGGGCAACTGTCAAGGAATCCTTGACAGTTCAACTCGAAGGCAGCCGTTCGGTGCAGCGGCGGGTGGAGTTCTACAACCTCGATGTCATCATCTCGGTGGGCTACCGGGTGAAGTCGCTTCGGGGCACGCAATTCCGCATTTGGGCCACGCAGCGTTTGCGGGAATACATCGTCAAGGGCTTCGTCCTCGACGACGAGCGCCTGAAGAATCCCGACCAGCCTTTCGATTATTTCGAGGAGCTGATGCGGCGGATTCAGGACATCCGCACTTCCGAGCGGCGGTTCTACCAGAAGATCACGGACATTTACGCGACGAGCATTGATTACGACCCCACGCAGGAAGTCAGCCTGCTCTTTTTCAAGACGGTGCAGAACAAGGTGCATTGGGCCATCACCGGCCAGACGGCGGCGGAGATCGTCCACGGTCGCGTGGATGCGGCCAAGCCGACCCTCGGCCTGACGAATTGGCGCGGGGCGGTGATTCGCAAACCGGATGTCGTCATCGCCAAGAACTATCTCACCGAACCTGAACTCGCGGCGCTGAACAATCTCGTGGAGCAATACCTCATCTTCGCCCAAGGCCAGGCGATGCGGCGCGTGGCGATGCACATGGCGGATTGGATCAAGAAGCTGGATGCCTTTCTCACGCTGAACGAGCGCGATATTCTCACCCACGCCGGACGCATCTCGCACGAGATGGCGCAGGCCAAAGCCGAACTGGAATATGACAAATACAAGGTGCTCACCGACGCCGCGCCGCGCCCGGTAGATGCCGATTTCGATACGGCCGTGAAGCAATTGCAGAAGTTGCCCAAACCAAAGAAACCCAAACGCCGGAAGCCATGAACGAAGCCGAAACCAGAGCCGAGCACATTGATCCCGCACCTAGTATAGGTCAACTGAAATTATGAAGAAAGAATTGGCCGTTTTTGAAGGACACGACATCCGGCGCCTCTACGACGGGCAGACCGAAACGTGGTGGTTCTCGGTCATAGACATTATTCAGGTGTTGACACAACAACCGGATTACCAGACGGCCAGGAAGTATTGGAATAAGCTGAAAGAGCGGCTTGGGAAAGAGGGCAGCCAGTCGGTGACAGACTGTCACCGACTCAAATTGCCCGCAGCGCAAAGAACTTCCCAAGACCAAAACCACGAAACAGTTACAGATCCCGGCGCGACCGAAGAAACGGAAGAGCAATTGATCGTTATTCATTTTCAATTCTCCATTACCCATTGTTCCTCATGAACGAAGCCGAGATCAGAGCCGAGCATATTGATTTCACAGTGGACGCGTTGAAGAAGTCGTCGCTGCACCAGACATTTGCAGGGGAACTATGAATCCCGACGGCAACCAACAACTGACTCGCGAAGAACTTTACGAAAAGATTTGGTCAGCCCCCACAACACAGGTGGCTGCAGAACTGGGTATCTCAGATGTAGCACTGGCAAAACGCTGCAAGAAATTGAATGTGCCCAAACCGCCGCCAGGATATTGGGCCAGGGTTGCCGCAGGCCAGAAACCCAAGAAAGAGCCATTGCCATCCACCGCCAGCGAGGTGTTCATACAATCTGCGGTGCAGCCGCTGGCGAAGATACTTTCACTCCCGGAAACGAACGAACAATTGCATCCATTGGCGTTGGAGTTGATGCGAACGCTGACGACTGCTAAACCCAAGTACGACAAGCGTCTCTGGGCTGAGGAGTTGACGTTGCCTGAAGTAAAGGTCACCAAAGGCTTAATTCAGCAGACAGCAAAATGTTTTCATGTGATTGTCACTAACGTGGAGTCTGTTGGAATTCCGTTCCGCAAGGCACAAGGGTTCCATAATCCAGGATTTTTCCAAAGAGGTCATGACCGGCTTTATCTCCGCATCGAAGAGGAATTAGTCGAGTCAGCCAGAGTTGTTCGTCGTCAAAGCTGGCAATTGCAGGAAGACTCCCGCGTTCCTTCAGGAAGGCTGACCTTCTCACTGTATCGCGAACGTTATTCAAATCAGAATACGAAACAGTGGAAGGATGATGGAAAATCTTCTCTCGGAACACTCCTTGCCGAAATTGTCGCTGAGATTCGTCGATATTATGTTGAAGCGCAGAAACGTCGGGCTCAGGCAGCGATTGACAGAGAAAAACAAAGTATTGAATCGGAGCGATACAGGCGGGAATACGAGGAGAAAGAAGCGATCTGTCGCGAGGAAGAACGGAAGCAAAAACATGCAGACGTTCTGGAGGTGACCGAGCAAACCCGAAAAGACGATTTGGTGAAAGCCGCAGAGTGGTGGCGGCTGCATCGGGTGATGATGGAGTTCATCAACGAGTGCGAACAACGGTGGTTGAGTAATGCGTCAGGCGAACTCACAGCCGAGCAACAGGCATGGTTGGCTTGGGCGCGACAAAACGCCGATGCGATGTCGCCTGATGAAATCGGTTATCCTGACCCGGCAAAAGACGGGCCGTTTGATCCGACCACCGTGCCGTTTGGCGGACCGTATCCGGCAAAGCGAGACTTCCCACGTCCGCCAACTATGCCGAAAATCCCACCACCGGTTCAACCGAGCAACTATGCATCTGGCTCTGCGCCAAAGCCGAAGGAACAATTTCCTTTTTGGCTGAAGCATCAAGGCAGATGAGCTAAACCATCAGCGAAACCGAAACCATTCTGGAGGCGGTGAAGGAGTCGCCGCTGCACAGAGCATTCAATGGAGAATTAACAATGGATAATGTATAATGGATAAGAGGAATCAGAAGCACCGCTAACATTGGATAGTGGATAATGCACAATGGAAAGGGAAGCACCGCTAACAATGGATAGTGAGAATCAGAAGTACCTCAACATTTTCAATTAACAATTGTCCATTATCAATTTTCAATTATCAACTATCAATTGTTCATTGTGAATCCATGGGTAACGTCGTCAAAGAGAAGTCATTTGCGTTTGCAATTAAGATCGTAAACCTGTACAAGAATCTGTCCGCGGAAAAGAAAGAGTACGTGATGTCGAAGCAACTGCTGCGATCAGGGACGGGGATTGGCGCGTTGGTTCGCGAAGCGGAGCAGGCGGAAAGCAAACCGGATTTTATTCACAAGATGGCCATTGCCCTTAAGGAGGCCAACGAAACGGCATACTGGATACTGCTGCTCCGGGAAACGAATTATCTCACGGTGAAAGAAAGTGAATCCATCCTAAAGGATACAACCGAACTCCTCAAACTTCTGACGAGCATCATTAACTCAACAAAACGTAACCTGCAATCCTGATGATTGTCCACTGTCCATTGCCAACTGTCAATTATCATTTGTATCCATCTGTTGACTTAATGTATACAAACACCTACATTTTGTTTGCATTTTGAGAAAGATAGATACAAACCATGAAACGCATAGAACTTGGCAATTACATAGAGCAAAAAGGCGGATTTAAGGCATTTCTGCCCAACCCGTTCCCTCCTAAAGGAGGATTTGAGTGGGATGCAAAACTCCTTAAGAAGGCAGATGACGCCACCCGTTTACTGGGTAAATTGGATGGCATTACCAAGTTATTGCCCGATGCCGATTTTTTCCTGCTGATGTATCTCCGAAAGGATGCTGCTTCCTCAAGCCAGATTGAGGGAACACAGGCTACGATGATCGATGCCATTGAAGCCGAGGCAAAGGTAAACACCAAAATCCCAAAGGATGTGGATGACATTCTGCACTATATCAAAGCTCTGAATTATGGGATGAAGCGGATGGAAGACGATAAGTTTCCGGTTTCCGTTCGCTTTGTGCGTGAGTTACATGCCAAACTGATGGATCAGGCGCGTGCCACCCACTTTTCTGATCCGGGAGAATTTCGTACGAGTCAAAATTGGATTGGAGGCACTCGCCCTGATAACGCCCGTTTTGTTCCTCCACCTGTGGAAGAGATGAAGAGGGCATTGAGCGATCTTGAACGTTTTATCCACGCAGACGATTCTACGCTGACGCTGATCAAAGCGGCACTGATCCATGCTCAATTTGAAACCATCCATCCATTTCTCGATGGCAATGGGAGAACAGGCAGAATGTTGATCACATTCTACTTGTGGAAGGAGGGATATTTGGAAAAACCGGTTTTGTTTTTGTCATCCTTCTTCAAGAAACACCAGGAATTGTATTACGAGAAACTGTTCGGTTATCAGAAACACGGCATGGTGCATGACTGGGTTGATTTCTTTCTCGATGGCGTCATTGAGGTTGCCAATGAAGCCATAGAAATTGTTGGCAAGATTACTCTGTTGCGTGAAGAAGATATGGCAAGAGTACAAAAACTCGGGAAACGGGCGGCGGAGAGCGCAGCACTGTTACTACCCAGACTCTATGGCCAGCCGGTCATCAATGCTGCACTCGTACAAAAGTGGACAGGATTTACACGTGCAGGAGCCCAAACGGTTATCAATCGCTTTATCGAGATGGGTATTCTTTCCCCGAAAGACAAGGACAAGAAATACGGTCAATCCTATACCTACAAAAAGTACATCGCCATTTTTGCGGATAGCAAATAGCAATTACCATGAACGAAGCAGAAACCAGAGCCGAGCACATTGATCCCGCGTTGAAAGCAGCGGGCTGGGGAGTCATTGAGGGGAGCAAGATCCTGCGTGAGTATCCAATAACTCCCGGCCGGATCGAAGGCAACGGCAAACGGGGTAAGGCACTCACCGCTGATTATGTTCTGGTCTATCGCAATCGCAAACTGGGTGTTGTAGAGGCCAAGGCGTGGGACAAGCCGCTCACAGAAGGCGTGGGACAGGCCAAGGATTATGCGGAGAAGATGGCCGTGCGCTTTGCGTACGCCACGAATGGTCAGGGCATATACGGCATGGATATGCAGACCGCCAAGGAAGGTGAAGTGGCTGCCTACCCCTCGCCGGACGAACTCTGGAATAAGACATTCGCCGTAGCGAACGCCTGGCGTGACCGCTTCGCTACTGTACCCTTTGATGATAAGGGTGGCACCCTGGGAGAGAGATACTTCCGGGACATTGCTATTGAGCGTGTACTGGATGCCATTGCCGATGACAAACAGCGCATCCTGCTCACGCTGGCGACAGGTACCGGAAAAACCATGATTGCCTTTCAGATCGCTTGGAAGCTGTTTCACAGCCGCTGGAACCTGAGACGCGAACCTTCACGTCGTCCTCGTATCCTTTTCCTCGCGGACAGGAATATCCTTGCCAACCAGGCATACAACGCGTTCTCTTCCTTTCCGGAGGACGCGCTGGTTCGGATCGCACCGGATGAAATCAGGAAGAAGGGTAAGGTACCCAAAAACGGCAACATCTTCTTCACGATATTCCAAACCTTCATGAGCGGTCCTCCGAAGGATGGACAGCCCTCGCCTTACTTTGGGGAATATCCACCGGACTTCTTTGATTTCATTGTCATCGATGAGTGTCATCGTGGTGGGGCAAACGACGAGAGTAACTGGCGCGGCATCATGGATTATTTCGCGCCAGCTGTGCAGCTCGGCCTCACTGCCACCCCCAAGCGAAAAGACAATGTGGACACCTACAAGTACTTCGGCGAACCAGTCTACATTTACTCTCTGAAGGACGGCATTAACGATGGGTTTCTGACGCCGTTCAAGGTGAAGCAGGTTCAGACCACCCTGGACGAGTATGTCTATACGCCGGACGACAGGGTGGTGGAAGGCGAAGTGGAGGCTGGCAAGCGTTACACCGAGGCCGACTTCAACAAGATCATTGAGATCAAGGAACGGGAGAGGAAGCGGGTCGAGATTTTCATGGGGCAGATCAACCAGAACGAGAAGACGCTGGTGTTCTGCGCCAGCCAGCTTCATGCGTTGGGGGTCCGGGATCTCATCAACCAGATGAAAACAAGCAGCGACCCGAACTACTGTCAGCGAGTTACTGCTAACGATGGTGAGCTTGGTGAGCAGCATCTGCGTGACTTCCAGGACAACGAAAAGACGATCCCGACGATCCTTACCACATCGCAGAAGCTCTCTACAGGCGTGGATGCCCGCAATATCCGCAACATCGTCCTGATGCGTCCGATCAACTCGATGATCGAGTTCAAGCAGATCATCGGACGCGGCACCCGGCTTTACGATGGAAAGGATTATTTCACGATCTACGACTTCGTGAAGGCGCACCATCATTTCAACGATCCGGAATGGGACGGCGAACCGGAACCAGAGGTGAATGAGGTGAAGCATGAGTTTCCCGCTTCCGCGCCCACGCCTAGTGTGCAAGAGCCACGGGCGGAATCCACCAGACGGCTGAAAATCAAAGTGAAGCTTGCTGATGGCAAAGAGCGTACTATCCAACACATGATGTCCACGACCTTCTGGCATCCGGACGGAACACCGATGTCCGCACAGCAATTCATGGAATTGCTCTTCGGCAAGCTGCCCGAGTTCTTCAAGAACGAAGCCGAACTCCGCGCCTTGTGGAGCGCACCAGACACGCGTGCCAAGCTGTTGTTCGGACTGGCCGAGAAAGGATTTGGCCACGATCAGTTGGCCGAAATGCAAAAGCTCATCGACGCTGAAAAGAGCGATCTGTTCGACGTGCTTGCCCACGTGGCATACGCGCTGGCACCCCTTACCCGTGAAGTTCGCGCTGCAAATGCGAAAGTCCATATCAGTTCCCTATTCACCATCAAGCAACAAGTCTTTCTCGACTTCGTGCTGTCGCACTACGTGAACGTGGGTGTGGAAGAACTCGACCAGAACAAACTGACCCCGCTACTCCGACTCAAATACCACGACGCCATCGCCGATGCTGTGGCAGATCTCGGCAAACCGGAAGAAATCGGAAGAGTTTTCGCCGGCTTCCAGAAATATCTGTACCAACGCCAAGGGGCTGGCTAAAGACATATAGCTTCGTCAGTTGATCTTTCTGAAGGGTAATCACGCACCATGGTCTCAACCCACGGCCTCACACACATCAACCTGACTGTCCGCGATCCTGACCGTTCGCTGCTTTTTTACAGTCATGTGTTTGGTGTGCAGGAGTACTCCCGGGATGAGAACGCCATCCATTGTAAAACTCCAGGCGCGCATGACGTGCTTACGTTTACCCGTGGCGACGAAGGGGCAGGACAGAGCGCCGGAGTCATCCATTTCGGGTTCAGACTGCTTGCGCCGGAAGATATCGACGCCGCGGCGCTGGATGTTGAACGCGCCGGCGGGACAATCCTCAGGCGCGGAGAGTTTTCTCCCGGTTACCCGTACCTCTACATCGCCGATCCCGACGGATACGAAGTGGAAATATGGTATGAGTGAAATGAGAGTCAATCAGTATTCATGGAAATTTATGCGACCAAGACAGATCATCGCCACTATTACTATTCTACTGATTGTCCCCATGCGGCTTGCGCTCGCAGGATATATTACGCCGAACACCGGCGTCAACTGGACGCTGGACAGCCTGCTCGTCTACTCGGGAGGCACGCTCACGGGCGCTTACCCCAACTACATTTTAGCCGACACGCTGACTGTTTCCCAGAACGACCGGCTGACAATCCGGGCAGGCTCCATCATCTCGGTTGCTCAGGGCACCGGGAAAGGCTTTACCATCTTCGGCGTACTGCGCGCAATCGGGACACCCGGCGATACGATTGTCGTGAATGGCGTCGTGGCAACGCCCGGCTCACACAGGGGCTTTCGATTTGAAGACAGCGCAGTTGATTCAGCATGCGTGCTATCGTATTGCAGAATCCAAGATGCCGTGGAAGCTGTGCACTGCCTGAACACGAGCCCGACAATCACCAACTCCTTCTTTACAAACAACAGTAGCAACGGTGTGCGGTGTTTCGCTGCAAGCCCGATTATCCGGTTCTGTACGTTTGTGGAGAACAGAAGGAACGCCATCACGGCGAACCTCGGCTCATCGCCGCGTATCGAGAATAACATCTTTGCCCGGAACAACTCGGAGAATACCAGTCCCCGCAACCAGATCTCCATCGGGCCGCAGGGAGTGAACAACCCGATCATCAGGAACAACGAAGTGTACAATATGAATTATTTCCGCACCGGAGCGATCAGTCTTGTGAACGTGGAGTCCGCCGGTTCCTGTGCCGCCCTTGTGGAAGGCAATTATTTGCATGACAACAGCTTCGGCATCCTGAGCCAGGGTGTAAACATGACGCCGATGATCCGGTACAACCGTATCGAGAACAGCCGTATCAACCCTGATCCGTTCGTGGCAGGTAGCGGCATTTCCATTCAGGTCGGCGGCCCCACCAACGCACCGATCATCACTGGGAACATCATCAAGGATAACTACTGGGGGATCACGCTGGTTTCCGGCAGCGGACTTACGAACTCTCCACGAGCGAACATTGGCAACCTGAGCAATGCCGATACGAGTGATAATGGTTGGAATGTTTTCGAGAACAACAATAACGGCGGGACAATCTATCAACTGTACAACAACGGCACACAGGACATCACCGCACAAAACAACTACTGGGGATCGAACGACTCCATCACCGTTGAATCGTGGATAACCCATCGACCGGATAGCGCGGTGTTTGGATTGGTGAACTACCGGCCAATTCGATCGCTTGTCAGTGTTGAGCAACAGGAACGTACCCCGCATCTATTCCAACTCTCTCAGAATTATCCCAACCCGTTCAATCCAAAAACAGTCATACAGTTCAGAGTCGGTAGTCGAGAGTGGGTGAGCCTTAGAGTTTTCGATATGCTCGGAAGGGAAGCCGTAATTCTGGTGAACGACGTGAAAGAGCCGGGTGAACACACGGTGACGTTCGACGCTTCACGTCTTGCAAGCGGCGTGTATCTCTACAGACTTGAGACACGCGGACTTGGTGAGACGAGGAAACTGATTCTCATGAAATAGGGCCTCTCAGCCTTGCGCTCACGTGCCATGATTGCGTATATTCTTCACGACCATGGCACTGACCTCCAGATACAAGCACCTTATCGCTCTTGCGGTAATCCTCATCGGCTTCCTTGTGTTCTGGAAATCCGGGTTACTGAATCCTGACCCGCAGTACTTCCGCTCTCTTGCCAACAGCCCCTGGCTTCCGGTGATCTTGATCGTTGCCATCGCCAGTGCCTGGACATTCGCGTTGCCGGCGTCCGTATTCTTCTTTATCGTCCCGTTGTTCTATGATCCTCTTCCCTCAACCGCAATCGTTGTCCTCGGCGCGGTCCTGGCAGGTTTGGCTGGATACTCAACAGCAAAAACATTCGGGGCGCAGAAGATCGAACGCTATCGGGATCACAGGGTAACACGGCTCCTGTCCCAACATTCTCATTTCGCTGCTTTGTTTGCCATCCGTGTTGTGCCAAGTTCGCCCAATGCGCTCATCAACTATGGCGCGGGAGTGCTGCAAATTCCTCTCGGCCGTTTCCTTGTTGCAACGGCACTCGCAACAGCAATCAAAGGATTCATCTATGCTCTCGCAGTCCATTCCGCGTTGGGGGCACAATCATTGTCCGACGCGCTGACATGGGAATCGATTGCTGCATTGTTCGGGTTTGCGGCGTTGGCGCTTGGAGGAAGGATGCTGAAGCAGAAATGGATGACGCCTGAAGCAAAGGAGTGAGACTACTTCAGTTTCTCAAACGGTACATCCATCACACGGTATTCTTTCCAATCCTTGTAATCAAAGTGCCACCATTCATCGGGGTTCACGGTGAAGCCTTCCGCTTCGAGCGTCGCCCGGAGTAACTGACGGGCCGTACGCTGCTGTTCAGTCCCACCCGCATAATTCGCCGCTGCTTTGTTCGTGAAATCATCATAGGGACTCGGCATGTCAATTTCTCTTCCCGTCTTCACGTCATACAATGAACAATCCACGGCACAACCGCGATTGTGTTTTGAGCCTTTCTTTGGGTTGGCGACGAATTTGCGCTTGGGTCGCGGTGTCTTGTCCCAGAATTCCCTAGTCACCGACCACGGCCTGTATCCATCGAAAACAAGAATCCCAAACCCTGATGCTTTCAGCCTTGCATGAGCCCGCACCAGCACTTCGGCGGCCGGACGTTGGAGAAATGCGCGTGCCAGGGTATACATCCTGCGTTTCATGAAGTTGTTCGCTGTCGCGTAACGGATGTCGAGCTTGATCGTGGAGTCCAACTTGATCAGCTCAACAAGGTCGGGCGTGCGCCACGTGCCTTTCGTTTCATCGGGTTGAGAAACGCCACCGCTGACGATGAAAGCGACAGCCAGTAACAGTGATGTGATCCGTTGTTGTATTCGTGTCATCTTCGTGTATATTGCTGCCCGACTGTGAGCAAGCCGTAAACGGTCAGGCGGGCGTGGATAAAAAATTACAGGCTCCAAGTCTCACGACCCGAAGCCTGTATTATGACACTTGCCTGCTGAATCCTCCACTACATCCAGGGTTCATCTGCCGTTGGACCGTAAATCGACGGCACTTTGGCGCCGGCAATACGCAGGTACACGGAGAACTGCCCGCGATGGTGAACACTGTCCATGACAGCCATCCACAACACGTCGGCGCGACGCACCTGGCCCATCTGCTTCGGTGCTACCATCCACGCGATGGGGGAATTCAGTTCCGCGTCAGTAAGAGCCTTCACCTTGTCGACATTGGATTTGTGACTGTTCTCGTACGCAGTGACTATTTCTTGCAGTGTCGCAGGCGGCTTCGGCATGCTCGCGAAATCAACCTTCCCTTTGCATACCCCATCAATCAGAACGCCCTCTTCGGCAACAAACATCCACGCGAGGTCCTTCGCTGTCTTCGACTTCTCAGCCGGTTTCAGATCAGCTTTATCGGCGGGCAACGCTTTGAGAACCTTCAATGTGGTCTGAAACTCGCGCTCCCATGTGGTGAGGAACATCTCTTTCTCATTCATGGCTGACTCCCTTATGTTTATTTTGAAAGAAGCATTGTTTTCGATTCGATGAAGCCGGGCGTTGTCAAACGATACACATACATGCCGCTCGCCTGAGCCGAAGCATTGAATCTTGTTTGATGTTTCCCTGAATCCATGAAAACATCCACGAGAGTGGCAACCTCTTTTCCGAGGATATCATACACACGCAGCTGCACACGTGTCGCGAATGGAAGAATGAACGTGATGTCCGTTGACGGGTTGAACGGATTGGGGTAGTTCTGTTCCAACACAAACCTATTCGGTGTTGTTGATGGATCGACTCCCCCGGTAGTGCTCCTGTTGAACCGATAGACAATACCGTTGTTGCCCAACGTGTACAGCTCGTTGTTCTGGTCCGTTCCGAATGAAAGCACCGAAGTACCAGCGGATAGCAGGACGGCGTCTTCCGTGACGACACCGTTCTCATATCGGAGTTTGAAAAGCTCCCCGGAACAGTAGTCTCCATAAATGTAACGGCCGACGAGTTCCGGACGACGCGAACCCCTGTAGACATATCCTCCTGTCATTGAACACCTGCCGCCGGTATGGTTGTATTCCTTGATCGGAAGTGTCAGGCCGGTCATGTTGCAACCCGATGAAGGACTGTAGCAATGGAATCCTTCCATGATTTTCCAACCGTAGTTCTTTCCATTCTCAATCAGATCGACTTCTTCATACGTCCCCTGACCAACATCGCCACACCAGATCAGTCCCGTCACGGGATCCAGACTCATCCGCCAGGGGTTTCGCATACCCCACGCGAAAATTTCAGGCCTTCCTCCACCCGCAACAAACGGGTTTGTGGGAGGAATGCCGTAGTTCTGGAGGCCAACAGTTGTATCAACATTGATCCTGAGAACTTTTCCGAGCAGACTGTCCAGGTTCTGTGCCCTGTTTCCGGGATCGCCTGCACTTCCCCCATCTCCCAAACCAGCATAGAGATATCCATCCAGACCGAAGAAGAGGATACCACCATTGTGGTTTGAATAGGGATCATAAATATTCATGAGGATGAGCTGACTGTTAAAGTCGGCTGCATTCGGGTTTCCGGCACTCACCGAATAGCGCGCAAGAATGGTTCGTCCCGTCCCCGCCTGGGTGTAGTGAACATAGAAGTATCCGTTGCTGGCATAGTTGGGATGGAAGGCGATACCGAGCAGGCCGCGTTCATCACCGCCGCCGCCCGTGACGATTCTCGATGAAAGGTTCAAGAATGTATCCGCCGACGCCATGGTTGAGTCGTTGCGGAACACCTTGATCAATCCGTTTTTCTGGAGCACAAAAATGCGATCCGTGCCATCATTGCTGTGTGTGAGATACACGGGTTGGGTAAACGTCAGATTCGGGAACGCATTCACAAGCTGCAAAGGCTGCGAAAACGCTGCGGCGTTTACAAACACAACCACGCATAGGACAAAGAACAGTGTACGGCTTGACATGGGAAAATCCTTTTGTGAATAGTGTATGATCGAGGGAAACTCGTGTTCTCACTGGATGGCTCTAATCTAAAGAAATTACCACAGCTATACAACAAGGTTATATTCCATTCAAGAGAATTGACATATAGTGGGATGGGGCTCTACGGAAGGAACAACTTGTTGAGGAAAAAAAGTTCCCATGAGTGACGAAGCCTCATCAACCCATGGGGACTTGTATGCCAACCGTGGCAACTCTACGAACACATTATGCTGACTACCGGCCTGCTTGTTTTCTCAACTGGTTCACCCTGGATTTCACCAGATCGTGCTGCTCTCCTGTTAACTTCTCGGATTGGGAGAGCGCAACATATTCACTCAACGCTTCGCCGCGCAGATTCGCCCTCTCAAGAGCCTGTGCAATAAGTAGACGGTTCTCGAACTTTTCGCCGAGCGGTGGATAGCGACGCAGCACATCCATTGCTTTCAATGCACTCGTGGAGTAATACCCGTTGTCATACAGAACTTTTGTCCCGTTCCATTCGAAGCGCCCGATTTCAAGCTGGTTTTCCGTCAACGGTTGGGTGGGAGTTCGATCGGCACCGTGTACAATCTTTGCGTTCGGAACGTTCATCTCATCATTCTTCCACTGATAGGATGATGCGCGGACCTTCTCCATCGTCAGCTTGAGCATTAGTTCTTCCTGGGTAAGGTCGCGGATATCGGAAACATCAACGATCACTTCCGGAGGAAGAGAAATCCGCTTGCCCCCATTGACAACGAGAAGCGCGAGGCCTTTCTCGCCGGTCTTCATTGTATCGTCGGGCTTCAGTACGTCGCCAACAGCGATCTTTGTCCATACCTCGGCCACGCCATGGCGAACATGGACATCGCCTGACACTTTTTTCAAAACGATGCCTTCACCTTTGGCCATGAACATTGCGCCAACGATCATGAGTATCGAGAGAACCTTCTTCATTTCAGCCTCCTTAGTAGACGTCAACAATTTTTACCCAGCCTTTGATCAGGCCGAGACCTATCTCCACATCGTCAAAATATTCTTGCGCTCCCTGTGACCATGCAGCTTCGAACCCTCTCGTCATCACCGTTGTCTCGATCGGGATCCATATCGTTTCAATGCCCTTTTGATTCTTTCTGGTAATATATCGCTTCGCATTGGGGGAGATGGAATTGCCAAACCGTGGATCGAGGCCCGTGTCAAACAAAAGGTACACGTGGCTCTTTGATGAATCCTCCGGCGGCACAACATCTACAAATGCCGTGGAGATACCAACACTGTTGAGAAGCGATGAAAAGCATGTCGTCATGTCATCACAATCTCCACCCTGAAGCTGCAGCGTCTCGGATGGATACTGCACATAGTCCGCGCTCTGCTTCGGGTCACTCACATAGACGAGCTTTCCCGCAAAAGCATTGAACAGGACCCTTGCCTTCTGAAAGTCCTCAAGCCCTGCACTGACGTTGCCAAGCGAGTCCTTGTGTTGCAGAAGGACATCGCGCGTATAGCGGAGGATCGACGGATCCTCGGGCGTGACAAAATAGCGAAGCGAGTAGACACTGCCATCCCAATCATGTTTGCCATGGATAACCACGCGCGCAGCATACTTGTCATCATACTCCTCTGCCGGCGTGGCACTGACATAGACATTCCCCTCGCGCACCATCATCTGTTCGACGCCTTTCACCTTCTCATTGAATATGGCAGTGAGAGGGAGCTCCTTCTCTTCGCCCGGAAGCATGTACACCGGCTGTGACTCTGTAGGACTGTCCATATACTTTTCAACATAGAATCTCGCACGGACGTCAATAGGCTGGTCGGAAATATTCTTCACGCGCACCCGGCCGATCGGCCGTGTTGCGAATGCCTCATACGCCGAAGGATAGACTCCTTCAAGTATCTCAACTCCACCGATCGTTACAAGACTCGTACGAACATTGCCGAATACCACCTTCAAGGAGAATTGCACCCTGTCGCTTGTGTAGCGATTCAAATCAATACTCGTAATGGATGATGGATCAAACTGCTCGACAAGGCTTGTACCCTGCCGATCCTTCTGCGAAGTGAACTTCAGATAGGCAATGTCTACGCTGAAGAACTTATATCCCCATCCGACACCCGCTCCAACTGCAGACACAAATGGGGAGCCATCGTTATTCATGTAAACGCCTGTCCTGAGGGCAAAGTCGTTCCCGGACAACCATTCTACACCAAGAGATCCAGTCTGCGCCGTTGAATACTGTGCAGACATTGTAATATTCGTCCTCAACCGCACCGAAGCTCCAAGGTCAAGAAACCTCCTGTTGGACAATTTATATGATTCAAGGTCATCGGGAAAACTCCCGTTCTCAAATCGAGCGAGGCCTCTCCTGACAACCGAGAGGCTCAACACGTCGAAGGGTTTCCATTGAACGCCAACGTCAATGCTGGTGACATTTACTTCAGAGACATTGTCCGGAAGTTGTCTAAACCTAAGACTGAGAGTATCGTATTGATACTGTACGTCAGTGATTTTCTGTCTCGTAATTCGGCCGGACAAACCAACGGAAACCCGGTTGCTCAACCGATATCCAATGGCAGCAGCAAATGGTTCATCATAATTAATCCTCTTGCCAACAGATACGGGAACAGCCTCGAGAGAAAACGCTATGGGCAGACCAAATTCCATGGCAGACCCCTGGGAGTACTGGATGGCAACGGCCAAGTCGTCAAGTATCTTCTTTCCCAAGCCCACACCCTGAAAAACGAACCCCTGACTACCACGTATTGCCGGAATGTATGTTCCAATGCTCAGATCCCAATCGCGTATATGTACAATGCCGGCCGGGTTTTCCGTAAATGATCTCGTGTCATTCACCAGTGGAGCATATGCACCAATGCCCATCGCCCGTGAACTGAACAATGATTGGGAATATGTTTTCAATTCAACCACGCTCACACCCAAAATCAAAATGTAACCTAGAATCCTAACCATACCATCCGCATAATGATCGAAATACCGACATCAACTATCGCAGCTCGACGTAACTGTTGTATATTGATGCTGCCTGAACAAGTACTCGCTCAGGGAATCGCTGAATGATCTCACTTTCATTTCGATTCACCAACACAAACGTGAGAACATAAATACGCTGCGGTGGAAGCAACTGCAGGAACTTCCTGTTTAAGACCGCACGCCCTATGTTGTTGCGCACCTTGAGGCTCAATAACGGCCGGGTCATTCTCAGTACGGGCTCATACGAACTGATAACGATGAAGAGATCCCCCTGCCCGCTCCACATCAACGGAAGGTTACGATCCCTGCGAATCACTGTTCCGCCCACCGGATGGTGAACAACGATGTCCTCCGGAGTGTAGATGGAAACAGATATCGGTCCAACGCTGTCAGGGGCCGCTGTCCATGTATATGATGTGCGTGGTTGATATTCACCGGCTGACAAGCCGCGAACATATTCAATCCCTGCAACTGAGTCACGACGTCCAAGTCGATGAGGAATGGGAGCAAGAAATGTACCGTTCAGCCTGACGGGGCCGAGATTGATTCCATGAAAGCCAATGACCCTACCTGAAACGCGAATCGGGCGCAAGCGATTCTCAAAGACCACACGTGTGTATGACGTGTCGATCAACCGCTGGCCGCCATCAAAGATCACGTGCACAAGCTGGAGCTGCCCTGCAAATCTCTCCTGATCTCCAGGGAGCATTGCACTGGAATCGACCGAGGCACCAGCGAGGTTACTGTCGCTTGGAGCTATGGAACTGACCTCAAGGAAATCATCGGGCTGTTCCGGAAGCAATTCAACGGGTACAGGCTTGTTGCACGCACCGAGCGCCAACCCAAGGACAAGAACGATAAACTCCAGTTTCTTCATGTTTCAACCTCACCTTGCTTCTGGTTCTGTTCTAATTACTCCAAATCCGATCTCTTTGTCAACCATCCAAAAAATACTCCGTCCCCCCCGGTATCAGGGGGACGGAATCTCGCCTTAACTAACTGTACAATCAGAACACCCTGTACGGGATGCCCCACCAGCTTACAGAATATGGAGCCTGATCGTCAAACAGCGTTGCTTTTGTCGCAGCATCGACAGCCGCGTGGAAGAAGCCGCGGTGGAAATGCATGACAAATGGCGCTTGGAAGACCCGGGTATATGTGCCGTTGCCGTTATTCACTTCAGAGACAATCTGCATGCGCATCCTGCGCTTCTGGAAGGTGCCGACGCCAAATCGCAAGGCAACAATATCCGTGTCAGGAGACGTACTCACCACCGTGGCTTTTATCAATAGCGCGTCACCACCGCTTATCTCGGGAAGATCTTTTCTGCCCTGATTAAATCGACCGAGCCAGCGATATCGAAGGTAAAAGTTGAGCGGATCGGTCACTGTAACGGTATCGTTCCGTGTGATCAGCTCAAGCTGAGTAATGTTGATGTTGTTGTTCGGGGCGATTGTTCCACCGTCGACAAGTGACGAGGCAATCGGCAGCCAGTTCACCCAGAAGCGTTTGGTTTCCCGACCGAAGCGTCTGAAGATGACGTTGCGATCCGCGTTATCCGTAAATGCCTTCTCCACCAGCACTGTATCGCCGTTGCCATTGATTCCCCTGATCCTGAACGTACCGGTGATGACCTTGTGGATATGGACAAATGCTATGGAATCACCAGGCGCTACCGAATCACGGGTAACTGTCCGGACAACGCTGCGAACAAACCGTCCCCAACGGAGTGGTGTAATGTTCGCATCAATCTTGCCGAACGTGCCGTAATCCGTTGGCTGAACTTCCTGGTCATTAATGGTCTGTTCGTCATTCTTCACAAACTCATCATTGGTTGCGAAGTATTGACGGGCAGACTGTTCATTGGTGACGCCGGATGGTGCACTTTCCTCCGGATCGTTTCCATTATTACAGCCTGTAACGAGCAGGCCAACCATCGCCATTGCTGTCCACAGTGTTGCGAGTGACTTCTTCATTGTATCCTCCATTGTGTTGTGAGTGTGTTGATTATTTGAATTAACTTCAAATTCGTGTTCAATTTCCTGCCATTCCATATCCAAGCGCCATGCCAAAGATTGGGACAAGCTGAAAACCTTCAGAGACGTCTATTTTTCAAGTGGTTAGAAGGAATGATACCTGAACACCGGCGGTTGCTGCAGGAACGAAGTGCCGGAATCAAGCTATGAAGTGCGGGAATGAAGGATTTCAGGCGGAAATAGCGAAACGGAAGCAGGTAGGATTTATCTCTTCCACAGGCCTCTATAGTATCTTTCGGCTGCCTGTTCGACATACACATGGTACCGCTGCGGAAGGTTCTTCGTTTTGGGCTTAAGAGCAGGCCTTGCTTCCTCCCATGGAACAGTTGTAACGACAACGTCGGCAATATTGGAAAGATACTCCCGTAATTTCTTCTCCACCCTGTCATTGACTTCGGGATCGGAAGAAAGTGAAATGTGGCGCACAGCCTGATCAACGTTACATCCATGTTCAACAAAGGCCTTGAGACATTGGCCTCGAAGATATTCTGCCACAGTTCCGCGGTTCAAACCGCCGAGTTCATCGGCAGTGTCTGCGATTGAACTCCGCGAGAATTTTCTCTCCCGCAGCGATTCCAATATCTGATCCTCGATGGCAACGGTGCCGTGTGATGAGGCAGCAACTTCCTCGGTAAGGTCTTTCAGATTCACCATGGGGCGCTGATCGGCCCGCGCCAGCAACACCGCCCGTTTCATCACGCTCTCCAGTTCGCGGATATTCCCGCGCCATGAGTACGCTTGCAGGGCATCCATAACATTCTTCGACATCCGCATTTCTCCTCCTTCACGAGTCAGGAAATGCTGGATGAGAAGAGGAATATCCTCCTGTCGTTCACGCAACGGGGGCAGACTCACTTCGAGCACATTAAGCCGATAGTAGAGATCCTCACGGAAGCGTTTCACCTTCACCTGTTCCTTGAGATCCTTGTTCGTGGCAGCAAGCACGCGTACATTCATCTTGATTGTTGTTGTTCCGCCAACACGCTCAAGTTCACCTTCCTGCAGGACGCGCAACAGTTTCAACTGGAACCCTTCGCTTACCTCACCGATCTCGTCCAGAAAGATTGTCCCGCCATCAGCAAGCTCGAACCGGCCAAGCTTGTCCTTCACTGCACCCGTGAACGCGCCCTTCTCATGACCGAACAACTCGCTCTCCAACAGGTTCTCAGAGAGTGCACCGCAGTTCACGGCAATGAAGGGGCGTTCGGCTCTGCCGCTCCGTTTGTGAATTGCTTTTGCAACCAGTTCCTTTCCCGTCCCGCTCTCGCCAAGAATCAACACCGGTGCGTCACTGCCGGCAATTTTCCCGATGAACTCGATAACCGGCTTCATCGATCCTGATCGGTCAAAGACGATGCCTTCAAACCCGCCTGCCACAGACTTCAACTCTTCCTGATCAACCCTGAACTCTTCCATATCGTCTGCCTTCGAGGCGAGCGTGTGAATCTCCGCTTTGTATTTCCGGATTTCTTCGAGCAACTCGGTTGTTCGGTCGGCTGACTTTGCAGACTCAAGCTGGATTAGCTCATTCTCAAGTTGCATCACTTTCGCCTCCTTGTCCTTGAGCACCATAACGATGGCGTTTCTTTCAGCCTGCAGTTTGCCAACTTCCGCCCCGGCCAGTCGCTGCTTATAGAAAAGAGCCGAGACGGCGCTTACAAGGCAAACAAGTGTTGGCGAAGTAAGCGGCAAAAGATACGCTCCTCCGCTGAAGAGCAAGTACGACGCAACACAAACGGCAACCGGTAACCCGAAGGCAAGCAGCTTATCAAACGGGGGCGAGAGAAATAGAATAGCGGTGGCGCAGATGAATCCAAGGAGAATGCAAAGAAGATAGACGGGAAGGCTTCCCGCCTGGGTCAGGAAACGTGCATGCAGGGCATTGTCGAGAAACGTGGCTTGCAAACCAATGGGAGGATAGTGCGAACCAACCGGCGTATTCACGGAGACACTACTGCCCCCACCGGAAACGATACTCACCAGGACAATCTTGTCCTTGAATGATCTGACCGGTAACGACGGTGTTCGATCAAGCCGCACAGCATCGTACGATCTCAATACTTCAACAAACGGATAAGCGACAAACGAAGAAATGGAACCAGGAAAATTCAGCAGAACCATCCCCCCGGCTGAGGTCTTGAACGCAAAATCCGATCCAAGAGAGACCTGAACACCGTCAAAGCCAACGTTCGACTTCTCTGCTCCCTTGAACACACGCAGCACCTCCATGCCGAATGACGGAATCATTCCCGATGTTGACTGCACAAACACGGGGATGTCATGGCCTTCACCAAGATTCACATGGCCTACTCCCGCGGCTCCGTTACGCAAGATCTCCAACGGCTGATGCATCTCTTCCCCCTGCTGACGCACATTCTTCACGCCGGGAAACAAAAAGGTTTCTGCGTTTTGTTGCTTCCCCCCTATCCGCTCTTTCTCCGTGGAGAGTGACCGGAAGTATGACGAGAGAACGACACGCTTCGATGCTGTTATCGTTGTGGCGAAGAGTTCATCATACTCGGGATATTCCGGAATCGGGACCTCGAAAACCACATCAATGCCGATGGCTTTCACCTGCAACTCGGTCAGAGCCTTGATCATCAGCGCGTAAAAATTGCGCCTGACGGGCCAGCCGAGATCGCGTACAGCATCGTTGTCAATGTAGACAATCACGATGTTGGTGTCAGCCTGTTGGGGGCCGCGCAGTTGATACTTCAAGGTCGTTACCTGTTCTTCAACCGATGAGAGCGGGGCGTGGAGAATGGCCGCTAACACTGTTGAAAGAAGGCCGATGGAAATACTGATAAGAAGATGTCGTTTGGTCATTGCGGACTAAGCCAGAGTTCGGGATTTTGTTTCTCCCGGTCTTTCCAGAGTTCAAAGTGGAGCCGCGGCCCATCAAGCGACTCGCCACTCGTGCCAATACTTTCGCCTTCCTTCACTTGTTGACCTTGCGTTACCCTGATGTCAGCAAGATGAGAATACACCGTACGATAACCGCCGGAATGATCGACAATAACGATGTTGCCATACGCCGGCAGGAAAGCAATGATAGACACTTCACCTTCGGCCACCGCGGTTACCGATGTCCCCGCCTTCACCGCCACATCAATGCCGGTGTTTTGCGTAATGGTCTTGAGTGTCGGATGCTTCTGATTGCCGAATCGTGCGACCACTGCACCTTCACTCACAGGCCAGCGGAGCCTTCCTCGCTTTGCTTCAAAGTTTCCGGCAACACTTTCCGGCTGCGGGAGTTTTCCTGTTCGTTGCTGTTCTGCTGAACGGTGTTCTTTCTTGATCCGCTCCTGGTCAATCAAATCAGAAATCAGCCTCTCCAACTCCTTCACGGATTGCAGCCGGCGATCAAGCTGGCGTTGCGCTGTTTTCTTGTCCTTGCGGATCTGGTCAAGCACGCCACGCCGGTCAGCAACAAGAGTCGCAAGCCGGTCTTCCTCCGCGCCCTTCTCCGCAATCAGGCGCCGCTCTTCACTCAATTGTTCCTGTAACTCTGTTTGCTTGTCCTCTATCTCATCTTTCTTCGTTCGGATTTTTCCGATGTCGCTTCTTCGCTGGTCGGAGAAGCGCCTCAAATATTCGGCACGGATATAGAACTGATTGATGGAACGCGAAGCGAGGAGGAGTTCAATGTCATGCAACTGGCCGGACTTGTATGCCGATGCAACATAGTTGGCGTAGTGGTTCTTGACAAAACCAAGCTGCAATTCCAGCCGCTTGATTTCCTTGCGGGTTGTCTCAATGCTGTCCTGCAATTCCTTCTCTTCGTTGCGGAGTCTGTTGATGAGCCGCCGGACCAACGTGCCTTTTTTGTCGTACGTATCGAGAAGCTCAAGCGTTGCCTGTTCGTTTTTCTGCTGGCTCTGAATCTTCTGCTCGAACTGTTTGATCTGCTCGCGGATGGATTGTAACTCAGACTGACGTTTTTTGAGTTCGTCTTTTGTTGACGAAGAGAGGATGCCCGCAACAAGGATGAGGGCAATCAGCACAACGTATGGTGCGCTTCTGTGCACTAACGCTCAGCGGAGAATTGTTCGGGCATTTGACGGGATGGAATACACGAATGACGGATGCGGTTCGTTCAATACAATGGATGAATAGCTGACCGACAGTTGCCTGTTCTGCGCCGGGAATCGGATGCGGACACGTTTTGGAGCGCCGGCCGCGCCATCCTCAATGAACGATGACGAAACGGCATCCACCATCAGCCCGTCGTTCTCGTCCCGCATTTCATATTTCCTCACATACATGTCCCGGTTATCCACCCAGTACTTACAGGTGTTTGTCCCACACCTGAAGGTGAGCAGAAACATTTCGTCACTGATGGAATACGTTTGTATCGCCTGCCGGTCGGAGGGAAAAGGAAACGAACCTGAGAATGCGCCGACAACCTGGTCAAGCGTAAGATCGAACGGAATGATGGATCGGATGGCGGCTGCGCTGGGTGCACCGGTAACGACTTTGTTTTCCATGCTGCTGTACATCAGGTATTTTTCCTTGCTGATAAAGAGCGTGCCAAGGTCAATCCCGAACGGTCCTTCAAATGTTACGAGAAGCGAATCCGGTTTCCTGAGTGCAAGTTCAAATGCAGCCGTACCGGACATCTCGGGACTCTCAAATGTTACTGTACCCCTTCCGACAATCGACTGGAGCTTGTCCTGACGTTCTTCCACGAGAGTAATCAACGTCCGGGCTTCTGTGGCATTTGTGTCAAGCAACAGTTCGGATTTCTTCGGCGCACACGAAGAGAGAAACGCCGCCGCCACGACTACGACAAGCAGCCGTTGTGTACACCTCATAGCGATCCGCGGGTGATCTTGTCGCGCAACGCAGCGTTATTCTCATCCATCTTCAGTGCAATCTTCCACTCCTCCAACGCCCGTTCCATATCCTTCATCTTAAAATAGACATCGCCAAGATGTTCATGAACGACGGGGTTCACCTCGCCTCTGTCAATCGCCCGCTTGATATACTTCTCCGCCTGCTTGTAATCTCCGAGACGGAAATACACCCAGCCGATAGTATCCAGAAACGATCCGTTTTCGGGTTGTGCTTCAATCGCTTTTTTCGCCATCACAAGCGCGCGGTCAATTTGAATGTTCCGGTCGGCGAGACTGTAGCCATAGTTGTTCATGATGAGCACGTTGTTCGGGTCGATCTTCAGCCCTTCTTCGTACAGCCGGTCGCACTCATCATACTTCTTCATGCCATCATACACGAGCGCAAGCTGACTGATTGCATTCACGTCTTTGGGATTGATGAGACGGGCTTTCTCAAGTACACGCACAGCATCGTCATTCCTGCCAACGCGATTGTAGGCCACACCAAGGAAGAAATTCACGCGGAAATCATCCGGCACAATCGTGATTGCCTTTTCGAGGATCGTGACAACTTCCTGGAAATTATTCTTCTCAAGAAACACGGACGAAAGATACACCCACGCATCAGCGTTGCCGCTGGAAAGCTGTGTGACCTTGCGGAAATTCCTCACCGCCATCGAATCATCGCGGCTGAGCGCGCCGAGCGCGCCAAGGAACCAGTACGATCGCCAATCATCGGGATGTTTTGCACGGACACGTTCGAACACGCTAATCGCCGCCGGGATAAGCGTAGAATCCTTGTCCACCTGCCCAAAGTACATCTCACCGACACGAAGCTTCCCCTCAACGTTCACAGAATCACTGGCGAGAAGTACATCGAACGCTGAGTCTGCCTTGCTATAATCTTTTTTCAAAAGATGGACAATGCCATACTCACCGAGGTAGTCGAGGTTATCAGGATACGTTGCCGTGAGTTCAGCGTACAGTTTTTGGGCGTCGTCGAGTTTTTGAGCGCGAAGATATGACTGCGCGAGACTCCGTTTCAACTCACCATTACCCGGATCAAGAGCGAGCATTTGCTTCAACGCTCCGGACGCTTTGTCGAATTGCCCCATCTGGTTGTACAGTTCGGCGATCTGGAGAAGCACTTCCCACTCAGCGCCGAAACGCTGCGTCATTATTTCAAACACCTGCAACGCCTTCTGCGGATTACGAACCTGATAGAGCCGCGCAAGACTGTACCAGTTTGCAATCGTGTTGGAGTCCCGCTTCACAATCTCTTCATACTCACCCGCGGCTGCATCCAGCTCGTAGGCGGAGATGTAGGAGTTCGCAAGGTTGCGCCGGTAGTCGAGCTTTTCGGGCGCAAGCTTCACGGCTTCCCTGCCGGCTTCAATGGCCGGCGTGTGTTTGCCAAGCTGGGAATAACATTTGGAGAGGGCGAAATACACGGCATCATCCGGCTCATAGCGCAGGGCATCCTGATATTCCAGGACTGCCTGTGCGTATTCGCCTTTCATCTCAAACATCGAGCCGTCAACAAAGTGCTGGAGGGCTGCATCGTGCGCAACCTGTGCGGCGGAGTCACGCACAACCGGTGTGGTTTTCCTCGTGGCGCCGGAGTCGATTTCTTTGGATGAAGAACAACCTGCCATCATCATCGCTGCGACAATGATCGCAATTGCAGTTGAAAAAACGTCTCGTCTCACTCAAATTCCTTCAATAGTTCACAAAAAATATACCGATTCGAGAAGTGAATAACAAGCAAGGTGTGGACGGGAGAGTCGCTTCACTGCGCCTTGCTTTCCGTTTGATTTCACAAGCTGACGTCAGTTGTGTGGCAAAATTGTTCACAACTTCTCGCTCGTTGGTCTTGCCTTTTGGTTCGTCTCTCGTTACAATTGTGCAAGTTACTCCATTGTTGCTCATCTCAGGAGACTCAAATCATGAAGTCCAAATTGATACTAGTACTCATTCTCTTCCTTACTGTTTCAACTTTCAGCCAAACAATGACTGATATGAAATATTGTGCCACATTTATTTACAAAAGCAAAACAAATGGTGCTTTTGTTGCCAATGGAACTGGTTTCTTCGTAGGAGTGACAGACACAGTCAAAAAACTCCTATTCAATTATCTTGTGACAGCCAGGCATGTACTTTGGGATTCAGCAACAAAGTCATTTCCCAAGTATACCTGGATTCGCGAAGAACAACATAAAGGTGGTCCGTTAGTCTATGTAAGGATTCCATTAGTCCTAAGTGGCCTCGAACAAAATACCTTCATTCATAGTGACTCTACTGTTGATCTAATTGCAATCAATAGGGTGATTGACGTCAATAAATACAAATACATGATAGTCCCGATAGAAGTCTTTGCAACGTCAGAACACTTAAAACAAATTGGAATTGAAGAGGGAGAAGATATTCTAATGCCAGCCTTATTTGCATATCATCTCGGTACATATAAAAACTATCCAGTAATAAGATCAGGGAAATTGGCCTTACTAAGCGAGGGCGAACGAATCAACTGGGATGGTCAGCTACAGCGTTTACATCTTGTTGAATCAATATCCATTGGAGGGCACAGTGGTGCTCCTGTTTTCATACGCTACAACCGCATTATTTCAGGAGAAGGATACCTGCCAATTGAGTATGCAAAGAAAGCAATTAGGTTTTTGGGAGTAATGGAAGGATACTTCAGGAATTGGAATGCTCTCAAAATTGCAAACACCTCCTTGATACCTGTAAGTGAATCTCATACAGGTATCTCTGCGGTAGTTCCTGCAGAACTCCTATTAGAAATTCTGATGAGTCAAGAAGCAATTACAGCCAGGAATCGATTCAATCTCAAGTGAGAGACAAGAATGAGGCCTACGGTAGGGGCTTGGGGGCAAAGAGGAAAGGATGATCTGAAAACCTGTCGATCCCTTCTGTGGTGCTGGTGGGTTTCTCTTGGGGTTGAACTATGAGGATTCAGAGCATTTTATTGATAAGATTGGTCTGCAATTGGTACGACAAGAGGTGGGAAAAGGATGGCTTGCAATGACTAAAACTCAACCTCCATATTCATGGAGGGCACATTGAGACTCACTAATGCTGGAAAAATTCGTTGCAGAAAAAAATCTGTGCCTCCAACCCGTTGTCATCTCTCACTGAATCGCCTTTGCAGAAATTTCCTCTTGACTTCTCTCTCTCAAGACATTATATTTTCACCCACGAAATAAGAAGGCGGGTCTGGGGACCCGCCTGCATTTAAGGAGGCCATTCTGCTACCCTTTTGCTTTACAGCGTTCCAGCTGTGGAGTGAGAGGACTCTGAGACCATACCTTCCAAGTATGGACTCCTCTGAGGGCAGAGTGGCTTCTGGCTTTTTGTGTGGGCTAATATACGTATGGGGTATCAGCTTGTCAAGAAAAAATTGCATTTTTTTGTGTTAACAAAATTTGATGAGGTATAGTTTATGTATTATTTTCAAAGCACAAACGCAATGCAGTAAAAGTACCATATTATGTCAATCAAACAAAGTCAACTATTCCTATCCTATCAATTTCTCTATAATTAATTAGTTTGAATTAGTTTGGTCAGTGCAAGACAAGCGAATAACAAGCAACGATTTGACACCCAAACCGCTTTTGTCTATCCTACCGTATGACCTCCGACCACTTCGATCTTGCCGTTGCCTGGGACTGGGAATACGACCGGGAATTCATCGCCATCCTCGAAGCGCAGGTCCATGCGCAGCGAATGCGGTTTTATTCCATCTCGCACCATAACGTCCACGACACGCTGAAGCAGTTGCAGAAAGGAACGCTTTCCTTCGGTGCGTTCCTCGATCGTGCCTCGGACGCCGATGAGAAGTTCCTTCCGCTTGCGAAGTACCTGAGAAAGTCATCCACCCTTCACCTCAACTCCCCGGAGGCCGTGCAGCATGCCATTGACAAGGCAACGATGCACCTGGAGTTCATTACGGAGGGAATCCAGGTTCCCTTCACCATCATCATTTCTCCCTACAGCAAGAAGAAGGACGTTGAGCTGAGCCTGAGCGACCTCGCAAAACTCGGGCGTCCGTTCATCATCAAGCCGGCCAACACCACGGGAGGAGGCATCGGCGTTATTCTTGGTGCGGAAACATTGAAAGACGTTATCGAGTCACGGCAGCATCACAAGAACGACAAGTACTTGCTGCAGGAGAAGATTACTCCGGTCCAACTGGGCGGGCGCAAGGCGTGGTTCCGCGTGTTCTGTGTTTGTGGCACGGTCATTCCCTGCTGGTGGGACGATGAGACGCACGCCTACAAAACCATCACGAAGACAGAAGTGCGTGATTACAGCCTTCGTCCTCTTGTGAGCGTTACGACGAAGATCTCGGAAATCTGCGCGCTGGAGTTCTTCTCCACGGAGATGGCCGTGACGGCAGAGCGGAAGTTTGTCGTGGTTGATTATGTGAACGACATTTGCGACATGCGCCTGCAATCAGGGCATACGGATGGCGTACCGGATATGGTGGTTACGGAGATATGCAGGCGGCTTGCCCGCCATCTTAAAGTTGTAGCGCGTCGCGGGTAGTGTTCAAGTTTGCCTGGCGGTCAGGCAGGGACGCCTGACCTACTGCTTTGAATCGTTGAAGTGGGACGACCGTCTCTGGTCGTCCACCGGCCACGGGTACATGCTTGACATTGCTCACGTGGTTTGATACATTTGGTGCGACATGACGCACCTGCCGGCACGAACAGGCAGGATTCAGCAACTACTTGGAGGAAGTGACCGATGAAGCCAACCAATGCGATGCTCAGTGTTTTCGCAGTCTTGATGTTGACAACCGTACTCCCCGGATGCGGCACAGTCCCGGAATCAACCACGGATACGTGGGATGCTGTTCCCGTGTCGAACACCGCCCGCTTGGAGTACCGGGCCGACAGCCTGATGAACGAGAATCGCCGGCTTAGTCAACAGGTTGAAGCTCTCGCCACAGAGAACCGCAACCTCAACTCGCGCAGCGCAGAACTTGAAACACGATTGACAGAAATGGCATCAGCCCCGAAACCCGAGCCGGTCGTTATGACAACTACAGCCTATAACACAAACACACCGGGATACGAAGGCGCACTGGAGGCTTTTCGACAGAGGGACTTTGCATCTGCAATCAATGGATTTCAAACGTTGCTGGTCGGAAATGTCGGCGACAACCTCGCGGACAACTGCCACTACTGGATGGGTGAATCCTTCTACGGAATGAAGAAGTACGGCGACGCCATCGAACATTTCACGATGGTGCTTGGCTACAAAACGTCAGAGAAAAAGGACGATGCCGAACTGATGATCGGCAATTCATATTGGGCAATGGGAGACAAGGCGGCGGCACGGGAAGCGTATAACAAGGTGATCACGTCCTACCCGACGAGCACGCTGGTGCAAAAGGCACAAGAGAAGCTGTCGAAACTGAACTAGGATTATCCACTTCGTTAATAAAAAAACCCCGGTCGCAAGATCGGGGTTTTTGTTTGGAAGGATTCGAACAGGCGTTGTGTTTATCTTTTTCCGGACAAAAAGTCTTCCGCAATTTTCACGTCCACCGAACTGCCGATAAAGAGCGGCGTGCGTTGATGGAGTTTCTCAGGGATCAGATCGAGGATTCTCTGTTTGCCGTTTGAGGCTGCACCACCGGCCTGTTCAACAAGGTATGCCAGCGGGTTATTCTCGTACATCAATCGCAGCTTGCCGTTGGGATTCTTTGCATCGCCTGGATAGCAGTAAATGCCGCCGTACAACAACGTGCGATGGACGTCGGCAACCAGTGAACCGATATACCGTCCCGAATACGGGCGTCCTTCTTCCTTGCCCTCACCTTTCAGATACTCAATGTACCGGCGCATGTTCGGGTCCCACCGGTTGTAGTTCCCTTCATTCACGGCATAGATCGCGCCTCGCTGCGGTATCTTGATGTTCTCGTGGGAGAGAAGAAACTCGCCGACCGAAGGGTCGAGCGTAAAGCCATGTACACCATGTCCGGTGGAATACACGAACATCATGCTCGAACTGAACAGGATATATCCCGCGGCAACCTGTTGATAGCCGGGCTGAAGGACATCCTCCATTGTTCCTTTTCCTGATGCGGAGATTCGTTTGAACACGGAAAAGATCGTTCCCACTGTAATGTTTGCATCGATATTGCCTGAGCCGTCGAGCGGGTCATAGATCAGAACATACTTGCCGTGTTTGTAGTGATCGGGGATGTGCAGCAAGCCTTCATTTTCTTCCGATGCCATCACGCACAAATGTCCGCCATGGTCCATGGCTTTGTAGATGGTCTCGTCGGCGAACTCGTCCAGCTTCTTTACTTCATCGCCACTGATGTTCTGGCGGTCTGTCTTCCCGAGGATGTTCACCAGTCCGGCCTTCGTCACCTCACGCCACACAAGCTTCGCGGCAAGTGAGATACTGTGCAGCAATCCCGAGAACGCTCCTGTTGCATCCGGGTGCGCGTGTTCCCCCTCCACGATATGGCGCTCCAGTGTCATGAACTTTGAAATAGATGTAGTACGAGGTTGTTGCATGTGCGTCCTATAGTATGATCATATCGGCTGATTGTCGATTAACTGGGAGGAGTTCGACAAACCGTGGTTTGAATGCAGGAGAGTGACCCGAAAAATCTACAGAAAGGGAAGAAGAGTTGCAAGGGAGAAACAACGGGTACTGTCCTAATAGGACAGCACCAAACAACGCAAGCATCCAATCAACGGTTGTCAATTGGGACAAATCCGGGAACAATGTTGAAGTGGTTTGTATTTGAGAGACTGAGCGTGTTTGACACGGCAGATAGTCGTCCGGGATAACATTTGGACACGATGATGTTGACGCCAGTGGGAAAAAAGAAAGGATAAGACAGACTGTGCTGTCTTATCCTCCTATCGCGCCCAGAAACCTCTTCCCACCAGAAGAGGCTTTCGGTCACCAAACCTAAGTAAGAAACTCTTCTATATCGTATCGTTGGTTGTCGTTCACCGGTGCTGTCTCACCCTTACTGTTGACTGTCCTGATCAATTGGATCCTTTTTTTTGCAAGTATCAGAGGAATTGCAACCAGCAACGCCATTACTGCTGTGATAGTCATGGTTTTCATTCAGGCTCCAGGCATTATTGAACTGGGAGGAAAATCTCTTCACCAAAGATGCTACTGTATGCTATTGCATACCAGGCCTGGGCATCGACCTCTTCCATCAGAATCATTTCATGAAACTCCCGCTCTCCCTTGGAGAGCTCAGCAAATTTGTATTGCTTTTTCATGAGATTGCCTCCTTCTCGATAGTACTGTTTGCGATTCCTGTCATCATGTAATACGAATTGCGTGCCACAAAAGTTTTCATGGATGATCTTCGTTTGCCGTCAATTTAGCGCTCCTGCTTGAACAGGAGATGCATTTTTTGCGTCAACCGAAAAGGCAGATGGAAAATATTACCAGCCAGACCCCGGCCTTAACACCCTTTTGAAGGCACACTGGCTTTTCTTATATTCACTATGTAGCAAATGGACACCATAAACCTCTCAAATAAAGTAGCTCTGGTAACTGGAGCTTCCGGCGGAATCGGCAACGTAGTCGCAAAAACACTTGCCGCCGCTGGCGCGTCGGTCGTAGTTGGTTACCACAAGGACGAAAAGAGTGCCCTCGAAACTCAAGCACAATGCGGGGCGAAGTCCTTTTGCGTACAAGGAGACGTGTCCGATGCCGCAGAATGTCAACGCATCGTAGAAGCTGTCATCAGAAAATTTGGCCGGATCGACATTCTCGTCAACAACGCCGCAATCGGGATTCCCGATTCATTCGAAATGCCTTATGAGACTTGGCAGTCACAATGGAACGCGACGCTCAATACCAATCTGATGAGCGCAGTCAACATGACGTTCTGCTGTGTCCCTCATATGAAACAGCACAAAGGTGGAAAGATCATTAATGTTTCCTCGCGTTCCGCATTCAGAGGAGAGACTGAGCATATGGCCTATGCCGCGTCAAAGGCTGCGATGGTGAATTTCACAAGGAGTACCGCGAGGATACTCGCCAAAGACAACATCCAGGCATACGCAGTTGCTCCGGGGTTTATTGAGGCAGGCATGGGACTGGAAGGCATTGCAGACCACGAGAACGAAATACGGGCGCAAATCCCTTCGGGAAGGATTGGAACACCGCAGGATGTTGCCAACGTCGTCCTTTTCCTGGCCTCAGATTTATCCGATTACATTACCGGATCAACCATCGACGTTAATGGAGGATCGTACTTGCACTAGCGCCTCTTTATCTTCTCATCCGTTTTACATATTTTGTAGTGTGTGTATTTCTGAATCCACAGAACTGCCAATCCCCGAACTCTAACTTATCCACCAGTATGCTATTGAGGAGATCAACGCATGATTAAGGATATAGAACAACTGCTCGGCTCTGACGCAAAGAACCTGCTCGAGCATCAATGCAAAACAATTCCCAAGGAATCACTTCATTTGCCCGGACCGGACTTTGTCGACCGCGTCTTCATTCCCTCCGACCGGAAGCCAGGAGTCCTGCGCAGTCTCCAACAAATGTTCGACAATGGTCGTCTTGGCGGAACGGGATATCTGTCCATTCTTCCCGTCGATCAAGGGATTGAGCACTCCGCCGGCGCATCGTTCGCCCCAAACCCCATGTACTTCGATCCCGAGAACATCGTGAAGCTTGCCATCGAAGGAGGATGTAATGCAGTGGCTTCCACGTTCGGGGTGCTTGGTTCAGTGGCACGGAAGTATGCGCACAAAATTCCATTCATCGTGAAGATTAACCACAATGAATTCCTCTCCTACCCGAACAGCTTTGATCAGATCATGTTCGGTGATATTGATACGGCGTTTGAAATGGGTGCTGTGGCAGTTGGTGCAACAATCTATTTTGGATCAGAGGAATCAAAGCGACAGATCCAGGAAGTGAGCTCTGCATTCAAATACGCTCACGAGATGGGAATGGCGACGATTTTATGGTGTTACACACGCAACAACGCCTTCAAGACAAAAGAGAAAGACTATCACGTTTCCGCCGACCTTACCGGACAGGCAAACCATCTCGGTGTTACAATCGAGGCAGACATCATCAAGCAAAAGCTGCCGGAGAACAATGGCGGCTTCACAGCGTTGAACTTTGGGAAGAGTCACAAGAAGATGTATTCGGAACTCTCCTCCGACCACCCCATTGACCTTACACGCTACCAGGTTGCCAATTGCTACATGGGAAGGGCGGGATTGATCAACTCAGGGGGCGCTGCGGGTGAGAACGATCTCGCAGATGCCACGAAAACCGCGGTCATTAACAAGCGTGCTGGCGGAACGGGACTGATCTCAGGTCGAAAAGCATTCCAGAAACCGATGAAGGATGGCGTGAAGATTCTGAACACGATTCAGGATGTATACCTGGCGAAGGAAGTGACGGTGGCGTAACTCAGGAAGTTCATCCTTTGGAAAGCACAAAAGCGCCCCCTGAGCAGGGCGCTTTTGTTTTTTAAGAACAGTAGCTTGTTCGACTCACTCGATGAAATCAAGCAACATATCTACAACTTCAATGTTGTCCCGGTCTATCTGGAACGTGATGAAGAGTGCGAGCCTATCATTCCGTTCCGGAAACAGATAGCGGACTTCCTGAAATGCCACTCCTTCTTCCGAGACACTCACGACGTGATTTGAAAAAGAAGCGAGGACAAGGACTATTTGGTCGTCGGCGCGAGGTGTAAGCCTGCCGTTGGCCGCCAAATGCAGGTTGAAGAGGTTCCCATTGCCGTTCTCGTTCACCAAGAAGTAATCCACAAAGCCGTCGATATCGAAAACCAAGCCGGAGTTTGGATATGGCTCCCTTGGCTTTCCGTTGAGTGGAGTCCTAACCAATGGATACATAGCTTTCGGAAGACCATCCACCGGCGTTGCTGAACTGACTTCCGGATCAGTACGTGTGTTCTGGCAGCCAAGAATAGCTACCGCTATGAAACCGACGACCACGAACATTGAGCGTTTCATTTACTACTTCCCTTTGCTGGAATAGGCAAAAAATCACTCAATACTGACAGAGCTTACTGAAACAGTTGTTGCAGTCACATCAAATCGAACATGCAGGTATCGTGAATTCGGACCTCCCTGAAGAAAGTACCATTTGTCAACAGTCGCCGATGTCCGACCGGTGAGATTAACCCGTTCCGAACTATTGTTGTTCACAGCCCATCCTCTTTCCGTGGGGTCCAATTGTTTGACCTTGGCTTGAGTGTCCAGCACTACGTCAAAAAGATCCTCTCTCATGATCGGTAGCTGTGTCACACCGTATTTAACCTGACCTGAAACAGAGTATTGTTCATTGGTGCCCGCGTCAACGACTGTTGCTTCCAGAATGATGATGTTGCTGTTGCTGCCCAGTACGGCTTTGGAAAGAGGGCCTGTTTGGGGAACGGCAGTCGCAGACGGTCCATTCACGTTACTCTCCTGGCAACCAACAATGATTACCATAAGGGTGATGGTGAGCGCAAACATTGTGCGTTTCATAGATACCTCCGTTTTGGATTGTAGTAGGGTTAATGGAATTTAGGTTTGAGCAATTCACTTCTTTCTTTCAATCAAGATCTTCAGGATGTTCTGTTCGCGGCAGTTCGAGCCACATGCCGTTCAGTTCAACGCTGGTGAGAGTCACCCGGAATTTCAGAGTGAGAAGCATTCCGTCACTTCTACCTTCAATTTGATAGCGCCTTGTTACAAAGGCTGCACCGCCCTCAGGCATGGCCGCCCATTCTTCCGATGAGCCGGAGATACTCCAGACAGGACCATTCGAGTTATACGGCCTGAGTGTCGCGTCGGACGTCAAATTCAACCTGATAGCATACTGTGGATTCGGCGGTATGGGGTCGAGTGGAACGACGGTTGCCTGATATGCAGCGGCGCCAGCAATCTCGACAAAAGAATTGTGCAGGTGTCCTGGCTCGTGCAAGATCGCATTAAGAGCAAGAGAATTTACCGGCTGGGTCTTTGACAGTTGCAGAGTTTCTGATGCCCCCACAGCGACTGGATCGGTGATGCTGTTCTCCTGGCATCCCACAAGAACTGTTGCAACGACGGCTGCGAGAATACTTGTTGTACGTTTCATAACTACCTCCTTGTGTTGATTGTGGATTTGATGAGTTGGTTAATGTTGCTTTGGTCTTCTGTCAACGTCCGGGGACAATTAACACAATCGGAGGGGTGGGGATATATCACGGGGGTTTCCGATTCTATAACTCATGTTCCACTCCAATGCAGGAGATGGATTATGGCTTGCGATGGATCTCAGTGGAACGAAAAACTGGCGGAAACAGATTTGATTGGCTGATTTTGGGGAAACGACGACTCAAGTCGCGCGGGCTATCACTCGTGTTCCAAAGTGTATAACGTACGTTCCATCAAAGGAAAGGGAGGAAAGAGGTGCGGTTTACGAGGGAATAGAGGTACAGTTAAAAACCCATCTTAGAAGATTTAACCGCAGAGAACACTGAGAGCGCGGAGAAAAGAATTGAAACAGGAACAAAAAAACAAAAGATCGCTTCTCCGCGACCTCCGCGTTCTCTGTGGTTGAGGCTTTTCACCCGCGTCTATTAGAGGTAGAGGGCGTGATAAATCGGAATCGCAGAACGATGTGTCTTTACGCTTTTGGGGTGCGCACTTCCGAAGGCACAACGCCAAACTGTTCCCGGAAGCACTTGGTAAAGTAGGCAACAGAGTTGAATCCAACCTGGTAGGCGATCTCCGACACCGTTCCTGCATTCTGCTTCAGCAGGTCCTTCGATCGTTGCAGACGCATGTAGCGGATAAAGTCGCCCGCGGACTGGTTTGTGAGGGCTGTGAGTTTCCTGTGAAGCTGCGTTCGGCTCATGCCGAGTTCATTCCGCATTTGCTCCACGCCGAACTCCTCATCTCCCATGCGCTGCTCGACGAGCGACATTGCTTTCTGCAGGAATGCATCATCAACCGAGGTGACTGCAATGTCTCCGGGTTTGAGAACTTGTCCGACACTGAACCGATCTCTCAGTTTCCGCCGGAGATCAATCAGGTTCTTGACACGGACAAGGAGTTCCTTCGCATCGAATGGCTTCGTCAGATAATCATCGGCGCCGGTTTCCAGTCCCTCGATTTTGTTCTCAATCCCTGCTTTAGCTGTCAGGAGAATGATTGGGATGTGGCTGGTTTTCTCGTCCAATTTCAATGCTTTGCACAGCTCATAGCCGTCCTTCTTCGGCATCATTACGTCGCTGATGATGAGATCGGGGATGATCTCCTTTGCCTTCTCAATTCCTTCTGCGCCGTCGTGGGCTTCCTGCACATCATAGCCTGTGACAAGATATTCTCTCATGTATGCACGGACGTCGGCGTTGTCTTCAACCACAAGAACCAAGGGCGTCGTGTCATTGCGAGGTACGTTTTCTCGTGCCGAAGCAATCTGATCCATATGTGGGATTGCTTCGCTCCTTTCCGCCAAAGAGATGGCGGACAGGTCAGTCGCTCGCAATGACTCAACTCTCAGCTGAGAGTCTTCTTCGTCAATGATCTCTTCATCCTTGAGATGATCTCGACCTAATGGTAGCTGTACCGTGAACTCCGTCCCCTTCCCCACTTCGCTCGTGACACTGATGCTGCCGTGGTGCAATTCCACAAGTTCCTTCGTGAGTGCAAGACCGATGCCTGAGCCTTCGTGCTCTCGTGTTTGGGAACTGTCCACCTGGTAAAACCGGTCGAACACACGGGGCAGCTCATCCGCCGGTATGCCGATGCCTGTGTCGGCGATGGTGATCTCGACGGATTTGTGTTCCGTAGGGGCGGATCGCGATCCGCCCCTACACAGCACATTTACTTCCACCCTCCCTCCCTCTGGCGTAAACTTGAACGCATTGGACAACAGATTCGTGAGTATCTTCTCCATCTTGTCTCTGTCGAAGTACATTTCAACGTCATCTCTCTCTGCCCGAATGTCGATTGTAACTCTTCTTACGTTAGCCGATGATTCAAATGAGGACGCAAGGCCTTTCACGAAGGCAACGATGTTTCCCCGGCTTGCCTGCAGCTTCATTGCTCCGCCCTCTAACTTGGAGAGATCGAGCAGTTGGTTGATGAGGCGGAGGAGACGTTGGGCATTGCGCTCCATCATTCCGAGGTCGGTGGGCAATTCACCAACTATACGCGTCATGCTGAGCGCAGTCTCAACGCTTCCCAGTTGGGACGGAGTCGAAGCATGTTCCCTGCTCAGAACATCCTTCGACTCCCCCTTCGGTTCGCTTCGCTCGCTCAGGGTGCGCTCAGGATGACGTTGGATCGTTCCCATCCTCGCCAACAACTCTCGCCATTTGCTAATTGGTCCCAGTATCAGCGTGAGCGGCGTGCGGAACTCGTGCGAGATGTTGGCAAAGAAGCGACTCTTCAGGCTATCGACTTCCTGAAGGCTCTCCGCCCGAGCATGTTCAAGCTCAGCTTGATGCTTCAATCCGTCCCGGTGCTTCTCGGACCGGCGAATGGAGTAGAACAGGCCAACGATCACAAAACCGTATCCAAGATATGCCCATATTGTCTTCCACCAGGGCGGAGTGATGATGATGTTGATAAACGTCCCCCTCTCGTTCCACACCCCGTCACTGTTTGAACCCTTCACTTTGAAAGTATACTTACCGGGTGAGAGGTTTGTATACTGAGCAAAGTTGCGTGTACCGACATGCACCCAGTCCTCGTCAAAGCCCTCAAGTTGGTACGCATACTTATTGTTTGCGGTAATTGTATAATCCAACACCGAAAACGAAAATGAGATGATATTCTGGTTGTGGGAGAGAGAGATGGATTTGGCTTCAGTGATATTCGTTTTCAAAGGTGAATCCGGGGCAATCCCAACTGACTCATTAAACAATTTGAAGTCAGTAATCACAATCGCAGGGACATTGGGATTATCCCTGATATCATCGGGATGAAACACCACAAAGCCATTCCCAACACCGAACATCATCTCTCCATTCCTTCCCTTGTGGTATCCATGGTATCCGTATCCTTGATGCGTGATTCCAGAGAATGGGTATCCATCATTGATACCGTAGTTCCGAAGCGCACGTGAATCGGGATTAAACTTTGTCAGCCCTTTGTTTGTGCTGAGCCACAGGTTGCTCTGATTATCTTCCAGTATCCCGAAGACATTCTCTCCGCTGAGTCCATTGCTATCCGTCAGCACGGAAACGAGCGAATCTGAGTTCTGGTCAAAGCGCATCAACCCTTGCGACGTGCCTAGCCACATCCTGTTTGTTCTATCTTCATGGATTGACCATGCAGCCACGTCATGTTGCCGGACGAACCGGTCGTGAACACGATCGTATTCGTACAAACCGCCGCTGGCGCTTGATGTGCTTAACCAGATTCTCCGCCCATGGTCTTCGTAGATTTCCCAAACCTGCCGCGAACCCGCGGTGTCAATGGTGTACCACCGTTTTCCTCCTGTTCGTCTATCGTATACCCACACTCCATCGCCCGTTCCAACCCAGAACGCGCCATGGCTATCCTCCAGAATCGCAACGGCCGCGTTTCTCCGCTTCCCGGGAACATCCAAGGACACTTGGGAAAAGGTCTTTGATTGTTGATCCCACCTTAGAAGGCCCCCGAATCCATTTGACCCGATCCACACCGTACCGTTCCGGTCTTCGTAGAGATCAGAAAGCCACGGTTGCAGACCACCTTCTTGTTTGTAATTCTGGAGAATCCCTGTTCGATGATCCCATCGACTCAACCCACCTCCCCATGTGCCAATCCATCGGTCGCCACGAGAGTCTTCCATTATCGCATGGACTTCTCCATCCACAACTGAGTTGGGATTGTCTGTGTTGTGCACAAAGTGCCTGAACTTCTTCCTCCAATTGCTTAGGAAGCTGATACCATGCGAGGTAGCAACCCAGAGATTTCCCTGCCGATCGACATGCAGCCCTTCGATGAAGGGGCTGCAGAGACTCCTTGAATCCGAGGAACTGTGGCTGAATGTAATTGACGAGCGAGTAGTTCGATCAAACAGTTCCAGTCCTTCGCTAAACGTCCCTAACCAGAATCTCCCCTCACCGTCTTCGCAAACCGCCATCACCGAACCACGTCTTGTACTATCTACTTTAGGTTTGCCCTGAGGATTGACCTGATAGAGTCCCGTCCCATCCGCTATCCAGACTATCGACTTGTCTGCATAGAGCTGGTGGACTTCTAGAAGACGGGGATCTGGAAGGCGTTCAAATTGGAGTGTGTTCTTGTTCAGCCTGATCACCATGGGAAGGTTGGTTCCAAGCCAGCGATTTCCATCATGATCGTCTGCCATCGACAGAATTGTCATTGGACCACCGATATCTATCCGGCTGAAGACTTCCGTGCCGGGATCAAATCTGTCGAGACCAGCTTCACTGCCAATCCATAGAATTCCGTACTGATCGATGAAAACGCACATCACGTGTCCCTGAGGGCTCTTCGGACTGTCAGGGTCGGGTGAATATCTGATGAACCTATCGTTTTCCCTGTCATATCTGTGAAGGGCCCCTGCGACCACCCACAGATTTCCGTTCTGATCCGTATGAATAGCCCGCACATAATTGAATTGCAGCGAAGTGCTGTCTCCTTCGATCCGTCGGTACACTTTGATTGTGCGCCCGTCGTACCGATTCAATCCGTCCTCCGTCCCGAACCACATGAAGCCGAGACTATCCTGGCATATGGATATGACCCTGTTATTCGATAGTCCATCCTTGATTGTGAGGCGTTCGAATTGGAAATCGGTGGGTTGGGAAAAGGCCGTCGCAAAAACACAGGATAGCAGCAACGCTGCACCCAAGGCGTAAACTATCAACCGAAGATGAGAGTGAGTAACCATCAAGAACTCTCGTTCAAAGAAGTACGGTGTGCAGCAACAACAGTGGCAGCAGAATTGTGGAAGAAACGTAGCGAAAGCGGTTGAGACAAGCAAGGTGGATGATCCCCTTGAAGTAAGAGCAAAGTTCCATTGCCTTTCCCCGATACCAGTGACTCTCCGCAAGCCCATATCACCTCTCATCAACGTTGGCGGTATCATCCAGATCCGGGCGCGAAAAAGGCAAGCGTCCCGTGCACGATGTGCGGGACGCTTTTGCTTGCGAAGCGATACGACGAAATGCTACCGCAACAACATCATCTTCTTCGTCTCTACAAGACCACCCGCTTGGAGCCTGTAAAAATACACACCGCTGGCAACACCCGAGCCATTCCATTCCACTCTGTACGTTCCAGATTGCCTTACCCCATCCACCAGCGTTGCGACTTCGCGGCGAGCACACGATGACTTGAATATCACTCTGCATTTCACTACACTGCTATCCAGTTATCCCGTCACGAAAGGGTCACATGGCTCAACTTCAGCACACGATCAAGGCATTTATCCGCAAGGGTGATGAACTGTACGTCGCCGAATGCAAAGAGATCAATGTTGTTACCCAGGGCAAAACAGTCGACGAAACCATCAGCAACCTCCAAGAGGCCGTTGCTTTGCATTTGGATGGTGAAGATCTCGAAGAGTTCGGCCTTGCACCAAATCCGACCCTCCTTATAACAATGGAGTTGGAACCTGCCTATGTCTAGACCGAAGCGCCTTTCGGGCGACGAGATCATCTCGATTCTCGCATCCTTCGGTTTCGCTATCCACTCGCAACGCGGCTCACATGTGAAACTCCGGCGTGTAACAGTTGCTGGCCAACGACAGACGCTTACCGTTCCTCGCCACAAAGAACTCGACTCTGGCACAGTAAGGGCAATCTTCCGTCAAGCAAGCCAGTACGTTCCGGAAGACCAGTTGCGCCCACTCCTCTTCGTCTAATAGTTCATCAATAGTTCTACCGCAACACCAGGAGTTTCTTTGTTTCAGCAAAGCTTCCAGCTTGCAGACGGTAGAAGTATACCGTGCTCGCAAGCCCGGCCGCATCAAACTGCACCGTGTACGTTCCCGGCTGCTTCACTTCGTTCACCAGAGTCGCGACTTCACGGCCAAGAACATCGTACACCTTCAACGTTACCCAATTGACAATTGGCAATTGATAATTGATAATTGTTACTGGGTTGAAGGGGTTGGGATAGTTCTGTGCAAGCTCAAACACAGACGGCAGGTCTGCTCGCCCATCTTCAACACTCGTTGGAGTGCCGCGAAGATTCTCCCACGCTCCCATGTCATGCGGACTGCCACTGGGCATCGGCCTCGGATTGCCGCTGAAGTCGCGTGTGGGCGAGCGATACCAGGTTCCGGCAATCTGTACAGAGTCCCTGCCTGCACCGATGCATGGACTCGCATTCGCCAGGCGATACAGCGTATCAGCAAACATCGGGTTCTCGTTGATGTTGCCCGTACCTCCGCTCCATCCACCTTCGATGTTCGAATAGTGTGCCTCAATGGTACCAGTTGAATAGATCTCTCCGTTCGAGGAGCTGTCATCCCAGAGGATGTTATTGAGGAGAATCGATGTTGTGTTGTCGCCACCGTAAAGCCCACCACCGAACTCTGCCAAATTACTGCACACCGTGTTGTTCACTATCGCCTGGGTGACACCTGAGGGAGGAACGCCAAAGTGACCGAACCCTCCACCGTATTGCCCTCTGTTGCCAGTGACAATATTGTTCTCCATCAGACCCCCCCAGGCGTTGGCATAGATCCCTCCGCCAACCGAACTGATGCCGGCATCAATGCTATTGTCCTGCAACTGATTCCCTCCGATCTTAGCCGTGCTTCGAACGTTCACCAAGGCACCACCACGGGCATATCCGTTCGGACTGAACACATGATTCCGTCTGAGAGTATTCCCGGTGATTTGCTTCTCCGGGGTTGCGGCGCTGTTCTCCCATACAGCCACCCCTCCTCCATATGCAATGGAGTGCAAGCTGGTCACAGTATTTTCCTCAAAAAAATTGTTGTCGATAACCGTTGCCCCTGTATACAACAGGACCAAGCCACCCGATATGCTAAGCGAATCTCCAACGACGGCATTGGTCTTGAATACGTTGCCACGAATTACGTCCACCTGTTGATTGCCCGTGGTTTGATTAATGATAACACCGCCGCCGCCGGCTTCGCGAAGACCGCGACTGGAATCATGGTCAAAGACATTCCCAATCAGGCGGAACTGCGACAGGAACACACCCACTCCGCCTCCGTATCCAATTCCGGCATATCCCGTAACGGTATTCCTTCTGACAATGTTCTGTTCCATGATCAACGTCTGCCCAAGGTTCGTGAGGCCGGCAATAGAAACTCCACCGCCCCAGGCATTGGGGGCCTCGACATTATTGCCGGTAATGATGTTTCGAACCAGCCTGCCACCAGATTGCCAGAGAAACACCCCGCCTCCATCAGCTTCCTCCCACGCAGGAATGTATGTCCCGTATCCACCCCGCACGGTGAACCCGCATAGGACAGAGTTTGTGTCCTCTCCTGAAACAAAACAGACAACCGACCCGGTATCCACACCCTGACTGCCGTCGATGATTGTTCGTGAGATGTGCGACGTGTCCTGATCGAGCAAGTACAAACTCGCAATGATAATCCTCTTCCCCCGGTACTTGATATTCTCGAAGTAGGTTCCTTCAGAAACGAGCACCGTGTCACCGTGGACCGAGGCGTTGATGCCGGCTTGGATGGTTGGATATTGCTGGGGCACACGACGCAGTATGCCCAGCAACCCGGACATCTCAATCCGCGGTCTGACCGGAGTCTCTTGTGGTTGCTCAAAACCAGGCTTGAAAGTCTTGCCGAGGAGAAGGCCAATACGTTCCGCTGGAGCATCAACGTCAGGGGGTTGTGCGGACGCGCCTTGAGCCAATGGAAGGTGTTGCTGCGCTTTGACATCCCCCTCACACAGTCCTACGGTAGAAAAGAGCGCGCCTGTGAGGGCAACCAGAATGGTGAAGAGAATTCTCTTCATATAACCTCCTTGAAGAATAGTGAACCTTACGTGAGTTGGTGATTTGCTATTTCAATCTCTGTTGCTGCATGTGGAACATTCTCCCGGCCAGTTCGACTTTGTTTCTCACTCTGAGCTTCAGATAGATACTTCTCGTGTGCGAGCGGACGGTTTCGGATGAAATCTTCAACCGTGCGGCAGTGTTTTTCGCCGTCAGCCCTGTCGCCAGCAGTGCTGCAACTTGCTCCTCTCGCTGGGTCAGCCGAAAGTCGTGAAGGGGCTCATTCGTCAAGTTCTCTTGCATTCGGTGCCATGTCGTGAGTAGCCTGAATGGGTTAGCATGCCATCAATATACTGCCTGGCGAGGAAGGTGCCTATCACTGCTGTTCCAAAGGTTATAACTGGGGTTCCATCTCGAAACGGTTCCTAATGCTCTCGCTCAAAACGAGATACGATCCGCAGAGGGGAATGCTGAGTGGAACTCGAAAATCGTAAGCAACCACTTGAGACAATCAAGGGGTCGAGGCCCTGATGTAAGTGAAGATTCTGAACACGATTCAGGATGTGTACCTGGCGAAGGAAGTGACGATCGCATAGCCTTCATCATCAACGCAAATGAAAAACCCCGTGCATTAATACACGGGGCTTTTTGTTTTCGACTGTCATTGCGAGCCTGCTTCTCAAGGCGAAGTCCCGCCTCTGGATTCCGCTCACGAGCGGGATTCTGAGAAGCGGAACAATCTCTCTTCATGCTCTTGTAGGGGCGTATGGCAATACGCCCCTACGGGATAAAGATTGAATTATTTCAACAGCATCATTTTTCTTGTTTCAAATCTCGCTGCACTCTGCAGCCGGTAGAAGTACACTCCGCTCGCCATATGTGTCGCATCGACATTCAAAGTGTAGTACCTGCCCGGTTCAGCATTCTCGTTGAAGAGAGTCTTCACCCTTTGCCCGAGAACATTGAACATCTCGACCGTTGCACGCCCCGCATTCGCCACCGAGAACTTGATCTGTGTTGTGGGATTGAACGGGTTCGGGTAGTTCTGATCCAACACAAACTCATGAGGCACTTGTGGCTGCGGGTCCAAGGAGATGATAAGCCTCGCTGCGACTATGTTTTCTTCGATCATAATAGGTTCGCGCGACAAAGGATAACGCATAGGCCCCTTTTCTGCGAAAACAACTTCCAGAATAACCTCGCCTGCGATCTGCTCAACGCTCGGTTCAATCGTCAGTGGCATACTCACTGAAGCCAGGAGAACGTTGAACTCCCAATCTGTTTTCTCGTTTATGTTCACAGCTTCAATCGCTCGTTGAGATTGAAACCTTAAGTCAAAAGTACCATCGGGAGGTATGGGTGGTAATTCCTTGCTGGTTAGATCAACAGGTTCCGTTCTTTGCCACAGGTGAAGTTTTCCAAGCTCTCCCTTCTCAGTTCGAAACAAAACCGTCCCAACCTTCCCATCTTTGTCTGACCCTTTGACGATTTCAGAGCCACTACTCTTCGCACTCGGCATGGCTTGGTCAGATGCTCGGAATACAGAACCAGAGTACATCACAAGTTGTCCAGCATTGCTGACTTTTACCCAGTAACTTTTGCCTGGTTGAAGGGTGTCCTTTGAAGTGTATCCGCCACCTGGGGAGAAACCATAGAAATTGCTTACGATGGCAACTGGGGGAATGGCCATTACTGAAGAAGTAAGGACAGGATACGAAATAGGGCCAACCATGTTCCACCCTTGCAGAACATCAATTGTATCGACAACCAAGCTCGTGCCCGTCATGTTAATCAGTTGAGTTGTTGGAAACTTGATCCAGTATCCGATGCCATTTTGAAGCGTATCTCTTGTAACATAACCGAGCGTGTCAACGAAGGCATACGCTGAGGAAATTGCATTTGAGAACAGCGTGGTTTTCCGATAGTCTGCAACCACGAGTGGAACTGAAACCATGTTCCATCCAGCTTCAACAATAACCTGACTTGTTACAGAGTTTCCTGATAGCAAGCGAACCCCGGGAAGAAAGCCTTCTTCAAGGGTGAGCGAACCGGCATGCGACACTTGGGCGTTCGGAAGTCCAAATGACGATTGGAGAACAAATTGCCCTGCGGTTGACGTACCACCTGAACTACCCGTATCGTACCAGGGAAGCAAAAGGGGCTGAGGATGAACTTTGGCCATGGCCAAGCACTGCAGCGCAATAAGAATAACTATTCGTTTCATATGTGTCTCCATTCCTGAATTGTTGATAGCAAAGTTTTACCTGAATCATCCTTTTTTTACTTTGCTACCCAACCTGTAGGTCCGGCCCCGCTCTCTTTCACATAAAAGACTGTTCCATTACCACCATCGCTTCGCAGAATGAGATCACCAACACTTCCGATTACTATGCCTTCCGGACTGCCAACGCCCGCACGAATTGTAACGCTCCCCAGTTTGAACTGAGAGGCTTTAATGTTCCCTGCAACTTCCAGTTTTTCCGTTGGCACTATTGCTCCTACACCTACGTTGCCATTACGAAGGAGAGAAAGAGCTTCCGCCTGGACGGTGGTTTCATCATCGGCCATGGAACGAAATCGCATGCTCCCGCCCACACTACTGATGTGCCACCTCCTCGAGTTTGGCGGCTGGGCTTCGTTTACCAAATCGATTGCAAGATTCCCTTGGTTTGCAATTTTCAGGCGCTGAGCCGGAGCCGTTGATCCAATGCCAACATTCGACTCACAATAAATGTTGGAGGAGTCGTCATGGAACCAGGGAGCAACTGCATATGGCGCTCCTGCTATCGCGGAACGAGGTGAGAACGTCAACGGGAAACCACCACCAGGGCCGGTGAGGATGGTCGTCTCGACGAAAAGCGGCGACTTCGACAAAGCGGCACGAAATCCAGGCTGCGATCCAAGACCGACCTTGAATAACCCCCGACTTACCAATACGTTCGAGAATGTTTCTGAGTATAGCAGATCATTGCCGCTTGAATCGTCATAGATATCGCACTTGATGGTGTAGATTCCGTTTTGAACTGGAACACCCGAAGAAGTTGTAATGAGCCCAGTGAAATCCATGCAGGCAAATGGAGATGAACCGGCGATTGACACTTCTACAACCGTGAATACGAAAGCAATAACCAAGAGCAAGTAAGCAAATGGTTTGATTGCGTGCCGTGAGTTGGATGTCATGTTGTGCCTCCGTTGGTTGGGAATGTATTTTTTGATAGTATTTATTAATAGACCATTAATGTAACTTAGGTGTCGTCTACATCGAAGCCACAAAGAGGTCGTTATTGTCGATCGCTTTCCATGCCATGAATATCTTGTTGTTGAATTCCGATAGCGAAGGCCCTTTCGGGCTTTGCTTATCCAACCTAGAAGACAGCGACCAGCAATCACCATTGATGGTGTAAGCGACAAGGAGGTCATCATTGTCATTCGCCTTCCAAGCCATAAATAGCTTGTTGTTAAAAGAAGCGAGGGCCGGAGACTTTGGACTTTGCTTATCGAGGCGAACCGAGTCAGACCATTTGCCATCTGCATAGGAGGCCACAAAGAGGTCGTTATTGTCATTTGACTTCCATGCCATGAATAGCTTGTTGTTGAAAGAGGCGAGAGCTGGAGACATCGGACTTTGCTTATCGAGGCGATTCGAGTCAGACCATTTGCCATCTGCATAGGAGGCCACAAAGAGGTCGTTGTTGTCATTTGACTTCCATGCCATGAATAGCTTGTTGTTGAAAGAGGCGAGAGCTGGAGACATCGGACTTTGCTTATCGAGGCGATTCGAGTCAGACCATTTGCCATCTGCATAGGAGGCCACAAAGAGGTCGTTATTGTCATTTGACTTCCATGCCATGAATAGCTTGTTGTTGAAAGAGGCGAGAGCTGGAGACATCGAGCTTTGCTTATCGAGGCGAACCGAGTCAGACCATGTGCCATCTGCATAGGACGCCACAAAGAGGTCGTTATTGTCATTTGACTTCCATGCCATGAATAGCTTGTTGTTGAAAGAGGCGAGTGCTGGAGACATCGGGCATTGCTTATCGAGGCGAACCGAGTCAGACCAAGCGCTTGATCGGAAATTCAACCCGAAGGCACTTGGTTTTTCCTCAATTAGTGACAATATCTTCTTAGCATAGGCGCGCGCACCAGCCGGGTTTGGGTGCCCTACTGAGGCTAAACGGAAAAAAAGTTCGTCTAGCGAACCATCAACGGAAATACACCCAGAGTGGATTGTTTTTTGGAGAGCTCTGTCTCGCGTTTTCTTCTGCGGGTCGCTTGCTTGTAGGTTGAGTAGGTCATCATAGGAAGCAATCTTCCCACTGTCTTGCCAGACAAAAAGGAATGGGTTCTCTGCAAAGGCTCCATTGTCATCGCTGAACGCAGGATTGGCAAAGAAGATTCGGTTACCGTGACTCCTCCTAAGTTCTTGAACAAGAGATGTCATCGCTTGTTCCCAAGCTGAGTACCATAGTGTTGACCTGCGAATGACGGCATTCTTGTAGTCACCCTTAAAGGCCGTAATGAGCAATTGTATCAGACCGAAGATGGGGCTCTTTGCTAGGAGAACTGCGCGCAGGAGTTTTGCAAATACCTCATTGGACCCAAGACTTAGCAAAACGGTCATCACGTCAACTTCACGACTTATTTTGGACCCTTTTGTAAAAACGGGGTAATATCCAGTAACAATAACTTTGCTGTGCTGGTAGTTAGAAAGTATGGCTGTCAGAAGATTATTCACAACGCCGTTTACCGTACCTGTGACAAGGTTCGAGAACTCTGAGTCACCTCCGCGAGACAAAAAGTCTTTGATCTCTTGATAACCCTCCCAAACCTTGCTATTGCTATCTAGGACGGGAGCAAGGAGGTACGCAATTCCTATGTCGTTAATCCCACCATCTACGATAATGAGGTCAGGACTGTAGGAACCTTGCTGGAAAATCCGTCGCAAACCTTCTTTGTGAACGGTTTGTTCGTCAATATCACAGTCGAGGCGATTCAAGACATCCTGATAGCTCCCCCCGGCCACCCCAAGTTGCGTTATGATGTTAGGGGTGTCATTCGGTATTTCTCCATACAAATACTCAACCGCGCGTGCCTCGCCCCCAACTACCGCACCTGAGTGTGCCAAGTACCTTACTTCAACGTTTCCAGCATCGGTTTCAGCCTCAATGGTTTGGGCTACGATGTTGACAAACTTGTCGCAGGGATTCAAACCTTGGCCCCAAACAACCGAATCGCCCATTGCGAGAATCTTGTATGTGCTCATATGGTACCTCCAATTAGTTCCGAATCTGGCCCTTGCTTCCCGGGTTACCCTAGTTCGCAGTGGCCGCCTGTTCAGTGGGGGCACTCGATGGTGATGCGATTCGATTTTACACCCTTAATACCGACAGGCATTCCTAAAAACGTCTTAATTCCCTCAAGGTGTTGAACATATATCCCAGTACTACGTTCGCCACTGCTGCGATCCCATTCGTCTTCACCGTAAGATGAAGTGACGGCATGCCCTGCAACCTTGCCATCCTCGCAAACTAGTTCAAACCTGTCTTCACGGGTCACAGGGCCAACGCCATCGGAAACTCCCACACCAACCCATCCAACACATAATGGCTTACCAGCAATTAGTTCCTGGTCTCGAACAGCAAAGGCGACTATGGCATATTCGCCGGTAGTTAAGGCTCGGTTGAGTTTTACTTTTACCGAGAATCGCCTTCCACCTGCAGGTAGTTCACCTGATTGGTCTTCATCCAATCCGAGTGAGACAACCTCGACGCCATCGGGAAGCGACATTTCGTCGGAAATGGTCTCCTTTGAAGCTGGACAGCCTGACAACAAAAAACTACAAGCGAGCAACGATACCGAAATCATGAGATGGTATTTAGCGACCGCTGAGCCTTTCATAACGACCTCCTTACGGTGGGTGTGAGAGAACGATGATGCAAGATACACTCCGAACGGAGCCGGGACAATTACCCTTTCGGGGGATTTTCGAGGCGGGTCACACCCCGCCGAGATCCCGCTCAAGCGGGATCTGATTCCTCATGCGAGGCATGGTAGTTACTTCACACCCCTTCTGCTTCCCCTCTCATCATGGGGTTATTCCAACATAGAGGGGAATGCGTAACGCTTGGGTTGTTGTCTCAAGTCAAAAAACAGAGTAACCATTCCCCTCTCGAGAGGGGATGTCAGCCGGAGGCTGACAGGGGTGTGTAATGAGGACTAACGCTGAAACGCTTTGTTCAGCGCTTCGGTGCGGGTTTGGACTTGCAGCTTCTCGTAGATATTGTGGATATGCTTCTTCACGGTCTCCTTGCTGATCGTGAGCTTGTCGGCAATTTCTTTGTAGAGAAAGCCGAGGGCAAGGTAATCGAGGATTTCCTTTTCACGCTGGGTGAGAATTTCCACAGCCTCGGACGGCGCATGTTTCTTCTGGATGGAATTGATGACCCTTCGTGCCACTTCGCTGCTCATGGGGGAGCCACCAGAGTGCAGTTCGCGGATTGCTTCGAGAATCTGGGCGGGCGACGTGCGTTTGAGGATGTAACCTGTTGCACCGGCTTTCAGCGCATCAAAGATATGGTCATCATCGTCATACACGGTACACATCATGAACTGGGTGGCAGGCATCTGGTCCTTCAGATCCTGAACGCATTCGATTCCGTTCAGCCCCGGCAGGTGAATATCAACAAGCGCAACGTCAGGCTTAAGGTTGGGAAGCTCCAGCAAAGCCTGTTCCGCATCCGCATAGACATGCGTACAGGAAAAACCCTGCGAGCCGTTGATCAGCACCCGCAGTGCTTCGCGTATCTCTTCCAGGTCTTCTACTATGGCGACGTTTATGGTTTCCATTCTCTCCTCATCTCAACATAGCAAAAAGCACATGCCCTTTTCAATACCCCTTTCGGGTGATGCGATGATACACACCCCTCCGTCTCCCCTCTCGAGAGGGGAGTGCGTTAGCCTCTGTTGCTTTAATTCCCCTCTTGAGAGGGGATGTCAGCCGAAGGCTGACAGGGGTGTGTTATTATCCACTGCCCAATCTTCTTCAAGACACCACTCATGTTGATCTTCACTTCCAAATCATCGAACCGGAGAAACCGAATCCCCATCTGTTCAAGTTCGTTCTGTCGCTTTGCATCTTCTTTGTCGCGGCCAAAGTGACTGTCCCCATCGATCTCGATGGCAAGCATGAGCACAGGACAGAAGAAATCCACGATGTACCTGTCAATTGGTTTTTGCCGGTGGAAGTCGTAGCCCATCATCTGCTTTCCCTTCAACTCATTCCACAAAAGCACTTCAGCGAGGGTGCTGTTGTTACGGAGGTCTCTCGCAAGCTCTTTGAGTTTAGGATTGTAGGGAAGAAAGGGTTTCTTCATGGTGTTTTTTCGTTTGGCATTGACACACACCCCTCCGTCTCCCCTCTCAAGAGGGGGGTGCGTTAACCGCAGTGCTACGCGAGCGGCAATCTTAGTTTCACCGTCGTCCCGTTCTTGTTCTCAATTGCTACTTCCCCTCCCGCCTCCTTCATCCGGCGTTGCATGTTTACAATACCGTTGCCGAACATGTTCTGCTTATTGACGTCCATTCCCTTGCCGTTGTCATGAATGGAGAGCTGCAATGTGTGGTCCTGGAACTCGAACGCGATCTCTGCACACGTCGCTTGTGAATGCTTGATGATATTGTGGAGTGACTCCTTTACTGTAAGAAACAGGTTACGCCGCTGTTCGCCGCTGAGCTCGACATCAGGCATTGTACCTGACATGGTCACATCGCATTGCACCGGAGAGTTATCGAAATACTCCACCGCATACTTGCGGATGTAGGCGACGAGATTTCCCAGTTTGTCGTTGCGCGGATTCAGCGACCAGACAATTTCGCTCATCTTCTCCAGCGACTGTTGCGCGGCAACGGAGATTTTGTCGACTTCTGTCGGTTCATGATTCCCGGCAGAGTGTTGTTTCATCACCTGACTGAGAAGCGCTATGGTCGAAAGGCTGCTGCCGAGATCATCGTGCATATCGCTGCTGATGCGCCTCCGTTCGTCGAGAATGGCCGTTCGTTTGTCCAGTTCTTTCCGCAATTGAAAACGGTTAAACAACACCACACCTAGGATAACGGTCAGAACCGCGAAAGCTAGGGAGCCGTACATGATCAGCTTCTGTTCCTGCAGGTTGTGTTCCTGCAACAACTGGTCTTTGCGCGCCGCCTCCAGTTCTGCAGATCTGGCCTTGGCTTCCAATTCCTTCTCCGTCAGGGCCCGATTGGCGTTGAGGAGTTGTTGCTGTTGCAGTTCCTGTGCCTGGTTTAGCAGCTTGATGTCGGTCTCCTTGCGGGCTGATTGGAGCTCTGCCTGCTTGAGAGCAGACTCCTGCTGTTTCACCTTAAGTGCCGCAATCTCATTCTCCTGATTCAACGACTTGATTTCAAGGTCCTTCCTTTCTGAATCGTATTTCGCCATGGCCCCCTTGATCTGCCTCGACGAGGTTTCATTGAACACCGAGTCCTTGTACGCGGAGTAGCGTTGATGATAGCGGTACGCTTCAACATAGCGGTTCAGTTTTGTTGACACTTCGGCCAGCATTGCATACGATTCATATATCTCTTTCTTTCTCTTGAGACTATCAGCGAGAAGAGATGATTGCTTAAGATATAGAAATGCTTCATGCCAATTACCACGCACCATCTCCAGCCGCCCCAATCCGAAAAGACTCACCTGCAGTGAATTTTTGTCGCCAAGCGCACGAGCAATTTCTTCACTCTCCCGCAGAAGCGCATCAGCTGAGTCTATATATGTACGATCGTGTTCAGAAAGCACTGAATCCTTCCTACCCAAAACAGAACCAGGTTGATTCCCCTCTTGTACCAATTGTAAGTACATAGAGGCCGCCTCGGACAAGTAACTGACAAGCTGGTTACTATTGCCAAAAGGCCTGCTCAACGAAATGCTTTGAGAATAATATGCCAACGCATCAGCGAACCGGCGTTTATAGACAGCAACATCCCCAAGTCTGGAAAGCACCAACGCTATACCTCTGTTATCCTGCAGTTTTCTGTATGATTCCAATGCTTTGTTCAAATATGCGGTTGCGTTTACTGTATCGGACTGTTTGATATAAAGGCGCCCGAGACTAGCCAGTGCTGAGGCATACTCATTAGGTCTCGCTGCTTTCTCATAATACCCCAATGCGATGAGTTGGTGTTCGAGTGCCGATACATAGTTAGATTGGTTGGCTTCCATCCCTCCGAGAGCTCCATAAGCCTGGCCGAGTCCGGAAACAAAATCCTTCTCGTATTTATTGAGGTTGCTTAGATTCTCAATGAGGTGCTTTCGTGCCTCATCGTATTCTCCCCTTCGTCCGAGCAACCAAGCGATGTTGACTTGCAAGAAATGTGCACCTCTCCAATCGTTCAACCGGTGTGCGATCGCAAGCCCTTTGGACCAATACTCAAGAGCCTTATCTAATTCTCCTTTGCCGGCAAAGGTAAGGCCAAAGTCGTTATAGAGTGTTAAGAGCTTATCTTCACTGCTTTGAAACACTTTTGTCCATTGTTCATATTCAATGATTATGGGCATTGATTTTTCATAGCCACTGACTCGATTGACCTCATTCCACTCATAGTGATAGGTCCCAAGAACCCCGTTTTGCGCTTTTAATACAATCTCCGGAATCGGAGAAGTTGTCATGGATAAATAGAAGGACCTTGCCTCATGGATTGTATCGAGCCCTGCTTGTAGTCTTCCACTCCCTAAGAATGCATTGCCAAGATCGAGATAGACATCACCCAGGCCGACCGTATCGCTCAAAGATTGATAGATTCTTGCAGCTTCCCTCAGATGCTTGATACCATCTTCAAAGTTCCTTTTCGTCCGGTACAAGTTGCCAATCCAACGTTCAGAGACAGCCTCCCCGGTCGTATATTGCAATCTGTTGGCCAAGAGTCTTGCTGCTTCGACAACCTTCACTGCTTCCTTCTGATCGATGACGTTGTATGCCTCACCAAGCGAAATCATGAGCCGAAACTTTGCAGTATCATCCTTGGCGAAGTCGACGAGACACTGGAGGCTGTCCACCGCTGAAGACTGCCCAAAGGAGAGACTTGCGCAGAACAACCACGCAGGTACGAAGATCAAAGCGATATGCTTCACAGGAAAATGAGAATTGGTCACAACAGAGACCTCTCTACCAGATGAGATTGGTGATGACTCTGAGTTGGTCGGGCGACGGATTGCCGTTCGCCCTTTGAATTACTGAATTGAATCCCTGCCCGGGTAAACTACCAGGCAGGCCGGGAGTTGTCGAAGTCAGGGTAAGGCAGTGAAGATCTGGAATGAATCACACAGACAATGTATTTATCTGTCCATAGATTGTCAAGGGCGGGAAAAACGAAGCAGGCATCACTGCATTGCAAAAAGAACCGGTTTCCGGGCTATTGAGAAAGGACTCAAGCTGGACGGCTTGTCGATGATAATTGTGAATAGCCCGACCCCACCAACGGCTACTCGCTCGTCATAATAAACAACGGCTTCGTCTCGAAACTCTTGTAGTATGGACGCAAACGGTCGGTATCGTAGTGTTCCTTCACGTTCACAAGTTTTTTCCTTGACGTGACGATGTCAATCGGCAGGTTGTCGTAGCGGCCATTCTTGAGCACCACCAACCTTCCGTGTACTCCTTGTAGAATCAGATCCAGAGCGAGATTGCCGTATGCCATCGGGACAATCGAATCAATCGCATCCGGATCACCACCACGAACCAAGTAGCCCAACTTCTGGTTGATCGTGTGAATGGTCTGTCCGTTGTTGAACTGGGGAGACAATCTCTCCAGCTCACGCGATACCAGATCGCCAATCCCTCCGAGCTTCGCATGACCGTAGGCATCAGTGCGGGCATCCTGGAACACCATGTTGCCACCCTCGAACATTGCACCCTCGGAGACGATGACCACCGCATATTTACTGGGGTTCTTGTTCCTGTCGTACACCAGCAGTTCTGCGAGGCGCTCGATGGTAGACCGATGTTCAGGTATAACACACCTGTTCGCAGCTCCCGCCATTGTGGGCAACATAGCAGTAAACCCGGCATATCGCCCAAACACTTCCAACACAAGCAACCGCTCATGAGAGCCTGCAGAGGTGCGCAGGCTGTTTGCCATGTGAATTGTTCGCGTAATGCATGTACTGAACCCGATACAATAGTCGGTACCGGGCACATCGTTGTCCATGGTCTTGGGAATGGCAATTACTTTCACACCCTTCTTGTATAGTTCAACGCCATAGCTGAGTGTGTCGTCTCCCCCAATGGGGATGAGAAAGTCGATACCGAGGAAGTCAAGGTTTTTCAGGACTTCTTCGGTGAGATCATTCTTCTCCTGAGTGTATTTGTCTTTGAGGTGCGCGGGTACTTGAGACTTCTTGACCGAGCTCGGTCTGGTGCGTGACGTATGCAGGAATGTTCCTCCTGTGCGGCCTGCCTTGTTGACCACTTCTTCGGTAAGAATCTGAAAGTTGTTTGAGTTGTCGAACTTCTCATCCCGGACTATATCGATGAGTCCAGCCCATCCACGACGAATACCAATGACCCCGTAGCCTTCACGCAAGGCGCGGATCGTCACGGCTCTTATGGCAGGATTAAGGCCGGGGACATCTCCACCACCCGTCAGGATACCGATAACGCCTTTAGTCTTTGGCATTGTTGCTTATCCTTATGATTGTCAAATGTCAAATGAGGAAGGGTGCATGAAGAGGGAACACACGCGGGACGTTAACGCACAAGACTACAGATCCTCCCTCATCTCATCCCGCACCAGCATCAGCACGGCCGATTGCGGAACGATCAGATACTTCTTTTCTTCAAACTCAACTTCAATGGCCTGCTCGCGCAGGAACATTGCATAATCACCTTCCCGAGTCTGCAGTGGAATGTACCTCATCGGATCTTTTGGCGCTGACCACGGCTCATCGTCGGTGAAGTTGGGATTCGGTACCACGTACCCAGGGCCGACCTTTACCACGCGTCCGGTCGCAACTTTGTCCTTTTCTCTCACTGACGGAGGAAGGTAGAGACCCGATTTCGTCTTGTCTGTCTCGTCATCCAACCGCACAAGAATCTTATCGCCTACAATGACGATTTGTTTTCGAATTACCATGCCTGTCTCCAGCTATCGTTCATCGTAAGATAGCAAACTCGATGAACGAAGGCAAAGGCACCTTCATGCCTCCCGCAGGCGCTTTGTCATTGCCATGGAAAAACCCGCCAGCATGACAAATGTCCCCAACCACACAAGAACAATGAGCGGCTTGACGCTCACATCAACGACCAGTGAGTCAGCATGCTCGTGAGTACCGTTGCCGCGTTGAACGCCAATCGTCACCGTTGATGCCTCCGCTCCCATGCCGCCCACATTCATGCCAACCAGCTGAATGGTTGCATTCAAGAGTTTTGACTGTGACGATTTGAATGTCTGTTGACCGTCCGCCGCGTACACAGTCATTGGTGTGATCGTTTCCCTTGTCTTTCCATCTGTCAATTCCAGAACGGACCCCACATTCATCTCCCCGGCCTTCCCCGCTGTCATGGCGTCACCGCTGTGAGCATTCATATCGAATTTCACAAACGTTGCGCTGTACTGACCGAACGAGACAGTCTTTCCTTTTTCGATGGTGTACACATCCCCTGCTTCTTCTGCTTGATCATGGGTTCCTTCCTCAAGCGAAATGGGGGAGATATAGAAGTCGCTTGTCAGTGATGAGGCAATATCAGGATTCCTCATTGTTCCCTGTTCACCTGCGCTGAACATAACCGGAGAAAGTTGAAATACGTTTCCGTTCTCTTCAACATTCACGTTGAATGCATACTTGCCATCCGGCGTTGGCACATGTCCGGTGTACGTCAGCATGTGTCCCAGTACTTGCTGAGGTTGATTGATCTCCAAGGCAACCTGTGCGGTGGTGCTGTACTTGCCCGATGCAATCACACCGAGGAGAAATACTGCAAGGCCAATGTGAGCAAGCTTGCCGCCAATTGCTTTGATGTCCGCCTTCCCCTGCTTCCAACCAAACTCGATATTCACAAACATCGCAAAGAGTGATGTGAACACAAGTCCGAGGGTGGCAATATCGTGCACACCAAATGGATACAACGCTCCCGTTCCAATGGCCGCGACAGCAAGCCATTTCAGCGTCCGCTTGAGGACCTCTTTCGCAATATCCGTGCCCCACTGAACGTACAAGCTGAAACCGATAAACAATACCATCACAATGGCAAGCGGGAGGTTCATGGTGTTGTAGAATGATGTATCAACTGTCGTTTTCCCGAGCAAGGGGAGACTCGTGCCAAAGAGAATTACCCCTGCGGAAAGCATCAGGGCGATCGTTCCGGCGGCGAGGGCTGTTTCCTTGCTGATGAACTGGTTGTCCGTCTGCGCGGGACGCAGTTCCTTCCGGCGGAAAACCATGAATCCAAAACCCAGTGTTGCAATCGCGGCGAGAAAAATCAGCAACAGCCAGTATACGGCTGCACCCGGATCGGTAAACGCGTGGACTGACGAGTCACCAAGTACTCCACTGCGCGTAAGAAACGTGCTGTATACAACCAGCAGGAATGATGAAATGGCCAGGACAAGGTTCAGTCGGAGGAACTTTCCTGTTCGCTTCTGGACAATCAACGTGTGGACCAGCGCCACACCGACAATCCATGGCACAAGAGATGAGTTCTCCACCGGATCCCATCCCCAATACCCTCCCCATCCGAGAACGCCGTATGCCCAATACGCACCGAGCATGATGCCGGCACCAAGAACGAACACAGCAGACAGCAGCCAACCAAGGGACTGCGCACTCATCAGCCCGTAGTTCTTCTTCCACATACTTGCGACTGCAAAGGCGAAGGGGACGGCCATCATCGCAAACCCGATGAACAACACAGGTGGATGAATCACCATCCAAATATTCTGAAGAAGTGGGTTCAGGCCACTGCCATCTGCCGGGATTTGACCGAACGGCATTTGCGGAACCTTTGCCCACACACTCATGAAAGGAGTTTTTGCATACAGCAGCGAAAGCAGAAGCGTCTGAACACCCATATACACTGACATCACCCAGGGCTCACTCTTCCGCGTACCTGTGTAACGCATAAGCGCCAGTCCGATGATTGAAGAACAGAGCACCCAGAAGAGGAAGCTCCCTTCCTGACCTGCATAAAAACTCGATAGGAGAAAGTGGAATTGGAGGTCACGGGAACTGTAGCTGTAGACATACCCGTTGGTAAAGTCGTGTTGAAGGAACAGCATCAGCAGCAGCCCTGAAAGAGCCATGATCGCAGCCGCGGATACTCTTAACCACAGGCGCGCCTTCTTCGTGTGGGGTGATGGGGCTATTGACGCCCGATAGTACTGAACACCCGACAGGATTGAAGCGATGAGTGCAACAACAATGAGCGTATTCCCGAGAAGATTCACGATTCCTCCATATGATTGAGCTATCACAAGAGGGTCAACAGGCGTGCCAAAAAGAAATGCCACAAATGTGGCTTGGATGCGTGCTTTTGATGCAATTGGATATTGCGATTCTCATATCTGAAAACTCACAGAGTCAGGAAGGATGCCACAACGAGGGAAAGGATGGGGAGGGAAGAGTGCTAAAAGGCCAGGGTCACACCATACTTCGCACGCCGACAACTACAACATAGGCAGCGAGCGAGATTGGCAACGGCCACCTGCGGCAAAAACAGAAGAGGGAGAACCGACGGCGAGATACGTCAGTTCAACAAAGCCTTGCACTACCATGTACGCTCTTCTCCAAAGACATTCAGCTTGCCATTGATGTGCTTTGCAGTGTTGATGATGCGGAAGTTCGCATCCACGACTTCAGCATGGCACACGTTGCATCGTATTCCCAATCCGGCAACAGACGGATGTGTTCCCCCTTGGGCAGTTGTTTTTGGAAGATAACGCGTTCCCAGCGTATCCAACGGGGCAGAGACATTTCCGTGGCACGTACCACAAGCACCCGAGGCGGTCGTTATGTCATTCCACGTCGGGGCAAAGGTTGTGTTGCCGTTCTTAAAGGAGCCGTGACAGTAAGAATTAGAACACTTGAGAGTGCCCTGAATATATGACGATGATGGAGAAAACAAAGGCAGCTCCGGATCATAGTCGATTGTCCCCGGCATATTCGTCACCGTGTTCCCCAGGCTGTTGAACCGTAATTCGGCGCCTGGTGATGAGTCAATGTGTCCCGACTGGTATGCTGAGCTTGGAACGGCATGACATTCTCCGCACGCAATAGGTCCAGCGATTGAACTTCCTGAAAGGTGCACCTGATGCGCCCCAACACCAGGAGCTGCCTTTGCAGTGTTTTTCGACAAGTCACGAGGAGGGGCTGGGTTTGTTGCGCCGCCGTGGCAAGTGGCACAGTTCTCCGGCCCGGCTCCACCTGAATGGCAATCCCGACATGAGACACCAACCTTCCCGCCGTCATAGAGAGTACCATGACAAGACTGGCACGATTTCATATCCCACCCCGCAGAACGGATGGTGTTGCCATGGAAGTTCGTCGATGATGGATCCGTCCAGCCTCTGCCATGAAGAGAGGCCCCCGCCGCTTGATGGCACGACACGCATGACACCCTGGATGTTCCTCCCTGATAGTTCAGGCCGTGACATTTCAAACATTCCTGCACATCGCCATTTGCCGATCGGATCGCATTGCCATGAAAACCGGCGGACGAAGTATCAACCCACTCAGCCCTATGCGCTTGGACACCGGGGGCGACAGGAGATGGCAGGTCGTTCTTAAGGTCTGAACATCCGACCAACGCAATGACCAACGCACCAAGTGCGGCAGTGAATATGGAGTTCTTGTTCTTCATTGATGGCCTCATTCCCCAGCGTTGTCGTTAGGGTTTTCTCAATTCTTGTATGGATGATCGAAGAAGTTCAAGAGCGTACCTGGTGTTATGCACGCCATGGCTTCCCTCGTGTTCAATGAAAAAGTAATTCCAAATGGCCCCTGCACGTGAAGCCGGCACAATCCTTAATGGATTGGAGGTGGTGCCCCTTGTGAGACCCGCCGCGGTATCGACCCAGTTACGGGCTGCCAGCAACTGCTTCAAGGTGTCGAGGTTCCGTAAGATTAGTGTCTGCGCCCCAACGCCCCCTGTTGAAGTGCCGGGAATATTTGGTGAAGTGATCGTCGAAAGATGGCAACCGGAAGCTTTGCACCCGGTGAGGACGTAACTTCTTGTAGTTGAACCCTCAAGCTCATACCCAACCCAAAATGTGTGCCCACCGCCTTCGCCAACACTACTACCCACCGGCTCAGCCATATGGCACTGCACGCATCCTTCCTGCCGAATAGTCGTGTTGTTTGTATGGTTTGAGTTACCGGTGTACGTGAAGTCGACAAACTGGAACCCACCTGTACCCATGAGCATTTGGGCGTTAACCCCATAATGAGGGTACCAACGGCTCGTGTAGATTTTTGCCGTATCCGTCGTTGCAGTTTTCGTTGGATCCGGCTTCCATGACGGCGTACTGCCTGTCAAGAAAGTTGACGATAACCTTGTTTGGTGGCATCGTGCACAGATGTTGCCGTTGCCGAAATCGAAGACCGCATCGGGAACCCCCGTGACGAATGAAGTAATGGTAACGGGAGTAGTATCACGCCGGGAAAAATCGCCGCGCGCGTGCGGAGAGTGACATGCGAAACAACCCGGAGGGCTTGGGTGCAGAATATCTGATGCAATAGACTGATTCGCCTGCCATCCAGCGAGGTAGCGCTTCACGAAGCCTTCGGTGGTATGGCATCCTGCACACGCCACGGAATTTCTATCTATCCGCCCGCCAACGGCGTGCTTCGAATGTTCCCACTCATACTTGCGCCCGGCAACGAAGTTTGTGGTATCCTGATCTGCTGTATGGCAGGATGCGCACCTGATGCCTGGTGCAAAACCTTCAAGGTTGAACGGTGGCAGTTCAGCATCCTTGCCATCCTTACCATTCAGACCGGCCGGGCCTTCACATCCGGATAACAACACCAGCATGCCAGCCAGTGCAGACAGAATGACGAGTAGAATTGCAGAAGTCTTCATAGCAGTTGCTCCTCCGGATAGGTTATTACCTTGCCTGTTGAAATTCATATTCACCGTACGCGGCCCGATTCCGAATGGCACGTCATGCAACTCGGATCCTGGCCTTCCACATTGTGACAGCTCATGCAGCTCTCAATATCCCGACGGGCTTCCTCGGCATGGAGACCACCGCCGGTGCCACGGCCAAGCGTTGTGAATCCGGGCGTGGTGTGCGACTTCGGTTTGAATACGCCCTGGGTGATATTGCCACCTGCTTCATGGCAGGTGGAACAAAACGTCTCGGTCGTATGACACGAAGAACAATCTGATTGCTTCGCACGCGCGTCAATGCCGTGTGTGAAGCGGTAGTTCAACTCGTGAACATTCTGAAGGATCGTGCGTTTCTGTGAATCCTTCGTTGACGTTTTCGCGCGGGGCTCCACCATCATGTCCTTCTGGCGGAACGCCTTCAACCCTGCACCCTGATGACATTGCTGGCAAAATGTTTCGGTATGGCAGGTCTGACAGGAGGTTTGCAATGAGCCAAGCCGTGCTTCGTCACGATGGGTACGCAGGAAATCGGAACGCCTGTGGTCCGTTGGAAGGAGTGTCACAAAATCCGTATGGCATGCTTCACACGTGTTCGTTGCGTTGCGATCGTTATGACATGTGTTGCACGTTGCCATGTCGGGAAAATTCCTTGCACTCGAAAGCATCGTCTCATCCAGCCCTTTGTGGCATGTCGCGCATTCGACATCCTTCATCCCCAGGTGCTTCTCGTGCGAAAAAATCACTGTACGGTCTTCGGCAGGTCGGGGCACAATGTTCTCGGGGTTGGAATGGCAGAACCCGCAATCGTTTGTCAGTTGATCTTCATGGCATGTGTTGCATTGCTCATGAACGCTGACCAGATTATCCGCGACAACCCTACTCGTTGCAGCGACCGGATGGCATGTGGCACACTCAACGCCGATATCCTTGATATGCAGCTTGTGGGAGAACTTGATCTGTGAGGGAGGGTCATCCGCTGTTTGCAAAACTCCATTGCCTGCCATCAGAGCCTGCAGGTTGGTAAACGTCGCCACCACGACACCCAACACCAGAGAGATTGCGAGGAATATGTATCGATGGATCATGGTGAGACCCTCACTCAAAGAAATGCAACTGTTCGGTGAACCAGATATTCAGCCCTGCGTACAGGCGCACATCGTTCTTATACACTTTGTTGTTCAGCCATTGGCCCTGAACATCGATGGAGAGCATCTGCAAAGGACGGGCAATGAGTCCCAACGTTGCAGCAATGGTCTTCTCGGTGTTATCGAGTACATTCAGCTTGTAGGATGTGAACGACAGCCCGACAGTCGGTATGAGAATGCGTTCGAAGAGCGGGTACGCTCCCTGCAATGTCACAGCATTGAGTTCCCCCGCATATCCCGTGCTTCCCCTGTAGGATGCCGAGGCATAGTCATTCGCGACACCGATCGTGTATCGGAAACTCCTGTCGTCGATATATTGAACGAACGCTCCACGGACGAATAGTCGCATTGTCGATTTGATCGTGTAGTCAATTCCTCCCTCCATTTCATCGGACGTGGGGAGATTGAATACCGCGAAGAAGGAATTGAACGGCAACCGGGGAACACGATGGATGTATTCAGCACTTACTGCCCATTCATCCGTGGGATAATACTTGAGGCCAAACTGTGCGCGCTGTGTCTTCCTGTAGTCGATGTTATGGTCATAGCGTCCATGGAGGCTTCCATGTGAAAAAGAATACGCTGCATCAATACTGGCGTACTGTTCCTTTGTCTGATCGGGATCGACATACAGCGAAACCGGATTAAAGAGTGTGTCGGAACGGAGAGTCCAGTATCCCGGTCGCTGGCGCTGGCGGTTCATGTAGCTGAGGCCCAATCGCAAATCATTGAAGAGAGTTGCAAGGAATTGTCCACCCAAAGTGAAGTCACTCTTCAGTGGCCCCCATTTTTTTATCGTCATATCCACCGGCGTATTTGCCCCACCATAGAATGTCAGCCGAAACGCATTATCCGCATTGTGGAACCTCACCAGTGCACCGTCAATCGTTCCCGATCCCACACCGGCAAAAAACGGTACCCTGCCGAAGGAGAGATCAGCAATCGTGGCGATGTTCTTCCACTGCGCGTACCCGTAGTAGAGACGGTAGTCAGGGAGTTCATCGAGTTTTTTCTGCAGCATCACCGCTCCCTGGAAATGGCCGTGCAGACTGAAGTCGCCTTGAGCAACGTCCAGCAGCACAGACTGAAATCCGCGGGCAAACGACTTTGATACATTCACAGTGTCATACTGCTTCCATGTGTAGACCGAAGTAATCAACCTGCCGTTAACGATCTGTCCGGTCATCGAGGAAGAACATAATGTGAATGCCACGCAAAGAAAGATCATTTGCGCAAGGTTCTTTGAGAGTAACGTGTCAGCTTTCATGGGTTTGATTTGCTGCTATGTATCAATGACCGCTCGTGATTTGCACACTCGTTGCATTGCACCACGGAAGTGGTTCCAGTGATTCACTCGATGACAAGGCAAGTCGTATGCCATCAAGTGAAACGAACACCCGCTGAAAAAATTTCAAAACCGCTTACTTTTCGTTGTTTGCTTCTTCATCCCGAAGAAACCCATGTGCCTGCATTATCAAATCTGCAATGGGATTATCCCGGATGAGAATGTCCGGATTACAAGGCCCGCGGACCGCTCGGAGGCGCGAGCATCAATTGTCTATCTTCTGAGTGCCAGCATGCTGGAATCAACGACCCGCATGACGAAGCGCATCACTTCTTTGCCGGCAGCTTATGCTCAATTTTCGCCCACATATCTTTCATCTTGAAGTCTCCCGTATGGGTTGGACTTTCGGAATTATGGCATGTCTCACAGGCTTTGCCTGTTTTGTCGCCAAGCATAAGTCCCGCTTCTTTTGCTTTTGCCTTGCTAGCATCATCCTTTTTGTTGTGGAGAGCAAGATAGCCAGAGGCGGCGCCATGGCATGCTTCACATGTAACACCATCTTCCTTCTTGAAGCCTGCATCGACATTCTTGGCCGTTCCTCCGCCTGTAACATGGCACTTCAGGCACTCGGGACTCTCATGGGCCGCAGTCTTGAGTCCTTTGTCCTTTGCGACTTTCTTTGCGGCATCACTCAGAAGCGCCTTGTAAGCATTTGCATGAGGAGTCTTCTCCCACACCTTGTAGGCCAACCCGCCCATTTTTTCGACCGAATGGCACGCTTTGCACTTTGCCATACCAACATACTTGTTATCTGCCTGACCGGTGGCAGCAACGATGAACATGCACACCACGAGAATGCTCAATACGCGCATAGTATTTCTCCTTGAGTTATTTGGGAGTTGTTTGTCTGTCAACAGCAGCCCGTTCCAACCGACGGATGAACAAATACAATGAGATTGCCACAATAGTAATGATGAGTGTTGAAATCCCAAGCCCGAGGCGCCGGAAGTAGTACTCATCGATAGCACTCTGAGCCTCTTCGCTTACCACCACAGCAGTCGCAAAGCCCTTACCAGCAACTTCACGGAACCGCTCTTCGTTGAAAGAATGTACTTGTGTCCGTGTTTCGAGTCGTGCCTGGCGAACATCCCGTAGTTTGAATTTTGCCTCGCCTACCTCCATCCCCTTCTGCTCTGCCTCTTCCACCAACACTCCCGCTTGGGACTCCAGAAACTCCAGACTGTCGCTCAGCCTGCGCATCAAACCTGCAGCAGAATATCCCTTTGGCCACTCCTGCTCACTGTGACATCTCCTGCATACGGCTTCAGGTGTAGTCCCGAGGAGTTTGTTTGTTGCCGCAACAATCTCATGGTTACCGTGACACGTTTCGCACTCAGGCAGATTCCTCTCGTCGAATGCCCGCTTGTGCGGACTTGATGAGAAGAGATCGGCGTTGAGCGCATGGCACGTTCCGCATACTTTCGATATAGACTCAACTCCAGGTGGCGTTGCACCATGGTTACCGTGACATTTGTTGCACGCAGGGGCACCAAGGTCGTGCTTTTGAAGCAACGCTACACCATGGACACTCTTCGAGAACTTCTCGTACTGATCGGTCGGGATGCCATACGCTTTCATATACGCTGCGTCGCCGTGGCAAGTAGCACACGTGCCCGGAATGTTCGTTGCATAGACTTTTGATCGAACGTCAGCGGCCGGAAGAATTTCATGGGAGCCATGACAACTTGCACACTCTGCAACCTTGGGATCTCCCTTCACATTTCGTATGCCGTGTACGCTCGTCCTGTATTTGTCGAGCTGATCGACCGGAAGAGACGGGTTGTACGTTTGCATGAACGCTGCATCGGCATGACATTTCACGCACGCCTTCACCACGTTCAGCGGATACACCGGCGACGTGGGATTCTTCACAGAAACAACTCCATGTGCATTGTGACAGGTCGTGCATTGGACGATGCGCTCTTTGCCCGTCGTGGAAAGTCTGCCGTGAACGCTCACTTTGAGAACTTCAAACTGATTCGTGGGGAGCGTGGACTTGAATTGTGTCATCTTGTCCGCGCTGGCATGGCATCGTGCACACGCTTCGGAAATCCCGTCACCCTTTGGTACTCCAATGAACCCCTTGGATTTGTCCATCGCTCGTTCCATATCGTCAGCACTTCGATCGCCTCCGTGGCAATCTGCACAACTCACCCCTTTTTGACGGTGAATATCATGCTTGAAGAGCGCTGATGGTTTGTCCGCAAGAGCCTCATGGCAAAGAAGGCACTGGTCAGCAGCGAGGGCAGGAGTTCCGTATATCAACGAACAGAAAACGAGAAGGACAATAACGGATGGCAAGAAGTGTCGGTTCATAGGAGCCACCCCAACGCAGTCAAGATAACAATGTATATGACCACAAACAAGCCCACATAATTGACCAGACGGTTCTTTTCGCCGCGAGAGCTCTTCCTGTCCCAGAACGGTACCATCATCCATAGCACGCCAGCAAGTCCAAAGAGGAGAATCCCAAATACTTCACCGTCAATGAACAGGAGTTTCGATGGAATAAACTTCAGCGTTTGGAACATGAACATGAAGTACCATTCAGGTTGTATGCCCGCGGGTGCAGAGGCAAACGGATCAGCCTTCTTGCCAAGTTCCCAGGGAAAGAACACCGCCAGGATCGCAAGCAGGTTTAACACCAACAGCCAGAACAAAAGATCACGTAGTAGGAAGTTCGGGAAGAATGGCATAGTCTTCTTCTCTGCAGCAGGAACATTCTCCATACCAAGCGGTTCACTCATTCCCTGTCGCTGCACAAGAATAAGGTGAATTCCCAGGAGAACAGTGAAAATGCCTGGAAGGACAGCAACGTGGAAACCAAAAAAACGAGAGAGAGTTGCTCCGGTCACTTCCTCTCCCCCGCGCAAGAATATCATCAGAGGTTTACCGACAATCGGAAGGACTCCGGCAATGTCGGTCCCGACTTTTGTCGCAAAGAATGCAACCTCATTCCATGGCAGCAGGTAGCCACTGAAACCAAATCCCATTCCAAGGAAGAGCATGAGCATTCCGGTGAGCCAGGTGATCTCTCTCGGTTCACGATAGGACTTCTCGAAGAACACGCTGAACATGTGAATAAAGGCGGAGAGAATAAAAAGGTTCGCAGCCCAACTATGGATGGAGCGAATCAGCCAGCCGAACTTCACCTTCGACATGATAAACTGAATGCTCTCGAACGCGAGCTGCTCGCTCCCTTTGTAGTAAAGAAGAAGCAAGATGCCGGTGATAACCTGGATAATAAAGAGAAACAGCGACACGCCACCAAAGTAATACCAGATTGAGTTGCGGTGGACGGGGACGTACTTCTTCCCCAGGAAATCAACCAGCGTTTTGAGCTGGACACGCCTATCTATCCAGCCATAGATGTTCTTCCAGATTCCATTCATGTTTTTCTCGACACAAAGACGTTTTCCCCTTGAACAACGACCCTGAATTCGTCCAACGGGCGCGGGGGGGGGCCCGAAATGTTTCTACCGTTGAGATCATACTTTCCGTTATGACACGCACACCAGATCACGCCAAGATCCTTCTTGAATTGTACCGTGCAATCGAGATGCGTACAGGTTGCCGAGAATGCACGCAATTCACCGCTGGCGGTGCGAATAAGAATAACGGGCTTGTTGCCAAAACGAACGATTGAGCCGCTATCTTTCTCAATGGAACTCAGCTTCCCTGCCTTCACGCTACTCACCTCGACCTCAGCCTGCATCGGAGGTTTCAGGTACGCAAGAAGGGGGTAGACAACCGAGCCTGCCCACGCGACGAGTCCACCTCCAAGAATGTACTTGAGAAAATTCCGTTTACTGGCGTCGCGGTGTTGATTGCCGATGTCGTTCACAAATGTGTTCCGATCATTGAGGATTATGGCAGTCGCTGCAATTTGTTTCCTTCCAGGCATCTCCTATGTCGACAGGGTGCTTGTAATCAACGCCACCAAGAGAGATGCGCAAGGTGTCCTTCTCAAACTGTTGAGCAAGAATCGTGTGGCACGTGTTGCAGTCCCGTGAAAGAACCTTACCCTCGTCACTCACATGCTTCCCATCGTGGCAGCGAAAACAACCTAGGTAGTACATGTGGCCAAGATTGTCCGGAAATCTCTTCCAATTTACGCGCATTTCGGGGAAGTAGCTACGACTGTATATCCGCTGGACCGCGGCAATAGTACTGTCGACGGCGATCTTCTTCGACGCGGCAATCTCAGGATAGCTCGTCTTGTAGTATTCTTCTATCGCAAGCCTGATGCTATCCTGCGCTCCCCGCTTTGTGCTGTACGGTGCATCGAGTGCCTTCACGGCAACGCTCTTAATGTTAGGAAGCTTCGGATCAATCCATCCAAGCGACATTACGTGATTCACCGATCGCGCACCGGGATGGTAGATGTGCGTAGGACGGTTATGGCAGTCAATGCAATCCATGCGGCGTGTGAATATCTTCTTCAGGGAATCGTCCGATACCATTGTCTCAGTGCTGCGATAGATGGTGACTTTACCATCCGGCGTCTTCGAACGAACCCATGGAATAACCTGACGTTGTGTGTCGAGTGCCGCATACGTCACTTCATGAGCGATATTCATATGCCAATGGATGCCCGATGTAGGGCCGGCTTCGATGTTCCCACCGCCAATCTTCATCAGGAGGTTCAACGTCCATTTGGTGTTCTGCTCATCCGAAATGAAGTAGGTGTTGGTGTGTTCCTTTTCGCTGTAGAAATGTTTTGGCCAGTGACACTGCTCGCACGTTTCCTGCGCAGGGCGGAGATTCTCGATGGGAGTGGCAATAGGCCGCGGAAATTTGTTGAACATGACCGCATATAACTGATATGAGCCTGAAATCTTGGAACGCACAAACCACCCGGCTCCCGGACCAATGTGGCACTTCACACATCCAACGCGTGCATGAGGGGAGTACTGATACGCCGTGTACTCCGGCTCCATCACCTGGTGACACGTCTCGCCGCAGAACTGGTCTGAGTCAGTATGTTCGTATGCTTTGAAACTGCCAAATGCAGAGAAGAGTAGAAGCAGAATTGTTCCAAGAGCAAACAGGGAAAATGCTCGACGATGTTTCGGGTTGTTCATGTCAATTTGCGGCAGGTGCAGTCCGTGAGACTTTCCCGCTCGCTCACGTTTGTGCTCGCGAATAATGCCAGCAACGGCCACAACCAATCCCATGATCAGAATTGCCGGCAGGATGACAAACGCAATGATTCCCATGTACGGTTTCGGAGAACCTGACATCGACTCCAACAGCACAAGGAAGAGAATCAGACCGAAGCTTACAGCCGCAATCGCAGTACCAATGAGCGTGATGACATTATAGAACGAACCAGGGAAAAGGCGCTTCATGGAATCGAGTTGTTCTTATGAGTGCATCGAGAAATTAGGTGCTGGCAATGTAAAGGAAAGCAATGTAAGTTGCCAATAGCACTACCTGTAGGCAAACAACATCGCATAAATAATCCACACAACAATACTGAAGCCAACGGCAAGAGCCGTCCAGCCAAAAACGCGCACTGCCCTGATCACGATGGGCGGGTATGGCTCGACTAGGTAGTTATCAAGCTTGCCACTCTTGACAAGCGCCTCATACTCCGCTGGCTTGTCTTCTTTGAGCTCTTCAACCCCCATCCTTCCCGTAAAGACAACAATATCCATCGGGAATTTTTCCGGACGCAAATGCGTGTTAAAAAAATGTACTGTGAAAATAAACCCCACGGCCAGTAATGCTTCGTCGCTGTGGATGATTGTTGCAACATTCAGAAATGAGCCTGGAATGAGCCTTGTGAAGAACTCGGGGAACCAGAGCATCAATCCCGTCGAGCCGATAACGCATACCCCCCAAAACACTGCAAAGTAGTCGAACTTTTCCCAGTATGTCCACCGGCCATATTGTGGGCGGGGTCCTTTGCCAAGAAACCATTTCAGGTTTCCCACAAAATCAGAGAGGTCTTTTCTATTGAACATCATGGAACCCGGGCCGAACAACATCGCCCGCCAGGAGGTGAACTCTCTGCGGCGCTGCCTGACAAGATCGATAATATGTGTGGTGAACAGGCCAAGCATAATTACGGCTGCGAAACGATGAATGTACCCGGCGGACTCAAAGCCGCCGAACAACCACGACAAAAACACCGCCCAACTTGTGTAAGAAAATTTCAATGTCATTCCGGTGAGAGCCAGACTCATGAAGCTCACGATCATAAGAATGTGCAGTGTCCGGTTCAGACGCGTGAAACGGAGAAACTGCTTTTCTTCCGGGATCGTCACTGAGACCTCTTGGGGCTTCGCTGGCGTCTGCCCGGCCTCGGGAGTAGTTTCTTCTCGTGCCGCGGCTTTCTTTATGGGTTGCGATTCCATCTCATCAGCCATTTGGTTCTGTTTTTCCCTTCCTCTGTTCTCTCTTCATCCGTAATGCGCGCGGAAGCCAGAGTAGTGTGTGCACACCGCTCAGCACGAACGTACCCACGAGCAACGATGTCATCCCCCAAAATGTCCAGAAGAGAAAAGGATACTTCTGCGGGTCATGATGAGTCGCGTGGGTGAGGTATCCCGCAAATCGCCGCGTTGCACCTTCATGGCACTTCTGACATGTTGCTACAACATTCTCATGACTGAGGTGTGACTTCGGATCTGCAACGGGAAGAATATCATGCGCACCATGGCAATCGTAGCACTTGGCAGTCTTGGTGTAGCCCAACTGAGAAACCTTGCCGTGATATGTATCGAAGTACGTCTTTGCGATATCTTCGTGGCAACGCCCACATTTCGTCATGATATCCAACATGAAACCCGACTCGTCGGCACGGCTGATCATGTGCGCACTATGGCAATCGCTGCACACAGGAAGAGGCTTGTCTGTCTTGCCGACCTTCAGATGGTGAATGCTCTGTTCGAACTGTTCCTGAATACCATGATGGCACCGTCCACACGTTGCAGGGACATTCTTCGGGTTGACACTCGATAACGAATCGGTCTTCGGTAAAACGCTGTGAGCGGTGTGGCAATTCGTACATGTTGCCGTCACTGTAAGCCCACTCTTCATCAGGCCTTTCCCGTGAATACTCTCGGTATAGTGCGAAATAATGTCGTGTTGTGTGCCCGAGTAGCGAACTGCGGCTTTCTGTCCTTCACGATGGCATTGAGCACAGAGTTTGGGGATGTTTGTAGCAAATGTCGGTGAAACAGGCTCAAGCTTTCCTTTCACGGCATGTGTGCCGTGACATTCCTTGCACGTAGGACCATTGGGATCGTTCTTTGCAACAAGCTTTCCATGCATGCTCACCTGGTACTGCTGGCCGATCTCCACATGGCACGACGCACAATCGACTTTTTTGGTGATCGTTTCACACGGTCGCACATGTGAAGCATTGACCTCTGAATGGCATTGACTGCATGCTGTTTTTGCATGGCGCGAGTGGATGAGATCGTCGGCCCGCACAACAAGCGACCGCCCATCCTTGGAAGCGCGGACGTCCTCCCGCTCATGGCAACGCATGCAATCCATGTCTGCCATACCCTGCGAATAGAAAACCTTTCGAATCTTGTGCGGCTGATGGCAATCTACACAGGCGGGCAATGTACGTGCTTCCTTCTCCCACAACTCCCCTTTGATCACCTTGCGATGCACTTCTTCGATCTGGGCATGACACTTCGTGCAGGTTGTAGCGATGTTCTTCCGTGCTATCGAGGAAGCGGGATCCGTGTGAGGAAGAATCGAATGCGGCGTGTGGCATGAAGCGCAATTCGGCGCGACGATAAGACCCTTCTTGAAGAGAGCTTCGCCGTGAATACTCTCCGAGAAATTCTCGAGGATATGATCTTGATGAATGACGCCTCGCTTTGCAACAGGCGCTCCTTCCTGATGACACTTTCCGCAGAGAAAGGGAACCTTCAGTGCAGACACTGGTGAGCGGGCATCCTTCGCGGGCAAAATATCATGGCTATCGTGACAGTCTTTGCAATGAGGGGCCAGAGGATCGCCCTTCGCAATTGCCTTCCCGTGCAACGACTTCGCATGAAGCTCTTGTTCCTGACCGTGGCAAGAACCACAATCTACTTGTGCAAGGTCCTCGTCGTGGGGGAACTCTTTTCCTTCAAGATCTGCGTGACAGGCAATGCATTGAACAGAGGAATGAACCGAGCCTGAGAACTTCTTCTCATCAACATACACAGAAATAGTACGTCCTTTGCGCGTCCCTGTTGCGGCCTTGTCACTGTGACACGCTAGGCAGTCGGAGTTCTCCTGGGCAATACCCCATGCACTTGGAGCTACTATTGCCGCAATCAAGGCAAACCACAAGACTGTTCGACGCACATCAACGTTCATGCTATCGCTGGATCCCAAGAGGGTCATCACAATAGCGGCTCTTCCTCTGTATCGCCATACTTATCCCGATCCGGTAGTACGGTCTCGGCAACTTCCTTCCTTAGCATTGCCTCGAGCTCCAGGGGATGTTCTTCGAGCATTTCTTCTTCGGTTAACGTCCCCTTCCAAAACGCGAGGTTGAGTGGGTAGGTATCGGGATTGAACATGACGAAATAGAAATGCCATACGATGATGGCAAGCGTTGCAAGCCATGCCTCATAATAATGGATGGTGCGCGCAACGTCCCATCCAAGTTTCGTTAGGAGGCCGATAAAGGTGTTGTCAAACCAGAGGATGAACCCGGTCGCAGCCATCACAAACGTTCCCCAGATCAACGCCCAGTACTCCGCCTTCTCCACGTAGCTGAACCGCCCGAATTTTGGCTTTTCAGACGAGAGACCGAGGTTATACTTGAGGACTCCCGTGACACCTGTGAGATCAGCCCATTCGGGAAGCATATCACGAAGCATCTGCTTGCCCCTGGGAACGAAGAACAAATAGTACGCATGATAAAGGCTCGCCAGGACCATCGCCACTCCTGCAATACGGTGGGCAATCCCTCGCAGCTCAAACATGAACGGACTGATGCTGCGAATTGGTCCAACCCACCATGCATCAGGGAATTTGAGGGCAAAACCTGTCACCACAAGTGTAGTGAAACTCACGAGAAGTGTTCCGTGCTGAATCCGTTCACTTAACGACATGCGGAGATACAGACGCGGCCCTGTTGGATGACGCTTGATCAGCCCGCGACGCATCATCAGCTTACGTTTCGATTTCTTAATAAAGTCGAGCAAGTTATGAAGGAACATACCGCCGATGGTAACGAGAATAAGAAGAATGTACCCGGACGACACATAATACAGGATTCCATCATTTCCGGACGTTGCAATCACGTGAACCGAGCCCTTTGCAAAATTTGCATTGGCACCCGGATGGCATGTGCCGCATGTATTCACGAGGTTCTTTGGATGAATCCTCGACGTGGAATCGCTTGAAGGCTTGATATCGTGCACGCCGTGACAGCTCGCGCAATTCGCAACCTGAATCGATCCCGCTTCCCCGGCAAGTCCATGGTAACTGTCTGCAAAGCTCTTGAAGCGATCACTGGCGAGGCCGTACTTTTCCGTCAGCTTCACTGAAGCATGGCACGGTGAGCACACTTTGGCGGAGACATTCTTTGCTGCAACGGGAGAGCGTTCATCCTTAGGAGAAAGAATATTGTGTTCACCATGACAATCAGTACATGTTGCAGAGGCGGCGACACCAGCCGCAATCGCCTTCCCATGAATGCTGTACTTATACTGCTCTTCAACGTCGCCATGGCATTTCCCGCATGTTGCCGCAATATTTCTCTTCGCAACTCTTGAGACAGGATTGGATCCCTTGCGCATCTCATGACTTCCATGGCAGTCGCTACAGGTGGCCGCCACAGCATTCCCGTGCTGGACTGCCTCACCATGAACGCTCTGTTCGTAGCTCGACACGAATCCTGCAGATGGTCCCACCTTTGCGCGGACATCCGGATTATCCAGATGGCAGCTCAAACACATTGCAGCAACTTTCTTGTGGTTTGTGGTTGACGAGTCGTTCGTCGCAGATTGGACGCCGTGTTCGCCGTGGCAATCAATACATGCCGGGGCGCCTTTCGTGCCGGCTTCAAGCGCCTTTCCATGGTCAGACGCCATGAACTTGTTTTTCACATCACCGTGACACGTCGCGCAGACACCAACACCGAATTCCTTTCTTGCGCGTGAATCCTTGTCGGAGACTCTCTGGACCGTATGCGTTGAATGACAGTCTGTGCAGGTAGCAGCGGCAGCCCGATTGGCCTTTTTTGAGGCATGGACACTTTCTTTGTAGTGCGTGAGCTTCTCGCCGTCGTGGCAGCTCAGGCAGTTCACTTCCTTGATGTTCTTCGCATGAGGAATCTGTTCAGCGTTGAATCCTTCATGACAACTCACACATTCGAGCTCGCCGTGCGCCGATTTCTTCAACGGTGGGACATCCACAAAAAGGGAGACTTCTCTCCCCTTCTTTCTCATGGAAAGCGTTTTCTCGCCGTGGCAGGTCACGCACTGGTCGTTACCCTGCGCATGGAGATCCGACCCGAAGATCGGAGAGAGAACAACAAGAGTAAGTATGAGTGATAAGAATTTCATGACCTTATTAGCCGACTGACAGATCAGCAATGTAATGACGTAATACGTTCAAAGCGCGTGCCGAAGCGGAAACAACTGAAAACCACTGGATTCGGACACAAATAGGACTATAACTTCTCAATTGTGAGAAGCGGAAGGAGTGCACATTCAATATTGAAAAATCCAACAGGTGACACGGACGGCAAATGGAGGGCTAAAAATGGCCTGTGATCGCGAGCGAAGCCCGTTAAGGCTTCGTCCCGACCCACCGGGATAATGGAATGACTTGTTACGCGCCCTTGCCTTGAGGTGTTGTGGAGGATTGCCTCTTCGGCCACATCGTTCCGAAGACATAATCCCAGAGTGGCGTGCTCACGCCATAGAACTGATCGTCCGTCTGGTAATGATGACGCATGTGGTGTTTCTTCACCCAGAGCCCGACTGTTGTTGTTGTCATCGGTGCGTGGTGCGTGGCGTAATGAACCATATCGTAGAACATGTAGCCAACGAGAAAGCCTCCGAAAAACGGCGGAAGGAATGTTGCACCGAGCAGCGCGTAAAACACACCATAGAACACCACCGCGAGCGGCAGACTGATGATCGGTGGCATGACGAGCCGCAGCGAATCATTCGGATAATCATGATGGACGCCGTGTGCGAGGAAGTGAATCCTCTTACCGAAGTTCGTCTTCGGTTCATAGTGGAACACGAACCTGTGCAGCAGATACTCTGTCAGAGTCCATACAAAGAGACCAAAGGCAAATAGTCCAACGATACTCACTCCAGTGACCATCGGATCGACAATCCCTTTGTACATGAAGTACGAAACGATCGGAACGTACACGATCAGCGGTACGGACCAGTGCACGTGAGTGAAGAGTTCGAGGAAGTTGCTCTTAAAGAGCCTTGCGGTTTCATCATCATTGGAAACGAAATTCTTGGGCATGGGAGACCTCACAGTTGATTCAACGGCTTCGTGGTACGGAGTAAGTATACGCAATAGTGTTGTTTTTTTCAAGCATGAGGAAATAGCAAAACCTTCAATCCGAAAAACACACTGTAAATACTTGCTTTTCTTCGAGCCGTCGGATACATTGAAACAGAATTCCTGCCCTGAAACCCTGAACACTTCAACAGTAACAAAGGCGATGAGTACCATGAAGTTCTTTCACACGATCGTAGTAGCCTGGACATTCGTGTTCCCCCCGGTTGTCCATGCGCAGGCAAACCGGCTTCCCGACCCGGCCGACTGGAATGAGAACAGAATTGCCGACCCCCTCACGCGTCATCAGCCATTCCTTGATGGGCCAGCGTTCCTTCGATCGTTTCAACCCGAACCCGTGGCGGTGTGGCCCCACACCGGCAAATCGACAACGGGTGGTTCATACACACTCACTGGACTTCGTGGTCAGTCGGTTGACTCAACGCTCGCACGCGATCTTTTGCGCGCACTGGATAGCACACGAACCGTGTTTGGAGCCCGTGGCATTTCTGCCAGTCTGTTCATCCCGGGTCAGGGCACCTGGCTTGGCGCAAGCGGCTTTTCTTCAACTGCCGACACCCTCAAGTCCAACATGATCTTTTGCATAGCGAGCAATACGAAGACCTTCATCGGCGCACTCGCACTGAAGCTGGCAGAAAGCGGCATATTGTCACTGGATGATTCCATCGGACGCTGGCTCCCCACGTATCCTAATATCCCAAGGTCGACAACCCTTCGACAATTGTTGAATATGACAAGCGGTATATTTGATATTCTGAATGAATGGCCTGACGGGAGAACATTCGATTCCATCTTCGCGAATCCAACGAGGCGTTGGACACCGGAAGAAGCCCTGACAGCCTTTGCCGGCCCGCCGTGGTTTCCCCCGGGAACAGGTTGGAGATACTCCAACACGAACTACATACTTGCAGGAATGGTACTCAAGGCGGCAACGGGTTCAACCCTCTCAACGCAACTGCATCAGCGGATATTTACTCCGCTCAATCTTAGCCAAACATTTCTTGAAATCGAAGATACTGTCGTTGGCACAATTGCGCACCCTTGGTTGCAGGGGAATGATATCTACTCAATGCCGCGCACCGCACTCTATAGTATAGTCTGGACTGCAGCTGCGATCTTCTCACGAGCAGACAACGTTACACACTGGTCAAAAGAGTTATTCGGCGGGAACGTGCTCTCCCCGAATTCCCTGAGCCAAATGCAAACCCTCGTTCCCTTGTCCTTCTCGAGCGATCGATACTATGGATATGGTCTGGGTGCAACCAGAATATCCGACACCGGAACCATCATGTGGGGACACGAAGGAAACATGCCCGGCTACGTCTCGGTGGTTTTTTACATCCCCCGAACCGGCGCGAGCATTGCTATACTCATCAACCAATCACCTTCCGGCCCTCTTTACCAGACACTTCGCTCATTGCTCACTGTGTATCTCAAGACTCTGCCCAGTCCACCGGTGCAAAGGGGAATTGTGTATGCGACATCGGGAATCGCGGACGGTGGGCGGCTGCTTGCCGTTGATACTTCAACCGCTGCTCCGACAGCAGTTGGACCTTATGTGTATTCCGAGATTATCAGTCTCGGTGTTCACCCCTTGACCCATCAGCTTATTGGTCTCGCACGTAACTTGACATCGTATGATCTTGTACGCATCAATGGAACATCAGGCGAGACGTTCCCCGTTTCAATCCTTTCCATACCTTTTTCAACCAATCTCAAGGGCATGGCATTCAGGCCGGATGGAAGTTTGTTCATCGGCTCCATCAACGGCCAGTTGTACAGCGTAAATCTTCAGACGGGCGTTGCCACACTTGCTGCCACGGCGAGAATTCCCATCGGTGGACTTGCATTCAACCCGCTCACATCAGAACTCTGGGCTTCTGTCCGGACATCTCCCGGCCCAGACCGGATTTACAAGATCAGCTTGCCATCCGGAGATACGACACGCATTGGGGTGACAGGCCTTGGCCAGGCAACACAGGACATCATGTTTGACGGCAGCGGGCACCTCTTCGGGATGATCGGCGGAGGAATTCAAACCAGCAGGCTCATTCGTATCAATACGGCCAACGGCACAGGCACAGTGATCGGATCGTTCGGCATAACCTCAATGCTGGCAATGGCGATGACTTCGGATTCCACAACTGATGTACCACTTGCAGGCACCGTGTCATCTGAATATCATCTTTCACAGAACTATCCCAACCCATTTAACCCAACAACAAGCATCAAATTCCAAATCTCAAGTACCAGTTTTGTTACGCTCAATGTGTTTGATGTGTTGGGGCGAGAGGTGGCGTTGTTGGTACATGAAGCGAAAGAATCCGGAAGCTATGCGGTGACCTTTGATGCAAGCTCGCTGGCGAGCGGCGTGTACTACTACCGGTTACAAGCGGGAGAGTTCGTACAAACGAGGAAGCTTCTCTTGTTGAGATGAGAATATGAAACGAACTGGATCAACTCTCACTAACCTGCAGATACCATGGCAAAGACAATTAATCGACGCATGGCTGCCGAAATTGAAGGCGACTTTGTTGTCTTCCTCATCGGCATGAAGATCAATAGCTTCTGGAAGATTCACAAATGGTGGCCTGTTGCCATGGCTATGACCAGGATGCTCGGCGAACTTCATCGCAAACCGGATTCGGGATTTCTCGGCTTCGAGAGTTACGGTATAATGAAGGGCGTGCTTGTTCAGTACTGGCGCTCGTTCGAGCATCTCGAAGCCTATGCAAAGGATAGAAACGGAGAGCATTATCCCGCGTGGAAAGCGTTCAACGAAGCAACCAGGGGGAATGGCGATGTAGGTATCTGGCATGAGACCTATAAGATTTCCTCAGGCAACTACGAGGCGTTCTATAACAACATGCCTCCGCGAGGACTGGGCAAAGTCGGTACTCTTATCCCTGCCACCGGCAAGCGGGACTCTGCTGCAGGTAGACTCGGAAAATCCTGACAAAAAAACCACACACAACCAATGGCAACCCTATGACACGCAAATTCCTTTTCCCTGTAATCATGATGGCGTTCTCTTTCCTCGGACTGATGAAATTTACTGAAAACGTGAGAGATGTACAGATACTCGGCTTGTTTGCATGTGGCGCGGTGTTTGGTGTGGGATTGAGCATGTTGAGACTTATATTAAGAAAGACAAAGACATCAGAAGCCGGATAGGTTCGGACAGGCAGATAACCTAGGAAGTATTGTTGCATTTATCTGTTCCGATGAAGCAAAATGCATTACAGGACAAAGGATTGAAGTGTTGGGAGGGATAAACCTGTAAGCCTGGATTTGAACTCGAATGAGGGCGCAACCATCTGGTGGTGGGCCAGCCGACATGGAAGGAAGATTTACAAAAGAACAGCCGACCCTTTTACTACTGATCGGCTGGTTCATTTCAATGTATTACCACACAGCTTACTTCGTCAACACCATCTTCCTCGTTTCTGAAAGATCTCCAGATTGCAACCGATAGAAGTACGTTCCACTTGGTGCATGTGCTGCATCCCATGTTGCTGAGAAGCCTCCGGGCTGTAGTGTTTGGTTCGCAAGAGTTGCAACCTCCCTGCCTAACACATCAAACACCCTAAGGCTCACGAAGCCGGCACCTGATATTGTAAATCTGATTTCTGTGCTCGGGTTGAACGGATTTGGATAATTCTGTTCAAGAGCAAACGCCTGCGGAATGCCGAGCCCTTCGATTTCCCGAACCGCCGTACCTGGAGCAGTAAACACCCACGCCGCTCCTGTGGAACTGGCATCGGCAATGCCCCCTTCGAGAAGTGTGGTTGCATTTGACGACATTGAAACAGAGTACCCTTGCCATGCATTCCCTACGTTGCCTGTTCCGAGAAACTTGGTTCCTTGCTGGCTCCACACGCCGGCTGTTCGCTTGAACGACCAGAGTGCACCCGAAAGACCGTTGTCCACAATCCCGCTTTCCACAAGCGTATTCCCATCAGCCGAAAGTGCAACAGACCAACCCTGCTGTGCATTGCCCACGGCTCCTGTACCGACAAGCTTGTTCCCTTGCTGAGCCCACACGCCTCCCGTCCGTGTGAACATCCACACTGCACCTCTGGCTGCATTATCACCGTTCCCACCAACACATGCTGTGTTCCCATCTGCTGAGAGTGCTACTGAGCGGCCTTGCGTTGGAAATTGCACATATCCTGTTCCGACCAATTTGTTTCCTTGTTGACTCCACACACCGGCACTTCGTGTGAATACCCACGCCGCTCCGACTTGATTAGCGTCGAGATACCCACCGACGATTGCCGTGTTGCCATCAGATGAGAGGGCTACACTGAGACCTTGATTTGCATTTCCGACCGCACCTGTACCAACAAGCTTGCTCCCTTGTTGACTCCACACGCCGCCAGTACGCGTAAACACCCAGGCAGCGCCCGCGCTGGAGTTGTCACCAACTCCACCGGCTATCATCGTATTGCCATCTGAAGAAAGTGCCACCGACAAACCGAGAAATGCCTGCCCCACTGCACCGGTAACGGTGAGTTTACTTCCTTGCTGACTCCACACACCGCCCGTCCGCGTAAACACCCAGATCGCTCCGGTGTTGGTGCTGTCGAGGTCAGCGCCGCACGCAAGCGTATTCCCATCAGCCGATAGCGCCAGGCCACGGCCGAACTCTGCGGTGCTGCCCACGATGCCCGTGCCGACAATCTTGGATCCTTGCTGGCTCCAGACATTGCCTGTTCGCGTGTACACCCAGACCGCGCCGATTTGCCCATTGTCGTAGATGGCGGCCACAGCAGCGGTGTTCCCATCGCCGGATAACGCAACTGTAGATCCCTGTTGAGCTTGACCGACGGAACCAGTGCCCACGAGTTTATTTCCCTGCTGCGTCCACTGTGCCAGAGTTGAAGCCGGCAATAATCCGCAAGCGATGAGAACGACAACACCAGGAATGAAGCGGGAGAGAAACGTAGTAAAAGTGTGCATTGGACCTCGTATAGTATGTGAAGAACGGTTTGTTGATTGTGCATTGAAGATATAAAATAGTAGATAACACTCAATAGCCATCGACGACAACGATTCCAGGAGATTTCTTTTCATTTTATTACTACATTTTACTTGTATTTCCGCGCATCCCAACCTGCGCAATGATAAGAAGAACAAACGCAACGACTCCGACTGGACTACAAAGAGCTTGAGGGCCGCAACTATTTTGTCGTAGGCCAGCCAACATTAAAGGAAGACGCGGAGTATATTTTGAATTGGATTAACTCACACCAAGAAATGCTTACCGTTGGATTACCCACTTCCTTTTTGTAACTTAGAACGAACACACCGAAAATAACACTAACCTATTCTTTTCAAAGTGGACGAAACAATAGTTGAAATATTCCCAAGTGAACGGCAAAAGCTGTACGAGAGATACACTGGCAAACTTGAAACTGCTTTTAACCTCAACCGTCAGCTCGTAAGTTTCCAGGCGAACAAGGAGGAACCGATATACCGTTGGTTCAAGTATAAGGAGGGTTTTTCTTCTGGCTTGGTCAAATACTTTCTCTCCAAGTACTCTAATAAGCCCGGAAAAGTCTTGGATCCATTTGCGGGAGTCGGTACGACTTTATTCGCAGGACAAACGCTTGGGTGGGAGCCATATGGGATTGAACTCCTTCCAGTTGGAATCTTCGTCATGGAGACACGGCAGGCGTTGCGTTTGATTAACCCAGAGGAACTTAGTAGAAACACAAGAGACCTGTGGCTGGATCTGAACATGATCGAAAGCCACTCAATTCATTTTAATCATGTGTCCATCACAAGAGATGCCTTTCCTGATGACACAGAAACCGCTCTCAATAAGTTTCTCACTTACTGCGGCACCATTGAAAACAAGGAAACGCAGACCGTCTTGAGGTTTGCTGCATTCTCGATACTTGAAGAATTAAGTTATACAAGGAAGGACGGCCAGTACTTAAGGTGGGATTATCGTTCGAAGCGAGACTTAGCAGGGAAGCCGTTCGACAAGGGCAAGATACATCCTTTCGAACAAGCATTGAAGAGAAAGCTGTCTCAAATGCTCGCCGACGTTTCGCCTCAAATTGAATCTCTTTTTGATTCGGTTGAAGGCAATAGACACAGTCAACACAACGTCAAAATCATTGAAGGCACCTGTCTTGAGGAACTCCCGAAATTGCAGGACGGGTTCTTCGACTTTATAGTCACCTCCCCACCGTATTGCAATCGATATGACTACACAAGAACGTACGCCTTGGAATTGGTTTATCTTGGATGTGACAATGACAAAATCCGGACCTTACGACAGGGATTGTTATCCTGTACAGTCGAGAATAAGGAGAAGTTGGAGTATCTGAACCAACTGTACACATCCATTAGTAGAACAGCAACATTTGACAAAGTCCTTAGTACGTATAATTCCTCGACCGCAATGACGGAAGTGAATGCAATTCTTGATGAACTGAACAAACTCGACAAACTCAACAACAACAATGTCCCGAGAATGGTGAGAAACTATTTCTTGGAGCTTTGTTTTGTAATTTTTGAGATGGCGAGGGTTACAAAGAGCGGTGGCTACAGTGTAATGGTGAACGACAATGTTCGATATGGTGGAGAAGAGATTCCTGTTGACCTGATTCTCTCGGAATTTGCAGAAGAGTTTGGTTTCAAAATTCTGAAGATATTCGTGCTACCAAAAGGCAAAGGTAACAGCAGCCAACAGATGGGCAACTATGGACGAACCGAAACCCGCAAATGCGTGTACTTGTGGCAAAAACAATGAAGGTGAGAACCTCAATCGAATCCGCTGCTGACTTGGTTACTTCTCGTGAGAAGACAAGGGCTGGTTTCATTTCTCTCGCTCTTGAAAAAAACTATTTGGCCGTTCCTTATATCGAGGAAGCAAAGGCATTAAAATCCCTTGCGGGAAGAGTCTCAACACCGAGAGGCTTGCTTGAAGTCGAAGATCTCAGAGTTGGATTGCTCACGGCATCAGGCCTTTCGGAGAAATCCCTGAAGTACTTAACGGAAGAGGACAGAACATTCGCTATCGAGGGAATGATAGAAAAGTTCCTTGAACCAGCAGGAGATGATTTCATAAATGAACTTGTCTATCGCTATTTGCTGACAAAAGGAGATGCCTTAGGCGGCAAGGCCAGAAATCTGGCGGGGGTTTTGGGTGAAAGAAAGTTCCTGCGTTCATTGTTGTCAGTCTTCAATTTGTCAGGAACCAACTACCAATGGAAAGATGACGAAACGCGCACGTGGCATGCAAGATTGAGAGATGACACAGAGATTGAGAAGCGTATCAATGGCCTGTCTTGGTCAAAGAACGGAAAGAAGCGACTTCTCATCATGAACATAACCGTTCCAATGGTTAGAAAGAATGTTGACCTTTCGATCTTGGATGGAACTGTCGACGACTTGAAGCGGGGTAAGGACTCCATCATACACCGTATTGATGCTTATGTAGCTCTTGGAGAATTGAAGGGCGGCTTTGATCCCGCTGGTGCAGACGAACACTGGAAGACCGCCAACTCCGCTCTTGAAAGAATCAGAAAGAGCTTTGCCAAGAAGAGGAAGAAACCACAAACCTTCTTTGTTGGCGCAGCTATTGAAAATAGTATGGCCTCCGAGATCTTTAAACACCTGGAGTCCGGGTCTCTAAGCAATGCTGCGAACCTCACGAACGACGAACAGCTGGCTTCGATATGTGAATGGATCGTGAACTTGTAAAGGAAGCATCGTTGCCTTTTTTCCTGTTTCATTCTAAAACTTCGTGTTTTTAGTATGCCGCTGAGGAAAGTTGCGTACTTGCTTGGTGCCGGGGCAACTCACGCAGAGATTCTAACTCTAGAAGTCAATTCTCCTAACGAAATATTCAGAGCTAGCAACGGTTTACTGATTTCTGATGTTTCGAAGAGAGTGATGAAGAACGCTCAAGCCAACCCGCGATTCAAGAAAAATGTGGAACAGGTTACGTTCATTGAAGGCCCGGTAAATATTGAATTGTTGATTTCTCTTTTTGAATCTAACCGAATTTCGGACGTTGATTTTAAGGTTCAGCATCTCAAGACGTTAGTGCATGATGACATAACACAAAGACTGTCACCAACTAGAAAGAATAGATTCTATTTGCACAAAGCGCTGTTCGAACTTCACAAGTTAGTAGATGATAGGGAGAATCTGACGGGGATAATTTCCTTAAACTACGATGATGTTTTGGACAATGCCTATGAAAGAATTCACAAAGCAAAACCAAACCATTGTCACACCTCAGATAAGGGAGATAGTTGTCCCTTACTGCAATTGCATGGATCTTTCAGCTGGACAAACATCAAGACATATGGGAAGACGAAAGCCATCTCCATTATCCCTCTAGGAATCAACAAGAACTACTTGGTTCCTCCGTACAATTTCATTTGGAGTCGCGCATTTGAAATCTTGGCTCAATGCGATGTCCTTCGAGTCATCGGCTGTTCCCTAAATCAGAATGACATTGGCCTAGTGGATCTTTTGTTCAAAGCGCATTTGGCAAGACCAGACGCTTTTGAGATTCAAATAATAGACTTTCCTATTGTCGGAGATCAAATCAAGAATAGCTATGGTTTCTTCCAGAGAATTGTAAAACTGGAAGACATAGAAAAACCGCTTATAGCAGACATTGTAACCGACGCAGGGAGCCCTTTCAAAGTGTGGTTGAGAGCAAAAGGCGAAAGAATGCTTGCAGATGCTATCAATCAGACAAAGTACCTGAAAAAATGTTTGTGATTCTGTAAATCAGAGAGAACAATGGCATCCAAAACAGCGAAACCACGATCTTTACGGAATATTTCTGTGAAGAAGTTCATAGATGACTATCTATACAGGATTGACCTGGATGCTGACTATCAAAGGGAAAAGATTTGGTCAACAAAGCAGCAGGAAGAACTGCTGGATTCAATAATTAATGACATTGACATTCCTAAGATCTATCTCGTCGAGGTGCAAGATAGTAAACAATTTGATTTTGAGTGTATTGACGGCAAACAACGTATGGCATCGTTATCCAGATTCTTCAAGCCAGTAAGTGGTGAAGAATCACCGTTGACGGTCCGGCTTTTACAGAAGCAATACACTTGCAAACAACTCAGTAAGGAGCACCCATCCATTGCGGGGAAAATTGAAAGATACAAACTAAGTTTCTGCATTTATGAGTCCATCGATGATGAATACGTAAGAGAGATATTCAGACGATTACAGCTCGGTATTAGACTCAATTCGGGCGAATTGCTGAAGACTAGAACTGGGACAATCCGAGATTTCATTTACAAGGACATTGGAAACAATGGCCCTTTCTTGAGAAAGACCAACCTGTCGGAGAAGAGATTCTCCAGGCCATTCACTCTTGCGCAGATATGCATAAATTCATTTGCCAAAGCTAAACCGGATGGTGAATTTGTCAGAGCAAGACTGCAGGATATTGAAGATTTTTTTGAAGAGCATCATAATCTTGATACGAATGATGAGAACCTCATTCGCGTAAAGAGAACCCTCAAGTTAATGGACAAGGTATTCGGAAAAGCTGCTGCCCTCATCTCAAGTAGAGCCATTGCCGTGTCTGGATATTTGTTTGTTGAGGAAGTGGTCAATGGTGGAGAGGCAAACCGCATACTTCAGTTCTCACAATTTTATTCGAAGTTGCTTGGCGAGATAAAACATAACATGGATATGTTGAGTAACTATGAAAGGCCTAGAAACTCAAGTCTAATGGAGGAATTCCAGAAGTATGTTCTTCAGGCTTCTGTTGAGGGTTATTCGATCAAGAGACGCCATGAATATCTCAAGAAGGCTTTTGATTATTACCTTAGTCCGAAGACAAAAGGAAAGATCATTGGCGGTAAATAAGCTCACGTTTGAGATTCTCACGAGCCAACGAATCAGCAGACCAGCCAATTGTCGGGAAAGCAGTTTCGCTATCCCTTCAAAAGGTAAACCTCGAAGCACTCACTCCACCCCCGACGTTGTCATGATCGTTGATATGCCGCCATAGATATCGTAGGCGAGAGTTTTCACCGCGCCGCCCAGTTGAGGAACCATCCACTGCTTGCTGTACATGACCATGTAGCCAAGCTTGTTGGTAAACTGTTTCTTAACCATCATCTTCGCCACATCCTTCTGGTATTCTTCAGCCCGCTCCTTTTGTTCCTGGTTCACTTCTTCGTCCAAGGATTCATACGAGGCATCGACGTTCGATTTTGACCAGGACTCAAACTCAACAATATAGGCCCTGTACTTCACTCCGCTCAACGTTACATCTTCTTCACCTGTCACCCTGCCATTCACACACTGGATGCTGTGCGAGGAGACAGAAATCGTTTGCCGCACTGCAACATCAATGGTATTGTACACTGCCTTGGGAGTCATCTTGTCGAACGGCCCAAAACCCGATTTTCCTGTTTGCGAATCCTTGTAAAAACCAAAATCACGGGACCACTCCTTGTCATAATGCGAGAAGATATTCTTCTTCACTATCATATCGGTGCTTGACGGAAACGAAAAGCCAACATCCTCAAACGAGGGAAGCACATCGCCTTTTTTCGGTTTCATGGGAATTATCTGAACACCTTGCAGTGAGTAGCCATACGGATTCTCGGGAGTGCCCACCAACACCGGTCCGCGGTTGCGGCATGAATAGAGCGTATCGTTGTTGCACACAACGTAGCTGAAGTAGTCCACCTCCCCCACCTTGTAGCCGAAGGAGTATTCGTCACCGGCTTTTGACGTGGTCTTCCTGACGTTGAACAGCATCTGGTAGTTGCTGGCTGGCGCCAGTTTTCCCGACAGGACACTATCATTATACGCGGATATCAGCTCGGCTTTCTTTTCATCGCTTTCATCCGCGAAATCTGTCAGCGCAGAATGAGGGTTCGTGAATGTGGTGATGGTGACGGTGACTTTCGCCCCGTCCTTCAGTGCCATGGTGCAGTTTTGGGAAAATGCCGTCGCGCCGATGAGCAAGGCGGCGAGAGAGGTAAGAATTGTTGCTCTCATAGGATTCCTTGTTGTTTGTGTTTTGTGAAAGCCACCGAAGCAATTTGTCGTTGCACAAGAAGGGTAAGATCCTGACCAGAAGCAATGCACAATGAAACACCTCCCCCAGGGGTCAACCTGAGCCCGACTTCCTCGAAGCCAGCACCACGAGGTCTTGAGATGTTGCTGGCGCGTACTCTGTCATGGCAATCGAACCGAAACATTTGATGCTCTCGAATCCCGTTTCGCCCAGCAGAAGCGAAAGCTCCTTCCACATCGCAGGACGAAGAGTCGTTGTAATGACATCATCGGGCTGTTCATTCCCTTCCGTTGATTTCGCCATGTTAAACCGGATCAACGAATCCTCATACTCATAATACCGTGTATAGACATTTGCGCCATCCGTCTTCACGCTGAGAATACGGGGTCTCTGCGCCAGAATCCGTTCGAAGTTGAGGAGTTGGAGAACGAGAATGCCGCCGGGCTTGAGGAGAGCAGAGAAATTATTGAGCGCCAGGCGCAAATCATCAGCAGTCAGAAGATGCGCAAGCGCGTTTCCCATACAGAACACACCATCGAACGATGTCGTGAGGCAGGGTTGCAATTGCTGAAACGATGCGCTCACAGTCGCAATGGACAAGCCTTCTCCGGCTGCATGCGCGCTCAACTTCTCCAACATCACCGGCGAGAGATCGACAGCCGTCACCGAGACTCCAAGCCGGGCAAGCAGAAGCGAATGAAATCCCGTGCCACAGCCAGCATCAAGCGCAGTGACGATGCCATGCTCCTCGACAACAGCCTTGAAAGGGGGCCCTTCCCGAACGAACCGCGCCTCGAACCCGGTCATCTGATCATAGTCCGGCGCGAGCTGATCATAGAAGGTCGTGATATCCAGGAGGTTGCTGGTCATTTGGAAGCGACCCCGAAATATGAATGAAAAAGTAATACCGGTTGAACATCATCGAAGGTGATCGTACGAGTCAACGTTCTGAAAATGATTCATGTACTCCCCGTTGGAAATCCGGTTTGTCCAGTGGCCGGTCAGCATGGCCAGGCCGGTGATCGCGATGAACACACCGGCAACCAGCACACCGTAGACCCAGGCGGGATACGCTCTGGACCGTTGGCTCACCTTCATCGCCAGCGTGTCCTTCACGGGACACACCTCAACACACGAGAGGCAACTCGTACACTCGTCACTCCACACACGGCCCGCCGCATGCACTTTGATATTTGAGGGACAGGCTCTCGTACAGAGTTCGCAATCCATGCACGTCTCCTTGGTGCGGGTAATCTTCATCGGGCTGAGCCAGCCCACAATACCGAGCAACGCTCCATACGGGCAGAGAAAGCGGCACCAAAAATTTTTGACGACGACAGACAACAGCATGAGGATGATAATCGTCCAGAGTCCGATTGTGGTAATCTGTGCAAAGAAAAGATACATCTTCACATCGGCGACTTTGTTGTACGGACTGTTGATGAAGTCCTGCAGCGCGGCAACATCCATGTGCCCGATCGCCCAGACAAAGAACATCAGTAGCAGATATTTCAGGGAACGGAGTGGAATATCGAGCCACCCTGGCAGCGTACGGCTACGCTTGAAGAGTTTTTGTCCGAGCATCCAGAGTGATTCGCTTAATGTCCCAACAGGACAGAGCCAGCTGCAGAACGACTTCTTCATGACAATGCTGGCAGCGAGAATTGCAACGAAGATAAAGAGGCCTGAGGGATGGATCTCATTGATAATACCGGTCTGCAGCCAGTACTTGAAGCTGATCAGGGCACTGATGGGAAGGAAGCCTTCAGCGCCGGGCGGACGCGGAACAAACCATGCCTGACCGCCCGACATCCCCCACTTGACGAAGAGGTAAAATTCAATGCCGATCCAAATGCAGAGCAGGACAAATGCGAGTTGCACGGTCTGACGAAGAAACTGTGAATCCTCTTTCAACCGCCAGATGAACCGCCTGAAAGGATTCGGTTCGATGGAGAACTTTACCCTCTGACGACGCATCCCAGGTGGAATGTGCTTTGCCTTCGTCCGGGATTGAGGTACGGGTGAATTCACCGACTGCGCCGCCGTGGAGCCAATGAAGGCGTTCTCAACTCTAAGATTACATCTGGCTTCGGTTATCATAAGTGAGACCAATTAGTCTGTAATTGGGCCGGGAAGCGGTGTCTTTGTCCGGATTTCGCCAACTTCCTGGCTGCTCTCTCATAATAATTCAACTTCAGTGCCAGTTTTTTTACACTTGCTACAAATACTCCGGCTTGTGCATCAACTTCGCCATCTGGGCAATATCCTGGCTGAGCAGCATGGAGCTTATGCCCTCCCTGATCGCCTTCCAATCGTTGTGCATGGAACACGGATCCGTAGTGGAACACTCCGCGAACCCCAGTACACAACTCTTCGTCAGGCCATCACCATCAATTGCTTCAACAATGTTGAAGAGCGTAATGGCCTTCGCCGGCCTGCCCAGGGCAAACCCGCCACGTGGCCCCTTGGAAGAGATGAGGAGCCCTTTGTGTGCGAGATCCTGAAGGATCTTTGCAAGAAAGGGAGAGGGCATCCGCATGTGTTGCGTGAGTTCCTTGTTGGTTGTCTTTTCTCCTTCGGGCTTCAGTGCCAGATATAACACCGCCTGCAAGGCATACTCACATCTGCGACTGAATATGATACTCATGGAAGTGCTTTCAGTTTTTGATTCGTTCGTTACTCAGCATGGACGGGAAGCTCGAACGTGAGTTCCTTCGCTTCCAACTTCTCTTCGCGCAGTCGCTGCGATTCGAATACCGCCATCGCCGTGATGTTAACGATGTCGTTCACATCATTCCCCGGTACCAACAGATAGACCGGCTTCTTGATGCCCATAAGGATCGGCCCGATCGCTACTGCCCCGCCCAGACACTTCAATAACTTGTACGCGATGTTCGCTGAAGTCAGGTCCGGACAGATCAATATATTGGCGCCTCCTTGTAACGGACTGAACGGAAAGAGTTCCGCAAGGATCTCGGGCGATACCGCCGCATCCGCTTGCATCTCTCCATCAATAGCAAGATGAGGCGCGCGTTGCTTCACCATGTTCACCGCCTTTTGCACCTTCGCTGCCAGCGGATGATTGGTACCACCGAAAGTGCTGAATGAAAGCATGGCAATTTTCGGAACGATGTTGAACTGCTTCACCTTCTCGGCAGTTAACAGGGCAACCTCCGCAAGGTCTTCCGCCGTGGGTTCGATGTTCACCGTGGCATCTGCAATAAAGACTGTCTGGTTCTTAAAGATCAACATATACAGTCCGGCAACTTTCTTCACACCCTCACGCGTTCCCACAATCTGTATCGCGGGGCGTAAGGTCTCCGGATAGTGCTGTGTCAGACCGGAGATTAAACCATCAGCGTCACCGCGTTGCACCATCATCATACCGAAGACATTGTGCGTTGCCATTTGACGCTCCGCGTCGAAGAGTGTAACACCCTTCCGTTGACGCATCTTGTAATATGCCGTTACGTACTCGTCAAACTTCGGCGACTTGGAAGGATTGACGATCTCCACACCCTCCAGATCGAGGCCAAGATCCTTGATCCGTTGCTTGATAAGCGTCCGGCTGCCAAGCAATATTGGTTGGCCGATGTTGTCGTCAACAATGATCTGAGCGGCGCGGAGTATTTTCTCCTCTTCGCCTTCAGGAAATACAATTCGCTTCGGCGACTTCTGTGCTTTGTGAATGAAGAAACGCATCACCTCGCGTGATTTGCCGAGACGCGCTTCGAGTGCATCTTTGTAGGCTTCAATATCAGCGATGGGGAGTCGTGCTACACCTGTATCCATTGCAGCCTTTGCCACAGCAACTGTTTCCCAGAGCATCACACGGGGGTCAAACGGCTTCGGGATGATGTAGTCCCTTCCGAATTCAATCCTCTTTCCGCCGTACGCCCTCATAACGGAATCCGGCACGTCTTCCTTCGCAAGCTTTGCGAGCGCGTACGAAGCCGCCATCTTCATCTCATCATTGATGGTCGATGCACGGACGTCGAGCGCTCCACGGAAGATAAACGGGAATCCGAGCACGTTGTTGACCTGGTTCGGGAAGTCCGAGCGGCCTGTAGCCATGATGATATCCTTGCGAACGCTGGTCGCATCATCATAGGTAATCTCCGGATCAGGATTCGCCATCGCAAACACGATCGGGTTGTCGGCCATGGACTTCACCATATCCTTCGTGACAATGCCCGCGATTGATACACCACAGAAGACATCTGCACCTCTCATTGCATCGGCGAGAGAACGGGCGCTTGTCTGGGCGGCGAAGTATTCCTTGTACGGATTCATCCCTTCTGTTCGCCCTTTAAACACAACACCCTTCGTATCGACAAGCAACATGTTCTCGCGCTTCACACCAAGCTTCTCATACAACTTTGCACAGGCAATGCCAGCAGCACCGGCGCCACTAAACACCACGCGAACTTCGCCAAGCTTCTTCCCGACAATCTCCACTGCGTTCAGCAACGCAGCGCCGCTAATGATCGCTGTGCCGTGCTGGTCATCGTGGAAGACCGGAATGTTCATTGTCTTCTTTAATGTTTCTTCGATATAGAAACAGTCGGGTGCTTTGATGTCCTCAAGGTTGATACCGCCGAACGTCGGTTCAAGCATCTGCACTGCCTTGATGATATCGTCCGGGTTGTGCGAATTCAACTCGATGTCAAACACATCAATGTCGGCAAACCTCTTGAACAGAACTCCCTTTCCTTCCATCACCGGCTTACCCGCAAGCGCTCCGATGTCGCCGAGGCCGAGAACCGCGGTTCCGTTGGAAATTACCGCGACGAGGTTTCCCTTTGCGGTATACAGGTAGGCATCGGCGGGGTTCTTTTCAATCTCTCTGCATGGCTCAGCAACGCCGGGAGTATAGGCAAGCGAGAGATCCCGTTGAGTCTGACATGGTTTTGATGGAACGACTTCGATCTTTCCCCTGCGTCCCACTGAATGATAATCGAGAGCTTCCTGTTTACGTATCATGATGCTATTCCTTTCGAATTGTTTTCGGTCTGTAATCCTATTCCATCTGTTTCATCTCCATCATCGATGAACGGCGGGCGGCCGACCATCGAGCTGATTGTCCACTCTGCTTGCCGAACAAATGGCGATCGTCGCTCCGGGCAAGGTTCAACACTGCATGAGAAGCAGTACGATTCAAAGCATGGATCAAGGTGAGTCAATACCGTTGCATTATTGTTCATTTCCGAAACGACCTTCTTTACAATCTCACCCTGAAAGGCATGCGATTTCTCCACGCTCCAGTAGAACGGAACGATCAGATGAAAGTCCAGATGATGCAATCGCCCTGAACGCATGATGCGCAGGTGATGCATGTTGATCCACTCGCTCGTGCGCAACCGGTGAACGATCTCGTTGATGCGTTTGAGCGTTGGCCGGTCCACCTCATCCATCAATCCGCCTACCGATACCCGCATGAGCTTGTATCCCGAGAAGAGTATATTGATCGCGACTGCAATTGCAACAAGAGGGTCAAGAATCGTAAGGCCGGTCATGTACACGAGTCCCAGTCCGACAACAACGCCGAAGCTGGTGTATGAATCGGTGAGAACATGCTTGCCATCGGCAACGAGTGTGAGCGAGTCAGTTGCCTTGCCGCGTTTGATCAGGAACCATCCGAGCAGCAGATTCACGAGGGCGGCGGCGAGCGTGAGCAGCATGCCGGTGTCAAGATCGACAAGCGCTCGTCCGAAAATCAAATCTCTCACAGCAGCATAGATAATGGCAAATGCCGCAACGATGATAAGACCGCCTTCGAGTCCTGCTGAGAAGAACTCAACCTTGCCGTGGCCGTACGGATGTGATTCGTCCGCCGGCCGGGAACTGACGATGATGCTGTACAACGCGATGGATGTTGCAAACACGTGAACGATCGACTCCATGGCATCCGAGAGAATCGCGGCCGAATTCGTCAGAAGATATGCCGTGGTCTTCATGCCAAGCATACCGAAGCCCACCAGCACCGAGATGAGCGCAGCCTGCTTTCGTAGATGATGATCGTGTTGTTCGTTTGCTGTCAAAGGGTTCATTTGAATGAATGCAATGCCTTCACATAATTCGCCCGTTCGAATGCCGCAGGGTCGGCAACTGATTTCTGGCTCATGCTTCCTTTCATCTGTTGGATGGAGATGTATTCATGTTCAAGCATCCAGAGGTCGAGATCGGTCAGGACTTTCGTCAGGTATCCGGGGCCGTTCTTCAGAAGTGCCGAGCACATCATCGTCACATCGGCTCCGGCCATCACCATCTTGACAATATCCTGCACTGAATGAATCCCGGTGGTCGCTGCAAGGCTCATCTTTACTCTTCCGTGAAGGATTGCCACCCATCGTAACGGCAGACGCATTTCACCAGGGGAGCTGAGAACCACATTCGGTATCACTTCCAACGAATCAAGGTCTATATCCGGTTGATAGAACCGGTTGAACAGCACCAGCCCGTTTGCGCCGCCGATTTCAAGACGCTTTGCCGTGTGGGCCATCGAACTGAAGAATGGACTCAGTTTCATTGCCACCGGAATATTGACGGTACGCTTGACCGCAAGAAGCACTTCAAGGTACCGGTCTTCAACATCAGTGGAGTTAACCTGAGGATCGGTTGGGATGTAGTAGATGTTGAGTTCGAGAGCATCGGCTCCGGCCTCTTCTATTTTGCGTGCATACTGAATCCAGCCACCAATAGAGATGCCATTCAAACTGGCAATCACTGGAATCTCGAGCGACTGCTTTGCCTTGCGAAGCAGTTCAACATACTCTTCCGGGCCGGTGTTGTATTCACGCGCTTCGGGAAAATACGTGAGCGCTTCCGCGAAGCTTTCCGTACCGTAAGTGAGATAATGATTCAGTTCGGCCGCTTCATGCGCAATCTGTTCCTCGAACAGCGAATACATAACAATCGCCGGAGCGCCGGCATCCTCGAGTCGCTTCATGCTGTCGAGTGAATACGAGAGAGGGCTTGCTGAAGGAACAACCGGATTCTTCAGTTTCATGCCAAGGTATGTTGTTGAGAGATCCATAATAGTCAGATCCTTTAGTGAGTTGATAAACAGTCTACAATGTATCGCACGCTACCGACATTTTACTTGTCGAGTACTTTTGCAAGCAACAACAGTTCCGGATCGATCGGTTTTTGTACACCAATCACCCCGGCCAATGGCGTCGCCGCTACGCTTCCCTTCAACATCCCAACCAGTACGCCTTCTTCTCCATTTGCCAATGCCGTAACCGCCCCTGCACCAAGCCGGGTAGCGAGTATCCGGTCAAATGCTGTGGGCGCGCCGCCGCGCTGGACGTGACCAAGTGTTGTCGAACGCAAATCGAACCCAACGCGCGCACTATGTTCTTTGAAGTACGTTGTCAACGCGTCTGCATTGTACTTTGCTCCCTCTGCAACCACAACCAGCGCGTGGGCCTTTCCCCGCTCATATGCCGCGCGCAGTCCTTGCGCCACTTGCTCCGGAGTTGTCTCGATTTCCGGTACAACAACCACCTCTGCACCACCTGCAATCGCCGTCATGAGTGCGAGATACCCACACTTGCGTCCCATGACTTCAACAAGAAATGCCCGCATGTGCGAGGATGCTGTAATCTTGAGCCGGTCAATTGCTTCAAGTGCGATGTTGAGTGCCGTATCGACACCAATGGAAGTATCGCTCCCTGCAAGATCGTTATCAATTGTTGAAGCAACACCAACAACAGGGAATCCCATTTGCGAGAGCGCGTACGCACCGGCCTGCGAACCATTCCCCCCGATGACAACCAAGCCGCTGATGTCGCGCTGGCGTAACTCGCGCAATGCCGACATCCGGCCTTCTTCGGTTTGAAACTCAGGGCAGCGTGTACTGCCGAGAATCGTTCCTCCTTGCTGAATAATCCCTCCGACCGAACGTGCAGTCAACTCCAGAAAATGCCCGGCAACCAACCCGGCATAGCCGCGGCGAACGCCGTACACTCTCCATCCCTGTTCAAGTGCGCACCGCGTGACTGCCCGTATCGCGGCATTCATTCCCGGGGCATCACCACCCGACGTAAGGACTGCTATATGTTTCATTTACTGCCCACCTTTGTTATTCGTCCTTGCCCTGCGTACAGTGATTGTTTGCCTTGACGATTAATGGATAAGTACTCAATTAGAAATATACGCTCAAACCAAACTTGACAGAGTTTGCGTTGAACTGCCAGGCTTTCTGCTTCGTCTCGTTCTTGTTACGAACGATTGGCACTGTAGGCTCAAAAAACGCCCGCTCCTCTGCTGCACTAGACCATACACGGATCAGCGTGACACCGTATTCAGCATGGAGCGAAAGAGCTCTTGTTGCAAACCACTCAACGCCGGTCAAGCCCGATAACCCTACACCCCAGGAATTCCGTTTGATACTGGAAGTCTGTCTGCGGCCAAGATTTGGCGATATGGAGAGATCCTCGCTTTCATCAAGATTGTAGGAGTATTGGAAAACAGGTCCGACACCAAAGAAGAGATTTATTTCTGCTTCGGGATTGGGATACACAAGATACTGCATGTTAAGCGCAATGCCATGTTGGCTACTATTCCTGGAACTGGAGTAGCCGCCCCAAGCCGTGTCCGCCTGAGTTGCTGCACTCATACCGGTGTTGTCTCCAAAGTTGAAAGAACCACTCACTCCAAGACGCAGTGCTTCGCAAGCATTTAATTGCCTCTTCACAGATACAACTGCACCCTGGAACGACCACAGAGTAAAGTTGCTCCCGATTTGAAACTGTAATGCCCATGCGTTGTGGACAAGAGAGTTGTTTCTTAAGGTGTCTTTGTCTTGACTGAAAGCATGAGGATTTGCCAAGAAAGTAATCAGAGTAAGAAAAATGAGAACGATCTGAACTTTGGGATTCCGCATTGGAATGATCCTTTCTGAAACAGTTTGGTGTATGTGAACTAAAGCCTTCCAACAAGTTTCGCAAACCCACGATGCCAGCCATGGAATGACCGCACGGGAGGAGCGTACATGAGTACACATTTCTTCGACACAACATGAAGCCCAAGGCGTTTAGCAACTTCAAGGACTTCGGCAGACTCGGCTCCTTGTTGTAACCAGATATTCTTCACGCCTATGGATGCAGCTTCCTCCAATACCGATACAGCTTGTTTGGGTGGAACAGAAATCAGAACACCATCAACCCTTCCTTGTAACGCTTGCAGGTTAGGATAACATGGTACGCTGGAGATCTCTTTTTCGGTTGGATGAACAGCAAAGACTTGATAGCCACGTTGCTGCAGTTCCGCATAGGCCTGGTTGCCAAACTTGCGGCCAGTACGCGAATAACCCACGATGGCGATACGTTTACTGCCTATGAAATCCTGAATTGATTGATCCATGTTCATTCTCATATTAGTCTCGGATTCTCCGGGACAATTACGTGACCGAATTGTAGACGTACATCAATGCTATCAACAACAGAATTACGGTGAAGATTTCTTTGTTAAATTTTGCAATCAGTCTTGGAAGATAAATATCAAAATTAGGAGTATCCTCCTGGCTATAGCGCCTTGCAACGCTCGTGAGAGGGCAACTCCATGAGTTCGCTGCAATGACAAGAATTTCGGTGACAATCAAGAACATCGAAATAACGAACACCGTATCGAAGAGCATTCTGACAACAGAATACCCGATGTAAAACACTGACATCGCCATTACAAACCAGATAGCCGTATGAATTATTTTGATGAAAGTGATCATCGCTGCTGGTTGCCGCCCAGATCTCAGTTATGTTGCACCGGCGATACAGCCTTCTGCGCATCACCATTCCCATCCTTTGCCATCTCTTCAAGGATTTCCCATCGCTTGTTCACATCTTCCTGTGCAAGTTCCATCAAACGCTTGGCCGCTTCGGGGTCGCTCTTCGTGAGCATCTTGTAGCGCGTCTCGAGATATGCGTATTCTGAGAATTTGATCTTCGGGGCCTTGGAGTCGAGCTTGAAAGGCTTCTTGCCTTCCGTTTCCAGCATCGGGTTGTAACGATACAGCGGCCAGTGGCCACTCTCCACTGCGGCTTTCTGATTGCTCATCCCCTTCTCCATGTTAATGCCATGAGCAATGCAGTGACTGTATGCGATGATGAGTGACGGGCCATCATACGCTTCTGCTTCAAGGAATGCCTTGATGGTTTGCATGTCGTTCGCACCCATGGCAACGGTTGCAACGTAGACATTCCCATATGTCATAGCGATCTGGCCGAGGTCCTTCTTTGCACGCGGCTTGCCGCCCGCAGCGAACTTCGCCACCGCCCCGCGAGGCGTTGACTTCGACATCTGTCCGCCGGTGTTGGAGTACACTTCAGTATCAAGGACGAGAATGTTCACATTCTTTCCCGAGGCGAGCACATGGTCGAGTCCACCAAAACCGATATCATACGCCCAGCCATCACCCCCAACAATCCATACACTCTTCTTCACAAGGCTGTCAGCGAGACTCACGAGATGCTTCGCTTCTGGAGAGTTGATCATCTTCAGTTTTTTCTGTAGTTCCTCAACTCTCTCACGCTGTTCATAGATACCGGCCTCATCGGATTGATTGGCATTCAGAATTGCATTCGCCAACTCAGTTCCGATCACCGGCATAAGTACCTGCACGAGTTCCTTCGCCATCTCAGTGTGCTTGTCGATGGTGAGCCGCATACCCATACCGAATTCTGCATTGTCCTCAAAGAGTGAGTTTGACCATGCCGGGCCGCGGCCCTCGTTGTTCTTTGTCCACGGTGTGGTCGGCAGATTGCCACCATAGATGGATGAGCAGCCTGTTGCATTCGCCACGAGCATCCTGTCGCCAAACAACTGTGTCACCAACTTGAGATAGGGAGTCTCACCGCAACCCGAGCATGCACCGGAGTATTCGAACAACGGCTGGAGCAACTGCGAACCCTTCACCGAATCCATTTTCACTCCACGACGGTCAACTTCAGGAATGCTGAGGAAGAACTCGTAGTTCTCTCTCTCCTGATCACGGATGGCCGGCTGTGGCATCATGTTGATAGCTTTGAGGCGCGTCTCCGATTTGTTCTTCGCGGGACAAATCTCGATACAGATGCCACATCCTGTGCAATCTTCTGGTGCAACCTGGATGGAGTACTTCATGCCCTTGTATTCAGGACCACGATAGTCCGTTGACTTGAATGTCGGCGGAGCGTTCACCAACTCTTTCGGATCGTACACCTTGATGCGAATCGTTGCGTGCGGACAAACGATTGCGCACTTGTTGCATTGGATGCAGACTTGCGTATCCCACACGGGAATTTCGAGTGCAATATTGCGCTTCTCCCATTGGGCCGTCCCCACGGGGAACGTTCCATCAATCGGCATTGCGCTTACCGGGAGGGAATCACCCATACCAGCGATGATCATTCCGGTAACGTTGCGAACAAACTCAGGCGCCTTCGAAGAAACCGCAGAGGGCATCTCTACCGTGCTCGTAACGCGTTCCGGTATCTTCACCTCAAAAAGATTGGCAATCGTCTGATCCACGGCTGCATAATTCTGCTGTACAATCTGGTCGCCCTTCTTCCCGTACGTCTTCTTGATCGAATTCTTGATCGCATCAATCGCCTGGTCACGCGGAAGCACGCCTGAGATTGCAAAGAAACATGTCTGCATAATAGTATTCACCCTACCACCCATTCCGGTTGCCTGGGCAACCTTATACCCGTCAATCACATAGAACTTGATTTTCTTCTGGATGAGTTGTTCCTGTATGTGCCGTGGCAACTCATCCCACACTTTGTCGGGACCGAAGTAGCTGTTGAGCAGGAATGTCGCACCGGGAACGGCATTCTGTAACACATTAAACTTCTCAAGGAAGAACCACTGGTGACACGCGATGAAGTTCGCCCGGTCAATCAGATAGTTTGATTTGATTGGACGGGGGCCGAAACGCAGGTGCGAGATGGTTGTTGACCCGGACTTTTTTGAGTCGTACACAAAATACCCCTGAGCAAAAAAGTCAGTATCCTCGCCGATGATCTTGATGGAATTCTTGTTTGCACCAACAGTGCCATCCGCACCGAGGCCATAGAACATTGCGCGCACGACATCATCAGGCTCGGTGGTGAAGTTCGCATCATAGTCGATGCTGGTGTGTGAGACATCGTCGTTGATTCCCACGGTGAAGTGATTTTTTGGAGAACTCTTCTTCATCTCATCGTAGATGCCTTTCACCATGGCAGGAGTAAACTCCTTGGATGAAAGTCCGTACCGTCCGCCGATGATTCGCGGGAAGGATGCAAACGGAAGCGTTCCGGTAGTGTGGCATTCAGCTATTGCAGTCACTACATCCTGATACAACGGCTCGCCGGCGCTGCCCGGTTCTTTCGTTCTGTCGAGGACGGCAATAGTTTTCACAGACTTTGGAAGTGCTTGGACAAACGATGCAATTGAGAATGGTCGGAACAATCTCACTTTCAGCACACCGACATTCTCGCCCTTGCTGTTCAGATAGGCTATCGTTTCTTCGACGGCACCGGTTCCGGAACCCATGATAACGATGACACGCTCGGCATCGGGCGAGCCGACATACTCAAACAACTGGTATTGGCGTCCAACAATCTTTGCGAAGTTGTCCATTGCTTTCTGCACGATTGCAGGACAGGCATTGTAAAATGGATTCACAGTTTCTCTTGCCTGGAAGTACACGTCGGGGTTCATTGCCGTTCCACGCATCACCGGGTGGTCAGGCGAAAGTCCACGTAAGCGGTGTGCCCTGATCAACTCATCATCGATCATTGCGCGGAGGTCTTCTTCGTTAAGCTGTTCGATCTTCATGACTTCGTGAGACGTTCTGAACCCATCGAAGAAATGAAGGAACGGTACACGCGCTTCAAGCGTGGCAGCTTCGGCAATCAACGCGAAGTCCATCACTTCCTGTACAGAGCCGGAACAGAGCATTGCAAAGCCCGTTCCCCTCGTCGCCATGACGTCGCTATGGTCGCCGAAAATGGAGAGCGACTGCGTGGCGAGCGACCGGGCGGTCACATGAAATACCGTCGATGTCAGCTCACCTGCAATCTTGTACATATTCGGAATCATCAGAAGCAATCCCTGAGATGCCGTGAACGTTGTGGAGAGCGCACCTGTTTGCAACGCGCCGTGGACAGCTCCAGCAGCACCACCTTCGCTCTGCATCTCCGTTACCGATGGAATTGTGCCCCAAAGATTCTTTCGCCCCTGTGACGACCATTCGTCCGCCCATTCACCCATGTTTGATGATGGTGTGATGGGATAGATGGCAATGACTTCGTTGAGTTTGTGTGCGACGAACGCTGCTGCTTCGTTTCCGTCGATGGTAACGTATTTGCGTTTTGAGGTTTTGCCCATTTCAATGACCTTTGTGGAGGTTATTCCCGCCCAAGCATCGGGGTTCCATTCATATTCACTTCAAAAGCAAATGCCATTCCAACTATGGTAGTGCCGAATTTCGATGGATTTCATCAAAAAGCCGTGGAGAAAAACCCTGCCTTCTCAATCTTGATTGAGAAAATGCTCAGTGCCTGGAAACAAAAAGCCACCCATCAAGGGTGGCTTTCATGTTCATCCTGGCGTGGATATCACACGGTCCGGGAGAACACCGGTTTTTCCTTCTGCATTGTGTCAAGATACGCATCAAAGCACATTGCGATGTTTCTCAAGAGAAGCCTTCCTGCCTGTTTGATCCTGATGATGTCCGGTTCAATATCGATCAGATCATCATCTGCAAATACCTGTAGCGCCGCCAGTTCTTCGCTAAAGTACTCATCGAAGTCGAGGCCGAACTGCCGTTCCACACTTTCTTTTCGCAACTCAAGGTCGCACATCAATCTCATGATCACATGCTTGCGGATCAGGTCATCCTCGGACATTCGATACCCAACGTGCGTCGCAAGCGTTCCAGCATCAAGAGCTGCGTAGTATTCCGGAAGTGTCTTATGATTCTGGGCGTACATTCCGTCGAAATGACTGATCGAAGACATCCCGAGACCATACAAGTCTGCGCCGGATCGTGTTGAGTAGCCCTGGAAGTTCCTGTACAACGACTTCTCCTGTTGCGCCCGCGTGAGTTCGTCCTGTGGTTTCGCGAAGTGATCCATCCCCACATACACATAGCCATGTGCCGTGAGCTCTTCAATCGTCATCTTCAAGATTTGCAGTTTCTGGTCCGGCGTCGGGAGGTTCTCCGGATGGATGAGCCTCTGGTGTGATTTCATCCAGGGCACGTGGGCGTAGTTGAATACTGCGATCCTCTCCGGCTTGTACTTCAACACTTCCTGCACAGTCTTCTTGAATGATGCAACCGTCTGAAACGGCAGCCCGTAAATCAGATCGAAATTGATGCTCTCAAACTCCAGCGCAGTCGCCCACTTGTACACCGAGGTAATGAGTTCTTCGGATTGAACCCTATTCACTGCCTGCTGTACGTTCGGATCGAAATCCTGAATCCCCATACTCAGCCGGTTGAACCCCACATGCCGCAACACACCTAGGTGTTTTTGTGTCAGCTCACGAGGGTCAATCTCCACGCTCATCTCAACGTCAGCGTCAAAACGAAACGACGCCTTGATGTACTCGGCAATGTCCAACAGTTGCTCTGGCGACAAATGCGTTGGAGTCCCACCTCCCCAATGCAGTTGCGTCACACGTCGTCCCGATGCAATTAACGGAGCGATGAGATCAATCTCTTTCTTCACATAGCGCAGATACTCCTCAATCCGATTCTTGTCCCGCGTGACCATCATGGTACAGCCGCAGAAGTAGCAGAGTGTATCGCAGAACGGGAAATGGAAATAGAGTGAGATGTCGGAACGGGAATCCAACTGGTTTGTCTCGATGATCGCCCCACGGTAATCGTCTACCCCGAACGACTCGTTGAAGAGAGGAGCTGTCGGGTAGCTTGTGTAGCGTGGCCCCGGACGATCATATTTTTTCAGCAGGCCGGTATCCACATGTAAGAACCGAGAGACCATATCAACACCCTTGAGAGTGATACCTTTAGTAGGGCAAACGGGATGCCAACTGAAACAATGCGAAAACCGCGGTTTTATTGCCCAATACACAGAACCGGCGTTGCAGAAGTGAGAATGTTCCGTTTGATTTATTAAGTTTGAAAATGATCGTGTACCGCTTCCGCCACGACAATATTCGCATTGACTTCAACCACAGCGGTAATTGAATTTGCGATCAAGCAACGCTTGTGTGCTTCACGAACGACTGCCAACACGGCATCCCCTATCTCGGTGTTTTCTATGACTATGGTCGGTGTAATGACAATGCGTGTAAACCGGTACTGTCCGTCGATAAACTCCAACGTTCCCTTTGCGGAACTCTTGTATGAGGCGAACGGGACTTCCTGCTTCTGCGCAATTCCAATGAACGTAAGCATTTGACACATCTCCACAGAACCCACGAAAGCGTCCTCCGGCGTCCAATTTCCGGCGTTGCCTTTGAATTCAGGTGGACTCGATATCTGAAGGGGCGGCTTCCCCTCAGAGGTCATTGTGCCGATTCTGCCTTCAACCCACGAGAGACTTGTAGTGTAGGAGAATGATCGATGTCTGACTCTTGGTTGTTCGGTTGATTCCATGTCAATTCTCAGATTTGATGATTATGAATCGTTTCTGGAAGTCACGTGTTTCTCGCCTGATCGGTTGATCCCAGTCTCTCCGTGACCATTTTCCTCGTATACGGTATCAATCCACCTGCAGCAATGATCGCTTGACGTGTTTTCGGCAAAGGAACGACATTGAACCGCCTTCCCGTCGTCTTGTTCTCAACAATGTCCGTGCCGATATCCAATTCATCGGCATCAGATGCCTCTATTTCAGGTATCTCCACCAGTCTCAATCCAAGATTGACGGAGTTCTGCAGGAAGATGCGGGCGAAACTTTTCGCTACGATCACGAGTTCATAACCTTTGAGTGTGGAGACAGCTTGCTCACGCGACGAGCCGCAACCGAAGTTCCTGCCTGCCACGATGATACTGCCGGGAGGAACCTGATTTGATTTCAGCTTCGCGTTGAATTCTGTATTGTCCGCAAATGCGAACTGCGGTGTTTCAGTTGGAAGAACTGTGGCCATGAAGCGCCCCGGATAAATGACGTCGGTGGAGACGTCATCACCAGCTTTCAGTACTACCGTCGCCATATCAGTTCTCTCCTTTCCGTGGATCAGTGATCACCCCTGTTATGGCCGAAGCAGCAGCGACAGCAGGTGAGCAGAGATATACTTCCGACTTCGGGTTTCCCATGCGCCCTTTGAAATTCCTGTTCGTTGTCGAGAGCGCAACTTCGCCATCGGCCAACGCACCTTCATGTATGCCAAGGCATGGGCCGCAACCCGGGTTCATTACCACGGCACCGGCTTTCATGAAATCCGCGATGTACCCTCGCTCAAGAGCCTGACCATAGATCTTGCCGCTTGCCGGAAATACGAGCATGCGGATGTTCTTGGAAACCTTCTTGCCTCTGATAATCCTTGCCGCTACCTGAAGGTCATCAAGCCTGCCGTTTGTACACGATCCAATTACAATTTGGTGCACATTTGTCCCCACGACACGGTCTATGGGTTTCACATTGTCAACCGTATGCGGGCAGGCAACCTGTGGCTCAAGGCCAGAAACGTCCATGTCAATTTCCTGCACGTATTTTGCATTGTTGTCTGGCAGAACCAATGTCAACGGGTCATTCACGCCGGCTTCGTCTCTGAGGTACCGGATCGTTTCCCCATCAGCAGGCACGATGCCGGATGTTGCACCCGCTTCGACAGACATGTTGCAGAGAACCAAACGGCCCGATGTGGACATTGTTCGTATCGTCTCACCATGAAACTCGATGACTCTGAAATTCGCACCTTGCGCACTGATCTTGCCGATGAGATGGAGGATCAAATCCTTGGGCCCGACGAACGAAGGGAAACTCCCGTGTACATTCACTTTGATCGTCTCAGGTACTTCAACGTTGAGAACAGTTCCGAGGGCCCACACGCTTGCCATCTCTGTTGCCCCGATACCGAACGCAAATGCACCCAGAGCGCCGTGGCTGGTGGTATGGGAGTCCGTGCCAACAACCACGGAACCGGGGAGAACGTAGCCGCTTTCCGGCAGAATCTGGTGGCAGATTCCGCCGCTGTCACCGCGAATATCATGGAATTTACTTATCCTGTCCTTCGCTACAAACTCCCTTACTTTTTTCTGGTTCGTCGCGGTCTTTGACGACTCCGCGGGAACGCGGTGATCGAAGACGATGGCAACCTTTGACGAATCCCAAACTTTGGGCTCAATACTGGTTCCTTCGAAGATCTCCAGAAACTGGTTGATTACAAGCGCCGCGTTCTCATGGGACATCGCGAGGTCGACCGCCGGCTCCACAACATTGCCGGCACTCAATGCCGAGCAGCCTGATGCGCGAGCCAGAATTTTTTCAACTATTGTCATTCCCATTGCATACTCTCTCTAATATTCCTACACAACTCCTCGTTCACGAAGATGCTCAATTTCCACCTTGGAATAACCCAATCCACCGAGGAATTCGTCCGTATGGGCGCCAAGCCTCGGCGGCGGACACGTCACGCTGCCCGGGGTTTTCTCGAACCTCGCCGTCAGGTTGAGCACCTTGAGATCGCCAATGCCATCGGCATGAACAGTTTGAACTACATCTCGATGCTTCAGCTGTTTCTGGTTCAACGCAGCTTCAAGGCTCAGAATCTCACCGGAAGGAACACCCTTTGTATTAAGCGCTTCAACCCAATACGCTGTATCCCGCTCCTTCAATTTTTCCTCTAACAACGGAGTGAGCGCTTTCCGGTTCCTCTTACGAGCATCACGCTTCTCGAAGCGAGGGTCCTTTTTTAGCTCAGGGACATTGAGTACATCCGCGACGGCTTCCCATTGCTCCTGCTTATTGGCCGCGATGTTGATGTAACCGTCCTTCGTAATAAATGTTCCCGATGGCGCCGCCGTGAAGTTGTCATTGCCCATCAGTACAGGCTGCTGATGACCGATGAGCAGGTTTGCCGCCACCCAACCCATGAGCGGCATAACGGAATCAAGAAGCGCCACATCGATGAACTGCCCCTCCCCTGTCCGTTCCCGATGGAACAAGGCAGCTATAATCGCAAAGGCTGCGTTCAACCCTCCAACCGTATCACACACAGGAAACCCGCAGCGCAGAGGATTCAGTCGCTCATCACCATTGATTGCCATGACACCGCTGAGTCCCTGGATGATCTGATCGTACGCGGGTTTCATTGCATCTGGCCCTGTTGCACCGAAGCCGGAGATGCCGCAATAGACGAGCCGTGGATTTATCATCTTCAACACATCGTAACCAAGTCCAAGGCGCTTCATGACATCGGGTCGAAAGTTCTCGACCACGATATCGGCAGTCTTCGCAAGCTTGAGGAATATCTCTTTCGCTTCGTTCTCTTTGAGATTCAGCGTGAGAGATTTCTTGTTGGCATTCTGAGCAAGGAAGCTTGTGCCCATGAGTTGTTCGTTCAATTCGGGAACGTTTCCGAGCTTCCGGGCAAGGTCACCATCAACAGGATTCTCGATCTTGATGACCTCGGCGCCAAGTAACGAGAGATGGAGCGTAGCAAAGGGCCCGGAGAGTACGTTCGTGAGATCAAGAACACGAATTCCGGCGAGTAGTTTGCGTTTCATCGGTTCACCAGCCTCTTCAGATCGTCCTATGTCGTGCTTTCATGCTGCCACTTCCCCTTCCACAATCGCCCCGGTTTTGTATATCGTTCCCGGCATCTCGCGGTCGAAGAATGTGCTCACGTCGTTCGCGATCTCGATGAGGTTTTCCAGCTTGATGTCGTGCCGGAAATCCATCCGATGCAGCATGTGGATAAGATCCTCTGTACAGACGTTGCCACCGGCGATCTTCGTGAACGGACATCCACCAAGTCCGGCAACGGACGACTCAATATACTTCACCCCGACTTTCATCGCTGCATACGCATTCGTAAGCCCAAGTCCGTATGTGTTGTGAAAATGGCAGGCACACTCAACCTCCTCGTCAACCTCGTAGATGGCGGAGAACATTCGCTCGACCTGGTCGGGGGTTGCATGGCCAGCTGTATCTGCAAGACTGATGTTGAGAAGTCCGGCATTCACGTACCTTTCCACGATCATCATGACCTGTTCTTGCGGGACATGGCCCTCGTATCCGCAGCCAAAGGCTGACTGTACCGACACCTGTACTTTTGCACCAGCTTCCATCGCCTTCTGAGCAGTTGCAATGATACATTCTGTTGCTTCAACAACAGACATCCCCGTGTTCTTGCGGCTGTGCGTCTCACTCGCAGAGACACCCATGCAGAACATCTCCACGCCACACTTGAGCCCGCGCTCAAGCCCCTTCTCGTTCAACACCAATCCGGAGAAGATGATGTGTGACGGCTTGATGATACTGTTAAAGTATTGAAACAGTCCGTCGGTATCCGCCATCTGGGGAACTTTTCCCGGGTGGACAAAGGAGCCGAGCTGGATGATGTCCACACCAGAGCCAATCAACTGTTCGACCCATTTCGCTTTTTGAGCAATCGGAACGATTTGTTTTTCCATCTGCAGACCATCTCGCAGACCAACTTCATGTATGATGACGTCATTCATTGTTGTCTCCATCTAGTCAGGCAGATGTCTTGTAATCTCTTCCGCCATTTCACGCGTGGTGTTGCCACCCCCCATATCGTACGTACGCACTTTGCCCGTCTTGATCACAGAAGCCGTTGCGCGTTCGACACGTTCGGCCATCTCTGTCTCTCCCAGCCACTCCATCATCATCTTTGCTGCAAGGATGGTGGCAATGGGGTTCACTTTGTTCTGGCCGGCATATTTCGGAGCAGATCCATGCGACGGCTCGAACACCGCGAGCTTCTTGCCAATATTGCCCGAGCAGCCAAAGCCCAGACCGCCGACCATCTGGGCCGCGAGGTCGGAGATGATGTCTCCATACAGATTCGGAGCAACGAGGACTTCATAGTTGAATGGATTCTTCAGCAGCCACATACAGATGGCATCAACATTGGCATCATCCATCTGAATCCCGGGAAACTCCTTCGCAACCTTTCTCGCCTCGTCAAGGAACATGCCATCGGTCGCACGAACGACGTTCGCCTTGTGCACCACGGTAACCTTCTTCCGATTGTTCTTGCGAGCAAACTCAAATGCTGCGCGTACAATTCGCCCGGAGCCCTTCCGGGTATTGATCTTGCAAGAGATCGCGTATTGATCGCTTGGAATGTCCTTGAATGGGGCAAATGGTTTCGATATCCTTACCAGCACATCAGAGAGTTCACGCGGCACCGGATTGAACTCGACTCCCGCATACAGATCCTCGGTATTCTCCCTGAACACAACGAGGTCGATGTCCTCTTTGTAATTCAGGGGATTTCCGGAATAGGACTTGCATGGCCGGAGACACGTATAAAGGTCAAAGAGCTGCCTCATCCGCACGATGGGTGAACGATAGACCAGACCCTTATCGCGCAACCCGGGAGCCAATTCTGCTTCCGCCGCTTTCACAGGTTTCGATGTGATCGCGCCGAACATTGCAGCGTCAACATTGTTGAGGATGTCGATCGTGCGTTGGGGGAAGGGTTCTCCCTCCCTGCACCAGAACTCCCACCCGATATCTCCGTGCACATAGTCGGCATCGAAGTTGACAGCATCAAGAACAATGCGGGTTGCTTCCATGACATCGTTGCCGATGCCATCACCCGGCAGCCATGCGATTCTGTATTTGCTCATAACGATTCTCTCTCGATAATAGTGATTCTCTGATGAGCTACCTCTCTCCAACACGACAAACAACAACGCCAAGGCGTGAGGTGATTCTCCTCCCAACCACCCTGACGTTGTACTCAACGAGCAGTGAAGGGGTCTGCGTGGTTGCTACGCGTGCTTCCCCACTCCATGACGCCCTATGGAGTGAGGCCCAATCGAATGCACCAACGCTTCGCCCGCCTCAATTCCCAATGCAAGGCCAAGGCCGATAAGCAGCCCATCGAGGAAGTTCTGTCGGAACACAACAGCCGGCGGTAACTGGGACGAGCCAAGCAAAGACACAAACAGGGTTAGCGCCACGAACATGACGCCATAGAGCAACGCCACGACCGCGAACTTGTACCGATGGAATGCGGCAAGCTTCCGCTCAAAGATGAAGGCCACAAGAATGAGTGGGAGGTTCACCCCGAATGACCACACCGCAGCATTGATTGCGGTGATCCAAGTTGAAGCAATGGCAAATTGAGCAGTGCTTGTCACCGCGGCAGCCGTGATGGTCTCCGACAGGCCACGGACATGGTAAAACGCAAAGATGAACGCGCCGGAGAGTCCGTACGAAATGAATGAGAATCCTACATGCCAGGTGTTGAACACCTCGCCCCCATAGACCATCACACCCACCACGATGCTGCCAATGACGCCTGAAAGTGTAAGGAGTGCAAGCCGTGCCACCTGTTCGACATATCGTTTCATAATGATCTCCTTGTGCCCAGTGGGCGTAATGTTCAATGAGGTTGAACCCCCTTGCCGATTCTAGTCCGCCATTCCAGCTTCAAGCTCGCGCTGCTGCAAAAGCTCATTGAGCTCTTTTCGAAGCTGGTCGGTATGGCCCTGTTCCATCTCCGAAAGCTGTAACAGCAGGCGACGTGTATGCGAATTGCCTGCAAGATGTGCCGCGTGCTTGTAGTAGTTCCTCGCGTATTCCTCGTCGGCAATTGCAAGTTCGAGAATCTCTTCGATTGAGATCTCATCCCAATTCACCGTATCATCACGCTGATGTATCATGGATTCGCTCCTGTCGGTTCAGCCAAAGCTCTCGTTGATGTTGTCGAGAATATTCAGCTTCTCGGTCAACTCGCTCTCTTTGCCCTGCAGATATTGAAGTGTCTTCTGGTGCCGGTCAATCATATCCTGCAGTATCACTCTGACGTCGGGATAGTTGCACTCCGCAAGGTAGCGGTTGTATCCCTCAATCGCAGACAATTCGATCTGCTCGGCAACTTTGAGGGCGTTGCAATGACCCTGGCATGTGTGTACACATTGAACTTCCATTGCAGATTCCTTTCAGATGTTGGTACGTGATGGATTTTTTCCTATACAACCTCGGCCATTGCCGCCAGTTCCATGCCACGGCGTAGCGCCCGCTCGTTCAATGGCAACAGGTGATGATAGCGCTCCGGCAGTACTTCCTTCAGTGCGTGCATGAGCGCATCGATTTCCACAACGCCCGTGTGTGCGATGAAGGCGCCGAGCACAACCATGTTCATGATCCTGGCGTTGTTCATCTTCGCAGCCTCTTCACTCGCGGCGATAGGAAGGATATCGATATCCGTTCTTGTCGGCAGGGCGATGATGTTCGTGGAGTCATACATGAGCGTACCGCCCAGTTTCACTGCCTTCTCAAACTTGTCCAGTGATGGCTGGTTGAGCGCTATGACGGTATCGAACGTCGAAACAATCGGTGAACTGATTTGTTTATCCGAAACAATCACAATACAGTTCGCGGTGCCGCCCCGCATTTCAGGGCCGTACGAAGGCATCCAGCTGATTTCCTTTTTCTCAATCATGCTGGCATAGGCAAGCGTCATTCCCATTGAGAGGACGCCTTGTCCGCCAAAACCTGCAATAAGTAGTTCGTGTGTCACGTTATTGGTTCTCCATTGACAATTGATAATTGATAATTCATCGCTTCGGTGTTGCTAAAACTATTGTATGCTCACTCAGATCAGTTGTCGAAATAGTATCGACTCCATAATGAGTGGAATCAAAAGCCATCAGATATTGAATTCCATCAAGCCTTACCGAGTCTGGTTGGTTGACACCTAACATGCCATAAGCAAATTCTTCGTTCAGAGGAAGCCGCGTTAAGGGAATGACGAATCTGCCTTGCTGATCCGTTTGCGCAAATGCCAACGGCATCGCTGCGATGTGTTGTCTGCGATTGATAATGTTCTTCCAATTCATAGCCAGGCTGTCTCCTACCCATGCTCTAAGGAAGTAGCAATCTGAGTAGGACGACTTACCTGCGGTATCGGCACCATTCCACCAAAACGAATAGCTTCCCGCGTCCAAAGTATCTTGTCGGATAACTTGCGTAAGCTGATGCAAATAATTCTCGACGGTGAATTTAACGTACGTTCGCATCGGAACATTGACTTGATAGAAAGTAATGAGAATGGGTCCATCCCAGCTTGGTTCTATCGTCTGCTGGGTGAATTTCGACCGTAAGCGATACTGAAAATTCAGATACGCCCCCGGGACAGGATTGCCGTTGAGATTCCTTACAATGCCTGTGACGGCCAACTGTTGAACCGGAGGCGGGTCAACTATTTCTTTGCAGCCGAATAAAATCGACGCGAAGAACAGGGTCGTGGCTACTAAACCTCCAATGTTCACAGTGGCTTCCTTCAGAAATACGCTCTCAACCCAGAATACGACTCAGGGTTACTTTGGTGCCTTCAATTCGCCCGGTGGATACATCGGGAACATGTTCTCCTCCATCCACTTGTTTGCTTGAGGAGGCGTCATCTTCCAGCCAGAGGGACAATTCGAGACAACTTCTATGAAGCATGTCCCCTTCTTCTCCTTCTGATATTGAAACGACTTGGTGATTGCCTTCTTCAACTGCCGGACAGCATTGGGTGTGTGGATGGAATGCCTGCTTACGTAATACACGCCCGGCAACATAGCAATCATGTCGCTGATCTTGAGCGGAAACCCGGACGTATCTATGGTTCTGCCGGTTGGAGAGGTCGTCGTTTTCATCCCGAGCAGAGTTGTGGGCGCCATCTGGCCACCAGTCATACCATAGATGCCGTTGTTGATGAATACGACAAGGATGTTCTCGCCGCGGTTTGCTGTATGAATTGTCTCGGCGGTGCCAATGGCTGCAAGGTCACCATCCCCCTGATACGAGAAGACATACTTGTCGGGATGAACACGTTTAATGCCGGTTGCGACCGCGGATGCTCGACCGTGCGCAGCTTCCTGCATGTCGATATTCATGTAGTGATACGCGAACACCGAACACCCAACGGGCGCAACACCGATGGTCTGTTCCTGGATGTCGAGTTCATCGACAACCTCCATCAGCAGTCGATGAACGACACCGTGGCCACATCCGGGGCAGTAGTGCATCCTCGTGTCAGTGAGTGTTTCCGGTTTCTCATACACACACTCTAATGGCTCAAACACATTCTGTGCACCGTGAGCATCCATGTCAGTACTCCCCGATTTGATCTTTGACGACTTCATTTGCCTGTGCCTCAAGTGCTGTCACAACCTCCTCAGGCGAAGGTACAACGCCACCCATTCTCCCATAAAACCTCACCGGCACTCTTCCCTCAACGCCGAGTCGTACATCTTCCACCATTTGTCCCGAGTTCATCTCCACCACCAACACTCCCATGCTCCTGTTCGCGAGTTCCCGGATCTTCGCGTATGGGAACGGCCAAAGGGTTATCGGTCGCAGCAATCCGACACGAATTCCACGCTCGCGTGCAAGTTCCACGGCACGATGGGCGATACGCGCAGCCAATCCGTACGCGACGATGATGTATTCAGCATCCTCCGTTTGTATCTCTTCGAAGCGTACTTCGTGTTCAGAGATTTCCTTGTACTTTGTTTGGAGTAGAATGTTCATCTGCTCCATCTTCTCCGGCTGGATATGAAGCGATGTGATGATGTTGCGCTCACGCGAATTGGGTTTTCCGATGGTTGCCCACGGTTTTGGCGGGATGTGGTCTGCAGGATTGTACTCTTTGAATTCCACTTTCTCCATCATCTGTCCCAGTGCACCGTCCGCGAGAATCATCACAGGAGTTCGGTATTTGTCTGCGAGGTCAAATGCATCATACACGAAGCCCGCCATTTCCTGGACACTGGACGGTGCGAGAACAATAAGGCGATAATCACCGTGACCGCCTCCTTTGGTGGACTGAAAGTAGTCGCCTTGCGACGGCTGAATTGTACCAAGGCCGGGGCCTCCCCGGTTGACATTCACGACCAGGCAAGGCAACTCTGCGCAGGCTATGTACGAAAGACCTTCCTGCATCAAACTGATTCCCGGGCTTGATGACGACGTCATCGTCCTTGCTCCTGCACCGGCGGCACCGTATACCATGTTGATCGAGGCAATCTCGCTCTCTGCTTGCAACACGATCATTCCCCGCTTCCGCCCCTCATCCGTCAAGTACTCGAGAATCTCCGACTGCGGTGTGATGGGATAGCCGAAATACGACCGGCATCCTGCACGGATTGCTGCCTCGGCAAGCGCCTCGTTTCCTTTCATCAATTTCACTTCAGACATTGTCGTAACCCTTCCACATTTATTCTACCGGGTTGCTCTTTCATTCTCCAATAGGCTCTTTTTTCCTCTAAGGATTGGGAGAACGAAAAAGGTAAACAACCCGAACAGCAATCCTACATACAGAACTATGATCCATGCTGTGAATCCCATGGCAATCCCTTTCGCGATTAGTGTACAACCCCGTTTGCACCGTCGCCATCAGCAATGGTGACCGTGATATTCTCGGTGACATTGGAGATCATTGCAATCTGGACTTTCGTCTTCTTGGTCTCACGATACACCCGTATCACTGCATCGGGACAGACAAGCGCGCAGTTTGTGCAGCCTGTGCAGTTGTCCTTGATAAGAACCGCATAATGGTACCCCTGTTTGTTGATCCCGGTGGAGAGCTCTATGCTTCCCTGGGGGCAGGCTCCAATACAGAGTTCGCATCCTTTACAGGTGTCAATTTCAAATTGAACCGATCCGCGTGCCATCATCTTCTCCTACAAGTAATGTTGTTCCTTTGCAAACTCTTCCAGTTCCTGTCTGAACGATGGATGTGCAATATTGATAAGTAGTTCTGCACGTTCCCGTATTGTTTTGCCATGAAGATTGACCACTCCAAACTCGGTCGCGACATAGTGAACATCGCCTCGTGACGTCGTGACACCGGCACCATCCATGTGGCGGGTCGTTATGCGCGACAACGCGCCATCCTTTGCCGTGGATGGCATTGCTATAACCGGCTTTCCTCCCTCCGACCTCGCAGCACCACGGATAAAATCCACCTGTCCGCCAAAGCCGCTGTAGAATCTCTGGCCAATTGAATCGGCGCACACTTGACCGGTGAGATCAACGGCAAGTGCCGAATTGATCGCCACCATTTTCCTATTACGCGCAATGGTGAACGGATCATTCGTGAACTGCGTTGGACGAAACTCCATGAGTGGATTATTGTCAACGAACTCAAACAACTGTCGTGACCCGAGAACGAACGACGTTACGATCTTCCCGGGAAGCAACGTCTTCTTCTTGTTATTGATAACGCCGGCTTCAACGAGCGAGATAATGCCGTCGGAAACCATTTCGGAATGAATGCCAAGGTTCTTCCTATCGCCAAGATACTTGACGACCGCATCCGGAATACGACCGATACCGAGTTGCAATGTTGCGCCGTCACCAACAAGGCTGGCAACGTGAGCGCCAATCTTCCGATAGATTTCCAACTCCTCCGGCGTTTCATCGCCCTCAAGCTGTGGGAGTTCTGTCAGGAGCGTGTCAACTTCCACGCAGTAATCGATCTGGTTCAAATGGATGAAGCTGTCACCGAGCGACCGTGGCATATTGGGGTTGACTTGCGCAACCACAACTTTCGCAACTTCCGTCGCCGCCTTGGTACATTCGACGCCAACACCGAAACTGCAGTAACCGTGCTCATCTGGAGGTGAGACCTGAATCAATGCAACGTCAATCGGATACTGCTTGCCATACAACAACGCTGGAATCTCGGAAAGAAAAATGGGGGTGAAATCTGCACGCCCGTCCCCCACTGCCTGGCGCACATTCTTGCCGATAAAGAAGGCATTGTGCCTAAAATGGCCCTTCATCTCCGGTCTGACGTATGGCGCCTCGTTCACGCCGAGGAGATGGACCACCTCAACATTGCGCAACTCCTCATAGCGAGCTACCATGGCATCAACAAGAATCTGTGGTACCGCACAACCGGGATGGATCCATACCCGGTCGCCTGATTGAACCACCAAAGCCGCTTCATTTGCGGTAACAAATTTACGTTCGTATTGTTGTTTAATTGTTTTGGAAATAGTGTTGTAGTGCATACATACCTTCTTTCTTTCTGGTCTCTTCTGCCTAAAGCCTCATGTCTGACAGTTCGAGCAGCGAACCGACGCGCGTCGCTTCGAGCGAACGCTCCAAGTCTGCAATAATGTCTCTGGGCTTTTCCAGACCGATTGCCAGTCGGATTCCTCCGGGGTCAAGCCCTTTGGCCACTTGTTCATCAGCTGGTATCGCCGAGTGTGTCATTGATCCAGGGTGCTCGATCAGAGTACGGATGTTTCCGAGGCTCACAGCCAGGGTAATGCAGTACGCGTTCTTCGCGATGTGGTTGATGAACCGCCCCGCACGCCCCAGCGAATCGTGGGGATCATTTCCTTTCATCACGAAGTAGATCATTGAACCGGGGGCAAAATTGCCATCATAATCACGCATTTGCCGCTGTGCCAGATCGTATTGAGTGAATGATGGAAGGCCGGGATAACGGGCTGTTTCGATTTCAGGACAGACATCGAGATATTCCGCAACCTTCATTGATGTTTCTTGCATCTGCCGCATGCGCACTGGAAGCGAAGGAAGTCCGGTGACAAGCACCGGCCATGCGCTCTTCGGAGAGAGAATTCCGCCGAAGTCTTTCCGGTACAGCAGCAGCATATCTTTGCTCCACTGCGGACCAATGACAACACCGCCGATGTCGGTACCAAATCCTCCAATCGCTTTCGTCAACGAGTGCACCACGAAATCAATGCCCAGTTTCAATGGCCGCTGACAGAATGGTGTAGCAAAGGTACTATCCACAACTGTGTGGATCCTGTCTTCGGGTAACCGATTCTGATTTACTTCTTTCACAACTTGTGCAACCGCCTCCAGATCAATGAGTCGCAATGTCGGGTTCACGGGCGATTCCATGTACACGACACGTGTCTGCAGAGTAATGTGCCGTCTAACTTCTTCGGGGTTGATGAAGTCAGCAAACGTCGTCTTAATTTTGAGACGCGGATACCAGTTTGTAAGCAATGAGTATGTGCAACCGTAGAGTGTTTTGTGGGCCAGAACTTCGCTTCCTGTGCCTGTCAGTATTCCAAGCACCGCAGAGATAGCTCCCATACCGCTTGCAAACGTCACTGCAGTATCGCCTCCTTCCGCGTATGCAAGGTTCTCCTCAAGCATATCCTTGTTCGGCTCACCGAGGCGGTCGTAAATATAGATGGGGGCTTTGCTACTGACATTTACCTCTTCATTCGAATGAGCAAACTCCGTGAAGCCTTGTGCGCCTCGCTGCACAGTATCAAGCCTGAATGTGGCAGACGACGAAATCGGGGGAAGCAGATGATGGCTGTAGTCCCACCGTGGGTCTTGGGATTGGCCGTAGATGAGGTGTGTTTCGACCGAGTAGCTGTTTCCTTTTTCTTCTTCAGGATCTGGATTCATAGATGTTCCATGGTTTTTGATTGCCCAAACAGGCGGGATTGGAAGAATGATCGAAATCCTGAATACCTCCCGCGGAGTTTCCTGCTATTGGACGGGCAAGATACGTGCCATCAAAATTGCGGGGAGACCTTTGAAATAATCCAAAATGGGTTGATTCTAGAGGTTTTGGGATCTCACATGGAGAGATATTCTAAATCTGAGAATGACTTTTCAAGACCGAGAACCGACTGTGTTGATTTTAGACATGGTTGCCACTCAGTTCAGCAGATCCTCGGCAGTTGTTCTCCCGCAAGCATGTCAATGATTCTTCTGCCTCCTGCCGCCGTGTTAAGAACGACCTGTGCGGGATGGGATGTTGTGACACGACCAATGCGGGCGGCATTCTTTCCCAGGGAGTGCTTGCACAGAATCTCCAGTACGTCATCCGCCTTTTGCTGCTCAACGCACAGGAGCATTTTCCCTTCATTCGCGATATAGAGCGGATCGAACCCGAGTAATTCACATGCAGCCCTCACCCCTTCACTCACCGGCAATGCGCTCTCATCCAATTCGATCCCGATGTTTGACTGCTCTGCGATCTCGTTAAGCGTTGTGGCCACTCCACCACGGGTCGGGTCACGGAGAACGTGGATGGATGACGCGACGGGCGTGAGCAATTTCAGGATCTCATTGAGCGCTGCACAATCGGAGCTGATACCCGGCGTGTGGAAGGAACCGACACGTTGTGAAAGCACGGCAATGCCGTGATCTCCAATTGTTCCGTTGATCAGAATTACATCTCCCTCCTTCGCATTTGCACCTGAGAGGCAAAAGGCATCTTCCACTATTCCAAATCCCGTCGTCGTGATAAACAGTTTGTCGGCGTTCCCCCTGGCAACAACCTTTGTGTCACCCGTGATGACCTCCACATGCGCAGACCGGGCGGTAAGAGCTATTGAATCTACTACGCGCGCGAGGTCCTCCACAGGTAACCCCTCCTCGATGATCATGGCAAGACTCAGATACAACGGTCGCGCACCCATCATGCAAAGATCGTTGACTGTTCCACAGACTGCAAGCTTGCCTATATCACCTCCCGGGAAAAACAGCGGGTCAACAACGAAAGAGTCCGTGGAAAACGCGCAGCGGGTTCCGCGAACATCAAACACTGCCGCATCATCAAGCGGGCGGGGTTGCCCGTTCCGGAATCGTGCAACGAACAGTTCCTTGATGAGTGTATGCGAAAGAAGTCCGCCACTGCCATGGCCCAGCATTATCATACCGTTATTGCTCATAGAGTCTCTGTCATCCCTTGCATTTCAACAGAATCATCCGAAGTGACCCGGTTGTTCCCGGTTCGTCCGGACGCGTACTTAAACCATGCAGCACAGGTCCCTTCGCCCGACACCATGCAGGCACCAATGGGATTAACCGGAGTGCATACAGTGCCAAACAACTTACATTCAGGGGGATCTTTCAGGCCCTGAATGACGCTGCCACAGATGCAGCCTTTGGGTTCATGCGGAGGTTCAACAACAACCTCGATCATGCGCTCCGCATCCCGATGCGCGTATCGCTCTCTCATCCGCAGCCCACTGAGTGGAAGCGACCCCATCCCCCTCCACTCGGAATCCGACAACTCAAAAACCGCGTCGAGCAAATCGAGAGCAACACGATTTCCTTCCGGTCTCACGACACGGTCGTATTGCACTTCGAGCCGGGGAGCGCCCGATGTAATTTGATCCATCAGCATCAGCACCCCCTGAAGTATGTCGAGCGGTTCAAAACCGGTGATAACGCATGCTTTCCCAAAATCTTTCGGCAAGAAGCCGTATGCCCTCGAACCGATAATAGCGCTGACGTGCGCCGGACAAATGAAACCATCCACGGCAATTACTCCTCCGGAGAGGAGCTTTAGTGCCGGAGGAATGACCTTATGGGCTGCCAGAACGAAGTAGTTCGTTACACGCAATCGATCAGCTTCAACTATGGACGCGGCGACCGTGGGTGCCGTGGTCTCGAAACCGACGCCAAGGAACACCACCTGACTCCCTTTTTCCTGTTGAGCGATTCGTAAGGCCTCGAGCGACGAAGACACGACACGAACATCCGCACCGGCAGCCCGCACTTTCTCCAGGGAGGAGCTCGATCCCGGAACCCTGATCATGTCACCGAACGTCGTGATAATCGTGCCGGGGATGCGTGCAATCGCAATGGCTCTGTCAATGAAATTGTTCGGCGTGACACATACAGGACAACCCGGCCCAGACAAGAGGCGAATGTTTGCCGGCAACAGTTGTTTGATGCCGTGCCGGTGAATGGACATTGTGTGCGTTCCGCATACCTCCATCAGGGTCATACGGGATTCCGTTTTCATGTTTGCTGCGATTGCGGCTGCAAGGACCACGCACGAAGATGTATCTCTGAACTCGTCTACGTAGGGAAGCATGCATGCCTCTCTTCGAACTCCGGGGTGATAACGCGCGTCCGGCGGGTGGCAATGGAGGCCGCAACGACAGCCTGTCCGAACGATATCCCGGCATCTCCCACCGGTAGCAGGTGTGGAACAAAAACGGAGAAACCCTGTGCTTCAAGTTGCAAACGAAGCCCACGGCAGAGATAGGAGTTCCGGAAACATCCTCCACCGAATGCAACTGTGCCGATGTTCATCTCCTCTGCAAGGGCCGCAACTGCAGTTGCGTATGCATCGATAAGCCCGTTGTGAAATTTCCGGCTGCACAGATCAACGTCAACATGCTCATGACAATCATGAACGAGTGCCTTAACCATTGGTGCGGGGTCAATGATCAGGCCGTCCTTTTGACGGGTGAGGGCAAACGAATAACGGGGCTCATCCGGACTCCACTCACCCTCCACGAGTTGTTCAAGCGCGATCGCCGCCTCTCCTTCATGCTGAACATACTCGCGGACACCGAGTATGGCAGCAACTGCATCGAAGAGCCTTCCACAGCTTGATGCATACGGCGCATTGATACCTTGTTCCACCATGGCTATCAGAAACTCGAGCTTCTCTCTTTCCCGGCGACTTATGATGCCGATATCAAGGTTGTACATATTGCGACCGAAGACCTGGTACAACAAGCTCAATCCCACACGCCATGGTTCCCGGATGGCGCGGACACCACCGGGGAGAGCAACCGGTTGCAACCAACCCATACGACGGAAGGTGTGAAGTTCCGCTATGAGTATTTCCCCCCCCCATATACTGCCGTCGAGTCCATAGCCCGTTCCATCAAGGGCAACGCCAACCACGGGACCTTCAAGACCATACTCCGCCATACAGCCTGCGATGTGCGCATGATGGTGTTGAACACCAATCATCTCTGCCCCCGGCCGGATTGCTGCCAACTGACTGGCAACCTTCGTGCTGATATAGTCAGGGTGCAAATCGTGTGCAACAAATTCAGGTGGACTCCCCAGCCATTTCTCCAGAAGGGCTATCGCGCCGCGAAAAGCATCGAAGCTGCTCTCCTCTTCAAGGTTTTCGTGCACGGGGCTAATGCGAATCTGGTTACCGCGAATAGCGCACACTGTGTTTTTGAGATGTGAGCCGCAGGCAAAAATAGGGGGATGCTTTTGGGGAAGGGGAAATGTAAAGGCCTGAACCCGGTGTTCTTCCGGGTGAAAGGAAGTGTCAATCATTATCCCTGCACTCATGATCCGTCCTTCCGTTTGGAATGTGAGTACTGCAGGATCCAATCGCACCAGGATCTGATACCTTCTCCGGTGGTTGCCGATACAGGAAAAATGGACAGGCCGGGATTCACCTTCAGTGCATTCCCCGAAAGAAGGTCGAGGTTACACGACACATACGGGAGAAGATCAATCTTGTTGATCACCATTGCCTTTGCCCGATGGAATATTGCAGGGTATTTTTCCGGCTTGTCGTCTCCTTCTGTTGTGCTTGCAACAACGACCTTTGCTTCTTCGCCCAGGTCATACGAGGCAGGACATACAAGATTGCCGACGTTTTCAATACACAAAAGATCAATCTCATTCAGCGGCAACTGGTGCAGCGATTCGGCGATCATCTGCGCATCAAGGTGGCAAACGCCATTCGTCACCATTTGAACGACGGGGATATCGAATGCTGCAATGCGACGTGCATCATTATCAGTCTGCACATCTCCCTCAATCACCGCAACCCTGATGAGGCCTTTGATCTGCCTGAGGGTTGCCTCCAGCAATGAGGTTTTTCCCGCTCCCGGCGAACTGATAAGGTTCACCACGCGAATCCCCTGTTCCTGAAACAGCCTGCGATTATTGGCCGCAATCTCGTCGTTCCTCTTCAGGACTTTGTGTTCGAGTGTGATCAGTTCGGGCACAGGCCCTCCTCCTCCAACGACTCCACTTCCATCTCTGAAAGCACAATCTCGTCACCGGCCAGTAGCTCAATATCCCGGCTTTGACACACATCGCAAGCGAAGACGTAATTCCTGATCTCGAACAGGCTACTGCAGGATTTGCATTTCGCCTTGAGAACGGCGGACTCGATTTCAAGAAAACACCCTTCCGCGCAAGTCCCCGTGGCAATCAGATTGAAGGCTGATCGGAGTGCGACGCCATCAATTCCACTCAAAGGCCCAATCCTGACGTTCGCCCGCCGTACCCTGGCAAAACTGCGGGCACATTGCTGGTCGCTCAACAATTCGAGCAAACTTCTGGCGATGGAGATCTCATGCATGCCGGCCACCATCGTTTTTCGCGTTCTGCACGTCAGTCATTTCGCGCAGATAGGCGATGGTGCGGCGTGCTGCCTGCTCGTCAAGCCGTTCGATGGCAAAACCTGCGTGGACTATCACAAAGTCACCCTCTCTGGCCGAGGGAAGGAGTAACGTACTTATCTCTTTCACCACACCGCCAAGTTCGACCCTGGCAGACGATCCCTCAACCGAACAGACTCGCATGGGGACACCAAGACACATGGCTTATTGCTCCATCCAATTATTGAGCTCCGACACGATCATTCCGTTCAGCACATGAATATTCCGTTCCAGAGGCAGGGAAAGCTCAGTGCCAAAATCAAACTGGTCCCCCTCCATTCCATAGATAATCAACGAGGGCGGAAGTTGATGCAGCTCCCTCGCCATCTCGATGGCCTGGCCTACACCGAAAGCATGGCTTGAGTAGGTGAAGAACTTGATGGGAATTCTATTCCGGGATGCATCAATCCGGTGAACCGTACCGGGAGGAAAACCAAGCTTCATTGCATCAACCAGAAGAACGCGATCCACACCCTCCCAGATCCTCATCAGCGAAGCGCCATCACTCTCCGCCTCCGCAACCCGAACCCCATGAAGTTTCCTCGACGCTATTTCCCGCGCAACACGAAGGCCAAGGCCATCATCCCCACGAAATTCATTCCCGATGCCGATCACCGTGGTCGTTGCGCTTTGAATAGTGTGTGTAATCACTCTTGAATCTTTCGCAATCATGTTTCTTCAATCTCTAATTTCAGGAAATGTGTAGCGCAGGAGATGCAGGGATCATAATTCCGTACAGCCTGTTCGCACCTCAACGTGAGCTCCTCCCGCGGCATGTCAATGCGTGCAGAGACGAATTCCCTGAGGTCATTTTCGATGGTCGGTTGGTTCTGCGAGGTGGGCGGAACAATTTTTGCGTCCCTGATGAGGCCGTCATCACCAACACGATAACGATGATACAATGTTCCACGCGGGGCTTCGCTTGCGCCAAATCCGATACCGGCCATGGGCAATATTTCCACAGCGGGTTTTTCCGGAGGTTCATACTGTTCAATGATGCGGATAGCTTCTTCGAACGCAAAGATGGTCTCGATACCCCGGACAATAATGCTCTTGAAGGGATTTCGCATTGGCAGCTTCAAGCCGATGTCACTCGAAACCTGTTGGGCAATCAGTGGCAGCTGGTCGTAATTCAGGTTGAACCGGGCGAGTGGCCCGACACAATAGGCTCCTTTTCCCTTTTCGAACCCGTGCAGGGCATTTGAATGCTCAACATGGCGTTCCTCAAAATGGAACTCGTATTCCTTGATGGCAATATCCAGGCCGCTGCTGGAGACGATGCGACCGCCGTTGAAGGGATATTCATCCGGATGTCTGAGTGAAACGAATTCATAGTCGATCTCAAAATCAGGAAACTCGAACCCAGCAGTCAACCGGGCGGTTGCGATCGCCTGATCACGTCCCCACCGCAGACGTTCCAGAAGCACAGTCAGCTCGCTTTTTTGGGGAACCCGGTAAAACCCACCGACTTTGACATTGACAGGGTGGATCTCACGTCCTCCGAGAGTGCTGACAATTTCGTTTCCGATTTTCTTCATCTTCAGGGCACGTTCCACCAGCTCCGGGTGGTCTTTGGCAAGAAGAAGCGCGTCTTCATAGCCAAGGAAATCCGGCGCATGCAGCATATAAATATGTAACACATGACTTTCAATCCACTCGCCGCAATACAGGAGCCTGCGCAGGGCGCGCAGCTGTCCGCCGACCTCCACGCCGAAAGCATCCTCCATGGCGTGTACCGAGCTCATCTGATATGCAACCGGACAGATACCGCAAATGCGGGCCGTGATATCAGGGGCTTCGGAATATTTCCGGCCGCGCAGGAATGCCTCAAAAAACCGGGGGGGCTCGAAAATATTGAGCTTGACATCTGTGACTTTCCCATCGGCGATTTTTATCAGCAGGGCACCCTCGCCTTCCACGCGTGCGAGTTGGTCAACTTTGATGGTTCTATTTTTCATTTGCGTCGCTCTCTTTCCGGAATGCTTCAGCATATGCGTTGAAACCGCGAAACGCCAGCATGATATCCTGTCTGCTGCTCCCGAGTGCGCTGAGCTGTTTACTGAGCGAGCTGGTATTCGGACTTTCCATTGGCCCGAAGCATCCATAACAACCGCGATTGTATGTCGGGCATATTGCCCCGCATCCAGCCTGGGTAACCGGACCAAGGCAGGCCACCTGTCCGGCAACCATGATGCATGCAGTCCCTCTCGACTTGCACTCCATGCACACACTATGCGTTGCAATGTTTGGCCGTCGCTTATTCAGGAAGGCATTCACTACTTCAAGCAATTGGTATTTGTTTATCGGGCAACCGCGGAGTTCAAAATCAACATGAACGTAGGAGCCGATCGGCATGGAGCGATCAAGGGTAGATATATACTCTGGGGACGCATAGACGATGCGTGTAAACTCCTTGACATCCTTCCAATTTCGCAGTGCCTGAATGCCTCCGGCGGTCGCGCATGCTCCAATGGTGATGAGTACACGGCACACCTTCCGGATTTGTCGAATCCGTTCCACATCATGCGGAGTCGTAATGCTCCCTTCAACGAAACCGACATCGTATGGCGGCTTGAGGATGCGGCGACTCGCTTCCGGAAAGTTCGCAATCTCCACCGCACCGGCAACCATCAAGAGTTCATCTTCGGCATCCAACAACGATAGCTGACAGCCATCGCAGGAGGCAAACTTGAAGACTGCAACTTTGGCTTTTTTGTTTTTCATGCTACAGTTCCTTTTTCTCAAGCAGGTGTCGTACCTGGGGCAGCACAAACACAGGGCCGTCCTTGCAGATGAAATATGGACCATACTGGCAGTGCCCGCAGAAACCAACCGCACACTTCATGTTCCGTTCCATCGAGAGATAGGTTTGTTCTGCCGGTACACCGCGGCGGTCAAGCTCATCAAGCGTGAACTTCATCATTGTTTCCGGACCGCACACATAGGCAATGGTGTCTCGGGCATCGAGTTTCACGTACGTAAACAAGTTCGTAACAACACCAATGTGCCCCTTCCATGAGGAGTCGCCACGATCAACGGTAACGAGCACTTCAACGCTGTAACGGTCCGCCCATTCTTCGAGCTCCACACGGTAGAGCAGGTCCAGCGGACTCCGCGCGCCGTATAGCAACACGATGCGGCCAAACTCGGCGCGGCGATGAAACAGCGAAAAGAGCAGGGGCCGCAATGGCGCCAAGCCAATCCCTCCGACCACAATACACACATCCTTCGACCGCGCCACTTCAACAGGCCAGGATGAACCGTATGGCCCTCGCACACCGACAATATCACCGCGCTTTTTTTGGGCGAGGGCTGTCGTGACAATCCCGACGCGATGAATCGTGTGGGCAATAGTCCGGGGTTTGAGAGGATCAGAACTTATAGAAATGGCAGACTCGCCAACACCGGGAACAAAGACCATGTTGAATTGCCCCGGCTTGAATGAAGCCACCGTACCATCAAGATCGAGGAAGATTGTAAACGTGTCATCCGTCTCCCAGATGATCTTCCGGATGGACACCGGCCGCGGTACCATCGGGTCAACAACCGTTCTCTGAATTTCCGCAGTCCGGGATTCCATCACGTGTGGACTCCACTGTTCGAGCCGTACACATCAAGGAGTTGAAGTCGGGTCGCTTCAAGCCGCCTCTCCATCACGTGAGAAAGCCGCTTCAACATCTCATATCCGAAATCATGGTCGTTCTCGCATTTCGTCCTGAGGCATTTGCCATCCAGGGCAATTGCCCGCACATCCGTCACTGCGCAACCATTAAAATGCCAGCGAAAAGGAGAGATCAACCATGACCAACCGAGAACTTCGCCGGGGCCCGCCGTTTGAATACGGAGCGACCCCCGTTCGTTCATATCTATTTCCAAGGCGACGCGTCCGCTTCGCAAGAGGATGAACTTATCCGCAACCTCGCCCTCATGGATCAGGTATGATCCTTCCGCATAGCGCACGTTGGACGCGCAGCCGGCAAGTACGTGTAAATGTTGATCCGAAAGATCGGCAACAAACGGATGCTGCCGCAGCAATTGACCGAGATCTTCTGTTTGCATGATCGCCTCGTATACGTAATTGAATAGTCACCTGGTTGTGTTGTTACTCGCTACTTCCACTTTGAACCGGAAGATGTTCTGATTTTCCCCGGATTGCGCGCACTTCTTCCGTTATATCAATCCCCACGGGGCACCACGTGATACAACGGCCACACCCGACACATCCAGACGTCCCGAACTGATCAATCCACGAGGCAAGCTTGTGCGTCATCCATTGACGGTACCGGGATTTGGTGGATGAACGGAAGTTCCCTCCGGCGACCTTGGCAAAATCCACGGTGAAGCAGGAATCCCAGCGTCGTGATCGTTCCGCATGATCGCCCGTCAGATCTGTTGTGTCTTCCACCGTGGAACAGAAGCAGGTCGGACAGACCATTGTGCAGTTCGCGCAGGAAAGGCATCGCTTTGCGACGTCGTCCCAAACCGGATGCTCGGAATTGTCATAGAGCAACTGCTTGATATTTGTTGTATCCAGCGCTTTCCCCATGTGTTCAGCCGCGGATCGCACTGCTGCTTCCGCCCTGGCTACGTCCTCAGCCCGAGCGGGATTGTGGGGTATCTGCCCGAGGATTGTCTCGCCTTTCTTGCTGCCGACTTCAAGGACAAAACGGAACTCACCGTCGGCTGTAATCTCTGTCAGTGCAATGTCAAAGCCGGCTCCGACTTTCGGGCCCGTATTCATGGAGACACAAAAGCAATTACCTCCGGCCCGGGTACAATTCACGGCAAGGATGAAGGCATCACTCCGGAGTGACGAGTACGTGCTGTCAATGAAGCCGTTGGAACAGAAGACTCTATCCTGAATTGCAATCGCTTGCAACTCACACGCGCGAACGCCAACAAATGCATACTTTGGAACCGGAGCTACCGGATCTGGAGAATCAGAAAATCCGAAGTCGGGTTGATGGCGTGTGACAGAGAAGAGTTGTTTTCGTGGAGGGAAGAGGAATTTCTTCCAGGAGTGCGGGCCTACGACATACCCAAACATGGACTGGCCATCATTCTGATTCAAGGAGTACGAGCCGGGCCCCTGCTCATCTATCCAACCCCTCGGTAAATCATTGATGCCGGCAATCTCATCATAGACGATTGCCCCGTTGTGTACCTTCGGGCCAATCGTTGTGTACCCCAGTTCGCGCAGTATGCGCAGAATGGAATGGAAACCCTCTTCGTCAATGATGTACATGATGTCGTTATCCCACGTGGTCTTTTGAAAAAAGCCCCGGGGTCTGCAATCTGCCTTGGTTACATCCGCCGACCCGGGGCAGTGATAATACACTCTTCAACGGCACGCCGCGCACTCAACGCGGGGCTCTCCAATGAATAGCCAATACGCAGGAGCAATTGCGGCCACAGCGAAACCGACAGTATCGAGCGAAGCTGTGTTCGCAGCTCGGGTACTTCGATTGGCATGTTGAAGAAGCTGAACTGCATGTTATTCTTCGTCAGTGTCAGCAACATGCGTTCAAGAACCTCGCCCACCTCAAGCCAATGAAGGGGCGAATCCTCACTGCACAGGACAATCAGGCCCGGCGCTTCAAGGCAGAAGTCCCTGTCTTTCGCCCCACGAATCTTTCCCATATCAAATGTTTTCATTGCCCATGGTCCAACAACCGACACAAGATCATTCACGCCGATAGTTGCCCCTGTCATCCCATCGGACTTCCGCGTATAGTTGGGGCGAAGCCACTCGGCGAGTTCTTTTCGGAAGGATGGATCGGATTGCTGTATTGCATCTGCCGCGGCAACCATGTCGGCAATTCGCTGGTTGAGCGCTCCATCCAGTGAGACATGAATGAACGTCGTACTCGATTGCGCACTTTCCTTGATCGACGCAATCACCTGGTCTGGCACCCGTGCCATGAGGTAGGGATTCCTGTTCGTGTGCCGTTTGGTAATTGATGGAAACATTTGAGCAAGCTGGCGTTCCGCTGGAGAAGGCGACAGCGGACGAGAAAGACGCAAGAACGCGAGCGGCAATTCACTGTCTTCCGTCTGATTATAGTGTATCGTACACTCGAACCCGAAATGTGCAGCCGCAACACGAAGGTTCATGATGGCGGCCCCAACACCCATGATCAACTCACGATTCCCCGGATCTGCAACGGGCAGACGCCGGCTATAATCTGCGTATACCGCGATGCCTTCGTCGCTGAGTTTGAATTTCCATGATTGGGTATTGTGGCTTGATGGAGCAAGGATCGCGTAGCGCACGAGGAAAAGAAATTGCTCGTAGAGCGAATCATACCGCGGGAACATCTGATCGTCCACCTCGTACGGTGTCTTGAACGGGTCAAATACCGGCTGTTCGATTCTCATCCCTGGTTCCTGTTCGATGTCGAGTTCCATATTGTACATTGACACCTTCATTTACCGACCTTACGTATTGCACCCACCGGGCAGTCTTCCATGGCTTCGCTCACCAACTCAAATTCATCCTGTGTTTCTGGTTGCCGGCACACGAAGTACGTATTCGTGGGCTTGTCAAAATCGAATGTCTCCGGAGCAACCATACCGCAATAGGCGCAGCCGTCGCACTCTTCTGATACAAAGTATTCGCCGGGAACGTTGCTGGGAAGTTTCATTGGTGTTTCCATACGATCACCATGCATTAGTGTTGTTCGCAATTAACTGGAATGTGCATCTCGCAACTGGAACTTGAACGGCATTGCCACCCATACGCGCACCGCGCCGTTGTTCATCACTGCTGGCGTGAAAATGAATTGCATTGCCGCCTCCACCGCTGCGTCGTTAAAAATGTCGACCGTCGATTTCATGACAACAGCCTTCTTTGGCTTGCCGTCTTTGTCTACAAGAATCTTCACCCAGACCGTGCCCTCAAGCCCTGCGCGGAGCGCCATTTCGGGATACTTGGGAATGGCTTTTTTGACTATCTCAGGACCTTTCTCGTACGGGATGAATTCATCCATCGCTGGATCACCCTCCTCAATCGTGATGTCCTGGCTGATTTGAACGTTCCCTTCCTCGCCGAACTGCTCAATTCCGGCGGAGGGAAGAGAACTCAACTCCTGCTGGGTTGCAATCGTTTGTTCGGCATTTATCTCTGCATCCGGTACCGGCACGGGAACCCCGATAGTAGGCTTGGAAAGGGTTTGCACGCCAACAGGTGGAGGAAGAGCAGTCTGAGAAATCGACGGGGGCGGCCCAAGGTCGCTGTATTTCAGTATGCGCACCCTTGCCATGGGCGCTTCATCTTCCTCCCCAAGGAGCTGTGGAATATAGTATGAGCCGACGATGGCAAAGTGAATCGCGAACGAAATGAGCATACCACGGACGAAGTTCCTGTGAAAGGAATTCTTGATCTCATTTCTTCCGAAGCACCCCGGAAGAAACTCTGTCGGGACAACCATAGGTTGAGCCATTGCTCTTGCCTCCTTATGCCCTTGATAGCTGGAATGCCACTCTCATGAGTGCCGCACCTCCCCGCCGGACGCTTCGACAATCCCGCTGACAATGCGGGCAACACTATCGATGTCGATGGGCTTGTATATAACATGGTCTATTGACTTGTGAATGGTTGCTTCGCGTTTGCGGTCCTCATACCGCCACACTCGAAATAACATCACCCGCAGACCGGGATATACTTCTTTCCATGTGTCAAACAACCCGAGGAACCAGCTTGTCGGGAGTGCGTCGGCAATAACCAGAAACGGGCGGTACATTTCGACCAAGGCTGGAAGTGTGTTGCCATCGGTGGTCGATACAATCACATACTTGTCCTGAAAATACAGGGTCAGACTCATGCAAAGATCAACATCGGGGCTGTACATGACAATCGCCTTCGAGTGCCGATTTCCAGAACCTTCACCATCTTGAAGTGACTGCACGATATTTGATGCTGCGCTCATGCTACTCTCGCTTGAGAACATGAAGTTCTTCTTCAACATCTTCTTTCATGAGAATGCGTTCACGGAGTTCCGGTGGTTTTACAACAAGCACAGGAACGGCCGACAGCCGCAGAATTTTCTCCGCAACACTCCCCATCAGGATATGGGCGAGCCCTGTTCTTCCATGCGTTGCTATCACGATCATGTCAATCTCTCGTTCCTGCGCATACCGGACGATCTCTCTGTGTGGGTCGCCGTGGAGAATGATCTGTTCCATGTTGGTGTTGTTCTTCAGCTTCCAGTAGACAAACTTCCTCATCTCCTCGCGTGCCTTCTCTTCTAACTCTTCCCCGCGAAAACCCGTATTCAGTTCAATATCGTGGATGCCTACAATAGCGCGGGGCTCAACGACATGCACGAGGTGGATCGTGGCGGCATAGAGCAAGGCAAACGACGACGCGTACTCGATCGCTGCTGTGGAAAAATCCGAAAAGTCGGTTGTGACGAGAATGTTCTTTATGACAAACACACCACCTCCTGTACACCGTGTTCTTCCATGTGTACTGCAACGGTTGTGCCACCTTGGGAGCCTTGGGAGAGAAAATTATACTTGCAGAAAAGCCTGAAATGAGGGGATGTATACGACTGAACGGTCTGAAACACCGAATACCTTCTCAAATTGAAGAGGTATGGCTTCAGAATTGAGAAGGCTTACTCCTGAGGGATGCCGAGTTCTTTGATTCTGCGATACAAGGTCGGGAGACTGATGCCAAGGACAGCGGCTGTTTGTTCCTTGTTAAAGGTATTCCGACGAAGAGCGCGTTCTATATAGGCGCCCTCCAGTTCGGTCAGTACCTGTTGCAGGGGCTTGTTTTCATCTGGAAGCTCAATGCGTGAAGCCACATGAAAGAACTCCGGCAGGTCGTTCATAGTTATAAAGCCACCCTTGCAAAAGATCACTGCGCGCTCGATGATGTTACTGAGTTCACGAACTTCTCCTTTCCAGGTGTGATTCATCATTGACCGCATTACATCGTTATCCATGCCTTTCACATCTTTCCGGAGATCGGCACGATACCGGGTAATGAAGTGTTCAACCAGGAGAGGAATATCCTCCTTTCGCTCGCTGAGCGGAGGCAAATGGATCTCAACGACATTGAGGCGATAGTACAGATCCTCGCGGAACCTGCCGGCCGCGACTTCCTTTTGCAATTCCCGGTTCGTGGAAGCGATAAACCTTGTATCAATGCTCAGTGGCGTTGACGTGCCAACCGGGACGACCTCCCGCTGTTCTATGGCGCGGAGGAGTTTCACCTGCAGATTGAACGGCATTTCACTTATCTCGTCGAGGAACAGCGTACCACCGTCTGCCGCCTTAAAGAACCCCATCTTGTCGGCCACTGCACCGGTGAACGATCCGCGTTTATGTCCGAACAGTTCACTCTCAATAAGCGATTCCGGAATGGCTCCACAATTGATTGCAACAAATGGACGCTCACGTCGCGTACTGCCGAAATGAACCGCCCGCGCAACAAGCTCCTTCCCCGTCCCGCTTTTACCCGTCACTAACACCGTCGAGCCGGTCCCTGCAACAGTCGTGATGGTATCAAAGACGCGCTGCATCGCCGGGCTTTTCCCGACAATCGGCGACGCGTCAAATTCACGCTGGATTTCGCGGCGCATCAACTGATTCTCCACGGTCAGCGTCCGGACTTCCAACAGGCGTTTTAACTTGATAAGCAGTTCGTCAAATTCCAGCGGCTTCAGAATGTAGTCACTCGCTCCTGCCCGCAGTGCCGCAATCGCCGTTTCAAGAGATCCGTAGGCCGTAATTACAAGCACAATGGTCTGCGGGCTTACATGCATGACTTTTCCGAGTAATTCGATTCCCTTCATTACCGGCATCTCAATATCCGTGATGACAACATCGAAGGGCTGATCGCTGATCTTGTCGAACGCCAGCTTCCCGTTGGCAGCCTCGTCGACCGTGTAGCCTTCCTTCTTGAGGATGAACGAAATAGAGTCACGGATGATCTGTTCGTCATCAACAACCAATATGCGATATGGCATTGGGCGGCCCGGTTTAGTAGTTAGAATGTAATGGTAGGAGGATGATAAACTTCGAACCGTTGCCTACCTGACTTTCCACGCGGATCTGTCCATGAAAACTCTTCACAATGCCATAACTGACCCACAGTCCGAGGCCCGTACCTTCTCCGACACCCTTCGTCGTGAAGAACGGTTCAAAAATTTGTTCCACCTGTTCCCCGGTCATCCCCTTTCCATTGTCTTCTATGATGACCTGCACATACCCACCCTCGACACCCGATGAAACAATAATTCTTCCGTCTTTCCGCTCTGGCTGCTTCACATCGAACACCGCATCAACTGCATTGATGAGAATGTTGATCAGCACCTGCTCCACCTGGTCCGGGACAAGATGGGTGGAGGGGAGAGCCGGATCAAGCCGAACATCGAACTGAATGGATTTTGATTTCTTTCCTACACGCACAATAGCAACGGCCTGGTGTATACATTTGTTGAGGTCCGTGATCTGGACTTCGTAGCTTGAAGGGCGCGAAAAATCGACAAGGTCACGAATAATCCGGGAAATGCGTGTGACTTGATGCTTGATGAGATCGAGCTTTTCTTTTGTGAAATCATCTTCTGTCGTTCGTTGTACAACCTGGACAAGCGACGAGATCGATGTGAGTGGGTTGCCGACTTCATGCGCAATGCCCGCGGCAAGTGTCCCGATGCTCTCCATCTTCTGCGCCTGAAAGAGTTGATGTTCAAGGTGTCGTTGCTCGGTAATGTCGCGGTGAATCCCGAAGTACCCAACCACTTTGCCCGTGCGGTCGACAACGGGCGAAATAAGAAGATGCGTAAGGAATTGTTCTCCGTTTCGCCGTCTGTTCTCCACTTCGCCCACCCACACTTTTCCCGACGTAATGGTCTTCCACATGTCTTCCCAGAAACTCTTCGGATGCTTCCCGCTACCGAAAACATTGGGATTCTTCCCGACAATCTCATCCTTCGAATAGCCGCTCGCCAGTTCGAACGCGGGATTGACATAGATGATGTGCCCATGAATATCGGTGATCTCGAGGGGGTTCAGTGTATAATGAGCAACATTGGAGAAGCGGAGCAGATCAATATCTTTCTGCTTCTCTTCGGAAACATCGCGGACGACTGCAAGGCAAATGCGCTCGGCAGAATCGTTTAGTGGGGGACACATGGAGAGAGACATCTCGACATCGCGGGATCCACCGGTAAGGAGAAGCGAGAGATCACGGTACTGCCTCTCGCCGGTTGAGAAGCATCGTGCAAGAGCAGCTGTGTATTCCGGACGTGAGGGATCGTCGAGGAACGACACCAGGCGCTTGCCAACCAGGTCTGTCTCGGCATGCTGGAGAAACGTGCGAGCAGCACTATTGGCAGCAACAATCGCTCCCTCTCGTGTCAGCACAACACATACATCGTCAAGTGCCTCCAACAATAGAAAGTGTGTTGAGTCGATCGGGTTTGTCTGCAATTGTTTTTCTTTAAGCATTCTCTCAAAGAACTCACTCTCTTGTGCAAAATCTACGCTTTCTGGGCAACGAATACAAGGATATCCACCGGCTTTACAATTTCTTAACTTGTTTTCGCTCTCTAACGTCCCGATATTGTAAGAGTAACTACAGAATGATGGAATCGTGAAAACCGATAAACCCAGAGACGAACAGTCCGTGCGCAACGATGCGAAGAAAAAGGTGCGGCACAAACGCAAGACGCGCGCAGCCGACAAGGGGCTTGCGTCCCCTTCCTCCTCGCTCGATCCATCGTTGTATATCAACAGAGAGCTGAGCTGGCTGGAGTTCAACCATCGCGTGCTCGAAGAGGCACTTGACGAACGCCACCCGTTACTGGAACGGGCGAAGTTCCTTTCCATCGTCAGTTCGAATCTCGATGAATTTTTCATGATCAGGGTTGCCGCCATCAAGGAGCAGATCCTTGCCGATGTCGTCGAGTATTCGCCCGACAACCGGAGTCCGATACAGCAAATCAAGGAGATCCACACGCGTGTCGTGCGGATGCTGAAGCAAATGAGCGACTGCTTCTGGAACGATCTTCATCCAAACCTGGCTGCAGCGGGCATCCACCTCCTGAAAATGAAGGAACTCACGACAAAGGAGCAACAAAAGCTCTCGGAGTTTTTTTCCCGTGAGATTTTCCCCGTCCTTACGCCGCTGGCATTCGATCCGGGGCATCCATTTCCCTATATCTCCAACCTGAGCCTGAGCCTTGCCGTGGTAGTGACAACTCCAGCCGGAGAAGAACGCTTTGCGCGCGTGAAAGTGCCGGACGTTCTTCCGCGCCTCATTGAAATACTGACGGAAACCGAAGATGCAAGGACCTCAAAATTTGTATGGCTTGAAGATCTGATCGCTGAGAACCTCGGTATGCTCTTCCCCGGCATGGCAGTGAAGGAATCATACGCGTTCCGCGTTACCCGCAATGCGGATATCGAAATTGAAGAAGATGAAGCTGAGGATCTGATCCGCTCGATTGCAGAATCGTTGCGGCTGAGGCGTTTTGGATCAGTGGTCCGGGTCGGCGTACAGAATGCAATGCCTGCGCGCATCAGAGGCATCCTTGTCGAGAATCTTGAAGTAACGCAGGATGACGTGTACCCGCTCACGCCGCCGCTTGGATTCAGCCATCTCATGACATTGCTGAAACTGCCGCGGCCCGATCTCAAGGATGCGCCTCATATTCCTGCGCAGCTTCAATCCGATGACGATACGGAAGATATGTTCACGCTCATCAAGCGCGGCGACATCATCCTTCATCATCCGTATGACTCATTCAATTCGGTTGTACAGTTCATCAAAGCGGCGGCGGCCGACCCCAATGTCCTCGCAATCAAACAAACACTCTACCGCATCGGGAAGGAATCTCCTCTTGTCCCACTGCTCATTCAGGCCGCGGAAGAAGGCAAGCAGGTGGCAGTGCTGGTGGAACTGAAGGCACGGTTCGACGAGGAGAAAAATATTGAGTGGGCAAAGAAACTGGAACACGCAGGCGTTCATGTCGTGTATGGATTGGTGGGATTGAAGACACACGCGAAGATGGCCCTTGTGGTGCGGAAGGAACAGGAAGGCCTGAGACGGTACGTGCATCTTGGAACCGGAAACTACAATCCCGTCACGGCGAAGAGTTATACCGATCTCAGTTACTTCACGTGCAGAGACGATATCACCAACGATGCAACGGAGATCTTCAACTACCTGACCGGCTACTCAAAACGTGATTCCTACAGCAAGCTGATTGTTGCGCCCGTGAATATGCGCGAGAAGATTACCGCCCTCATCATCCGGGAGATCGCTCATGCGAAATCCGGGAGGCCGGGTGAACTGACCTTCAAGATGAATGCACTGACCGACCTTCAGATGATTGAAGTGCTCTACGAAGCGTCCAAGGCAGGAGTAAAAATCAATTTGATTATTCGGGGAGTGTGCAGTCTTCGCCCTGGCGTGAAGGGAGTCAGCGAGAACATACATGTCAGAAGTATTGTGGGAAGGTTCCTCGAGCACAGCCGTGTGTTCTACTTCGCCAACGACGGCAACCCGGAGATCTACCTTGGCAGCGCCGACCTGATGGGCCGCAATCTTGACAGGCGTGTCGAATTGCTCTTTCCTGTTGAGGATCAATACTGGCGGGAAATCATTAAACGCGAGGCACTCGATCTGGGGCTGCTGGATAATGTCCGGGCCCGTACACTCGGTGCCGATGGCTCCTACAGCCACCCTCAGCCAACAAACGGCGACCAATTGATTGAAGCACAGACAACGACACTACAGGCGCGACTGAAACAACAAACTAAAACCGTTCCCCGCGAAATCATAGAGAAGCCTTCGCCGGAAACGTCTCCAATCAATTGAGCTACTTCAATAGCACCAACCTCTTCGTTTCCTGATAGCCGTTTGTCTTTAGTGTATAGAGATATACTCCGGATGCCGCATTCGTCGCGTCCCACACCGCTGAATGAGTACCGGCATCAAGATCCTGATCAACGAGCATTGCCACCCTCCTTCCAAGCACATCATAAATGGTCAACCTACTATGAGATCGCACAGGCAGAGTAAATGCTATTGTCGTCAATGGATTGAAAGGGTTTGGATAATTTTGAGCGAGGGAGGGCTGTATCGGTACACCATCCATCTGCACTGTAGTTGAAGAACTCGTTCCCGCCTTCATCCCGTTGCCGAAACTCGTCACCCATACTTCATTGGAGTTGTAAGGATTGAAAAACACTCGTTCAGGTTGACGGAACGGGTAGCTGGCAACGAGACTGAACGTTGGCGATGGTGTAGTAATGTTAGTACTTCTCCAAAGTCCTGTTGTCTCTGTGGTCAGGTACAGTTCGTTTGTATTTTGTGGATGGAACGTACATGACGTGACGCGTTCAAGACTGTTGATCCGTGTCCAGGATACTCCACGGTTTGTTGTCCTGTACAATCCACCCAAACCATTCGGTGGTCCTCCCCATCCGCTGAATACTCCGACATACCAGGTATTCTGAGACGGATCGTTGGGATCGAGGACAATGTCCTTCGTCCAGTAGCGCATACCGTTATCACTCCGATCGAGCCAGCTTACTCCACCATCCGTACTCACAAACACACCGGAGCTTGCCGTGAACGTCCCGCTCACGTTGCGCCTGCCGGAGAACGTACATACTATCGTGCCGTCATTCAGGACAACAATGGATGCCGGATGACCTTCGGTGCGCGGTGGAATAGCCACACGACTCCACGTAGAGAGCGAATCGTTTTGAATATCGTTGGAAACAAAGATCCCTCCTTGTGTCGAGTGTATAACGCTTGAGTACATCCGATTGGGATTTGTCGGATCAAGGGCAACCCAGAACACAGGGTGGCCAAACGAATGAACCTGCCGCCATGCTGCACCGTTGTTTACAGAATAGATGATCTTTCCCTGTGCGTCAGCAGCATCGAGAATGTTATCCTGCAATCGTGTGCTTTGATACATATCGTGAACATTGGAAGTTGCGCCGTAGAGCTTTCCGTTTGATGGATGCTTCACCAATCGGTACATCGAGTTTGCTGCATGCCCGGTGTAGTTAAACGACCAACTATTGCCCCCGTCCGTGCTGCGAACGCCTTTAATGTCGGAAAAGCAGGCAAACAAATTGTTGGCATCCGTCCAGAATATCTGCCAGCACGTTGTGTTCTCCAACCCGATACCGTGATATGACTTGCCCGGCGGGATGTTTGAACCTGCTGGGTTCTGATCTGGGGTTGAAACGTATGCTTGCCGCCAGTTCGTACCACCATCAGAGGAAGTGTGGACAAATCCAAAATCGGTGAAGAGCATACGCGAAGGATTATTCGGCGACACAGTAAGCCCAAACGGACATTCTGCATATCCCCATCCACGATCACCACCGGCGCCGCACCAACCTGTTGCAATGTTTTGATTGTTGGCGGAATTGAACACATGGGTCCAGTTTGTTCCACCGTTGGTTGTCTTCATAATGTTCGGTGCCCCCGAAGTACTGCTGCCACCGAGATACACTGTGTTGATATCGTTGGAGGCCATTGCCACGAGCATGAGGAAGTCCGTACCAACGGAGATCCCCGTCATCTTTGGCGCCCAGTTTCCGGCACCGTAATCAAGCGAGTAGACACCCTGCAGAAAGTTCCAGTAATCGGACGCTGGCATTCCGGCGTAAATGCTGCTCGCACTTCCCGTCAGGCAAAAAAGCCGCACGGTTGGTCCTTGCTTCGCACCTGCAAACGAGAAGATCGCCTGGTTGGCTGGAATTCCTGTCACAGTACTCAGCGCAAACGAAGCTCCCCCGTTTGTGGAAACAAGAAGCCCATCATTCATCCCGATAAAAATGTTGCTGCCATCGAACAGCACTCCTCCAACAACAATGCCCGCCCCGCTATTGAGCGCGTGGTGGGCGAGAGTAAACGTTCTTCCGCTGTCACTTGAAAAATACACCTCGCCGTAATATGAGATGAGCACCCTTCCCGGTATGCTGTAATCAACATTGATGCTGTATGTTTCTTCGGATGGATCCGGATTGCCGGGCAATGGAGTCCAGGACGCTCCACCGTTCGTGCTTCTCACAGGAGTAGCAAGATCGTTCGCATACGAGATACAATAGCGAAGGTTCGGATTGACGGTAAATTGAACTTTAGAGTTGTGTCCGCCCTGAATTGTCTGGAAGTGAACTGTAGAGAATGAACCACCGAAGTCCGTGGTGTGGAACAGTTCGCTCATATCACAGCCCACAAAGAATTCATCCGGGTTTGCGGGGTTAACGCTCGGCGCAAACAGCGCTCCACCGCCACCAACTCCACGGGACGACCATTGCGATGGCTGTGAAAAAGCACTGATGGAAACAATCGCAAAGAGAAAAGTAAGAGCTGTTTTCATGTTCATACCCCGCAAGGCTACACATCATAAAAAATGAAGGGACGCAGTACATATGTACATCCGACAGAGAGTTTTCCTTCCATACAAGCAGCAATCAACATGCCTACAATAATCGCTATAAATTCGTTCCCGATTGACAGTCATTTGAAACAGTCGGGGTCAATTCTTATCACCGATGTTGATTTTACTCCGGTCAAGAAAAGACAATGCCCCGCTCACCGTGGGCAAGCAGGACGAAGAAATGGTGAGTATTCCTATGCTGCCTCAGCCTCCACCTCGCTCGTGCGAAGCTTCACTCCGGCCCGTTTCAAGAGCTCTGTTGGCATTTCGCCTCCGGCAAACACAAACACAAAGTCATTCTGAAGATTGTGGATGATCTTGCTCCCTTCCTGCACAACAACTGTATCGGGTTTGATCTCCACAACCCCGGAATTGAAGATCGTCTTGATCTTGCCAGACTTCATGAACTCCTGAATTCGTTTTTCGTTTTTCTCCTTCAGGCGCACGAAATCATCTTTACGATAACTGATGGTCGTCGTATTCCCTCTCTGACTCGCAAGTCCGATTGCTGCTTCGATCGCACTGTCGCCACCTCCAACCACAAGGATATGCTTCTGTGTATATGTTTCCGCTTCAATCAAGCGGTACATCACTTTGGGCAGGTCTTCACCAGTCACATCAAGTTTGCGCGGGCTACCACGCCGACCTATCGCCAGAAACACCGACCCCGCAAGAAAGGTTGTTCCTTTTGCCTTTACAGTGAACACTCCGTTGGCATGGTCAATTGACTCAACTTTGTGCTGGATCAGGATATTGAGCGAGAACCTGCCAATGATGTCCTTCCATATTACAAGAAGCTCCTCTTTGGAAATCTCTGAGACCTTCAGTTTCCCGTATAGAGGAAGTTCCACGGGAGATGTCAACACAAGCTTCTTGCGTGGATAATGGAGAACGGTTCCTCCAATTTCATCCTGTTCAAATACAACATAGCGAAGATTGTTTGCCTTGCAAGCAAGCGCTGATGCAATACCCGCAGGCCCACCACCCACTATCACAACATCATAAGCATTCTTGGGACCGCGGCGATTCTTGCGGACAACATCACTCACAGCTTTTAACCCCTGCGAGACAGCATTTCTGATCAGTCCGACTCCCCCGAGTTCTCCTACAATGTAGAGCCCATCAATATTTGACTCATAGTTGTCATTGTACAAAGGAATCTCCATGCCCTGACGTGGAGTGCCGAATTGCAGCGTAATTGCCCCAACGGGGCAGACATCCATGCACAGACCGTGGCCTACACATTTTGCTCCGCTTATGATGGATGCGTGCCCGCCAACAATGCCGAGAACGTCTTCGGGGCAGACCTTTACGCAACTCGCACAACCAATACAGGCAGCGATGTCGATACTTGGATGAAGCGTTACCGGATTCAGCATACCAGCCTTCGCGTTCTTCTGGAAGGTCTTGCTTGCTTCTCTTTTGTGTTTGGCCACTTTGAGCCAGTACGGCAACCCAAAAATGCCAATCAACACAACAAAGATTACGACCGTATATAAAGAGTCCATCAAAACCTCACACTCAATTCACCGAAGATGGAATTTGATGTAAGCCCATAGCCGTTGAGACGATCGTAACTCACCATTGCTGAAAGGTTGCGCGTGAGATTTACAATAAGGTCGGAACCAAATGTCCTGCTGATGTGCTTGTCTGCGTAGCTCTTCAGGGTGTACGTGTTCTGCTGAAAGCGAATATTGATATCAGCAATATCAATGATGTTGCGCTGGAGGCTTACACCGTAGCCGTTCGAATTGGAGTACTCATTGGCATTCAGATTAAAGTTAGAACGGAACGAAACTCCCGACCAAAGTAGATCTGCAATGCCGAATGAGATATAGTTTGAATATACGCTCGCGAATCGTGATTCCGATGTGCGCGGCGAATATGAGTTGGAAACCGTGATCCCGCCGGGAAGATACAAAGTAACACTTGTGTTAACCCCGGATCGCAAGCGCGTTTCCCTTAGTGAGTCAGGGATGGCCCCACCGGCAGAGAATGTGTACAGTGGCCGGCTCGCGTCAGCACCAAGTCCAAGGGAAAGAAAATTCGTGAACCGGTAGCTCACATTTGCAAACAAGCTCGTCAATGAAGGAGATAGCACAAACTCTCCACCAGTTACTTTCCGGAGGTCAACTTCAGAATATCCGTATACTTGAAATCCCGCCACAGTATAGAGCGACACATTCGCACTGACAGCTTCCCTATCCAGCAACGAGCGATAGTATGTTCTCGCGTACACCGTTGAGATCATCAGATTCAAAGAGTCTGATGGTTGAAGTCCAGCAAAAAGGGCAACCTTCTTGTACTCAGAAGAAACACCCCGTAACGTATAGCTGGGCTGATATCCGAGCGAGGTTCCGACAATGACACGGCCAAAACGCCTTGAATACATTGCCCCATCAATATATCCGATTGACGGTGCAATCGTCGGAATGATCCTCCCAATGGCCGCATCATTCGTTCCATCGTCATACTCGATCGAGAGTCTGTAGATGCGTGATTGATTCACAGCTCTCTTTGAGAAGGGTCCAACGTTCCCGTACGAGAGGGTTCTGATGTTGGTATACAATTCGAACTTCAATGGGATATCGGCCGACCGTCCACGCAAGTTGATGACGACTCCAGGCTGGGTGGTGTTATACAGCGGATTATCATATCTGTTCACGTAGTACTGAGCGCTGACCCGGCCGCGAATATCAAACAGACCGGGGGCTGAAACAGGTGGATTTCTAGAATCAAATGGGTTCTGAAGCATTGGGGTCTTTCCCTGCCTTGACGCCGATGCTCCTGTAGAGTCCGTGTTCGGTGTCTCAATTGTAACGCGTGCTACAACGGAGTTGCCGATTGTAATATCGCGCCTCGATTTCAGAATCCTGCAGGCTGACGATTTGGAGCTTGCAGCAACCACCTGCAATACACCAAGCGTATCTCCATTGGAGTGGACATATACAATACTGGAGTCCCGCACGCCACTCTCCCTACCAAGCGAGGTGTACACTGTTCCAACAGCTACGTACGTAACGGTGCCGGTGACGGTCTTCTCTTCCGCATAGACAAACTGTACCAGCAACACAAGTAATGTTATCCCTGTTTGTTTCATTCACGCCCCCAGACGACAAATGGAACATACAGTACTCTAGGTCGAGTACGGTTGGCGATCATATAGTTTCCCCTATCCCCATTGCGAATCTCGCTTCGTTTCCTACTCGTTACGGTGGCAACCGTAACAATTCTGACCCTGGTTATGCGCGTTTTGGTGGCAGGCGGCGGTACAACTGAACGACGTCAGATTTCCCGGAACCCGATGGCATTCACTGCATTGCGTCCATCTATTGCGATGTCTACCAGAGTATATCCTGAAATACGCCGCGTCATGATTCATCGTGTTCGGCCTCCACACGCTCGTGCTGTGGCACGGCGTACAATTATGTGGAAACGCTTGCGACACATGGTTCTGACTTGTCGCTTGCTGATAATCCGTTTGATGGCACTGGTAACAATCTGTGTAGTGCAATTGGTAGTTACCGTTCACGTGGCAAGACTGACACGGCGCTGTCGTGTGAGCTCCAGTGAGCGGAAAAAGCGTTGTGCTGTGGTTGAATGTTGCGCTTGTCCAATTTGTGGTGGAATGGCACTGCGTGCAATTGTGGCTGAAATTCCCGGTCACATGATTGGGGTTCGTTGTCTGCTGGAAATCCGCTTGATGACACTGGTAACAATCGGTGTATACCAGCTGGTAGTTCCCGCTGACATGACATGATTGACATTGTGCGGTAGTATGTGCCCCCGTCAACGGAAATCGCGTTGCGTTGTGATTGAATGTTGCGCCAGCCCATCGTGAGGTTGTGTGGCATGTCTGGCACGTGGTTGGAAAATTCGCAGACACGTGGTTCGGGTTGACTGTTTGTTGATAGTCTGGGCGATGACAACTGACGCACTCCATCGGCAACGCAGCAAACGAATTGTTGAGATGGCACGCACCACACGGGGTTGCGGAATGAGCTCCAGTGAGTGGGAACCGTGTCGATGCATGGTCGAAATTGCCCTCCCATGCCATAGCTGTCATCTGGTGGCATTGCGAGCAGTCTGTGGAGAATCGACCCATTCGATGATCCGGGTTTTTCGCGGCTTCATAGTCAGTGCGATGACACCCAATGCACGTCAATGGTGTACCGACATATTGTTGCTGTACTGCGTTGCTGTGGCAGGCCTGGCACTGCACCGTTTGGTGTCTGCCGACCAAAGGAAAACGTGTCTGCTGATGCTTTTGGGTCATGTCTGACACTTTCCAGTTCTGCGTTGCATGACATTTGAGACAGTTCGTCCCAAGCTCATTCCTGTGAACATCAGTATGACATGATGTGCAATTGGACGATATCTTCTTCGAGAAATTGAGATGTTGATGACATGATTGACACCTGACGGTCTTATGTCGCCCCGCTAAAGGAAATCCTATTGATTCGTGCTTGAAAGCTGGGTCCTTCCGCATCTCCCATGAATCTGTCACATGACATGACTGGCAAGGTATCTTGAGATCTCCATGCAGCGAAACCTGACTCATCGCAACTCCTGCCACGAGCATTATGACGATTATCATGCCAGATTTCATCATAGTACCTTTTATGCGTTTCGATGGCAACTGTAACATGCGGGGCTCGAGTAAATATAGTTCGATACGCCTGTATGGCGAGGATCAACGTTGCTCCTTTGATGCTCATGACAATCGATGCAACTGAACGACGTAAGATTACCCGGGGTTGTATGGCATTCCGAGCATTGCGTCCATTCGTTTCGATGTCTGCCGGAGTATATCCTGAACCACCGCGAGTCGTGACTCATCGTATTAGGCGTCCAGACGCTCGTACTGTGACATTGAGTGCAGTTGTGAGCGAACTGCTGTGTTACATGGTTCGGGTTTGTCACCTGTTGGTAGTCCGATTGATGACACTGGTAGCAATCAGTATAGTGCAACTGGTAGTTCCCATTTACATGACACGATTGACATGGCGTGCTTGTATGCGCTCCTGTAAGAGGAAAAAGTGTCGTGCTATGATTGAATGTTGCAGGGCTCCACGCCATTGTTGAATGGCATTGAGTGCAATCATGACTGAAATTGCCCGCAACATGGTTCGGGTTTGTTGTCTGTTGGAAATCTGTTTGATGACACTGGTAGCAATCCGTGTAATGCAACTGGTAGTTGCCATTGATATGGCATCCCTGGCACGTCGTTGCAATATGAGCACCCGTCAGCGGGAACAATGTCGTGCTATGATTGAATGTTGACGGTGTCCATGTCGTGGTTGTATGACACTGGGTACATGTATGACTGAAGTTTCCCGTGATATGGTTTGGGCTCGCAACTGTATTAAAATCCTGTGTATGGCAGTCGTAGCAATTCGTTGTTAGTCCTTGATACTGATTGTTCACGTGGCATTGCGCACACACGACCGCCTGATGAGCTCCAGTAAGTGGAAACTGGGACGTTGAATGATTAAAGGATGATGGGATCCAGGACATCGTTGAATGGCAAAGGGCACATTGCTGCGGGAAACCGCTACTGGCATGGTTTGGAGAGTGTGTCCCGGCCAAAGCTGCTTGATGGCAACTCACGCAGTCCACAGACCTGCCGACAAATATGTTGTCACCATGGCAGTTTGAGCACTGCAACTGTATGTGAGCACCTGTAAGCGGGAATAGCGTCAATGCTGTGTGGTCATACCTTCCTCCGGTCCAACCCGCAACGGTATGACAGGTCTGGCACTCCATCGTAAAGCCAGCCATTGCATGGTTCGGATTTCTTGATGATGCATACTCTTCACGATGACATGAGCTGCACTGCATTGGCGTTCCCTTGAACCGTCCATTCTGATGGCATGACGCGCACGCCACTGCTCGGTGCGCTCCCACAAGTGGAAATGCAGTGAGATCATGATCAAACCCCTGTCCCCATGTGAACGCAGTGACCCGATGACACCCGGAGCATTCAGTCGAGAATCCGGCTGTTGTGTGGTTCGGGTTTTGGGAGGCTTGGAAGTCAACCCGGTGACAACCAATACACGTCGTAGCTGTTCCTGAATATTGATGTGACGCGATATTCGCATGACACGCTTCGCAATTCAGAGTGAGGTGCTTCCCTACAAGAGGAAACCGTGTCTGTTGATGCCGTTGGATCATGTCGGTAATCCGCCAGGAAACCGTGGTATGACATCGCATGCAATTCTCACCCAGCTCGCTCTTGTGGATATCGGTATGGCACGATAAGCATTTCGTGCTCTGCGAAGTGAACTTCAGGCCATCATGGCACGACGCACAATCAAGAGACTTATGGCGCCCGATCAAGGCGAAACCGGTGGTGCCATGGTCAAATCCATCATCCTTCCGCATCTCCCAGGAATCAGTCATATGACATGTTTGACAATCAAACTTCACGGGACCATGTGGCGATATCTGGCCGAGCGCCACAATGGTGGCGCCGACGAAAATGAAGGCAAGCGAAAGAAGTCGCCTAGCCATTCTTCATCTCCTTTTTCGCATGACACGACTCGCATTTTGTAGAGAGCGGTTTGAATCGGACCACCACCTTACCACCCATGCGTTCCTGTTTATGACATGCCTGACACGGAACTTTCTTGTGTGCCCCTGTCAATGCGAACGCGCTTTGTTTTTCGTGGTCGAACACGAGTGAAGTCCACGCAATCGTCGTGTGGCAAGGAGTACAGTTGGTCGTACCCAGGACAGCAAACTGCTTTGCATGGGGTTCTTCATGACATGATGCACAGTTCGTCGCCACTCCCTTGTATTGTATCACCGAGGTTTTGCCCACAGGTTTGTGACACCCCGAGCACGAAGTGGAAGCATGCTTGCCGACCAGGGAAAACGACGTCTTTGAGTGATCAAACGTTATTGATTTCCAATCACCGGATGAGTGACATTTCGCGCAACCAACCTCGCCCATCATGATCTTAAATTGTCCACCGTGCTGATCCTTGTGGCAGGACTCGCACTTTAACGAAGAGAAATGAAATAGCGACCGATCATTGCCGGAAGGGTTGTGGCATCGTCCACATGGTATCGCTGTGTGCGCCCCCTTGAGTGAAAATCGCGAAGTCTCATGTCGCACAAGCGTAAATGTAGAGGGGTGAAAGCCGTCCTCGTTGTGGCACTTCGAGCAATCATTGCTGTATTTCTCGCGGAACTCTCCCCGGTGATGATCTTCGTGGCAGTCAGTACACCTGTCGTGTGGTAATTTCAACAGTTTGGTTTGCCCTCTGGCTGCATCCACCTTATGGCATTGCTGACATTTCACCGCCGCGTGCTTCCCGCGGAGTTTAAAGTTTGTTACATCATGATTGAATTGTCGCTCGCGCACCTCACGCCATCCGGTTGGTACATGGCACGAGGTACAGGTTTGTGAGGCAAACTTCGCCGTGTGTGCAGATTTATGACAGGGGGTGCAGTCGGAAAAACTCTTGGTCCCGAGAATCGACCTCCTGGATTCGCTTTCCACTGTTGATTCCGTGTGGCACTTGTTACATGCAAGATCCCGATGCTTCCCAACGAGTGCGAACTTGGTTTTGGAGTGGTCGAAATTCGAGGCTGGCTTCCATGCCGATGTAGTATGACAGGAATTGCAATCCGTGCCGAGCAAACCGCGATGTTTGTCTTCATGGCAGGAAATGCATGCAGCATTCAACCCGAGAGAGGTCTTCCTCGGTTTCTTGGCTATTTCAGGATTTCGAATGAACTTCGTAGTATGGCAATCATCGCAGGCTTTTGCTGCATGTTTACCAGTCAACGGAAAACCGGTTTTTGTGTGATCAAAACGTGTCCGGTCGACGATGGTAATCCTGGCGTCCTTTCCAAGGTGGTCCTTGTGACAGGAAACGCAGTTGTTCGCCGAGACAACAAAGTGATACCCGCGTTTCAGATCAAGTCCCTTCTTGATCTCTGTATGACACGTCAAGCACTTCATGCCGCTGATTTCCTTCCCGACTTCATGGCAATCTGCACAGTGACTCATCCCTTCAAATTCTTCATGCGCACGAGTCAAATCACCGGGGGAAAACTGTGCGAGTGCAACGCTTACATGGCTTGCAACAACGAACAATAGAATCTTACGCATCGGTATCCGATCATATTCCTTTACTGTATCTTTTTCGGTCCACCAAGTTGTTTCAGGTTCTCTTTTGCTTTCCTGGAGAGATCATCCCGCGGATGGGCCGTGATCAGTTTTCCCCAATAGTATGTCGCAGAATCGCTCAACCCCCTGTTGCCATAAATAGCTCCAAGATTATAGAGAGCGTGGGCATTCGATTCGTCTTGCAGCAAGACCATCCTATTCTGCTTGAACGATTCTTGTTCCTTCCCTGATTGATACAGACACAGGGAGTAATCCACGCGACCTTCGACATTCTTCGGATTGGATTTCAACCCAACCTCATAATAGCTTAGTGCCCCCGGAAGATCATGTCCATCCTGCAACATTCTCGCAAGCTCAAAGGCCGTGTTCCACTCCAGGGGGTTTTTCGCTACCACTTTCTTCAGATGCTCGATCCTCTGCTGTACCTGCTTCCCCACATTCTCCTTCGAAGGCTCGGGCGCAACCGGAGAAATGGCAGCTGCTCTCGGCGATTTGATTTCAGACTCCCATTGTATGGCGACAACGGTTAGCCCGGTGGCAAGGAGAATTGCCACTGATCCAATGACCTTTGTACTCAGGCTGAGTTTCTTCAAAAAATCCATCTGTACCCCAACACAACAGTGACGACAATGTGAGCCGCAAGGGTTATGAACATGATTGCTGAAAATGGAAGGTGAATCGCATGCCAGTAATAGAAAAGCTTCCCGGCCTGGTTCAAGACAAGCGACTTTTGAATAAGAGCCGCAAACGCAGTCGCTGTTTTCTCCATTTCTTTTGCAGTTCCCTTCGAGTGAACATTTGCAGTTACTAAGTGATGGACTGACTTGCGTATGTTCCAACGCAGAGATGCAAGCTTCATGAATGCTTGAATTGCCTCCAGGATACTCTGAGGTTTTTGAAGAGTCTCGAAGCTCTGATAGATGGTTTTCGTCAACCGTTGGCCAATTGCACTTGATGAGAGCTTCGACGATAAGCGATCAAGCTCGGCGGTGATTTGCCCGGCCGTGAGCTCGTTGCCCTGAATGTTTTTAGGAATCTGGGAATACAAGAAACGACCGATGATACCGCTGGACGCAACTGAGATCATTGTCCACAGGCTGATAGCCGCAACGCCCCCTGCTTTGAATGTGGTGTGAAAGATCACGAGAACAGGGCCAAGCAAACAGAGGAAGATATGGAACTCAAGCCAGCGTGACAGCTTGCCGAGATTCCAGAGCGCACGGGTGCGCTTGCGTGTGGAATATGTTGACACACCGATGATGATCATCGATGCGCCGAGAATACCGAGGCCATGACTATAGTTCGACGACGGCTTCATCTGAATATAATCCTCACGGAAGGGACGCTCATGCGTTGGCGTCATGTAGAATGCAAAGCCATGCAACGCAACGGCAAACACGGCTGTAACACTCGTGAATACAAGAAAAAGAATGAAGATCTTATGTGCCATGGCCCTCAGCAGAAAATAAAGTGAAAGCTAGTGAGTTCCACACACTTGTGCAATGTTGAATAGTTCAACACACCGTCATCGCTAACAACTATTCCCTCTTTGATTCGGCAATCCACTTTCAACAAGGCATACCCTATTGTCCGAGAAGACCCAATCCCATATTTATGGTACGGTTGATGTGTATCCTCTTTCACGACCTGCCCCCGAATAGCGTTGCGAGAAAACGCTCGTCCCACATGTGTATGCACGTGGGACGAATGTGTACTCCTACTCACCTTGTTCAGACTCCTGGGCCCGCACAGAGGCGATACTCAAAATGACAATGCTATTACTTTAGCAACACGAGTTTCTTCGTTTCCGAGAATCCACCCACCTTGATCTGATAGAAGTACACGCCTGACGCAAGGGCCCTGCCGGATGCATTGTTCGCATCGAACCGTGTCTCATACGTGCCTGCGCTTTTTTGTTCGTTCACGAGTGTGACCACCTCACGACCGGTGATATCATATACCTTCAGCGTGACGGGGCCATCGTTCGGGATGGCGTAGCGGATCGTCGTGCTGGGGTTGAACGGGTTCGGATAATTCTGATCGAGCCGATAAGCAGACGGAATCAGGTTCTCGATCTGTTGTGCACTGAAGCCTTTGCCCGTTTCCTTTATCCACAGTTGCGAGACGCTTGCGGTACCTTCACCCTTCGCGTTCACACTGATAATCACCTCTCCACCCGCATACGAATCCTTCGGAAGCTTGATATACTCAACCTGTGTCGGTGTCGTTGAAACGGCCACCGGATCGTGCAGGCGCGTACCGTTCACGGTCATGTCCTGGAGACGCGCCGCGTTATCGCGTGCGACGTACTCGGCTGCAACCATATACTCGCTTGCCGGGTTCAGCCCCGTGAACTTATAACGGACAGACGACGGGCCCTCGTTGGCCGTTTGCGATGGTGCAGTGCCCCACCGGACGGAGCTCCCCAACACAAGGTGCGCATCGTCTGCCGGATTGGCGCTGCCGCAGTCCTCATGATAGTACATGGGGAGCGAGAACTGCGTCTGCGATATCACGGGCTCATCACGGTACGTCTGCACTGCAGTCACCTCGTAGCGATACGGACCGGGAGGAACCTGGACTCCTGCATCCGTACGACGATCCCACACAATCTCTTTCTGTCCTGATACCATCCACGTGTTGTCCAATGTGCGAATAATCTGACCGGCGTCATTGTAAATGCGCACATTGACACGCCCGAAATCAGTGAGCGTGAAGTTGTTCCGAATTGCACTTACATCGTTGTCCGCCGAGAAGTTGATACTCTTCACACTCAACCCGAGTACGCGACGCTGCGCTCCACTGTTGTCGGCCCATCGTTCCACCGCAAACATCTGATCGAAGCCGGCCCAGTAGGTACCTTGTCCATCCACGACAATCTTGCCAAACGGAATATCAATATTGCCGACCGCTGCAAATGTATCATCGCTGCCGTGCGTGTCCAGCAATTCCAGTCCCGATGTGTATTTGAAGATCTGCGAGTTGACATTATCCACAACATAAATGTTGCCGAAATGATCAGCCTTCAGAGATTTGAAATACTGGAAGTAGGTTCCGCGTATCTCTTTGATCAACGAGAGCTCTGTGCCGAGATCGTCATAGACGCGGACGCGTTTCGCAACCTGGTCGACCACGTATACAAGCCCGTTGTTTGCTCCGTTCCACTTTCCTACGATGATACTTGTCGGAGAGTCAAATCCTTCGAACGTTGCCACACGTGATGCAGACGTTGCACCGAGGGCATACTTGAAGATCTTGTTCTGTGAAGCATCGGCAACATACAGAACATCATCCGCAATGTTCAACGGCGTACCATTGTCAGAATGAGCAATGTCGGTCGGGCTCTGAATGTCATTGATGACAAACTGGGGCTGCAATGTTGCATCAGCTCCTTCACCAACGATCCTGAGGACTATGACCCTTTTGCCGCCCGTCTCACCGACGAATACTCTCCCGTCGGGATCAACAGTGATGGCAGAAGGGCCATTCACATTGTACGGTTTGATCCAACGATTCAAGTTGCCATAGACGATCCGGTCCCAGGATGGGTCGGTCACAAACTGGATATATGTTGCGGTCACAAACGGAGCTCTCTCTGTATAATGAGCATAATAATACGAGACTGTCTTGTCCGGTGTGCTGAAGAGTGCCCGGTCGAGCTTCTCCCTGGTTATATTGCGAGAAAGCCGGTCGATGCGGTGTTCACTGCTCACAGGCGCATCGATGAATGTTTTGCCAGCAGACGGGCCGCCCTCTTGAATCGCTCCTGCTGGAACGGATTGCGGCATAACGGAAAGAGTACCAGCAGTCAATATCCAAGCGTTATCCTTCTTCGCAAATCGAAGAATACTCCCATCGGCTTCTACACGGGCAGTGTTGCCCTCAATAGAAATATCAGCCTGCACATTGTCCGCCCGAGTTGACGATGTCGCGGCAGCCTTCAGTATCGACGTCGTCAATACATCCCGGGCCACGTGTTTCCGCACGATCCTCTCGCTTCCTCGCCCACGCGCAAGTCCCCTCAATTCATCCAGCACGAATCCAATTTGCGCTCCGTCGGAAACACGGGCCCAGTGTGCACCCAACTTTTCGGGGGACGTTCCCTGCTCGCCAGCACGCGCGCCAAACGTCAACACCATGCTGACAACCGACCACTTCACGAAGAACTGTTTCATGACTTCCTCCACGGTTATTCTTGCAGGGGATTAGATTGAAAACTTCAGACTTGCCTGGAGAATATTCGCCGAGAACTCCAGATCATTAAAATATCGAAAATACATTATCTCGATTGACGAATTCTGCAGGAACTCCAGGTCGGGGTTCAGCTTTCCCAATCCACGGAACAAATACTCAAGACTGAACCCAAAATTGTTGGATCCAAACTGTTTCAGCTTATAGTCGGCTGTTCGTAAGTCTGCACCGAGGAACTGCTGACCGACATACTTTTCCTTGGTGAAGTACGCCGCACTCTGACTGTAGTAGCGGTAGTTCACACCAAAAATCAAATCGTTCACGATATACTTGTTGAGCTTCAGATCGGCAGTATGGGACTTCACCTTCCAGCTGTCGAAATAGTACCTGTAACCGCCGATGAGTGACGCTTTGATCGTCGGAATCATCTGCGAGATTTTTCCCGACACGGCATGACGTGTACGTTTGGACGGGTGGAACTCATCGGTCATGACAAACACGCCGTTATCATCAGTCACCCGCACCTGGCGATACGGGTCGCCGAGGTAGCCCTTGAGATGAACAAAGTCGTATCCCAGGTCCGCCACGGTGGTCGGTGACAAAAGTTGGGAGATATTGAGTGATGCTGTATAGACTTTCTTCTTGTTGTTGACGAGATCACCATTCGTCAGGATCTTCCCAACAAGGTCCGCATTGTATTGTCCCCGAACCGTGATCGTGGTATTCTTCTCGTTCAATTCCTGACTAAGCGTTCCAATGAGCGCTGTAGACCTATAGTCGAGTTCCTGACTGCGGTACACGTTCGCGGCAATGGTAGTGCTCTGACCGAGACCCTGCTCAACACCGACAATCAGTTGTCCCCTGCTTTTTTCAAACGCCTCGTTGACCCTTCGCTGGGGCCTCGTCGCTCCCGTCACCGCTGTTACGGCAGGAACGGTGACATGATCCAGCTCGATGTCAATCAGAAGAGCAGTCTGTTGGAAAATCTTTTTTGCCAAATTGAACGATGTTGTCACGACGCTGTTCTCGCCACTGTCTGAAAAGTAGTAGGACGAGAACCCCATCTGGTCGCCGCCGGCAAGTGCAGGAGCAACGGTGAAGAACACCATCACGGGAAGCAACAGAAGCGATACAGGCCTTTTCAATCGTTGCATGTCAATATTCCTAATGTCCAATGATTGACCATTGTACTTTCTTACTTTGCACAGCCGCAGCCGCCACCGATCCCGCCCGCCCCGCCAATACTTCCCTCGCGCGTCGAGAAGAACTTTTGCTCAAGAGTCTGCTTCGCAAACTGGTTTTGTCGTTCCATAATCGGGTCTGCGAGTTTTTCCCTTTCATATGCGCGAACACTCGCACACCCCAGGCCACAAATGGAGAAGAGAACGAGAGCAACGACAATGAACAAAGTATTCTTCATGTTTGTTTTCCCTTACAAAAGTCCTTCGACTTCTTTCTTCATGATTTCAATGTCACGTTCTGTGTATCCGGCATGCACAAACCGAACAACACCCTTCTTGTCAATGATGAGCGCAGACGGCATCTCGGGGACATCATAGCTGTCGGCAACCTTCTTCGTCTCATCGAATAACGATGTCAACTTCACCCGGTTGCGCTTCAGAAACTCAACGGCGTTCGCACGATCATCATCAATATTGATTGCAAGTATTCTTATGCCTGCTTTTCCTGACTCCAGCGCAGCAAGCTGCGGAAGCGAACGTTGGCAGGGGGCACACCAGCTCGCCCAAAAGTCGATGATCACCACTTGCCCGCGCATATCGGCAAGCGAAAGCGCTGAACAGCCATCAACGGTCCTGAGAGTGAACGCAGGGGCCGGCTTCCCTATCATCTCCGGCCCCAACGCGTACACCGTCGAAACACAGCAGGCAGCAGCAATCATCACGTTAAACAGCATCCGGAGCATCATCAACCTATCGTGAAATCGTGTTTGAATATTGCACACCGGCATCCATCCATTCTGTCAACGTGAGCAGGTCCCTGTTCGCCGGAAGGAACGGATTTATACTGTTGAATTGATCCCGTGCCCAGAGTTGGGTGTGATCATAGGTCAGCGTGCGATAGTCAGTGTTGTTTGCATTGTTGAGTTGTCGTCCATACATCACCCACATCAGCGGACTGCGGCGGGCACCCGATTGGGTAACATAGTCTGTAAACGCGTTTGTCCGCGTCCTGTATCTGTCAGCCGTAGTCAGTGTATCATACACCGAGGTTGTTCCGCTCATGTTCGAGTTGGAGGGAACCGGAGTCATATCCGAGGCTATGGTTGCAAGACTCAGCCCGCCCGCAGGAGACGCACCATTGTGACATGAAATGCAACGTTGGTTAAATATCGCCTGTACGGTATTCGTTCTCCCGGTTCTATTCCGGTCAAAGAAATCCACG